>NZ_JBITTO010000006.1:417367-549162 GCF_044541975.1 Streptomyces sp. NPDC085460
GCGCGCGGGCCCCGGCCGCGGTTTGGGCGCGCCACCGGGGGGGTCGGGCTGGGGGGTCCCGCCCCCCTGGGGGGGCGGCTCCCGGCCCGCACCCCCCACCCCTGAGCCGTACCTCCGCGGGCCGCGCCCCTGACCCCGTACCTCCGTGGTCCGACCCCCGGAGCCGTACACCGCGGTCCGACCCCGGCCGCCGTGGCCCCGGGGGCGTACCCCCGGGGCCGGCGCCCCGCAGCCGTACCCTCCGCCCCACCCCGCCGCCCCGCAGAGCGAAGGAGCCGCCGGTGACCACCCTCGAACCGCAGGACGCGACCGAAGAGCAGGGACCCGGAGGCTACGCGGCGGACCGGCTGCGGCTCCTCCAGGAGAAGGCGCCGTCCGGGCCCGAGCGCCGCGGCGCCCTCTCCCGCCTCACCGACGACTGGCTGGCCGGACTCTTCGCCGCCGCACCGCCCAAGGGAATCGCCCTCGTCGCCGTCGGCGGCTACGGCCGCGCCGAACTCTCCCCCCGCAGCGACCTCGACCTCCTTCTGCTCCACGACGGCAGCGCCCCCAAGGAGACCGTCGCCGCCGTCGCCGACCGCCTCTGGTACCCCGTCTGGGACCTCGGGATCGCCCTCGACCACTCCGTCCGCACCCCCGCCCAGGCCCGCGCCACCGCCGCCGAGGACCTCAAGGTCCAGCTCGGACTCCTCGACGCCCGGCCGCTCGCCGGCGACACCGCCCTCGCCGCCGCCCTCCGCTCCACCGTCCTCGCCGACTGGCGCAACCAGGCCGCCCGCCGCCTCCCCGAACTCGCCGAACTCTGCCGCGACCGCGCCGACCGCGCCGGCGAGCTCCGCTTCCTCCTCGAACCCGACCTCAAGGAGGCCCGCGGCGGCCTCCGCGACGCCCAGGCCCTGCGCGCCGTCGCCGCCTCCTGGCTCGCCGACGCCCCCCGCGACGGCCTCGACACCGCCCGCCGCCGCCTCCTCGACGCCCGCGACGCCCTCCACCTCGCCACCGGCCGCGCCACCGACCGCCTCGCCCTCCAGGAACAGGACGCCGTCGCCGAACAGCTCGGCCTCCTCGACGCCGACACCCTGCTCCGCGAGGTGTACGAGGCCGCCGGCATCGTCACGTACGCCTCCGACGTCACCTGGCGCGAGGTCGGCCGCGTCCTCAAGGCCCGCTCCGCCCGCCCCCGCCTCCGCGGCCTCCTCGGCGGACGCTCCGGCGACCGGAAACAGCCCGCCGAACGCACCCCGCTCGCCGAGGGCATCGTCGAGATGGACGGCGAGGTCGTCCTCGCCCTCCCGCAGCCCCCCGGCTTCGCCCGCACGGCCGGCACCTCCCTCGCCCGCCCCGAACGCGACCCCGTCCTCCCGCTCCGCGCCGCCGCCGCGGCCGCCCAGCACGGCCTGCCGCTCTCCCCGCACGCCGTACGCCACCTCGCCGCCACCGCCAAGGCGCTGCCCGTCCCCTGGCCGGCCGAGGCCCGCGAAGCCCTCGTCACCCTCCTCGGCGCCGGCGCCCCCACCGTCCCCGTCTGGGAGGCCCTGGAGGCCGAAGGGCTCGTCACCCGCCTCCTGCCCGACTGGGAACGCGTCCGCCACCGCCCCCAGCGCAACCCCGTCCACACCTGGACCGTCGACCGGCACCTCGTCGAGACCGCCGTCCGCGCCGCCTCCCTCACCCGCCGCGTCGGCCGCCCCGACCTCCTCCTCGTCACCGCCCTCCTCCACGACATCGGCAAGGGCTGGCCCGGCGACCACTCCGTCGCCGGCGAGACCATCGCCCGCGACCTCGCCGCCCGCATCGGCTTCGACCGCGCCGACACCGCCACCATCGCCACCGTCGTCCGCCACCACCTCCTCCTCGTCGACACCGCCACCCGCCGCGACCTCGACGACCCGGCCACCGTCGAAGCCGTCGCCGCCGCCGTCGGCACCGTCGGCACCCTCGAACTCCTCCACGCCCTCACCGAGGCCGACGCCCTCGCCACCGGACCCGCCGCCTGGTCCGCCTGGCGCGCCTCCCTCGTCGCCGACCTCGTCAAACGCGTCACCGGCGTCCTCGCCGGCGAGCCCCTGCCCGACCCCGAGGCCGCCGCCCCCAGCGCCGAACAGGAACGCCTCGCCGTCGAGGCGCTGCGCACCGGCGAACCCGTCCTCGCCCTCCACACCCGCGACGAACAGCCCCTCGACCCCGACGAGCCCGCCCCCGTCGGCGTCGAACTCCTCATCGCCCTCCCCGACCAGCCCGGCGTCCTACCCGCCGTCGCCGGCGTCCTCGCCCTCCACCGGCTCACCGTCCGCGCCGCCGAACTGCGCGCCGTGGACCTCCCCGGCCTCCCCACCGAACCCGGCACCGGCTCCGTCCTCGTCCTCGCCTGGCGCGTCGCCGCCGAGTACGGCTCCCTGCCCCAGGGCCACCGGCTCCGCGCCGACCTGCTGCGCGCCCTCGACGGAACCCTCGACATCCCCGCCCGGCTCGCCGAACGCGAGGCCGCCTACCCGCGCCGCCGAGGCGTCCAGGCCCCGCCGCCCCGCGTCACCGTCGCCCCCGCCGACTCCCGCCTCGCCACCGTCCTGGAGGTCCGCGCCCAGGACGCCCCGGGCCTGCTCCACCGGATCGGCCGGGCCCTGGAGGGAGCGGCGGTACGCGTCCGCAGCGCCCACGTCTCGACCCTCGGCGCCAACGCCGTGGACACCCTGTACGTGACCCGGCCGGACGGCTCCCTCCTGCCGGACGAGGAGGCGATCGACCTGGCCAGGGCGCTGGAGGAGGCGCTGGGGTGACCTGGGGCGCCGTGTGTCGTTGAGCACTGCGTGCTCCCCGCCGAGGCGGGGATGGTCCCTCCCTGCGAGGCAAAGGACGCCTCACCGAGCACCGCTCCTCACACAGGTGGGGATACCGGTGCCCTCACCCCCGATACGACGGGTGAGGGCACCGGTGGGAGGGGGCGGATACCCTGGAGGGCAGTCCATCCGCCCCCGACACCTGAGGATCCGCGACCGCCGTGTTCGATACCCTCTCCGATCGCCTTGCAGCCACTTTCAAGAGTCTCCGCGGCAAGGGCCGCCTCAGCGAGGCCGACATCGACGCCGCGGCGCGGGAGATCCGTATCGCACTCCTCGAGGCGGATGTCGCGCTTCCGGTCGTCCGGCAGTTCATCAAGGAAGTCAAGGGTCGCGCCCTCGGCGTGGAGGTCTCCAAGGCCCTGAACCCCGGCCAGCAGTTCGTCAAGATCGTCAACGACGAGCTGGTCAGCATCCTCGGCGGCGAGACCCGCCGCCTGCGCTTCGCCAAGACCGCGCCGACCGTGATCATGCTCGCCGGTCTCCAGGGTGCCGGTAAGACCACCCTCGCCGGAAAGCTCGGCCTCTGGCTGAAGGGGCAGGGCCACTCGCCGCTGCTCGTCGCCTGTGACCTCCAGCGCCCCAACGCCGTCAACCAGCTCTCGGTCGTCGCCGACCGCGCCGGCGTCGCCTTCTACGGCCCGCAGCCCGGCAACGGCGTCGGCGACCCGGTCCAGGTCGCCAAGGACTCGATCGAGTACGCCCGCTCCAAGGTCTTCGACGTCGTCATCGTCGACACCGCCGGCCGCCTCGGCATCGACCAGGAGCTGATGCAGCAGGCCGCGGACATCCGTGACGCGACCTCGCCCGACGAGATCCTCTTCGTCGTCGACGCCATGATCGGTCAGGACGCGGTCAACACCGCCGAGGCGTTCCGCGACGGCGTCGGCTTCGACGGCGTCGTGCTCTCCAAGCTCGACGGCGACGCCCGCGGTGGTGCCGCGCTCTCCATCGCGCACGTCACCGGCAAGCAGATCATGTTCGCCTCCAACGGCGAGAAGCTGGACGACTTCGACGCGTTCCACCCGGACCGCATGGCGTCCCGCATCCTCGGCATGGGCGACATGCTGTCGCTCATCGAGAAGGCCCAGCAGACCTTCGACGAGGAAGAGGCCGCCAAGATGGCCTCGAAGCTCGCGTCGAAGAAGGGCCAGGACTTCACCCTGGACGACTTCCTCGCCCAGATGGAGCAGGTCCGCAAGATGGGCTCCATCAGCAAGCTGCTCGGCATGCTGCCCGGCATGGGGCAGATGAAGGAGCAGATCGCCAACATCGACGAGCGGGACGTGGACCGTACCGCCGCCATCATCAAGTCGATGACCCCGGCCGAGCGCCAGGACCCGACCCTCATCAACGGCTCCCGCCGCGCCCGTATCGCCAAGGGTTCCGGCGTCGAGGTCAGCGCCGTCAAGGGCCTGGTCGAGCGGTTCTTCGAGGCCCGCAAGATGATGTCCCGCATGGCCCAGGGCGGCGGCCTGCCCGGTATGCCCGGCATCCCGGGCATGGGCGGTGGCCCCGGCCGGCAGAAGAAGCAGGTCAAGCAGGCCAAGGGCAAGCGCAAGAGCGGCAACCCGATGAAGCGGAAGGCCGAGGAGCAGGCCGCTCAGGAGAAGCGGGAGCAGGCCCAGCAGGGCGGCGCCTTCGGGCTGCCGGGCGCCGGCCAGGGCCCGCAGGACTTCGAGCTGCCGGACGAGTTCAAGAAGTTCATGGGCTGACGCTCCGGCGACGCCCGGAGGATTCCGGCGGCGCCCGGAGGATTCCGGCGGCGCCTGGAGGAATCCGGCCACGCCCGGAGGGATCCGGCGACGTCCGAGAGAAGGGGTCCGCGGCGGTACGAAACCGCCCCGGGCCCTTTTTCGTCCCCCCGGTCCACCCGAAATGCCGCGTTCGTCGTGATCTTCGATACTGGGGCCACTGCCGCCCCGAGGAGAGCGACGTGGCCAACCCCGTACCCCCGCGCGACCGGACCGACCAGCCCTGGCGCTCGGAAGGGGCGCCGCCGCCCCCGCCACCGAAGAAGAAGATGCCCGGAGGCTGGGGCAGCCTCATCCTCACCGCGCTCGCCGTCTACCTCATCGCCAACCTCGTGCTCTCCTTCTTCAACGAGGGCGACGGGCCGACGATCTCGTACACCGAGTTCAGCAAGCAGGTCACCGCGGGGAACGTCACCAAGATCTACTCCAAGGGCGACGCCATCCAGGGCCAGCTCAAGGAGAAGCAGCCGGTGCCCGACGGCAAGGGCGACTACACCAAGTTCCAGACCCAGCGGCCCGCCTTCGCCGACGACGACCTGTGGGCGCAGCTCACCCAGCAGAAGGTCACCGTCACCGCCGAGCCCGTCGTGCAGGAACGCTCCTTCCTCGCCAACCTCCTCCTCTCCCTCGCCCCGATGCTGCTCCTCGTCCTCCTCTGGGTGTTCATCGCCCGCCGGATGAGCGCCGGCATGGGCGGCGCCGGCGGCATGCTCGGCCGCAAGCAGCCGCCGAAACCGGTCGAGCTGGAGGGCGGCAAGCGCACCACCTTCGCCGACGTCGCCGGCATCGACGAGGTGGAGGGCGAGCTCAACGACGTCGTCGACTTCCTCAAGAACCCGCAGGCGTACCGGGACATGGGCGCCAAGATGCCCCGCGGCGTCCTCCTCGCCGGCCCGCCCGGCACCGGCAAGACCCTCCTCGCGCGGGCCGTCGCCGGCGAGGCCGGGGTGCCGTTCTTCTCCGCCTCCGCCTCCGAGTTCATCGAGATGATCGTCGGCGTCGGCGCCTCCCGCGTCCGCGAACTCTTCGCCGAGGCCCGCAAGGTCGCCCCCGCGATCATCTTCATCGACGAGATCGACACCATCGGCCGCGCCCGCGGCGGCGGCTCCGGCATGGGCGGCCACGACGAGCGCGAGCAGACCCTCAACCAGATCCTCACCGAGATGGACGGCTTCACCGGCTCCGAGGGCGTCATCGTCCTCGCCGCCACCAACCGCGCCGACGTCCTCGACCCCGCTCTCACCCGCCCCGGCCGCTTCGACCGGATCGTGCACGTCAACCCGCCCGACCGCGGCGGCCGCGAGGCCATCCTCAGGATCCACACCCGGCAGATCCCGCTCGCCAAGGACGTCGACCTGGAACAGGTCGCCCGCACCACCCCCGGCATGACCGGCGCCGAACTCGCCAACCTCGCCAACGAGGCCGCGCTCCTCGCCGTCAAGCGGGAACAGAAGACCGTCACCCAGTCCGACCTCTCCTACGCCCTGGAGAAGGTCCAGCTCGGCGCCGAACGCCCCCTCGTCATGCCCGAGGAGGAACGCCGCCGCACCGCGTACCACGAGAGCGGACACGCCCTCCTCGGCATGCTCCAGCCCGGCGCCGACCCCGTCCGCAAGATCACCATCGTGCCGCGCGGCCGCGCCCTCGGCGTCACCCTCTCCACCCCCGACGCCGACAAGTACGCCTACACCGAGGAGTACCTGCGCGGCCGGATCATCGGCGCCCTCGGTGGCATGGCGGCCGAACAGGTCGTCTTCGGCGTCATCACCACCGGCGCCGAGAGCGACCTCGAACAGGTCACCAACATCGCCCGGGGCATGGTCGGCCGCTGGGGCATGAGCGAGACCGTCGGCCGGCTCACCGCCATCCCCGGTGACGCCCAGCAGGCGTACGGGCTCTCCGCGGCCCCCGCCACCCTCGACACCGTCGACGCCGAGATGCGCCGGATCGTCGACGAGTGCTACGACGCCGCCGTACGCCTCCTGAATCAGCACCGCGACAAGCTCGACGCCCTGAGCGCCGCCCTCCTCGCCAACGAGACCCTGGAGGAGGGCGCCGCCTACCGAGCCGCCGGCATCGCCCGCCCCGACCCCCACGCCCCGGAACCCGGCGTCGGCCCGAACCCGGAACCGCCGCCGCTGTCCTGACCTCCGGATCCCGGATGTCGGGTAGGGGATCCGACATCCGGGATACCGCATCCAGCATTTTGGATCGTGGATCCAATGTCCGGGATCCACGACATCGGATCGTGGATCCAACGTCCGGGATCCACGACATCGGATCCTGGATCCGATCTCCAGGATCCCGGATCCCCTATCCGCCCGACGCGGCCTACGGCACGCGCGCGACCACGTACCGGAAGACGTTCGGCATCCACACCGTGCCGTCCGCGCGCCGGTACGGGGCCAGTGCCTCCTCGATCTCCTTCTCGACCTGCGCGGGGTCGCCGGCCCGGACCGCCGCGTCGAAGGCGCCGGTCGACAGCAGGCCGCGCACCGCGCTGGACTCGTCCGCGTACCCGAAGGGGCAGGCGACCCGCCCCGAGCCGACGGGCCGCAGCCCGGCGCGGAGGGCGAGGGCGCCCAGGTCCGTACGGGGGGAGGGGCGCCGGTCGGCGAGCCGGTCCGCGAGGCGGAGCAGCGGCTCCGTCGCGCAGCGCTCGGGGGGCCCCCAGCCCGCCAGCACGACCGCCGCGCCCGGTTGGGCCGTCCGGGTGAGGTCGGCGGGACCGTAGGCGGTGCGGTCGGCCGCGTGGAAGGCGGTGATCACGTCGTACGGGCCGTCCCCGGGCACCTCGGCGGTGACCGTCAGGCCCTCGGGGAGCCGGGCCCTGGCCAGCTCCGCGCGGGCCCGGTCCCGCTCCGCCCCGGAGGCCGACGCGCCCCGCGCCGCCGCCATCAGCAGGGCGAGGCCGGTGCCGCAGTCCAGGCCGAGCAGGCGGGTCCCCGGGCCCACGCCGAGACGTTCGTAGGCCGCCTCGTAGAGCGGGACGAGCATCCGCTCCTGGATCTCGGCCCAGTCACGCGCGGGGTGGTGCGGGACGAGCGTAGGTGTCATGGATCAGGCCCCATTCCGTGCCGGACGACAGCCCCCCGTAGTCAGGGAACTGCGCTTCGCGTCCGGCGTCCAGTGCTCGCACCGGACGACTCCGGACGAGTTCGGGCCAGGGCCGGGTGGAGGCCGGCCTCGGGGGAGGGGGGCGGTGCCCGAACTCGGGCACCGGCCCGGTAGTGTCCCCTCCCACACCGCTCCGGCGCGCGTGACACGACCGCGCGCCGGGGCGTATGCGCCCTGTGCACCAGCTGTGGACGCCTGGGTACCGACTGACGGGTACGTGCAAAATATTTGAGTTGCCCCGGAATGGAACCCGGACGGGACCCGGCTCGTTGTACCCGACGTGAGCACGACACCACCTGTTCTCGCCGCAGAGCTGGCGCAGGCGTGGGCCGACATTCAGCGGTACCACCCCGAGCTGCCGGACCTCGCCGCGCCCGAGTCCCTGATCGGAGAGTCCTCGTCCGCCTGCGGCGCCGAGCTCTCCTTCGAGCGACTGCTCCACGAGGCAGTCCATGGCATCGCCGCAGCCCGGGGTGTCCGCGACACCTCCCGGGCCGGCCGCTACCACAACCGCAGATTCCTCGCGATCGCCGAGGAGATGGGCCTCGACCATCCCGAGGAGCCGCACGCCAGCAGCGGCTTCTCCCTGGTCACGCTCAATCCCGAGGCGAAGCGCCGCTACCGGTCCACCATCGAGCGGCTCCAGCGCGCCCTCAAGGCCCACACCGTCGCCACGGCCGCCGACACCAAGCGCTCCTTCCGGGGACCGGCCGCCCGGCACGGCTCCTCGGGCGGCGGCGTCCGGGTCAAGGCCGTCTGCGACTGCGGGCGCAACGTGCGCGTGGTGCCCTCGGTGCTCGCCCAGGCCCCGATCGTCTGCGGCGGCTGCGGCAAGCCCTTCCGGATCCCGGAGACGGTGGGCGCCGCCGGCTGACCTGGCGGCGTGTGGCACAATGGTCAGCTGTACTCGACAGTCGCACAGGACCCCTCTCTCCTCCGGCTGACGCGTCCATCGGGCACCCGAGTACCGCAACCCCACGTGGCATCTCAAGTGCCCAACCACGTCAAGACCAGGAGACACCACTCCAGTGGCAGTCAAGATCAAGCTCAAGCGCCTCGGCAAGATTCGCCAGCCGCACTACCGCATCGTCGTCGCCGACTCGCGCACCCGCCGTGACGGCCGCGCGATCGAGGAGATCGGCCTCTACCACCCGACGTACAACCCGTCGCGTATCGAGGTCGACTCCGAGCGTGCGCAGTACTGGCTCTCCGTCGGCGCCCAGCCGACCGAGCCCGTCCTCGCCATCCTGAAGCTCACCGGCGACTGGCAGAAGCACAAGGGCCTCCCCGCCCCGGAGAAGGCTCTGCTCTCCCCGGTGACGAAGGAAGAGAAGCGCGCTTCCTTCGACGAGTTCGCCAAGGCCCTCGAGGGCGCTGACGACAAGGGCGAGGCCATCACCCCGAAGGCCAAGAAGGCGAAGGCGGACGAGGCCGAGGCCGAGTCCACCACCGAGGCCTGATCATGCTCGAGGAGGCTCTCGAGCACCTCGTGAAGGGCATCGTCGACAACCCCGACGACGTGCAGGTCGCCTCGCGCAACCTGCGCCGCGGCCGCGTGCTGGAGGTCCGGGTCCACCCCGACGACCTCGGCAAGGTGATCGGCCGCAACGGCCGCACCGCGCGTGCGCTGCGTACCGTCGTGGGCGCCATCGGCGGCCGTGGCATCCGCGTCGACCTCGTCGACGTGGACCAGGTCCGCTGAAAGTTTGACACCGGCACGGGCCGGGGAGGGCAGCCGCCCACCCCGGCCCGTTGCCGTACGACAGGAAGAGTTCACCAGTGCAGTTGGTAGTCGCGCGGATCGGCCGCGCCCACGGGATCAAGGGCGACGTCACCGTGGAGGTGCGTACCGACGAGCCCGAGCTGCGGCTCGGTCCCGGCGCCGTCCTGCTCACCGATCCGGCCTCCGCCGGCCCGCTGACCATCGAGTCCGGCAAGGTGCACAGCGGCCGGCTGCTGCTGCGCTTCGAGGGCGTCCGTGACCGCAACGCCGCCGAGGCGCTCCGCAACACCCTCCTCATCGCCGAGATCGACCCCGAGGAACTGCCCGAGGAGGAGGACGAGTACTACGACCACCAGCTCGTCGACCTCGACGTGGTCCTCGCCGACGGCACCGAGGTCGGCGTCATCACCGAGATCTCCCACCTGCCCTCCCAGGACCTCCTCATCGTGGAGCGCCCGGACGGCACGGAGCTGATGATCCCCTTCGTGGAGCAGATCGTCACCGAGATCGACCTGGAGAACCAGAAGGCCGTCATCGACCCGCCGCCCGGCCTCATCGACGACCGCGCCGAGATCGCCTCCGCCCGCGACGCCGAAGAGGGCCACGCGGCAGAGGACGACGCCGAGGAAGGCGACGCCGCAGAGGACGCCGCAGAGGGCGGCAAGGCATGAGGCTCGACGTCGTCACGATCTTCCCCGAGTACCTCGAACCGCTGAACGTCTCCCTCGTCGGCAAGGCACGCGCGCGTGGACAGCTCGATGTCCACGTCCACGACCTGCGGCAGTGGACGTACGACCGCCACAACACCGTCGACGACACCCCCTACGGTGGCGGCCCCGGCATGGTCATGAAGACCGAGCCCTGGGGCGACGCCCTCGACCAGACCCTCGCCGACGGCTACGAGACCGGTGCCCACGGCCCCGTCCTCGTCGTCCCCACCCCCAGCGGCCGGCCCTTCACCCAGGAACTCGCCGTCGAGCTCTCCGAGCGCCCCTGGCTGATCTTCACCCCCGCCCGCTACGAGGGCATCGACCGCCGGGTCATGGACGAGTACGCCACCCGCATGCCGGTCTACGAGGTATCCATCGGCGACTACGTGCTGGCCGGCGGAGAGGCCGCCGTCCTGGTGATCACCGAGGCCGTCGCCCGCCTCCTCCCCGGCGTCCTCGGCAACGCCGAGTCGCACCGCGACGACTCCTTCGCCCCCGGCGCCATGGCCAACCTCCTCGAAGGCCCCGTCTACACCAAGCCCCCGGAGTGGCGCGGCCACACCATCCCCGAGGTGCTGGTCAGCGGCCACCACGGCAAGATCGCCCGCTGGCGCCGCGACGAGGCGTTCCGCCGCACCGCCGCCAACCGGCCCGACCTCATCGAGCGCTGCGATCCCGCCGCCTTCGACAAGAAGGACCGCGAGACCCTCTCGATCCTCGGCTGGGCCCCGGAGCCCGGCGGCCGATTTTGGCGCAGGGTCGAGGGCGTGGAAGAATAGGCGACTGCCGTCCGTCCGGCGCGCGCCCCTGCCACAGGGGGAGCCGCCCGCCATCGACCGGACGGCGATCTCATCGATTCGTACATCACCGCTGATGACCTGTGGCATCGGCGAGGAAAGAGACCTCCATGGCTTCCCTGCTCGACCAGGTGAACGCGGCTTCCCTCCGCTCCGACCTGCCCGCCTTCCGTCCCGGCGACACCGTGAACGTCCACGTGCGCGTCATCGAGGGCAACCGCTCCCGTATCCAGCAGTTCAAGGGCGTCGTCATCCGCCGCCAGGGCTCCGGCGTCTCCGAGACCTTCACCGTCCGCAAGGTCTCGTTCTCCGTCGGCGTCGAGCGCACCTTCCCGGTGAACAGCCCGATCTTCGAGAAGATCGAGCTCGTGACCCGCGGTGACGTCCGTCGCGCCAAGCTCTACTACCTGCGTGAGCTGCGCGGCAAGGCTGCCAAGATCAAGGAGAAGCGCGACAACTGAGCTCCGGCTCACCGCTCGCGCGACGCTTCACGCTCCTCGTACAGGCGGGCCGGATAGGCTCACCCCCCGATGGACACCGAAGCACAGCACACGGAGCGCGACCCCTCTTCCCCGGCGGATCCCCAAGCGGATCCAGCCGCGGACGACGGGTCGCGCTCCGTGCGCGTTTCCGGGGCCCCGGCCGGCGAGCCCGGCACCCCGGACGGCCGCGCCGCCGGCAGCGACGACGGCGGCGGGGACGAAGACCGCGACCGCGGCAGGGACGAAGACCGCGACCGCGACGCGGACGGCGACCGCGAGGCGGACGGCGACCGCGACGGCGCGGGGCGCGGTCCCTCCTGGCGCAGGACGGGCCTCACCGGCGCCGCCTGCGTGGTCTTCCTGCTGCTCCTCAGCCACTTCGTCGCCCAGCCCTTCCTGATCCCCAGCGGCTCCATGGAGCCCACCCTCCAGGTGGGGGACCGGATCCTGGTCAACAAACTGGCGTACCGTTTCGGCAGCGAGCCGCGCCGCGGTGACGTCGTCGTCTTCGACGGAACCGGATCCTTTGTCCAGGAAGAGCCGGCCGGCAACCCGGTCACCGGCCTGCTGCACGACGCGGCGGCCGCCCTCGGGCTCGCCGCCCCCGACGAGACCGACTTCGTGAAGCGGGTCGTCGGCGTCGGCGGCGACCGAGTCGTCTGCTGCGACGGGGACGGCCGGATCACCGTCAACGGCACCCGCGTCCAGGAGCCGTACCTCACCCCCGGCGACCGGCCCTCCGATGTCCCCTTCGACATCGTCGTGCCCCCGGGCACCCTCTGGGTGATGGGCGACCACCGCAGCCAGTCCAGCGACTCCCGCGACCATCTCGGCAGCCCCGGCGGCGGCATGGTCCCCGTCGACAAGGTCGTCGGCCGCGCCGACTGGATCGCCTGGCCCTTCGGCCGCTGGACCACCGTGACCGAGACCGACGCGTACGACTCCGTACCGGCCCCGCCCACCGGCGGGCACGGTGTCGGGCCGCGGGGGAGCGGACATGGGTAGCCGCGGTATCCGTGCGGGCGCCGGACCGGACGCGGCTCCGGCACCCCCTCCAGGCCGCGCGGAACGGCGCCGGCTCGCCCGCCGGGTCAGACGGCGCCGGCAGCGCTCCGCGCTCCGCGAGATCCCGATCCTCGTCGGCGTCGCGGTGCTGATCGCGCTCGTCCTCAAGACCTTCCTCGTCCAGGCGTTCGTCATCCCCTCCGGCTCCATGGAGCAGACGATCCGGATCCACGACCGCGTACTCGTCGACAAGCTCACCCCGTGGTTCGGCTCCGAGCCGCAGCGCGGTGACGTCGTCGTCTTCAAGGACCCCGGGAACTGGCTCCACCAGGACGCCGCCCCCGCCGCCGAGGACCCCATCGGGATCAAGCAGGTCAAGCAGGCTTTGACCTTCATCGGCCTGATGCCCTCCGCCGACGACCGGGACCTCATCAAGCGGGTGATCGCCGTCGGCGGCGACACCGTCCGCTGCTGCGGCGAGGACGGACGGATCACCGTCAACGGCGTACCGCTGGACGAGCCGTACCTCAATCCCGGCGACAAGCCGTCCACGATCCCCTTCGACGTGAAGGTCCCCGAAGGCCGGGTCTTCGTCCTCGGCGACCACCGCTCCGACTCCGCCGACTCCCGCTACCACCTGGACGAGCCGGGCCGGGGCACCATCGCCGAGGACCAGATCGTGGGCCGCGCGGTGGTGATCGCCTGGCCGTTCGGCCACTGGCGCGGCCTGGAGGAGCGCGACACCTTCGCCGCCGTGCCGGACGCGCGTGCGACAGTCGGGACCACGCTCGGTATGTCGCATAGTGTGTCCTCGCGGAACGTGAACGGAATGCCATGGCCGCCGACCCCTGCGGAACTCCTGCTCGTTATGGGAGTGGCGGGCCTGTCCCTGTTCCGGGACGGGCGGTTGCACCGAGTGAGGAGTGGATGTGGGGGAAGTGGCCGTCGGCGCACGTTCCGGACACGACGGGCCCGAGGACAGGGCCGACGGGGCCAGAGGTGAGAACGTGACGGAAGAGAACACCAGCGGCGACGGTACGCCGTCCTCCGGCGACGAGCCGGACCGGACCGACGGGAACGACGGCGCCAGGCCGAAGAAGCAGCGTTCCTTCTGGAAGGAACTGCCGCTCCTCATCGGCATCGCGCTGATCCTCGCGCTGCTGATCAAGACCTTCCTGGTGCAGGCGTTCTCGATTCCCTCGGAATCGATGATGAACACCCTGAAGAAGGGTGACCGGGTCCTCGTCGACAAGCTGACCCCCTGGTTCGGCTCCGAGCCCGAGCGCGGCGAGGTCGTCGTCTTCCACGACCCGGGCGGCTGGCTGGAGACCGCGGAGACGCCCAAGCCCAACGCGGTCCAGAAGTTCCTCAGCTTCATCGGCCTCATGCCGTCCGCCGAGGAGAAGGACCTCATCAAGCGGGTCATCGCCGTCGGCGGCGACACCGTCTCCTGCAAGGAGGGCGGCAAGGTCGTCCTCAACGGCAAGGAGCTCGACGAGTCCGCCTACCTCTACCCCGGCTCCATGCCCTGCCAGGACTCCTTCGGCCCGATCAAGGTCCCCCAGGACCGCATCTGGGTCATGGGCGACAACCGGCAGAACTCGCTCGACTCCCGCTTCCACCAGGAGCTCCCCGGCGGCGGCACCATCGCCAACGACCAGGTCGTCGGCCGTGCCGTGGTCGTCGCCTGGCCCGTCACCCGCTGGGCGACGCTGCCCGTCCCCGCCGTCTTCGACCAGCCCGGCCTCAACCCGGTCGCGGCGGCCGTCCCGGCGGCGGCGACGACCCCGGCCGCGGCGGCCCTCGGCCTCGCCGGAGCGCTCCCGCTGGTGCTCCGCCGGCGCAGGAAGCGGGCCGCACGGCATACCGCCGAGTAGCTTCCCGCGGGTAGGGTGCCGTCCCAGATCGTCCACGGACCACGGACCTCTGGGGTGCACATGAGCGGGACCACCAAGAAGCGAGACGGCCACGGCCGGCTCGGCAGCGTGCTGTCGGGTCTTGCCGTGGCCGTCGGCTGTCTGCTCTTCCTCGGCGGCTTCGCCGCCGGAGCCCTGCTCTACCGCCCCTACACCGTGCCCACCGGCTCCATGGCCCCCACCTTCGAGCCGGGCTCCAAGCTCCTCGCCCAGCGCATCGACGGCGACGACGTCCGGCGCGGCGACGTCGTCGTCTTCGAGGACCCGCTGTGGGGCGGCTCCACCATGGTCAAGCGGGTCGTCGCCGTCGGCGGCGACACCGTCGCCTGCTGCGGCACCGACGGGCACCTCACCGTCAACGGCACCCCCGTCGAAGAACCGTATCTGCGACCCGGACCCGACGGCACCGTCCGCGCCTCCGCCCAGGACTTCACCGCCACCGTCCCCGAGGACAGCCTGTTCCTCCTCGGCGACGACCGCGCCAGCTCCCTCGACTCCCGCACCCATCTGGAAGACGCCGCCCAAGGCTCGGTGCCCCGCTCCACCGTCGTCGCCCGCGTCGACGCCGTCGCCTGGCCCCTCTCCGGCGGATCCATCGAACGCCCCGCCGCCTTCGCCGCCCTCCCCGGCGGAATCTCCACCCCCGGCCCCCTCACGCCCCTCCTCACCGCCATCGCCGCCGGCGCAGCCCTCATCCTCGCCGGAGCCGCCCACGGCCCCCTGAGCCGACGCCTCCGAGCGCGGAACACGCCCGCGAGGGAGAAGGTGAAGGCATGACGGACGTCGGTACGAGCTCCGCTCCCGGCGGTGGGCCTACGAGCACCGCCCCTGGAGGTGGGCCTACGGGCTCCGCTCCCGGCGGCCGGCCCACGGGCTCCGCTCCCGGCGGTGAGGCCGGCGCGGAGGTGCGGCAGGTCGCCCGGGTCATCCTGCTCGACCCCCACGACCGCATCCTCCTCATGCACGGCCACGAACCGGACGACCCCACCGACACCTGGTGGTTCACCCCCGGCGGCGGACTCGAAGGCGACGAGACCCGAGAACAGGCCGCCCTCCGAGAACTCGCCGAGGAGACCGGCCTCACCGACGTCGAACTCGGACCCGTCCTCTGGCAGCGCCACTGCTCCTTCCCCTTCGCCGGCCGCCAGTGGCACCAGGACGAGTGGTACTACCTCGCCCGCACCCGCGACGACACCGGCCCCGTACCCGGCCCCCAGGCCCTCACCGAACTCGAGACCCGCAGTCTCTCCGGGCTCAGATGGTGGACTTCCGCCGAACTGTCGGTGGCCCATGAGACCGTGTACCCCATCAGGCTCGCCGAGCTGCTGCGCACGCTGCTCGACGAGGGACCCCCGCGCACGCCCGTCGTACTCGCCCCGGAAATCGTCCAAGGGGCGCCCGCGACTGGCGCACAATAGGGGGACGCACGGCTGAAGGGGAACATGCCATGAGCGCCGAGGACCTCGAGAAGTACGAGACCGAGATGGAGCTGAAGCTCTACCGGGAGTACCGCGATGTCGTCGGGCTGTTCAAATACGTGATCGAGACCGAGCGGCGCTTCTACCTCACCAACGACTACGAGATGCAGGTGCACTCGGTCCAGGGCGAGGTCTTCTTCGAGGTCAGCATGGCCGACGCCTGGGTCTGGGACATGTACCGGCCGGCCAGGTTCGTCAAGCAGGTCCGCGTCCTCACCTTCAAGGACGTCAACATCGAGGAGCTCAACAAGAGCGACCTCGAACTGCCCGGCAGCTGACCCCCACCCCCACTCACCCATGTGAGTGACGCGGTACTCCGCGACCACCCCGCCGTCCACAGCCCCGCACACGCCCGGGACCCCTTCCGTCACAGTCAGTGACGGAGGTGGTCCCCATGAACGCGACCCAAGCACTCGGACGGTACGGAGAAGAGCTGGCAGCCCGCCGGCTCACCGAAACCGGCCTGCACATCCTCGCCCGCAACTGGCGCTACGGCCGCGCCGGAGAGATCGACATCGTCGCCCGCGACGGCGACACCCTCGTCATCTGCGAGGTCAAGACCCGCCGCATCGGCGACTTCGAACACCCCATGGCCGCCGTCACCCCCGACAAAGCGGCCCGGCTCACCTACCTCGCCGGCTGCTGGCTCGATCACACCGGCACCCCGCCACCCGTCGGCGGCGTCCGCATCGACCTCGTCGGCATCGTCCTGCCCCGCCGAGGCGCCCCCGTCCTCACCCACGCCCGAGGGGTGGCCTGATGGGATTCGCCCGCACCTGCTCCGTCGCCCTCGTCGGCGTCGAAGGCGTCGTCGTCGAGGTCCAGGCCGACCTCGAACCAGGCGTCGCCGCCTTCACCCTCGTCGGCCTCCCCGACAAGAGCCTCAGCGAGAGCCGCGACCGCGTCCGCGCCTCCGTCGTCAACTCCGGCGCCGAATGGCCCCAGAAGAAACTCACCGTCGGACTCAGTCCCGCGTCCGTCCCGAAGTCCGGCAGCGGCTTCGATCTCGCCGTAGCGGCCGCCGTGCTCGCCGCCGCCGAACGCATCGACCCCCGCTCCATCGCCGACCTCGTCCTCATCGGCGAACTCGGCCTCGACGGACGCGTCCGCCCCGTCCGCGGCATCCTCCCCGCCGTCCTCGCCGCCGCCGACGCCGGCTACCACCAGGTCGTCGTCCCCGAACAGACCGCCGGCGAGGCATCCCTCGTCCCCGGCGTCTCCGTCCTCGGCGTCCGCACCCTCCGCCAGCTCATCGCTGTCCTCACCGACGAACCCGTCCCCGACGAAGATCCCGCCGAACCAGGCCGCCCCGACGCCATGCTCGCCGGACTCCTCGTCCCCGGCGCCGGCATCGGCACCGGACTCGCCCCCGACCCCGGCGAAGGCCCCGACCTCGCCGACGTCGCCGGCCAGCACACCGCCCGCCGAGCCCTGGAGGTCGCCGCCGCCGGCGGCCACCACCTCCTCCTCAGCGGACCACCCGGCGCAGGGAAGACCATGCTCGCCGAACGCCTCCCCGGCATCCTCCCGCCCCTCAACCGCCAGGAATCCCTCGAAGTCACCGCCGTCCACTCCGTCGCCGGCATCCTCCCGCCCGGCGAACCCCTCGTCCGCCGCGCCCCCTACTGCGCACCCCACCACTCCGCCACCATGCAGTCCCTCGTCGGCGGCGGAAACGGCATCCCCCGACCCGGAGCCGTCTCCCTCGCCCACCGAGGCGTCCTCTTCCTGGACGAAGCACCCGAATTCTCCACGAAATCCCTCGACGCCCTTCGCCAGCCCCTCGAATCCGGACACGTCGTCATCGCCCGCACCGCGGGCGTCGTCCGACTCCCCGCCCGCTTCCTCCTCGCCCTCGCCGCCAACCCCTGCCCCTGCGGCCGCCACACCCTCCACGGCACCGGCTGCGAATGCCCGCCCTCCGCCGTCCGCCGCTACCAGGCCCGCCTCTCCGGCCCCCTCCTCGACCGCGTCGACCTCCGCGTCGAAGCCGAACCCGTCACCCGCGCCGACCTCCTCGGCCAAGGCGGCCGGGGCGAAACCACCGCCACCGTCGCCGACCGCGTCCGCGAAGCCCGCGCCCGCGCCACCACCCGCCTCACCGGCACCCCCTGGACCCTCAACAGCGAGATCCCCGGCCACGAACTCCGTACCCGATACCTCGCCGCCCCGGGCGCCCTCGCCCACGCCGAACGCGACATCGAACGCGGACTCCTGACCGCCCGCGGCCTCGACCGCGTCCTCCGCGTCGCGTGGACCATCGCCGACCTCGCCGGACACGACCGCCCCGGCCACGACGACATCGCCCACGCCCTCGAACTCCGCACCGGCATCACCCGAGGCATCCCCCTCGCCACCGGAGACCGCCCATGACCCACCACCCCACCGACCCGACCACCCCGCCCCCTGCCACCCCGCCGAGCCCCGCAGCGGGCGGACCCGCCCCGGACGGACCCGTCACCTCGCTCCCGCCCTCCGACACCGAACGAATCGCCCGCGCCGCCCTCACCCGCATCATCGAACCCGGCGACGAACAAGCCGGCCACGCCCTGCGCACCCACGGCGCCACCGCCCTCCTCGCCCTCCTCCGCGATCCCCGCGAACCCCCACTCGCCGGCGTCGGCACCCGCCGCCTCGCCGGCTGGCGCCACCGCGCCCGCACCACCACACCCGAAGCCGACCTCGACCACATCACCCGCCTCGGCGGCCGCTTCCTCATCCCCGGCGAACCCGACTGGCCCACCCAACTCGACGACCTCGGCGACACCCGGCCCATCGGCCTCTGGACCCGAGGCCCCGCCACCCTCCGCACCTGGGCCCTCCGGTCCGTCGCCCTCGTCGGAGCCCGCGCCTGCACCCCGTACGGCGCCCACATCGCCGCGCACCTCGCCACCGGCCTCAGCCGCCACGGCTGGGTCGTCGTCTCCGGCGCCGCGTACGGCATCGACGGCGCCGCCCACCGCGGCGCCCTCGCCGCGGGCGGCGCCACCGCCGCCGTCCTCGCCAGCGGCGTCGACACCCCCTACCCCCGAGGCCACCACGGACTCCTCGACCGCATCGCCCACCAAGGCGTCCTCATCGGCGAACTCCCACCCGGCAGCCACCCCACCCCCAGCCGGTTCGTCCTCCGCAACCGCGTCATCGCCGCCCTCACCCGCGGCACCGTCGTCGTCGAGGCCCAGTACCGCAGCGGCTCCCTCGTCACCGCCCGCGCCGCCACCCGCCTCGGCCGCCACACCATGGGCGTACCCGGCCCCGTCACCAGCGCCCTCTCCGCCGGCGTCCACGAACTCCTCCGCGGCGGCGCCACGCTCGTCACCGACGCCGACGAGATCGTCGAACTCGTCGGCGCCATCGGCGACCTCGCCCCGGCCCGACGCGGCCCCGTCCTTCCCCGCGACCTCCTCCACCCCGCCACCGCCCAGGTCCTCGAAGCCCTCCCCACCCACCCACCCGCCCCCACCACCGAGATCGCCCGCCGCGCCGGCACCACCCCCGACGACGCACTCGCCCGGCTGTACGAACTCCACGCCCTCGGTCACGCCGAGCGGGACGGCGACGGATGGAGGTTGACGAACAGCGGCAAGCCGGTGTCGAACGCGCGGCGAGGCGGTCCTTGACCCGGCGCATACGGGTGAAAAAGTGAGGCCGATGAGCAACCGAGTTCCCTCGGCCACACCCGCGGGGCCGACGCGCGCCACGGCCCCGGATCGAAGATGTGGCCGACCACGTCCACCCGGACCGGCGCGATCCGCTCCCGTTCGCTCACCGCGACACCGCACTCACGCTACGCTCACCAGGATTCCCCACAGGACAACCGGACCGACGCACACGACAGCAGAACGGCTCAAGGCAACGCATGCCCCAGCACACCTCCGGGTCTGACCGCGCTGCGGTGCCCCCAGCAGCCCGGGGCACCGTGCGGCCACCCGCGCCGACCTCCCTCGAAGAGCTGTGGCGCTCGTACAAGGCCACCGGTGACGAGCGGCTGCGGGAACAGCTGATCCTCCACTACTCGCCCCTCGTCAAGTACGTCGCGGGACGCGTCAGCGTCGGCCTGCCGTCCAACGTCGAACAGGCGGACTTCGTCTCGTCCGGGGTGTTCGGCCTCATCGACGCCATCGAGAAGTTCGACGTCGAGCGCGCCATCAAGTTCGAGACCTACGCGATCACCCGCATCCGCGGCGCCATGATCGACGAACTCCGCGCCCTCGACTGGATCCCCCGCTCCGTGCGCCAGAAGGCCCGCAACGTCGAGCGCGCCTACGCCACCCTGGAAGCCCAGCTCCGCCGCACCCCCAGCGAGAGCGAGGTCGCCGCCGAGCTCGGCATCCAGCTGGAGGAGCTCCACGCCGTCTTCAGCCAGCTGTCCCTCGCCAACGTCGTCGCCCTCGAAGAGCTCCTCCACGTCGGCGGCGAGGGCGACCGCCTGTCCCTCATGGACACCCTGGAGGACACGGCCGCCGACAACCCCGTCGAGGTCGCCGAGGACCGCGAACTGCGCCGGCTCCTCGCCCGCGCCATCAACACCCTCCCCGAACGGGAGAAGACCGTGGTCACGCTCTACTACTACGAGGGCCTGACCCTCGCCGAGATCGGCCACGTCCTCGGCGTCACCGAGAGCCGCGTCAGCCAGATCCACACCAAGTCCGTCCTCCAGCTTCGCGCCAAGCTTGCCGACGTGGGGCGCTGACCCCGCCCGACCGGTCGTACAGTGGAGCCGTGCCCAGGATTCGAGCGGCCTCCGTGGCCGAGCACCGGACCATGCAACGCGGCGCCCTGCTGGACGCCGCGCGATCCCTGCTGTCCGACGGCGGGACGGAGGCGCTGACCTTCCCCGCACTCGCCGAGCGCACCGGACTGGCGCGCTCGTCGGTCTACGAGTACTTCCGCTCCCGCGCCGCCGTCGTCGAGGAACTGTGCGCGGTCGACTTCCCCGTCTGGGCCGCCGAGGTCGAGCTCGCCATGGCCGGCGCCGACACCCCCGAGGCCAAGGTCGCCGCCTACGTCCGCAAGCAGCTGGAGCTCGTCGGCGACCGCCGCCACCGCGCCGTCGTCGCCATCTCCGCCGGCGAACTCGACGACGGCGCCCGCGAGAAGATCCGCGCCGCCCACGGCGGGCTCGTCGCCATGGTCGTCGCCGCCCTCGCCGACCTCGGCATGACCGAACCCCGCCTCGGCGCCATGCTCCTCCAGGGCGTCGTCGACGCCGCCGTCCGCCGCATCGAGCTCGGCGCCGCCGAAGACCCCGACCGCATCGCCGAAGCCGCCGTCACCATGGCCCTCCACGGCGTCACGGGCGCCCCCACAACCTGACCACCCCCTCCTTTCCGCCCACACAGGGGGCCCCTCCCCCCACCCCCTCCCCCCCCGCCCCCCTCCCCCCCCCCCCCCCCCCCCCCCCCCCCGTCATACGTTCAGCGCAGTAGTGGCAGGAGTCGGGACGGGCTCCTCCTCAAGAGGGTCAGGGGGTCGAGGTACTGGTCGCCTCGGAGGAGGCCCCAGTGGAGGCAGGTGCGGGGGCAGTGGGTGCCGGGGGCGACGGTGGCGAGGGGGTCTCCCGCGCGGATGTGGTCGCCGGTGCGGGCGAGGGGGGTGACGGGGGTGAAGGTGGTGCGGAGCGGGGGTGTGCCGGTGCCCGGGAGGGTGAGGGTGAGGGTGCCTCGGCCGCCTACGGGGCCGGCGAAGGTGACGGTTCCGGTGGCGGGGGCGTGGACGGTGGTGCCTTCGGGGGCGGCCAGGTCGATGCCTCGGTGGCCGGCGGCGTAGGGGCCGGCGG
The DNA here is from genome assembly GCF_044541975.1 of Streptomyces sp. NPDC085460. Classification (NCBI taxonomy): domain Bacteria; kingdom Bacillati; phylum Actinomycetota; class Actinomycetes; order Kitasatosporales; family Streptomycetaceae; genus Streptomyces; species Streptomyces sp. NPDC085460. The sequence continues at coordinate 438,966 of NZ_JBITTO010000006.1, forward strand.
GGGGTTGCCAGGGGCGGAGGATGTCGGGGGCGGGTGGGCCGAGGGGCCACCACAGGGTGAGGGCGAGGAGGAGTGTCGTCGTGTGCATGGGGTGAGCGTGCCCGGTGCGTACGGTGGGTGACGGGGGCGGCTGGTTTCTGTGGACAAGGGGCGGCCTGTGGACAGTGCCGTCACCCGGCGCGCTCGGGGTCCCGTACACTTCCTATGGCGACCCGGGTCACCGGGTCGACTTCGCACGCCCCGCCACTCCTCTCGCAGAGCGGGGTGGCAGCGCCTTTCGGTCCTTCGTGGCACGGCGCGCCGGGGCGTCAGGAACACAACCGAGAAACCCAAGGAGATACGGCCATGGCCGTCGTCACGATGCGGGAGCTGCTGGAGAGCGGCGTCCACTTCGGTCACCAGACCCGTCGCTGGAACCCGAAGATGAAGCGCTTCATCTTCACCGAGCGCAACGGCATCTACATCATCGACCTGCTCCAGTCGCTGTCGTACATCGACCGCGCCTACGAGTTCGTCAAGGAGACGGTGGCCCACGGTGGCTCCGTCATGTTCGTCGGTACGAAGAAGCAGGCCCAGGAGGCCATCGCCGAGCAGGCGACGCGTGTCGGCATGCCGTACGTCAACCAGCGTTGGCTCGGTGGCATGCTCACCAACTTCTCGACCGTCTACAAGCGTCTGCAGCGCCTCAAGGAGCTTGAGCAGATCGACTTCGAGGACGTCGCGGCCTCGGGTCTCACCAAGAAGGAGCTCCTGGTCCTCTCGCGCGAGAAGGCCAAGCTGGAGAAGACCCTCGGTGGTATCCGCGAGATGCAGAAGGTGCCGAGCGCCGTCTGGATCGTCGACACCAAGAAGGAGCACATCGCCGTCGGCGAGGCTCGCAAGCTCAACATCCCGGTCGTCGCGATCCTCGACACCAACTGTGACCCCGACGAGGTCGACTACAAGATCCCGGGCAACGACGACGCGATCCGCTCCGTCACCCTGCTCACCCGCGTGATCGCCGACGCCGTCGCCGAGGGCCTCATCGCCCGTTCCGGTGCCGCGACCGGTGACTCGAAGCCGGGCGAGAAGGCCGCCGGCGAGCCGCTCGCCGAGTGGGAGCGCGACCTGCTCGAGGGCGAGAAGAAGGCCGACGAGTCCGCCGCCGAGGCCGAGGCCCCCGCCGAGACCGAGAAGGCCGCCGAGGCCGAGGTCGAGGCTCCGGCCGCCGAGGCCGAGGCTCCGGCCGAGCAGGCCTGACCTTTCCGCACTCCGGAACACCACGGAGGTGACGGCGGGGGCCCATGAAGCCCCCGCCGTCCCGCCGTAGATCTTCGTAGATCTTTCTGACTTCGAGAGAGAAACAGACTCATGGCGAACTACACCGCCGCTGACGTCAAGAAGCTCCGTGAGCTCACCGGCGCCGGCATGATGGACTGCAAGAAGGCCCTCGAAGAGGCCGACGGCGACGTCGACAAGGCCGTCGAGGCCCTGCGCATCAAGGGCCAGAAGGGCGTCGCCAAGCGCGAGGGCCGCTCCGCCGAGAACGGCGCCGTGGTCTCCCTCATCGCCGACGACAACACCTCCGGCGTCCTCGTCGAGCTGAAGTGCGAGACGGACTTCGTCGCCAAGGGTGACAAGTTCCTCGCCGTCGCCAACGCGCTCGCCACCCACGTCGCCGCCACCAAGCCGGCCGACATCGAGGCTCTGCTCGCCTCCGAGATCGAGGCCGGCAAGACCGTGCAGGCCTTCGTGGACGAGGCCAACGCCAACCTCGGCGAGAAGATCGTCCTCGACCGCTTCGCGGCCTACGCCGACGGCTACGTCTCCGCGTACATGCACCGCACCATGCCCGACCTCCCGCCGCAGATCGGTGTCCTCGTCGAGCTCGACAAGGAGAACGCCGAGGTCGCCAAGGGTGTCGCGCAGCACATCGCCGCGTTCGCGCCGAAGTACCTCACCCGTGAGGACGTTCCGGCCGACGTCGTCGAGTCCGAGCGTCGCATCGCCGAGGAGACCACCCGCGCCGAGGGCAAGCCCGAGGCCGCGATCGCCAAGATCGTCGAGGGTCGCGTGAACGGCTTCTTCAAGGACGCCACGCTGCTCGGCCAGCCGTACGCGCTGGACAACAAGAAGTCCGTCCAGCAGATCCTGGACGAGGCCGGTGTCACCCTGAAGCGCTTCACCCGCATCAAGGTCGGCATCTGAGTCCTTCGCCCACGCGACGGACACCGGACCCGGGTAGGGTCTGAGACAGTCGTCCCGCCCCGCGCGGGACGACCGCAGATGTGACGAGGAGGCCATTGCCGTACGGGAAACCCACGAGGACCCAAGGCAATGGCCTTCTTCGTATGTGCACGAGGAGATCTCCATGAATCAGGGCGCCGTACAGGGCGACGACAACAGCGGCAAGAAGCTCGGCCGCTACATGCTGAAGCTGTCCGGGGAGGCGTTCTCCGGCGGTACCGGTCTCGGTGTCGACCCCGACGTCGTGCACGCCATCGCGCGTGAGATCGCGGCCGTCGTCCGAGACGGCGCCCAGATCGCGATCGTGATCGGCGGCGGCAACTTCTTCCGCGGGGCCGAGCTCCAGCAGCGCGGCATGGACCGGGCCCGCTCCGACTACATGGGCATGCTCGGCACGGTGATGAACTGCCTCGCCCTCCAGGACTTCCTGGAGAAGGAGGGCATCGACTCGCGCGTCCAGACCGCCATCACCATGGGCCAGGTCGCCGAGCCGTACATCCCGCTGCGCGCCGTGCGCCACCTGGAGAAGGGCCGCGTGGTCATCTTCGGCGCCGGCATGGGCATGCCGTACTTCTCCACGGACACCACCGCCGCCCAGCGCGCCCTGGAGATCGACGCCGAGGCCCTCCTCATGGGCAAGAACGGCGTGGACGGCGTCTACGACTCCGACCCGAGGACCAACCCGGCCGCGGTCAGGTTCGACGCGCTGGAGTACAGCGAGGTCATCACCCGCGACCTCAAGGTCGCCGACGCCACCGCCATCACGCTGTGCCGTGACAACAAGCTCCCGATCCTCGTCTTCGAACTGCTCACCGAGGGCAATATCGCGCGCGCCGTCACGGGTGAGAAGATCGGCACGCTCGTGAGCGACCAGGGCACCCGGGCCTGAGCCCGTCTCCAACCGGGAACAGCCCCGTACGGGGCTGGACGACAGCCCTGCCGGTCGTACACCGTGCAGGACACAACGCGACGACACGCAGGAGCAAGTGGTGATCGAAGAGACCCTCCTCGAGGCCGAGGAGAAGATGGAGAAGGCCGTCGTGGTCGCCAAGGAGGACTTCGCCGCGATCCGCACCGGCCGTGCGCACCCGGCGATGTTCAACAAGATCGTGGCCGACTACTACGGCGCCATCACCCCCATCAACCAGCTGGCCTCGTTCTCGGTGCCGGAGCCGCGCATGGCCGTGGTGACCCCGTTCGACAAGAGCGCGCTGCGCAACATCGAGCAGGCGATCCGCGACTCGGACCTCGGCGTCAACCCGAGCAACGACGGCAACATCATCCGTGTGGTCTTCCCCGAGCTGACCGAGGAGCGCCGCCGGGACTACATCAAGGTCGCCAAGACCAAGGCCGAGGACTCCAAGATCTCGATCCGCTCCGTGCGCCGCAAGGCCAAGGAGAGCATCGACAAGCTCGTCAAGGACGGCGAGGTCGGCGAGGACGAGGGCCGCCGCGCGGAGAAGGAGCTCGACGACACCACCGCGAAGTACGTGGCGCAGGTCGACGAGCTGCTGAAGCACAAGGAAGCCGAGCTCCTCGAGGTCTGATGAACGACTCATCCTGGGGGGCGCCGGCGGCCGGTTCAGGTCTCGGCGGACCCGACCAGGGGCCTGCCCCGGCGGGTCCCGCCCACGATCGGCACCGGGCAGCGCAGACTCGCCCCATGCCCATCGTGCCCGACGTACCCGCCGGCGGATTCCAGGACGACGGACACGGTCGGGGGGCCGCTCACACGGGCGGTCCCCTGTTCCGTGACGAGACTCCGCACGAGCACCCGCACGAGCACCCGCAGGAGCCCATGCCCAGCCCCGTCCCGCCTCCTGAGCCGTCCGCGGCGCCCGCGCCGCGGCAGAAGAAGAGCGCGGGCCGGGACCTGGGCGCGGCCATAGGGGTCGGCGTCGCTCTCGGGGCCGTGATCATCGTGTCGCTGTTCATCTGGCCGCCGGCGTTCGTCGGCGTCATAGCGGTGGCCGTGGTCGTCGGTCTGTGGGAGCTGACCTCGCGGCTCCAGGAGCGCAAGGCGATCAAGGCGCCGCTGGTGCCGCTCGCGGTCGGCGGCGCGGCGATGGTCGTCGCCGGGTACGTGCGGGGCCCCGAGGGCGCCTGGGTCGCGATGGCCCTGACGGCGCTCGCGGTGCTCGTCTGGCGGATGACGGAACCCCCCGAGGGGTATCTGAAGGACGTCACGGCGGGGGTCTTCGCCGCGTTCTACGTGCCGTTCCTGGCGACGTTCGTGGCGCTGCTGCTGACCGCGGACGACGGTCCGTGGCGGGTGCTGACCTTCCTGCTGCTCACGGTGGTCAGCGACACCGGGGCGTACGCGGTCGGCTGGCGGTTCGGCAGGCACAAGCTGGCGCCGCGGATCAGCCCCGGCAAGACCCGCGAGGGCCTGTTCGGCGCGGTGGCCTTCGCGATGGCGGCCGGCGCGCTGTGCATGCAGTTCCTGATCGACGGCGGCACCTGGTGGCAGGGGCTGATCCTCGGTCTGGCGGTGGCGGCGAGCGCGACGCTCGGCGACCTCGGCGAGTCGATGATCAAGCGGGACCTGGGCATCAAGGACATGGGGACGCTGCTCCCCGGTCACGGCGGCATCATGGACCGGCTCGACTCGCTGCTGCCGACGGCGCCGGTGGTGTGGCTGCTGCTCGCGCTGTTCGTCGGCACGGGGTGAGCGGTCACCCGCAGGGGATCGCCGTCGGAGCGGGTTGACGGACAGCGGGTACTCTGGAAGGGCTCGGGGCGTGTGCCTCGGGCCCTTTCGTCGTCCTCGCCGCCGCGGGGACGGTCCAGTGAGGTCGCTCCGGCACCGCCGTGCCGCGCTCCCCGCCGTCGCGGGACGTCCGACCTCGTGCCTGTTTGAGGAGAGACGCCGCCGTGGCTCGTCCGGCCCCCGGAGAACTCACTTTCGTCGCCCCGCGCGGTGCCAAGAAGCCGCCGCGGCACCTCGCCGACCTTTCGCCCGCCGAGCGGAAGGAGGCCGTCGCCGCGATCGGCGAGAAGCCGTTCCGCGCCAAGCAGCTGTCGACCCACTACTTCTCCCGGTACGCGCACGACCCGGCGGCGTGGACCGACATCCCGGCCGCCTCGCGGGAGAAGCTGGCGGGGGAGCTGCTGCCGGACCTGATGTCGGTGGTGCGGCACATCTCGTGCGACGACGACACCACCCGTAAGACGCTGTGGCGGCTGCACGACGGCACGCTGGTCGAGTCGGTGCTGATGCGCTACCCGGACCGGGTGACGATGTGCATCTCGTCGCAGGCGGGCTGCGGCATGAACTGCCCGTTCTGCGCGACCGGGCAGGCGGGGCTCGACCGGAACCTGTCGACGGCCGAGATCGTGCACCAGATCGTCGACGGCATGCGGGCGCTGCGCGACGGAGAGGTGCCGGGCGGTCCGGCGCGGCTGTCGAACATCGTGTTCATGGGGATGGGCGAGCCGCTCGCCAACTACAAGCGGGTCGTCGGCGCCATCCGCCGGCTGACCGACCCCGAGCCGGACGGTCTGGGGCTGTCGCAGCGCGGGATCACCGTGTCCACGGTGGGTCTGGTGCCGGCGATGCTGCGCTTCGCCGACGAGGGCTTCAAGTGCCGGCTCGCGGTGTCGCTGCACGCGCCGGACGACGAGCTGCGGGACACGCTGGTGCCGGTGAACACGCGCTGGAAGGTGCGGGAGGTGCTGGACGCGGCCTGGGAGTACGCCGAGAAGTCCGGGCGCCGGATCTCCATCGAGTACGCCCTCATCCGGGACATCAACGACCAGGCGTGGCGGGGTGACCTGCTCGGCAAGCTGCTCAAGGGCAAGCGGGTGCACGTCAACCTGATCCCGCTGAACCCGACGCCGGGGTCGAAGTGGACCGCGTCGCGGCCGGAGGACGAGAAGGCGTTCGTCGACGCGATCGCCCGCCACGGTGTGCCGGTGACCGTGCGTGACACCCGGGGCCAGGAGATCGACGGTGCCTGTGGGCAGCTGGCGGCCTCCGAGCGCTGACCTTGTACTCTGTGCTCGAACACATCTGCATATTCCGACAGGGGAGCGCCACAGCGCTGAGAGTGCGGTAACCGTAGACCGCAGACCCTCTGAACCTTGCCCAGGTCATTCTGGGTAGGAAGTTCGGTCGTAACTCGAGCTGTTGCGCCCTGCCCGCGTCCGTTCCGGCGGCCGCGGGCAGGGCCGCGTCTCTTCCTGGTCCCACCCAGGAGGACAACCGATGCACACCAAGAAGGCAGCCGCCGTCGCGCTGGTCGCGGCGCTCGGCGTCACCGGCCTCGCCGCCTGCTCCACCGAGGACGCCCGCGAGGCCGCGGGCAAGTCCGGGGAGCCGGCGCCGAAGACCGTGACCCTCGTGAGCCACGACTCCTTCAACGCCTCCAAGGAGGTGCTGGCCGAGTTCACGAAGCGGACCGGCTTCACCGTGAAGGTGCTGAAGGCCGGCGACGCGGGCGAGGCCGTCAACAAGGAGATCCTCACCAAGGGCTCCCCGCAGGGCGACGTCTTCTTCGGCGTCGACAACACGCTGCTCTCCCGCGCCCTCGACAACGGCATCTTCGAGCCGTACGAGGCGAAGGGGGCGGACCGGGTCCCGGGCACGTTCAAGCTCGACAAGGAGAACCGGGTCACGCCGATCGACACCGGTGACATCTGCGTCAACTACGACAAGAAGTTCTTCGCGGACAAGAAGCTCGCGCCGCCGGTGTCCTTCGACGACCTGGCGAAGCCGGAGTACAAGGACATGCTGGTGGTGGAGAACCCCGAGCGGTCCTCCCCGGGCCTCGGCTTCCTCCTCGGCACGGTCGCGCGGTACGGCGACGAGGGCTGGCAGGACTACTGGAAGAAGCTGAAGGCGAACGGCGTGAAGACCGTCGACAGCTGGGAGCTCGCCTACAACCAGGAGTTCTCCGGTTCGGCCGGCGGCAAGGAGGCCAAGGGCGACCGTCCGCTGGTCGTGTCGTACGCCTCCAGCCCGCCGGTCGAGGTGCTGTACGCGGAGCCGCAGCCGAAGGAGGCCCCGACCGGGGTGTCCACCGGCACCTGCTTCCGGCAGATCGAGTTCGCGGGGCTGCTGCACGGGGCGAAGAACCCCGAGGGCGGGAAGGCGCTGATCGACTTCCTGATCTCGAAGAAGTTCCAGGACGACATGCCGCTGCAGATGTTCGTGAACCCGGTGGCGGAGGACGCGACGCTGCCGGAGCTGTTCACGCAGCACGGCGTGGTCGTGGAGAAGCCGCAGACGATGGCGCCGGAGAAGATCGCCGAGCGGCGTGAGGCGTGGATCCAGCAGTGGTCGTCGCTCCTCAAGTGAGGTCCGGCCGCCGGGGGAGCGCGGCGCGGCTGGGGCTGATGGTCCTGCCCGTCGCGTTCTTCGCGGTCTTCTTCGCCTGGCCGGTCGTGTCGATCGTCGAGCGCGGGCTGCGGCCCGGCGGGGTCTGGGACCTCGGCGCGATCGGGGCGACGCTCGGCCGTTCGGACATCCTCGGCGTGCTCGGCTTCACGGTGTGGCAGGCGGCCGCCTCCACCGGTCTGACGCTGCTGGTGGCGCTGCCGGGGGCGTATGTCTTCGCCCGTTTCGACTTTCCCGGGAAGGGTGTGCTGCGGGCGGTCGTCACGGTGCCGTTCGTGCTGCCCACGGTGCTGGTCGGGACGGCGTTCCTGGCTCTGGTGGGGCGGGGCGGGTTCACCGACGCGCTGTTCGGGCTGCGGCTCGACACGACGGTGTGGGCGATCCTCCTCGCGCACGTGTTCTTCAACTACGCGGTCGTCGTCCGGACGGTCGGCGGGCTGTGGGCGCAGCTGGATCCGCGGCAGGAGGAGGCGGCGCGGGTGCTCGGCGCGTCGCGGTGGACGGCGTGGCGGTCGGTGACGCTGCCGGCGCTGGTGCCCGCGGTGTCGGCGGCGGCGCTGATGGTCTTCCTCTTCACCTTCACCTCGTTCGGTGTCGTGCAGATCCTCGGCGGGGACGCGTACACGACGCTGGAGGCGGAGATCTACCGGCAGACGGCCCGGCTGCTGGACCTGCGGACGGCGGCCGTGCTGACGCTGGTGCAGTTCGTGGCGGTCGGGGCGATCCTCGCGGTGCACGCGCGGACGGTGCGGCGGCGGGAGACGGCGCTGCGGCTGGTCCCGCCGGAGCTGACCGCGCGCCGGCCGCGGGGCTTCGGCCAGTGGGCGCTGCTCGGCGGGGTGCTGGTGTCGGTGGCGGTGCTGATCCTGCTGCCGCTGGGGGTGCTGGTGGAGCGGTCCTTCGCCACGCCGGAGGGGTACGGGCTGCGCTACTACCGGGCGCTGGGTTCGCTGGACGAGTCGGGGACGTTCCTGGTGCCGCCGCTGGAGGCGGTGGGGAACTCGCTGCGGTACGCGGTCGCGGCGACGGCGATCGCGGTGGTGGTCGGCGGGCTGGCGGCGGCGGCGCTCACCCGGCGCGCGGGGCGCCTCGTGCGGGGCTTCGACGCGCTGCTGATGCTGCCGCTGGGGGTGTCGGCGGTGACGGTGGGTTTCGGGTTCCTGATCACGCTGGACGAGCCGCCGTTCGATCTGCGGGCGAGCTGGATCCTGGTGCCGCTGGCGCAGGCGCTGGTCGGGGTGCCGTTCGTCGTGCGGACGATGCTGCCGGTGCTGCGGGCGGTGGACCAGCGGTTGCGGGAGGCGGCGGCGGTGCTGGGGGCGTCGCCGTGGCGGGCGTGGCGGGAGGTGGACCTGCCGCTGGTGCGGCGCGCGCTGCTGATCGCGGCCGGGTTCGCGTTCGCGGTGTCGCTGGGGGAGTTCGGTGCGACGGTCTTCATCGCGCGCCCGGACAATCCGACGCTGCCGGTGGCGGTGGCGCGGCTGCTCGGCCGGCCGGGGGAGCTCAACTACGGGCAGGCGATGGCCCTGTCGACGATTCTGATGGTGGTGTGCGCGGTGTCCCTGTTGCTGCTTGAGCGGTTGCGGACCGACCGGACCACCGGGGAGTTCTGATGCTGGTCCTTGAGGGTGCGACGGTTCGGTTCGGGGCGCGGGCGGTTCTCGACGCGGTGGACCTGGAGGTCGTCGAGCACGAGATCGTGTGCGTGCTGGGGCCGAGCGGGTCGGGGAAGTCGACGCTGCTGCGCGCGGTCGCGGGGCTTCAGGCGCTGGACGCGGGGCGGGTGCTGCTGGGCGGTGCCGACCAGGCGGGGGTGCCGGTGCACCGGCGGGGGGTGGGGCTGATGTTCCAGGACCACCAGCTGTTCCCGCAGCGGGACGTGGCGGGGAACGTGGGCTTCGGGCTCCGGATGCGGGGGGTGGCGAAGGAGGAGCGGGCCGGGCGGGTGGCGGAGCTGCTGGAGCTCGTCGGGCTGCCGGGCGCCGGGGGCCGCTCGGTCGCGGCGCTGTCGGGCGGTGAGCAGCAGCGGGTGGCGCTGGCGCGGGCGCTGGCGCCGCGGCCCCGGCTGCTGATGCTGGACGAGCCGCTGGGGCAGTTGGACCGGGGGCTGCGGGAGCGGCTGGTGGTGGAGCTGCGGTCGTTGTTCGGGCAGCTGGGGACGACGGTGCTGGCGGTGACGCACGACCAGGGGGAGGCGTTCGCGCTGGCGGACCGGGTGGTCGTGATGCGGGAGGGGCGGATCGCGCAGTCGGGGTCGCCGGTGGAGGTGTGGGAGCGGCCGGCGTCGGAGTTCGTGGCGCGTTTCCTGGGGTTCGAGAACCTGGTGCCGGCGACGGTGTCGGGTGGGGTGGCGGAGACGGTGTGGGGCCGGGTGCCGGTCCCGGAGGGTTCGCCGCAGGGGGAGCGGACGCTGCTGGTGCGTCCGGCGGGGGTCCGGCCGGCCGGCGGGGGGCTGGTGTGCCGGGTGGAGTCGCGTACGTTCCGGGGGCATCACGTGGCGGTGGTGCTGCGGCCTGCGGACGGGCCGCCGCTGGAGGCGGAGTTCCCGCTGCGGGAGGTGCCGGAGGTGGGCGCGGAGGTGGCGGTGGGGTTCCGGGCGGATGAGGTCGTCGTGCTGGACGAGGACGGGGACGGGGACGGGGACGGCGGGGTCGGGGCGTAGCGGGCGGGGGGCGTGGCGGACGGGGTGGGCTACGCGGCGGCGAGGCGCGCGAGGGCGGCGGGGGCGTCGTCGACGGAGTCGACGAGGGCGATCCGGGCGGCCATCGGGCGGTTCTCCGCGAGGCGTTCCAGGAGGGGCCAGGCGGGGAGGCGGCCGGTCCAGTGGGCGCGGTCGACGAGGACCATGGGCGTGGGGGCGCCGAGGGAGCCGTAGTAGTTGGGGGTGGCGTTGCCGAAGATCTCCTGGACGGTGCCGGCGGCGCCGGGGAGGAAGACGACGCCGGCGGTGGAGCGGGCCAGGAGTCCTTCTTCGCGGAGCGCGTTGGCGAAGTACTTGGCGATGTGGCCGGCGAAGGCGTTGGACGGTTCGTGGCCGTAGAACCAGGTGGGGATGGAGATCGAGTCGCCGCCGCCGGGCAGCAGGGCCCGTACGCGGAAGGCGGCGCGGGCCCAGTCGGTCACCGAGGGGGTGAAGGAGGGGGCCTTCGCGAGGTGGGCGAGGGCCTCGGTGAGGGCCGGGTCGGCGAAGGGGGCGGTGTACGCGCCGAGGTTGGCCGCCTCCATCGCGCCGGGGCCGCCGCCGGTGGCGACGGTGTAGCCGGCGCGGGCGAGGGAGCGGCCGAGGCGGGCGGCGCCCGCGTACGCCTCGGTGCCCCGGCCCATGGCGTGGCCGCCCATGACGCCGGCGACGGGCCGGCCGGCGAGGTGTTCGTCGAGGGCGTCGCCGACGGCGTCGTCGTGGATCGAGCGGAGCATGGAGGAGAAGACGTCGCCGTCGGCGCGGGTGGCGCGGAACCAGGCGTAGGAGAGCGCGTCGGGGGTGGCCGGGTAGCCGTCGTCGCCGCCGACGCCTTCGTACAGCTCGTCCGGGGTGTAGAGCCGGTTGCGGTACGGGTCGAAGGGGAGGCCGGGGACGGGCGGGAAGACGAGGGCGCCGTCGGCCCTGACCTTGACCGCCGCCTCGGGTTCCATCGGGCAGCCGAGGAAGACGGTGGCGGCGGTGGGGGTGGCGAGGAGGGCGAAGGTGCGGTGGGTGAGGTCGACGGACTGGATCCGCAGGCCGGCGAGGCCGCCGGGCAGGGCGAGCGACGCGTCGAACTCGTCCAGGGTGTGGATCTCGCGGCCGCGTCCCTGCGGGCGCGGCGGCGGTGGGGGCGTCGCCATGGGCCCACGATAGGCGGCCCGTGGCGACGCGGCCTCCCGCTGTTCCGGCGGCCGGGCCCGGGGCCGGGTCTGGGTCTGGGGCGGCTCGGGGCCGGGCCAGGGCTCAGGCGGTCAGCGGGAGGGCGGCGAGTTCCCCGATCAGCCAGGTCAGGGGGAGGAAGACGGCCAGCAGCGCGGCGGCGCGCAGCAGGGCGGCGGTGCGGAGCACGGTCGGCGGGGCGCCGATCCTGGCCAGCGCCTCCGTGGTGTGGGCCCGGCCCTGGCGGGACTCCAGGGCGGCGGTGAGGAGGGTCGCGGTGGTGCAGGTCATGACGACGCCGGCGCCGAGGCCGGTGAGCGGTCCGAAGGCGGTGCCGCCGTCGGAGGCCGCGTAGACGGTGGTGGCGGCGAGGGTGCCGGAGAGGACCGCGCAGACCACGCCGAGGGGGCGGCCGATGCGGTCGGCCTCGGACATGAGGACGCGTCCGGCGAGGAGGCGTACGGCTCCGGGCCGGGCGGCCTGGAGGAGCCGGCCGCTCAGGTGGGTGAGGCCGGGTCCCGCGAGCGCGAGGCCGGCGGCGGTGAGGATCCAGCCGGCGAGGACGCCGGCGGGGGAGCCGTCGAAGCGGCCGGGCAGGGCGACGCCGTCGCCGCCGCCGCGGCCCGCGTACGTCTCGACGGCGAGGCCGACGGCGATGAGCGCCACGCCCCAGGGGAGGCCGGCGGGGATCGGGCGGGCGGCGCCCTCGGGGGCGGGAGTGCCGGTGCGGGGGCGCAGCGCGAGGCCGGCGGCGGTGGCTCCGGCGACGGGCACGATCGCGAGGAGGGTGAGGGCGGCGGCGAGCGGGAGGGGTTGTTCGGCGGCGAGGAGTCCGGCGGCGGCGCCGTCGAAGGGGAGGCCGGTGATGTCGCCGCGCAGGTGCAGGTAGACGAGGAGGGCGATCATGGAGCCGAGGGTGCAGGCGACCGCGGTGGAGGTGGCGGCGATGGCGGTGAGCCGGGCCGGGCCGAGGCCGATCGAGGAGAGGCCGGGGCGGGGCCGGGTGGCCGGGTCGGTGCGGGCGACGGCGACGGCGAACTGGACGGTGGCGGCGATCGGCAGCGCGCACCAGAGCAGCCGCAGGACCGAGGCGGAGGAGTGCTCGGGGTGGCCGACGGCGTAGCCGAGGGTGCACAGCAGGAGGAAGCCCACGCCGGCGGCGGCCGTGGCGACGAGGAGCCGCCGCAGCTGGACGAGCGGGTGGGAGCCGCGGACTAGACGGAGAGCGAGCACGCCGCCACGCCCTCCGCCCCCGTGGCGGGCGGCACGCTGCCGGCCCGGCGTCCGTCGAGGAGGGTGACCGTGCGGTCGGCGAGTGCCGCGACCTCGCCGTCGTGGGTGGCGAGGAGGACGGTGATGCCGTGGGAGCGGGCGGCGGCGGTGAGGGTGCGGAGCACCTGCGCGCCGTCGGCCCGGTGCAGGGCGGCGGTGGGTTCGTCGGCGAAGAGGACGGCCGGGCCCGCGGCGAGCGCGCGGGCGATGGCGGTGCGCTGGCGCTGGGAGCGGGTCAGGCCGTGCGGGCGGGTGCGGGCGCGGTCGCCGATGTCGAGGCGGTCGAGCCATTCGCCGGCGGCGGTCTTCGCGGCCTTGTGGGGGACGCCGCGGAGCAGCAGGGGGAGGGCGGTGTTCTCCCAGGCGGTGAGTTCGGGGACGAGGCCGTCGTCGGGGCCGATCCAGCCGAAGCGTTCGCGGCGGAGCCGTTCGCGGTGGGCCGGGGGGAGGGTGTGGACGGGGGAGCTGTTGAACCAGACCTCGCCCTTCTGGGCGAGGAGTTCGCCGGAGAGGCAGCGCAGCAGGGTGGTCTTGCCGCTGCCGCGGGGTCCGGTGACGGCGAGGATCTCGCCCTCGCGGACGCCGACGGAGACGCCGCTGAGGGCCTCCGTGCCGTTCAGGGAGCAGTGCAGGGAACGCGCCCAGAGCACGTCGTTGTCCGGTGGGGCCATCGCGTACACCTCGATGTCGGATCCGATTCTTGCGTTCCCCCGTCCGGGGGAACGAGGGTCGGGCCTGTCGGTCACTGGGCACCGTAAGTATTCGGATCCGTTTGTACGGACAGCACGCGGCCCGGGCCGCCGCCATCCACTCGGATGGCGGCATGCCCGGGCCGCATGGGTCACGCCGTGAGGGCGGCGTGAGGAAGGGAACCTCGGGGGAGGGTTCCCGGGGGCTCAGAGCTTGGTCCACGCCTCGGTCAGCACGCTGCGCAGGATGCCCTCGATCTCGTCGAAGGTGCCCTGGTCGGCGATGAGCGGCGGGGCCAGCTGGATGACCGGGTCGCCGCGGTCGTCGGCACGGCAGTACAGGCCGTTGTCGAAGAGCGCCTTGGAGAGGAAGCCGTAGAGGACGCGCTCGGTCTCCTCGTCCGTGAAGGACTCCTTGGTGACCTTGTCCTTGACGAGCTCGATGCCGTAGAAGTAGCCGTTGCCGCGGACGTCGCCGACGATCGGCAGGTCGTGCAGCTTCTGCAGCGTCGAGAAGAAGGCGCCCTCGTTGTCCAGGACGTGCTGGTTGAGGCCCTCCTTGTCGAAGATGTCCAGGTTGGCGATGGCGACCGCCGAGGACACCGGGTGGCCACCGAAGGTGTAGCCGTGCAGGAAGGTGTTGTCGCCCTTGTAGAACGGCTCCGCGATGCGGTCCGAGACGATGCAGGCGCCGATCGGGGAGTAGCCCGAGGTCATGCCCTTGGCGCAGGTGATCATGTCGGGCACGTAGCCGAACTTGTCACAGGCGAACATCGTGCCGAGGCGGCCGAAGGCGCAGATGGTCTCGTCGGAGACGAGGAGCACGTCGTACTGGTCGCAGATCTCGCGGACGCGCTGGAAGTAGCCGGGCGGCGGCGGGAAGCAGCCGCCGGCGTTCTGCACGGGCTCCAGGAAGACGGCGGCGACGGTGTCGGGGCCCTCGAAGAGGATCTGCTGCTCGATCTGGTCGGCGGCCCAGCGGCCGAACGCCTCGGGGTCGTCGCCGTGGATCGGGGCGCGGTAGATGTTGGTGTTCGGCACCTTGTGCGCGCCGGGGACCAGCGGCTCGAAGGGGGCCTTCAGGGCGGGCAGGCCGGTGATGGACAGGGCGCCCTGCGGGGTGCCGTGGTAGGCGACCGCGCGCGAGATGACCTTGTACTTGGTGTGCTTGCCCTGGAGCTTGAAGTACTGCTTGGCGAGCTTCCACGCGGTCTCGACGGCCTCGCCGCCACCGGTGGTGAAGAAGACCTTGTTGAGGTCGCCCGGGGCGTAGTCCGCGAGGCGCTCGGCCAGCTCGACGGCCTTCGGGTGGGCGTAGGACCACACCGGGAAGAAGGCGAGCTCCTGGGCCTGCTTGTACGCGACCTCGGCCAGCTCCTGGCGGCCGTGACCGGCGTTGACCACGAAGAGGCCCGCGAGACCGTCGAGGTAGCGCTTGCCCTTGTCGTCGAAGATGTAGGTGCCCTCACCGCGGACGATGGTGGGGACGGGGCTGTTCTCGTACGACGACATGCGGGTGAAGTGCATCCACAGGTGGTCGTAGGCGGACTTTGAGAGGTCGCTGCGGTCCTGGCTCACGGTTATCGGGTTCCCCACATGTAGGTCTGCTTCTTGAGCTTCAGGTAAACGAAGCTCTCGGTGGAGCGCACGCCGGGGAGCGTGCGGATCCGCTTGTTGATCACTTCCAGAAGGTGGTCGTCGTCCTCGCAGACGATCTCCACCATCAGGTCGAACGAGCCCGCGGTCATCACCACGTACTCGCACTCGGGCATGTCCGTCAGCGCTTCCGCGACCGGATCCAGGTCACCCTCGACGTGGATGCCGACCATCGCCTGTCGCCGCAGGCCCACGGTGAGCGGGTCGGTGACGGCGACGATCTGCATGACGCCCTGGTCGAGGAGCTTCTGGACGCGCTGCCGCACGGCCGCTTCGGAGAGGCCGACGGCCTTGCCGATGGCGGCGTAGGGGCGGCGGCCGTCCTCCTGGAGCTGCTCGATGATCGCCAGGGAGACGGCATCGATCGTCGGGGACGAACCGGTTCCGGTTCTGGAGTCTGTGCTTCGACTGGCCACGACTTCACTGTGCACCGAGATGCACCGTCGCGCAACCCCGGAGCGATGTAATTCGTTGTTCGGAGCTTCTTTCGGCACTGAATCCGAAGTCGGAGGGCTCCAGGGCTGTTGAAAGCGTCAGCCGAGCAAGTAGGCTGAGGTGTCTCACCCATCGGGACACCGCACAACGCCGTGCGACGACAGAACGTGACAGGAGGGGTGGCAAGTGACCACCGAGCTGCGCCGGCTGCGCAACTACATCGACGGGGAGTTCCGCGACGCGGCCGACGGCCGCACCATCGAGGTGATCAACCCGGCCACCGGCGAGGTGTACGCGACCTCCCCGCTCTCCGGCCAGGCCGACGTCGACGCCGCCATGGAGGCCGCCGCGGCCGCCTTCCCCGCCTGGCGCGACACCACGCCGTCCGAGCGCCAGAAGGTGCTCCTCAAGATCGCCGACGCCTTCGAGGAGCGCGCGGACGAGCTCATCGCCGCCGAGGTCCTGAACACCGGCAAGCCGACCGCCCTCGTCGCGAGCGAGGAGGTGCCGCCGATGGTGGACCAGATCCGCTTCTTCGCGGGCGCCGCCCGTCTCCTCGAAGGCCGCTCGGCCGGCGAGTACATGGAGGGCATGACCTCCATCATCCGCCGCGAGCCGGTCGGCGTCTGCGCCCAGGTCGCGCCGTGGAACTACCCGATGATGATGGCCGTGTGGAAGTTCGCCCCGGCCCTCGCCGCGGGCAACACGGTCGTCCTCAAGCCCTCGGACACCACCCCGGCGTCCACCGTCCTGATCGCCGAGATCATCGGCTCGATCGTCCCCAAGGGCGTCTTCAACGTCATCTGCGGCGACCGCGAGACGGGCCGCGCGATGGTCGAGCACCCGACCCCGGCGATGGCCTCCATCACCGGCTCCGTCCGGGCCGGCATGCAGGTCGCCGAGTCGGCGTCCAAGGACGTCAAGCGCGTCCACCTGGAGCTGGGCGGCAAGGCCCCCGTCGTGGTCTTCGAGGACACCGACATCGACAAGGCCGTCGAGGACATCTCCGTCGCCGGCTTCTTCAACGCCGGCCAGGACTGCACGGCCGCCACCCGCGTGCTCGTCCACGAGTCCATCCACGACGAGTTCGTCGCCGCCCTCGCCAAGGCCGCGAGCGAGACGAAGACCGGTCAGCCGGACGACGAGGACGTGCTCTACGGCCCGCTCAACAACGCCAACCAGCTGAAGCAGGTCACCGGCTTCATCGACCGCCTCCCGGCCCACGCCAAGGTCGAGGCCGGTGGCCACCGCGTCGGCGACAAGGGCTACTTCTACGCCCCGACCGTCGTCTCCGGCCTCAAGCAGGACGACGAGATCGTCCAGAACGAGGTCTTCGGCCCGGTCATCACCGTCCAGTCCTTCGCCGACGAGGCCCAGGCCCTGGAGTTCGCCAACGGCGTCGAGTACGCCCTCGCCTCCTCCGTCTGGACCAAGGACCACCAGCGCGCCATGCGCATGTCCCGGTCCCTCGACTTCGGCTGCGTGTGGATCAACACCCACATCCCGCTGGTCGCCGAGATGCCGCACGGCGGCTTCAAGAAGTCCGGCTACGGCAAGGACCTCTCCGCCTACGGCTTCGAGGACTACACGCGCATCAAGCACGTGATGACCTCGCTGGGCTGAACCGCCCGGTAGCCCGCACGCCACGGCCCCGGCACCGTCGATCGGATGATCGACAAGGTGTCGGGGCCGTGGCGTGCCGCTCGACGGAGCGTCCATTGCGGGGCCGAGGAGCCGGACGGGATGCTTCGCGGGTGAGAGCGACAGCCAGGAAACCCATGCCGCGCCGGTCCCTCCTGCGGGGCCTCGGCGCCGCCGGCGCCACCGGCCTCCTCGCCGCCTGCGGCGTCAAGCCCGCCTACGTCGCCGAGGACCGCCGGGCCGGCCGCGACCTGTCCGGCCGCGAGCGGACCGTCACCTTCGCCAACTGGCCGCTCTACATCGACACCGACGACGACGATCCGCAGAAGCGGCCCACCCTCGACGCCTTCCGGAAGCGGACCGGGATCTCCGTCCACTACACCGAGGAGATCAACGACAACGACGAGTTCTTCGGCAAGGTCGGCCCGGCCCTGATGAACGGCCAGGCAACCGACCGCGACCTCATCGTCGTCAGCGACTGGATGGCCGCCCGCTTCGTCCGCCTCGGCTGGGTCCAGGCGATGGACCGCGCCGCCCAGCCGCACGTCGCCGCCCGGCTCGACCCGCAACTGCTGCGCCCCGCCTTCGACCCCGGCCGGCTCCACTCCGTGCCCTGGCAGTCCGGCATCACCGGCATCGCCTACAACCGGCGCAAGCTCGGCCGGGAGCTCCGCTCCACCCGCGAACTGTGGGACGCCGACCTGCGCGGCAAGGTCACCCTCCTCTCCGGCCTCGACGAGTCCATCTCCCTGCTCATGCAGGGGGACGGCGTGGACGTCACCCGCTGGACCGAGGCCGACTTCCACCGGGTCTGCGACCGGATCGAGGAACTGGTCAGGAAGAGGCACATCCGCCGCTTCACCGGCAACGACTACATCAAGGACCTCGCCGCCGGCGACGTCCTCGCCTGCCAGGCGTACTCCGGCGACGTCATCCAGCTCCAGGCCGACAACCCCGACATCGAGTTCGTCGTCCCCGAGGAGGGCGGCGAGCTGTGGGCCGAGTCGCTGATGATCCCCAACCTTGCCGCGCACAAGGCCAACGCCGAGAAGCTGGTCGACTACTACTACGAGCCCGAGGTCGCCGCCGAACTCGCCGCCTGGGTCAACTACGTCTGCCCGGTCCCGGCCGCCCAGGCCGTCCTCGCCGACTCCGGCGACGAGGAGCTGGCCGCCCTCGCCGAGGACCCGCTGATCTTCCCCGACGAGGAGATGCGCGGCCGGCTCGCCATCGCCCGCGACATCGGCTCCACGGAGCGCCGCGCGATGGCCAAGCGGTGGAACGGGATCGTCGGCCTCTGAGACCCCCCCGTTTCTGAACACGTTCAAGAGGGGGCGTACGCTGGGCCCATGAGCGACACGAACGGGCCCAGAGCCCTACTCGCGCGCATCCGCGCCTGGCTGATCTTCTTCGTCGTCTGTCTCGTCCTGAGCGGGCTCACCGCCTTCCCGCTCGTCACCGAACTCCGCTGGCTCGACTCCTCGCTGACCGGCTGGGCCGCGCCGGTCGCCCAGGCCCTCCCGGGCCTCGCCGAGTGGATCCACAAGGTGGCCGGCGGGCTCGAGGCCGCCGGCGCCGACGCCCCGTACCTGCTCTACGGCACCGACTGGCTCGCCTTCGCCCACCTCGTCATCGCCGTCGCCTTCTACGGCGTGTACCGGGACCCCGTCCGCAACATCTGGGTCGTCGAGTTCGGCATGATCGCCTGCGTCGGCATCATCCCCCTCGCCCTCATCTGCGGCCCGATCCGGGACATCCCCTTCTGGTGGTCGGTCATCGACATGTCCTTCGGGGTCTTCGGCATCCTCCCGCTGATCCACGTCCGCCGCATGATCAAGCGGCTCGAAGCGGCGGACGGCGCCGTCACTCCGACGGCTGCCCGTACGTCGCCAGCATGAGCTCCAGGGCCGTGCGGTTCATGGACTGCCCCTTGGCATCGGTGGAGTTGACGCTGTAGACCAGCGTCCGCTCCCCGTGCCGGGTCGAGGCGATGGCCGCGTTGTAGCCCCAGCGGCCACCCGTCTTGCCCCACACCTCACGCCCGCCCAGCCGCTTCACCGACAGGCCGGCCGAGTACGCGGCCGGCTCGCCCGACCGGAAGTCGGTGACCCCGGGGACGGTGAACATCTCCTCCAGCAGCGGCCCCCGGACCACCCGGCCCCCGAACAGCGCCCGCGTGAAGCGCTCCAGGTCCGCCGTGGTCGAGATCAGATCGCCGGCCGCCCACCCGTCCGTCGCCCGCCACACCGACACGTCCCTCAGGCCGGTCGTCCCGTCCTCCCGCCGCATCAGCTGGTAGCCGTGGTTGTACGGCCCCCGGATCCCGGCCTCCCGGCCCGGCAGATAGGTGTCCCGCAGACCGAGCGGGCGAAGGATCCGCTTCCCGACCTGCTCCTCGAACGCGTCCCCGGTCACCCGCTCCACGACCAGACCCGCGATCGTGTAGCCGATGTTCAGGTAGTGCTGGCGGGTGCCCGGTCGGAACTCGCGGGGCTTCGCGGTCGCCGAGCGGACCAGCTCCTCCGGCTCGTGCACGTCGAAGCGGTGCTCGTACCACTCCTCCACCGTCGTCCCGGGGAAGTCCGGCGCCGGGATGCCGTGCGTGTGGTTCAGCAACTGCCGGACGGTCACCGTCGCGTACCGGCCGGGGATCAGCTCCGGCAGGTACGAGCGGGCCGTCCGGTCCAGGTCGATCCGGCCCTCGGCGGCCAGCTGGAGCACCGTCGCCGCCGTGAACACCTTCGTCACCGAACCCGCCCGGAACCGGCCCGCCGGATCGGCCGGCGCCCCCGACTCCAGGTCGCGGACGCCCGCGCTGCCCCGCCAGACCCCCTCGGTGCCGCCCACCCGGACCAGGGCCGCCGTCGCGTCGGCGCGCGGCAGCCCCGCGAGCACCGCCGACAGGTCAGGGGACGCGGGTGCGGACGCGGCCGCCGCCGGAGCGGGCGCCGCGACAGCGGGGGACAGGGCGGCGGGACCCGCCGCGACGCCCAGGACCAGGGCGGCGGCGAGCAGGGTGCGGGTGGGCTTCCTCATGGTCGAACTCCCGTGATGTGAACCGTCGTTCTCGATGGTTCCATCCTGCTGACCGGCGGCGATCCGCGGATCGCCCGCACCGGCGGTCCCCCTCCGTCACTCCCTCGCCCGCGCGGGGGAGGGGCCGGCACCCGGAGCTCCCCCCGCCGGGGGAGGACCCGGCGCCACCAGCCCCGTCTCGTAGGCGCAGATCACCGCCTGGATCCGGTCCCGCAGCCCCAGCTTCGCCAGCACGTTGCCCACATGGGTCTTCACCGTGTGCTCGCTCACCACCAGCTCCGCCGCGATCTCCGCGTTCGACCGGCCCCGCGCGAGCAGCAGCAGCGTCTCCCGCTCCCGGCCCGTCAGCACGTCGAGCCGCGGATCCGGCGCCGCCGCCCGGCGCGGACCGCCCGCCGTGTACTGCTCCACCAGGCGCCGCGCCACCGACGGCGCGAGCAGCGAGTCGCCCGCCGCCACCACCCGCACCGCGTGCACCAGGTCGTCCCGGCGCACGTCCTTCAGGAGGAAGCCGCTCGCGCCCGCGTGCAGCGCCTCGTACACATACGCGTCCGAGTCGAAGGTCGTCAGGATCACCGTCCGGCAGGCGCTCTCCGCGCTGATCGCCCGGCACGCCTCGATCCCGTCCATCCGGGGCATCCGGATGTCGAGCAGCGCCACGTCCGGCCGGTACCGGCGCACCGCCTCCACCGCCGCCGCCCCGTCGGCGGCCTCCGCGACCACCTCGATGTCGTCCTGGACGTCGAGGATCAGCGCGAAACCACTGCGCACCAGCTCCTGGTCGTCGGCCACCACCACACGGATCGTCACGGTCCCACCTCCGCCGGGGAGGGTACGGGCAGCTCCGCCCGCACCTCGAATCCGGTGCCGCCCGGGCCTGCGGCCGCGGTCGCCGTGCCGCCGTGCGCCGCCGCCCGCTCCCGTATCCCCGCCAGTCCGTGGCCCGCGGACCGCACCGCCGGCCGGGGGCCGCGCCCGTCGTCGGTCACCAGGACCGTGAGGTGCGTGGCCGAGCGGTCGATCCGGACGGTGGCGGTACGCGCCCGGGCGTGCCGCACGGTGTTGGTCAGGGCCTCCTGCGCGATCCGGTACGCGGTCGCCGCGAGCGGCGCGGGCAGCCCCGCCACCTCGCCGGAGGTCTCGTACCGCACGGCGAGGCCGCCGGCCCGCACCCGGTCCAGGAGCGCGGGCAGTTCCGCCAGGTCCGGCTGGGGCGACCGGCCGCCGCCCGGGTCCTCCTCCCGCAGCACGCCCAGCATCCGCCGCAGTTGGTCCATCGCGTCCCGGCCGGTCGCGGAGATCGCCTCGAAGGCCGCCTCCGCCCGCTCCGGAGCCCTGCGCACCGCCACCGGGCCGGCCTCCGCCTGCACGATCATCAGGCTCACCGCGTGCGACAGGATGTCGTGCATCTCCCGGGCGATCCGGGCCCGTTCCCGGGCGGCCGCCCGCTCCGCCTCCACCACCTGCGCCCGCTGCCGGGCGTCCGTCAGCCGGCCGAAGACATAGGCCGCGCCGAACACGAAGAGCGAGAAGGTGAGTTCGCGGGCCGACCGGGTGTTGAGCCACACCGACACCGGCACCGCGACCACCAGCAGCGCGGCCGCCACCGCCCGCTGCCGGGCCGTCCCGAGCGCCGCGACCGTGTGCACGCACACCAGCCCCTGGTACGGCAGCGGCTGTCCCGGGCCCTCCACCGCCAGCCGGTACAGCGCGCTCGCGGCGATCACCGCGAGCAGCACCGCCATCGGCGCCCGCCGCCGCCACACCAGCGGCAGCACGGTCAGCGTCGTCAGCCCGTACGCCTCCCAGGTCGCCGGCTCCAGCTCCGGCGGACGCGGCACCACGAAGGGCATCGTCACCGCCGCCTGCACCAGCAGCGCGAGCCCCGCGTCCACGGCCCGCGGATGCGCCGCACCCCACTCGCGGGCCTGCCCCGTCCCCCGTATCCGCATTACGGCTTGCGGCCCACCGCGCCGAACTGCGCGACCGCGGGAGCCTCCGGCGCCCCCCACCGGGCGCACGAGACGACGCCCGGGGCGAGCAGCTCCAGGCCGTCGAAGAAGGAGGTGAACTCCTCGCGGGTGCGGGCGGTGATGGGCGGGGTGGCGTTCTCGTTCCAGAACGCCATCGCCTCCCGGTTGCCCTCGCCGCCCAGCTCCGCGTCGTACGTCGGGTGGGTGAGGACGAGATGGCTGCCCGAGGGCACCGCGGCCATCAGCGTCCGCACGATCGACCGCGCCTCGTCCGTGTCCAGGACGAAGTTGAGGATGCCGAGCATCAGCACCGCCACCGGGCGCGTCAGGTCCAGGACCTCGCCGGCCGCCGCCACGATCTTCTCCGGGTCGTGCGCGTCGGCGTCCACGTACGCCGTGACGCCCTCGGGGGAGCTGGTCAGCAGCGCCCGGGCGTGGGTGAGGACGATCGGGTCGTTGTCGACGTAGACGATCCTGGCGTCCGGCGCGACCCGCTGCGCCACCTCGTGGGTGTTGTCGGCGGTCGGCAGGCCCGTGCCGACGTCGAGGAACTGACGGATGCCGTCCGTGGCCAGTCCGGTCACCACGCGGCCGAGGAACGCCCGGTCGGCGCGGGCGACTTCGCCGATGCTCGGGTGGAAGGCGGTGACCTGGTCGCCGACGGCGCGGTCCACCGGATAGTTGTCCTTGCCGCCCAGCCAGTAGTTCCACACCCGGGCGTTGTGGGCGATGTCGGTGCGGATCCGGTCGTTCATCAGGGAACCTTTCGCAGGACGGAGGCGAGGACGTCGACGCGGTTGGTGGTGATCGAGTCGACCCCGTTGGCGATCAGCCTACGCATGGTCCTGCGGGTGTCCGGCGTCCAGGCCGAGACGAGCAGACCGTCCCGGTGCACCCGCTCGGCGAGTTCCCTACTGACAAGGCCGAAGCGGTAGTTGAGCCACTTCGGGCGGACCGCGTCGAGCAGCGCGGGGCGCGGCGGCGCCAGCGAGGTCCAGGTGAGGGCGATCTCCGCGTGCGGGTCGGCCGCCCGCACCTGGAGCATCGCGACCGCGCCCGCGCAGTAGTAGACGCGCTCGCCGGCACCGGCCTCGCGGACGGCGCCGACGATCCTGCGGACCGACGCCTCGTTGCCGCCGGGCAGGTCGAGCATCAGCCGGTGCGCCCCGGCCGTCAGGAGCGCGTCCCTGAGCGTCGGCACCCCGCCCCCGGTCAGCTCGCGCAGCCGCGCGTGGGTGAGCGAGGAGAGCGGCCGGTCGTGGCGCCACAGCCGCTTCAGGGTGTCGTCGTGCAGGAGGACGGGCACCTCGTCCTGGGTGAGCCGGACGTCGACCTCGACCGCGTCCGCGCCCGCCGCGAAGGCGGAGCCGATCGAGGCGAGGGTGTTCTCACGGGCGCGGTACGGGTCGCCGCGATGGCCTACGACAGTGACAGATCGCATGGCCCCCATTCTTCGCCGGGGTTCAGCGCGCCAGCCAGTTCTCCGTGTACGTGTCGATCTCGGCGGCCAGCCGGTCCTTGCCGGCCGGGTCGAGGAAGGACGCCTCCACCGCGTTCTTCGCGAGGGCGGCCAGCCCGCGCTCGTCCAGCTCCAGGAGCCGGGCGGCGACGGCGTACTCGGTGTTCAGGTCGGTGCCGAACATCGGCGGGTCGTCGCTGTTCACCGTCACCAGGACACCGGCGTCCACCATGGCCCGGATCGGGTGCTCGTCGAGCGTCGCCACCGCCCGGGTCGCGATGTTGGAGGTCGGGCAGACCTCCAGGGCGATCCGGTGCTCCGCCAGGTACGCGAGCAGCTCGGGGTCCCGCACGGAGCTCGTGCCGTGCCCGATCCGCTCGGCGCCCAGGTCGCGGATCGCGTCCCACACCGTCTCGGGGCCCGTGGTCTCGCCGGCGTGCGGCACCGAGTGGAGCCCGGCCGCCCGTGCCCGGTCGAAGTACGGCTTGAACTGCGGGCGCGGCACCCCGATCTCCGGTCCGCCGAGACCGAAGGAGACCAGGCCCTCGGGGCGGATGCCGTCGGTGACGGCGAGCCGCGCGGTCTCCTCCGCGGACTCCAGGCCGGCCTCGCCGGGGATGTCGAAGCACCAGCGGAGCACCGTGCCGAACTCGGCCTCGGCCGCCTTGCGGGCGTCCTCGATCGCCGCCATGAACGCCCGCTCGTCGATGCCGCGGCGGGTGGAGGAGTACGGGGTGATGGTCAGCTCGGCGTAGCGGATGTTCTGCCGGGCCATGTCCCGGGCGACCTCGAAGGTCAGCAGCCGGACGTCCTCCGGGGTGCGCACGAGGTCCACGACGGACAGGTACACGTCGATGAAGTGCGCGAAGTCGGTGAAGGTGAAGTAGTCGGCCAGCGCCTCCGGGTCCGTGGGGACCTTGGAGTCCGGATGCCGTGCGGCCAGCTCGGAGACGATCCGGGGAGAGGCGGAGCCCACGTGGTGGACGTGCAGCTCGGCCTTGGGCAGGCCCGCGATGAAGGGGTGGAGATCGGTCATCGGGTCATCGTAGGCCGGGCGGTGAGCGCCGCGGGGGACGCCGTAGCATGACGGGACCACGGAGGGAGCCCCGTATGTCCGACCACGCCGAGCCGCGCCCGCAGGGCCGGGGCACGAACGACCCGTGGGCCGCGCCGGACCGCGCCGCGACCCCGGTGGACCCGGGCAAGCGGGTGCCGGTGCACGACCAGCCGACGATCACCTCGATACCCACCGGGGACGCGGCCGGCGGAGAGCTGCCGCCGCCTCCCGTCGCCCCCGGCGGCCCCGCCGCGTACGGGACGCCGGCGTCCGCGCCCGGGTACGGCTACCCGCCGGGCCCGGCCGCGCCGGGGTACGGCCACCCGCCCGCAGGACCCGCCTACGGCTACCCGGCGGCGGGCGCCCCGACCGGCGCGTACGGCTATCCGCCGGCCGGCCCGACGCCCTACGGGCCGCTGCCGGGCCAGAGCAACGGTCTGGGCACGGCGGGCATGGTGCTCGGCATCATCGGCACCTGCCTCTTCTGGCTCTGGGGCGTCCCGGCGATCGTGCTGGGCGTCCTCGCCCTGATCTTCGGCATCCTCGGCCGCAAGCGCGCCAACCGGGGCGAGGCGAGCAACGGCGGGGCCGCCACCGCGGGCATCGTCCTCGGCACCGTCTCCCTCGTCCTCGGGACGGCGTTCCTCGCCTTCATCGTGTGGGCCGTGATGGTGACCGAGGAGTACCGGGAGAGCGAGGGCGGGGAGCGGACCTCGGCCGCCCTCGTCGTCGACGCCCGCCGCTAGGGTCGGCCGGACAGGCCCTGGGACTCCGTACGCAGCCGCTCCCGGGCCTCCATCAGGGCGAAGCCCAGCAGGTTGAGGCCGCGCCAGCGGGCCGGGTCGTGGGCGCCGGGGTCGCCGGCGGCGAGGCCGATGCCCCAGACGCGGTCCAGCGGGCTCGCCTCCACGAGGACCCGGGTGCCGGTCCCCAGCAGATAGCTCCGCAGCCCCTCGTCCGAGGCGAACTTGTGGACGCTGCCGGCCACCACGATCCCGGAGCGCTCCCGCGCCCACACGGTCTCGTCGAAGCCGCGGACCAGCCGCCCCGCGTTCTTGGCCTCGGCCGGGGTGGCGGCGGCGAGCGCGGCCCGCTCCGCCTCGGCGTCGCCGAAGAGGCGGGCCTTCGCCGCCATCATCCAGTGCTCCGCCGTCGCGTACCGCACGCCGGAGACCTCGAAGGGTGACGGCCACCACTGGCTCAGACAGCTCTGGGTGAGCCGTCCGTCCGGGGCCGCGCGGTGGCCCCAGAAGTGCAGCCACTTCACCCTGTCACCCCTGCTGACCTGCTGTGTCAGCGATTCGACGGTCATCATGCACGCGAGTCTGACATCCGCGACAGACACTCCGTACGAAGATTTTCCCGGGACCTCGACACTTGGTCGACCGATTCCGTCGGGTAACCAAAAGGCAACAACGGAATCACTTGTTCGAGCTGTATCCCTCTGTCAGGATCGGCACTCAATTCGAGCTGGGACAACGGAGAGCGTCATGGGCAACCGCTTCCAGGTGACGGACCGCTTCGCGGACGGCGCGCAGTACATCGGCGGACGACTCCGCCCGGGAACCTCGGGACGGACCCACAGCGTCGTCGACCCGGCGACCGGCGAGAGCGTCTACACCTACGCACTCGCCTCCACCGCGGACGTCGACGCGGCCGTGGCCGCCGCCAAGGCCGCCTTCCCGGGCTGGGCGGGCGCCACCCCCGGCGAGCGCTCCGACGCCCTGCACCGCTTCGCGGCGGTCCTCGCCGAGCAGGCCGAGGACTTCGCCCGCGTCGAGTCGCTCCAGTGCGGCAAGCCGATCCGGCTCACCACCGAGTTCGACGTGCCCGGCACCGTCGACAACACCGCCTTCTTCGCCGGCGCCGCCCGCCACCTCCAGGGCCAGTCGGCCGGCGAGTACTCCGGCGACCACACCTCGTACGTCCGGCGCGAGCCGATCGGCGTGGTCGGCTCCATCGCCCCCTGGAACTACCCCCTCCAGATGGCCGCCTGGAAGATCCTCCCGGCGATCGCCGCCGGCAACACCATCGTCCTGAAGCCCGCCGAGCTGACCCCGCTCACCTCCCTGATGTTCGCCCAGGCGGCGACCGAGGCCGGCATCCCCGACGGCGTCATCAACATCGTCAACGGCTCCGGCCGCGAGGCCGGCGAGCACCTGGTCGGCCACCCCGACGTCGCCATGACCTCCTTCACCGGCTCCACCCCGGTCGGCAAGCGGGTCGCCGAGGTCGCCACCGCCACCGTGAAGCGGCTCCACCTGGAGCTCGGCGGCAAGGCCCCCTTCGTCGTCTTCGACGACGCCGACCTGGAGGCCGCCGCCCACGGCGCCGTCGCCGCCTCCCTCATCAACACCGGCCAGGACTGCACCGCCGCCACCCGCGCCTACGTCCAGCGCCCCCTCTTCGACGCCTTCGTCGCCCGGGTCGCGGAGCTCATGGAGACCGTCCGGCTCGGCGACCCCTTCGACCCCGCCACCGACCTCGGCCCGCTGGTCTCGCACGTCCAGCGGGACCGGGTGGCCGGCTTCGTCGAGCGGGCCCGCGGCTACGCGACCGTCGTCACCGGAGGCGAAGCCCCTGGTGGCGAGCTCAAGAACGGCGCATACTATCGGCCCACCCTGATCACCGGCGCCGCGCAGGACAGCGAGGTCGTGCAGTCGGAGATCTTCGGACCGGTCCTGGTGGCCCTGCCCTTCGACGGCGACGACGAGGGCATCCGGCTCGCCAACGACACCCCGTACGGCCTCGCCGCCTCCGCCTGGAGCCGTGACGTCTACCGGGCGAACAGGGCCACCCGCGAGATCAAGGCCGGCTGCGTCTGGGTCAACGACCACATCCCGATCATCAGCGAGATGCCGCACGGCGGATACAAGGCGTCCGGCTACGGAAAGGACATGTCGGCCTACTCCTTCGAGGAGTACACGCAGGTCAAGCATGTGATGTTCGACAACACCGCGGTGGCGGCCAAGGACTGGCACCGCACGATCTTCGGGGACCGATAGCCGATCCGCCGCCCGACCAGCGGCGTCACCATCCCGAAAGGGCACAGCGCATGGAGCAGTACGAGCCCGACCGCCTGTCCGCAGCCCAGCTGGCGGCGATCCGGCGCAGCATGACCAGCGGCCGGGGCGCCATCGGCCGCCGGTCGCTGCTGCGGGCCGGCGGCGTGGGCGCGCTCACGGTCGGCGGCCTCGCCGCCCTGACCGCCTGCGGCATCCCGCCGGCCAAGCGGGAGGACCAGGGCCCCGCGTCCACCGACCACTCGGCCCAGGAGAAGACCCTCAGCTTCTCCAACTGGACCGAGTACATGGACGTCAGCGAGGACGAGAAGTCCCGCCCCACCCTGGAGGCGTTCGCGAAGCGCACCGGGATCAAGGTCAAGTACACCGAGGACATCAACGACAACGTCGAGTTCTTCGGCAAGGTCAAGCCGCAGCTCGCGGCCGGCCAGGACACCGGCCGCGACCTGATCTGCGTCACCGACTGGCTCGCCGCCCGCATCATCCGGCTCGGCTGGGCGCAGAAGCTCGACCCGGCGAACCTCCCCAACGCCTACGCGAACCTCTCCGCGCAGTTCCGCCGCCCCGACTGGGACCCGGGCCGCTCCTACTCGTACCCCTGGACCGGCATCTCCACCGTCATCGCCTACAACACCAAGGCGACCGGCGGGAAGAAGGTCGACTCGGTCAGCCAGCTCCTCGACGACCCCGCGCTCAAGGGCCGGGTCGGCTTCCTCACCGAGATGCGCGACACCGTCGGCATGACCCTGCTCGACCTGGGCAAGGACCCGGGGAAGTTCACCGACGCCGACTTCGACGAGGCGATCGGCCGCCTCCAGAAGGCCGTCGACAAGAAGCAGATCCGCCGCTTCACCGGCAACGACTACACCTCCGACCTGGACAAGGGCGACATCGCCGCCTGTCTGGCCTGGGCCGGCGACATCATCCAGCTCCAGGCCGACAACCCGGACATCCAGTACACGATCCCGAACGCCGGGTACATCACGTCCACCGACAACCTGCTCGTCCCCGCCAAGGCCCGGCACAAGGCCAACGCCGAGAAGCTCATCGACTACTACTACGAGCTCCCGGTGGCTGCCCAGCTCGCCGCGTACATCAACTACGTCTGCCCCGTCGACGGGGTGAAGGACGAACTGGCCAAGATCGACCCCGAGCTCGCGGCCAACACGCTGATCCTCCCGGACAAGGCCATGGCCAGGAAGTCCCGCGCCTTCCGCTCGCTGACCAGCGAGGAAGAGTCGGCGTACGAGGAGAAGTTCGCCAAGCTCATCGGCGCCTGAGCCGTCGTCCACCGTCACCAGGCCACGAAGCCACGAAGATCCGGGACCGCTAACCCATGACTGACAAGACCACCGGCGGCGACGTCCGACTCACCGGGATCAGCAAGACCTACGGCTCCTTCACCGCCGTCCACCCGCTCGACCTCACCGTCCCGCAGGGCTCCTTCTTCGCCCTGCTCGGCGCCTCCGGCTGCGGCAAGACCACCACCCTGCGCATGATCGCCGGTCTGGAGGACCCCTCCACCGGCACGATCTTCCTCGGCGACCGGGACGTCACCGACCTCCCGCCCTACAAGCGGCCGGTCAACACCGTCTTCCAGTCCTACGCGCTCTTCCCGCACATGGACATCTCCGAGAACATCGCCTTCGGTCTGCGCCGGCGCGGCATCAAGTCGGTGAAGAAGCAGGTCGACGACATGCTGGAGCTCGTCCAGCTCGGCGACAAGGCCAAGCACAAGCCGCACCAGCTCTCCGGCGGCCAGCAGCAGCGCGTCGCCGTCGCCCGCGCCCTCATCAACCACCCGCAGGTGCTCCTCCTCGACGAGCCGCTCGGCGCCCTCGACCTCAAGCTGCGCCGCCAGATGCAGCTGGAGCTCAAGCGGATCCAGACCGAGGTCGGCATCACCTTCGTGCACGTCACCCACGACCAGGAGGAGGCCATGACCATGGCCGACCAGGTCGCGGTCATGAACGGCGGCCGGGTCGAGCAGCTCGGCGCCCCCGCCGACCTGTACGAGAACCCGCGCACCACCTTCGTCGCCAACTTCCTCGGCACCTCCAACCTGATCGAGGCCGAGGTCGTCGAGACGGGCGCCGGGAACGCGGACGTCGTCGTCACCGCCGGCGGCGGCAAGCTCACGGTCCCCGGCGACCGCTGTACCGACGCCGCCCGCCGGGGCGGCAGGCTCCTCGTCGGCGTCCGCCCCGAGAAGATCTCGCTGGTGCACGCCGACGACGCGGGCTCGATCGCCGACGGCCGCAACCGGGTCACCGGCCGGATCGTCGACTCCTCCTTCATCGGCGTCTCCACCCAGTACGTGGTGAACTCGCCGGCCGGTGCCGAGCTCCAGGTGTACGAGCAGAACGTCGACCGGCGCGCGGGACTCCTTCCCGGCGCCGAGGTCGTCCTGCACTGGAACCCCGCCCACACCTTCGGCCTCGACGCCGATCAGGACATCGACGCGGGCGTGGAGACGGTGGAGGACGCCTCGTGAGCACCACCCTGACCAAGGAGGCGCCGGGACCGGTCGAGGAACCGGTTCTGCGCAAGCCCCCCACCCGCAAGCGGCTCGTCCCCTACTGGCTGCTGCTCCCCGGCATCCTCTGGCTGCTCGTCTTCTTCGCCCTGCCGCTCGTCTACCAGGCGTCCACCTCGGTGCAGACCGGCTCCCTCGAAGAGGGCTTCCAGGTCACCTGGCACTTCCAGACGTACGTCGACGCCTTCGCCGAGTACTGGCCGCAGCTGCTGCGCTCGCTGCTGTACGCGGGCACCGCGACCGCGCTCTGCCTGCTGCTCGGCTACCCGCTCGCGTACCTCATCGCCTTCAAGGCCGGCCGCTGGCGCAACCTGCTGCTCGTCCTCGTCATCGCGCCCTTCTTCACCAGCTTCCTCATCCGGACGCTGGCGTGGAAGACGATCCTCGCCGACGACAGCCTCGTCGTGGACGTCCTCAACGCATTGCACGTCCTCGACGTGACCAGCTGGCTCGGCTTCACCGAGGGCGAGCGGGTGCTCGCCACCCCGATGGCGGTCGTCTGCGGCCTCACGTACAACTTCCTGCCGTTCATGATCCTGCCGCTCTACACCTCGCTGGAGCGGATCGACGGCCGGCTGCACGAGGCCGCCCAGGACCTGTACGCCTCCCCGGCCACGACCTTCCGCAAGGTGACCTTCCCGCTGTCGATGCCCGGCGTCGTCTCCGGCACCCTGCTCACCTTCATCCCGGCGAGCGGCGACTACGTCAACGCCGAACTGCTCGGCTCCACCGACACCAAGATGATCGGCAACGTCATCCAGTCGCAGTTCCTCCGCGTCCTCGACTATCCGACGGCCGCCGCCCTGTCCTTCATCCTCATGGCGATCGTGCTCCTCATGGTCACCGTCTACATCCGCAAGGCGGGAACGGAGGACCTCGTCTGATGAGCTGGCTCCGCAAGAACCTGGTCGTCATCGCCGGCCTGCTGACGCTCGCGTACATGATCCTGCCGAACGTCGTGGTCATGGTGTTCTCGTTCAACAAGCCGAACGGGCGCTTCAACTACTCCTGGCAGCAGTTCTCCCTGGACGCCTGGAAGGACCCCTGCGGCGTCGCCGACATGTGCGAGTCGCTGACGCTCTCCCTCCAGCTCGCCGCCTGGGCCACCGTCGGCGCCCTCGTCCTCGGCACGATGATCGCCTTCGCCCTGGTCCGCTACCGCTTCCGGGCGCGCGGCGCGATCAACTCGCTGATCTTCCTGCCGATGGCGATGCCCGAGGTCGTCATGGCCGCCTCGCTGCTCACGCTCTTCCTCAACATGGGCATCGAACTGGGCTTCTGGACGGTCCTCATCGCCCACATCATGTTCTGTCTGTCGTTCGTCGTGACGGCGGTCAAGGCCCGGGTCATGTCCATGGACCCGCGCCTGGAGGAGGCCGCGCGCGACCTCTACGCCGGGCCCGCGCAGACCTTCCTGCGGGTCACCCTGCCGATCGCCGCGCCCGGCATCGCCGCCGGCGGCCTGCTCGCCTTCGCACTCTCGTTCGACGACTTCATCATCACCAACTTCAACGCGGGCTCCACCGTGACCTTCCCCATGTTCGTCTGGGGCTCGGCACAGCGCGGTACCCCCGTTCAGATCAACGTGATCGGCACCGCGATGTTCGTCCTCGCGGTACTGATCGTCGTGGCCGGGCAAATCATTACGAACCGGCGCAAGAAGACAGCAACAGCCTGAGTGTAGGAAGCTCTCAGGCACCGAAGGAGTTGGAAACCATGGCCCCAGTCGCCATGCGTCTCGCTGCACAATCTCTCTCCGACGCCCAGCCCGTCCCCTTCTGGCTGGAAGACCCCGGCAAGCCCGGCGCCCTGCCCGCCCTCACCGGCACCGAGAAGTGCGACCTCCTCGTCGTCGGCGGCGGCTACAGCGGACTGTGGACCGCGCTCCTCGCCAAGGAGCGCGACCCCTCCCAGGA
Source organism: Streptomyces sp. NPDC085460 (assembly GCF_044541975.1). Classification (NCBI taxonomy): domain Bacteria; kingdom Bacillati; phylum Actinomycetota; class Actinomycetes; order Kitasatosporales; family Streptomycetaceae; genus Streptomyces; species Streptomyces sp. NPDC085460. The sequence continues at coordinate 471,067 of NZ_JBITTO010000006.1, forward strand.
CGTCGTGCTCATCGAGGGCCGCGAGGTGGGCTGGGCCGCCTCGGGCCGCAACGGCGGCTTCTGCGCCGCCTCCCTCACCCACGGCTTCGGCAACGGCCTGGCCCGCTGGCCGGGCGAGCTGCCGAAGCTGGAACGGCTCGGCGCGGCCAACCTCGACGCCATCGAGGAGGCCGTCACCCGCTACGGACTGGACTGCGAGTTCGAGCGCACCGGCGAGATCGACGTCGCCACCGAGGCGTACCAGGTCGACGAGCTCCACGAGTGGTACGAGGAGGCCGAGCGGCTCGGCCTCGCCGACGGCCTCACCCTCCTCGACCAGGACGCCGTCCGGGCCGAGGTGAACTCGCCGACCTTCCGCGGCGGCCTGTGGGACCGCGACGGCGTCGCCATGCTCCACCCGGCGAAGCTCGCCTGGGGCCTCAAGCGGGCCTGCCTCGACCTCGGCGTGCGGATCTTCGAGAACACCCCGGGCCTCGACCTGGTGGCGGCCGGCGCCGGCATGGCCGTCCGCACCCCGTACGGCCGGGTCGCCGCCCGCCGGGTCGCCCTCGGCACCAACGTCTTCCCGTCGCTGGTCAAGCGGCTGCGCCCGTACACCGTCCCGGTCTACGACTACGCGCTGGTCACCGAGCCGCTCACCGAGGAGCAGCTGGCCTCGATCGGCTGGAAGAACCGGCAGGGCCTCGGCGACTCCGCCAACCAGTTCCACTACTTCCGCGTCACGGCCGACCACCGCATCCTCTGGGGCGGCTACGACGCCATCTACCGCTTCGGCGGCAAGGTGCAGGCGGAGATGGACCACCGCCCGGAGACGTACCTCAAGCTGGCCGAGCACTTCTTCACCTGCTTCCCGCAGCTGGAGGGGCTCCGCTTCAGCCACGCCTGGGGCGGCGCGATCGACACCTGCTCGCGCTTCTCCGCCTTCTTCGGCACCGCGCACCAGGGCAAGGTGGCGTACGCGCAGGGCTACACCGGCCTCGGCGTGGGCGCCACCCGCTTCGGTGCCGACGTGATGCTCGACCTCCTCGGCGGGGAGCGCACCGAGCGCACCGAGCTGGCGATGGTCCGCTCCAAGCCGCTCCCCTTCCCGCCGGAGCCGATCGCCTGGGCCGGCATCGGGATCACCAAGTGGTCGCTGGCCCGCGCCGACGCCAACGGCGGACGGCGGAACCTGTGGCTGAAGGCGATGGACAAGCTGGGCCTCGGCTTCGACAGCTGACCCCTCCCTCACCCCGGTGATGTGATTCAGATCACAACCGATGGGTAGGAAAACCCGCGTAAGAGCGGGGAACCATCGCGCTCTCTCCGTGTGGACGCGCACCTCCGCGCGTCCCCACGGAGAGGAGTACGCACGATGACAGCTACGGGGGCCTCCGGAGTCAGGGCAGCGGTGGAATGGCTGGCCGCGGTCGCGCCGGATCCCGACGCCTGCCGCTGGGAGTGGGAGCGCAACCCGCACGGGGTCGCCCTGCTGCCCGCCGGCCGGCGCTGGGACGTGCTGATCCTGCCGGGCGAGCTCGGCCACCCCGCCCTCGACGTCCTGACCCGCCTGGTCGACCGGCCGGGACCCGTCCTCGCCGACTTCGGCGACGCCCGGATCGGCTTCTTCGTCCCGCCCGGCACCGCCGCCCGCTGGCTCGGCACCGGCGTCCGCGGCGCCGGGCCCGGCACCTGGATCGTCGTCCCGTACCCGGGGCGGGTGACCGGGGGAGTGCGCTGGCTGGTGGCCCCGGACGGGCGGGGCACGCTCACGGACGCCTCACTCCTCGAACTCGCCATGCACGAGGCGGCGGGGGAGCTGGCCCGGACGCAGTCGCACGGGGGGAGCGCCTCCTGAGGCGGCCCCCGTGCGCGCCCCTCTCGAAGTCCCGCTCCGTCCAGAGGTCTTGACCACTCGATTGGTCTGGACCATGCTGTGGCGCGCTCCACTCCGATCCCCCACCCCCGGAGGCAGTCGTGGACCGCACCAGACCTCTCAGCCTGCTCCTCGCGGGCGCCCTCGCCCTCGGCGGGCTCGCCGCGCTCGCCCCCGCCGCCCAGGCCGCGGACTCCGAACTCGCCCGCAACGGCGGCTTCGAGGCCGGCCTGGACGGCTGGAGCTGTACGGCCGGCAGCGGCGCCGTCATCACCACGCCCGTGCACGGCGGGACGAAGGCGCTCCAGGCGACCCCGGCCGGCAGCGACAACGCCAAGTGCTCCCAGACCCTCACCGTGCGGCCCAACTCGGCCTACACGCTCAGCGGCTGGGTCCGCGGCAGCTACGTCTACCTCGGCGTCACCGGCACCGGCACCGCCGACGGATACGCCTGGACCCAGTCGGCCCCGGACTGGCAGAAGCTCAGCAAGACCTTCACCACGGGAGCGAACACCACCTCGGTCACGGTCTACACCCACGGCTGGTACGGCACCCCCGCCTACCAGGCCGACGACCTCTCCCTCTTCGGCCCCGGCGGCGACCCGGTCACGATCCCCGCCACGCCCACGGGCCTCGCCGCCGGCAGCCCGACCTCCACCACGGTGCCGCTCACCTGGACGGCGGTCGCGGGCGCCACCTCGTACAAGGTCTACCGCGGCGGCACCCTCGTCGCCACGGTCACCGGCACCTCGTACACCGCCACCGGACTCACCGCCAACACCCCGTACTCCTTCCAGGTCTCCGCGGCCAACAGTGCCGGCGAGTCCGCGAAGTCCACGGCCGTCAGCGCCACCACGACCTCCGGCGGCGGCGGGGGAGGCGGCGAACTGCCCGCCCGCGCCCTCGTCGGCTACCTCCACAGCAGCTTCGCCAACGGCTCCGGCTACACCCGCATGGCCGACGTGCCGGACTCCTGGGACGTCATCAACCTCGCCTTCGGCGAACCCACCTCGGTGACCTCGGGCGACATCCGCTTCAGCCTCTGCCCGGCGACCGAGTGCCCGAACGTCGAGTCCGCCGCGGACTTCAAGGCCGCCATCAAGGCCAAGCAGGCCGCGGGCAAGAAGGTCCTCATCTCCATCGGCGGCCAGAACGGCCAGGTCCAGCTCGCCACCACCGCCGCCCGCGACGCCTTCGTCACCTCCGTCTCGAAGATCATCGACGAGTACGGCCTCGACGGCCTCGACATCGACTTCGAGGGCCACTCGCTCTCGCTCCAGAACGGCGACACCGACTTCCGGAACCCCACCAGCCCGGTCATCGTCAACCTGATCCAGGCGATCAAGACCCTCAAGGCCAAGTACGGCGCGAAGTTCGTCCTCACGATGGCCCCGGAGACCTTCTTCGTCCAGCTCGGCTACCAGTTCTACGGCTCCGGCCCCTGGGGCGGCCAGGACCCGCGCGCCGGCGCCTACCTGCCGGTCATCCACGCCCTGCGCGACGACCTCACCCTGCTGCACGTCCAGGACTACAACTCCGGCCCGATCATGGGCCTGGACAACCAGTACCACTCCATGGGCGGCGCCGACTTCCACATCGCCATGACCGACATGCTGCTCACCGGCTTCCCGGTCGCCGGCAACGCCGAGCGCTTCTTCCCGGGCCTGCGCCCCGACCAGGTCGCCATCGGCCTCCCCGCCTCCACCCAGGCGGGCAACGGCCACACCACACCGGCCGAGGTGAACAAGGCCCTCGACTGCCTCACCAAGAAGACCAACTGCGGCACCTACCAGACCCACGGCACCTGGTCGTCCCTGCGCGGCCTGATGACCTGGTCCATCAACTGGGACCGCTTCAACCAGTGGGAGTTCAGCCGGAACTTCGACGCGTACACCTGGAACTGACGGCGGCACCCGCCACCGTCACCGCACGAGCTCGCCGAACAGCCGGGCCGGGACCGACCGGGGTTCCGGCCCGCGCAGTTCGGCGAGCACCGCGCCCAGATCCAGCGGGACCGACCGGACCCGGCTCGTCACCGCCCCGTCCAGGCCGCGCACCGCGACCCGGTGTCCGCCGGACGCGCCCGCGCCCGGGTGCACCAGGGCGCAGACGGGCGGCCGCCCGTCCTCCCGGCGGCCGAGCGTCAGGGCGTACAGCGACGCCTGGTACAGGTCCTCGGGGGAGAGCTTCTTCTCCGCGTAGAGCTTGTACTTGACGTCCACCGGCAGCCGGAAGGGCGCCCCTCCCCGGTCGCCCGAGATCAGCACGTCCGGCCGCACCGTCCCGTAGCTCCGCCCGGCCCGCTCGTCGAACAGCACCTCCGAGCGGGCGGTCTGGCGCTCCACCCGCAGGCCGGCACCGGCCGCGCCCTCTTCGAGCAGCCGGGTCACGAACGCCTCGAAGAGCCGGTTCATGTCGATGAGGAAGGCGCGGGAGGCCAGCGGGCCCGAGGCGAACAGACCGTCCAGACCGCCACCCGTCAGGAGCAGCCCCGCCCACCGGTGCGCCGGCCGGTAGTGCTCGTTGTTCCGGTGGTACGTCACCGCCGCGAGGGCCGTGCGGACGTCGCCCGGCGGGGTCGGGGCGTGCTGGGCGAAGAGCCCAGCCGCCCGGCGGGCCCGGGCGCGGATCCCGGGCGGACGGGCGGTCCTGGCGGCGACGGCCAGCGCCTCGGCGCAGATCCTGTTGTCGAGGACGTCCGCGTCGTGCTCCTCGAAGCGGCAGGCCAGCCGGTCCAGCCGGCCGTGGTGGTGGAGCAGCTGGCGGTCGGGCAGCAGCCGGCCGCGGACCACCCGCAGGTCGTCCTCCACCGTCAGGTAGTCGCGCCGCACCCCGTGCCGCAGCAGCCGCTCGCCGTGCTCGACGACCATGAGACAGACCAGGTCCCTCAGGTTCGGCCGGCCGCCGGGAAAGTCCTGGGCGGTGGGCAGCGCCTCCCGCACGCCGCCCCAGGCGTGGTCGACCATGCGCAGCACGTCGAGGTCGCCGCCCAGGTACTTGGGGAGCACCTGGATCTCGGCCCCTTCGAGGCGCACCGTTCCCACGTACGGCCCGGCCGCCACCTCCAGCCGGTCGCCCCGCAGCTCGCGTACCCTCAGGCGGCCGTCCAGGGACCCGTCGGCGAGCAGCCGCCGGTCGGTCTCCGTCAGCCGGACCCCGTCGAAGACGCGGGTCCCGTACTCGACGAGTCCGAGGCGGGCCGCCCGGTCACTCGGCACCGGAACCGACCTGGAGCTCCTCGTACAGATGGGTGACGAGTGCCTCGTCGGAGACCTCCCGCAGGGTGTGGCCCACGGCGTCGACGAGGGCGTCGCCGAGGAAGGCGGCGAGGAGGCCGTAGTCGTCGTAGGCGTACTCCTGGAGCAGCGGCAGGATCTCGCCCCGCACGATCGCGGCGAACTCGGCGGCGGTCGAGACGGGGACGCCCTCGGGCAGGAAGAACGCGTGCCCGATCTGCTTCTCCCGGTCGAGCCGGACGCGGATGCGCCGGTTGAGTTCGTCGAGGAAGTCCGCCAGGTGCAGCTGGTCCACCCGGCGGTCGCGCAAGGGGCGGGAGTCCGGGAGGAGTTCGATGAAGGCGAAGCGGCGGCGGATGGCCGAGTCGAGCATCCGGACCGAGCGGTCGGCGGTGTTCATGGTGCCGAGGAGCCGTACGTTCGGCGGGACGCGGAGGGCCTCGCCGGAGAGCGGCAGCGTGACCGGAAGACCGCGCTTGTCCTTCTCCAGGACGGTGATCGACTCGCCCAGGATGCGCGGGAGGTTGCCCCGGTTCAGCTCGTCCACGACCAGCAGGTACAGCCGGCCGGGGTCGGCGGCCGCGGCCGCGCAGACCCGCTTGAGGACGCCGTCGACCGGCTCCAGGGTGAAGCCGGCGCCGCCCCGCACGGGCCGCAGTCCCTCGACGAAGTCCTCGTAGCCGTAACTGGGATGGAAGGTGACCATGGTCAGCCGTCCCGACGCCCGCAGCGCCTCGATGGTCGCGCCGAACTCCTCGCTCCCCGGCTCGGCGAGCGGGTCCACGCCCGCGAGGTCCTCGGACAGCTCGCCCAGCCGCCGCACGGCGTACCGCAGCGCCTGGTACGTCTTCCCGGTTCCGGGAGGCCCGAACAGCACGGCCTGGCCCCGCCGTTCGAGCGCGTCGTCGATCCGCTGGAGTCCGTCGTCGAGCGGCGGGATCTCGACGGCCTCGATCCCGGCGGTCTCCTCCTCGGCGGGCGCGCCGCCGGACGCCGGCAGCGCCCGGACCGCCTTCCACAGCGCGGGGGGCACGTCCGACACGAGCCCGGCCCCCCAGTCGGCCACCGGCTCGTCCAGGGTGCCCGGATACCCCTCGTCCCAGCGCACCGCCACCGCGTGCCCCGACGGCAGGTCCGGCTCGTCCAGTTCCAGCCACACATAGCCGTCGCCGGTGACCCGGCCGACGCCCAGCACCTCGCTCCGGCCCCGGGTCGCGACCACCCGGTCGCCGGGCCGCAGATCGAGCAGGCTCCACAGCTCGGCGGCGAGGGCCGCGCGCCGGGAGCCGGACAGTCCGCCGTCCTCCCGCGCCTCCCCGCCGGTCTCCGCGTACGCCTCCCGGTAGGCGGCGGTGAACTCGTCCTCGTCGGCGTACCGGTGGAGGTCGCCGACCCGGTCCGCCCGGACGGGGACGAGCCCGGCCCGGACGAACTCCGCCCAGCGTTCCCCCGGCTCCGAGACGCCGATCCGTACCGTTCGGGGCGCGGTGCGGCGGGCCGGGGCCCACCAGTCGAGGAAGTACCAGACCAGCTGCGGCGGCCAGCCCGCGAACCGCGGGTCCTCGTCCACCAGCGACTTCAGCAGCTCCTTGCGGGCGAAGGGCTGGAGCTTCGCGGAGCTTCCGGGCGCGAGCCGGTCCAGGTAGTGCTGGGTGAAGCTGTCCGAGTAGACCGGAAGGACCGCGTCGGGGGCGTAGATCCGCAGCGTCTTCGCGACGACCATGATCCCGGAGCGGACCGCGGCGAGCTCGTCGATGTCCCGGACCCGGCCCTCGCGGGCGGCGGTCACGGCGGCGACGAGCCCGGCCCGGACCTGCTCCCAGGCCCGGTCGAGATCCGCGTACCGCTTGTCGAACCACCAGGCGCCGTTGTTCTGGCGGTAGAGGAAGTGCTTCTTGGCGGTGCCGCCGGTGATGCTGCCGAGCGCCTTGCTGCCGAACTCCAGCACATAGCTGTACGCCTGGTGCCCGGGCACGTCGGGCTGGCCGAGCGCGTACCGGTCCAGCGTCAGCGTCGGCCACTCCTCCCAGGGGAAGGCCGCCCGGATCTCCTCGGCCCGCCGGTCCGCCGCCTCGACGTCCGCCCGGTACCGCTCCCGGTCGAAGACCCGCAGCGCCTCGTCGACCGGCCAGTACGGCAGGGTCTCCGCGTGGCTGTCGGCGACCGGCCGCAGCGCGCAGGAGCAGACGCCGGTGACGGGCCGGGACCGGCCGTTGAGCAGTCCGGCCGAGGCGGCGAAGGAGGCCGGGTCCTCCGCGTCCAGGAGGCGCCGCCAGGTCAGCCCGTCCGGGTCGGGACGGTGTTCGAGCGCGTGGGCGTCCGTCAGGTGCCGGCACCCGGGATCGTGGTGGATCTTCGCTCCGCGCGCCGGGAGGATGACCTTCCCGGTCGACGGGATCAGCTCGTACGACCGTCCGTCGACCGTGACGGCGTACCGTCGTTCCGCGTCCGCCATGAGTGCCCTCCCCTGGTGCCGTCCCTCGCGCCCCGCCCGTCCCGACGGTACCGCTCCGCGAGGACCGGCCAGCGCAGCAGGGGGAGGCAGAGGGCGACCGAGGCGAGCACGTCGAGGGGCCAGTGGAAGCCGCGGAGCACCAGGCCCGTCCCCGTCACCGCCGTCAGCGCGGCGGCGGCGGGGACGAGCCGGCGTGAGACCAGGAAGGCGGCGCCGACGTAGGCCACCATCGCGGTGGCCGTGTGGCCGGAGGGATAGTAGCCCTCGGCCCAGGGTTCGAGGGGGCCGGGGCGGGCCGTCCACTCCTTCAGCGGGATGACGAGGAGCGGTACGGCGGCCATCGCGAGGCCGGCGTACAGGGCGTCGGCGCGGCGGCCGTGCCACACCGCGTACGCCATCGCGGCGGCGAGTACGGGGAGTGCGACCGTCAGATTGCCGAGGTCGGAGGCGAGTTCGCTCAGGCGCCGGGGGACGGAGTCCACCACGGCCGCGGACACCCGCTCGTCGAGCCTGGTCAAGGGGCCGTGGACGAGCACCTGCCAGGTCACGACGGCGAGGGCGACGAGCGCCGAGAAGAGAGTCGGCCGCCCTGGAACAGGGGGGGTGGTTCCGGGGCGGCCGAGGGGATCGGGCTGCCGCGCGCCCCGGGGGGTGTGGGGCGGGCGGCCATCCGATCGGTGAGGAGTCCCGGAGCACGAGGCTCCGGTGGTGTGCGCTTCGGCACGGTCCGGGCGGGGCTGGGGATGCTCCGCCCCGGGTGTTTCTCTCATCTGGGGAAGACCGTACGGCACGAGGAGGGGGACCGACAGCGGGAAACGCGTCCCGCCATCGGCCCCCCACAGAGTCTTCACACCGTGTACGGGATCCCGGCTCAGAGGGCGGCGAGCGCCGCCTCGATGACGTCCAGGCCCTCGTTGAGGAGGTCCTCGCCGATGACCAGCGGCGGGAGGAAGCGCAGCACGTTGCCGTAGGTGCCGCAGGTGAGGACGAGCACGCCCTCGTTGTGGCAGAACTTGGCGAGCGCGGCGGCGGCGTCGGCGGCCGGCTCCTTCGTCGCCGGGTCCTTCACCAGCTCGATGGCGATCATGGCGCCGCGGCCGCGGATGTCACCGATGACCGGGAACTTCTCCTGCATCGCGGTGAGGCGGCCCTTCATGACCTCCTCGATGCGCTTGGCCTTCCCGTTGAGGTCCAGCTCCTTCATCGTCTCGATGGCGCCGAGCGCACCGGCGCAGGCCACCGGGTTGCCGCCGTAGGTGCCGCCGAGGCCGCCGCCGTGGACGGAGTCCATGATCTCGGCGCGGCCGGTGACGGCGGCGAGCGGCAGACCGCCCGCGATGCCCTTGGCGGTGGTGATGAGGTCCGGGACGATGCCCTCGTCCTCGCAGGCGAACCACTGGCCGGTACGGCAGAAGCCGGCCTGGATCTCGTCCGCGACGAAGACGATGCCGTTGTCGTTGGCGAACTTCACGATCGCCGGCAGGAAGCCCTTGGCCGGCTCGATGAAGCCGCCCTCGCCGAGGACCGGCTCGATGACGATCGCGGCGACGTTCTCGGCGCCGATCTGCTTGGTGATGTTGTCGATCGCCTGGGCGGCGGCCTCGGGGCCGGCGTTCTCGGCGCCGGTGGGCCAGCGGTAGCCGTAGGCGACCGGCACGCGGTAGACCTCGGGCGCGAACGGGCCGAAGCCCTGCTTGTACGGCATGTTCTTCGCCGTCATGCCCATGGTGAGGTTGGTGCGGCCGTGGTAGCCGTGGTCGAAGACGACGACGGCCTGGCGCTTGGTGTACGAACGGGCGATCTTGACGGCGTTCTCGACCGCCTCGGCGCCCGAGTTGAACAGCGCGGACTTCTTGGCGTGGTCGCCCGGGGTCAGCTCGGCCAGCGCCTCGCAGACCTCCACGTAGCCCTCGTACGGCGTCACCATGAAACAGGTGTGGGTGAAGTCCTGGAGCTGCGCGGTGGCGCGGCGCACCACGGCCTCGGCGGAGGCGCCCACGGAGGTCACGGCGATGCCGGAGCCGAAGTCGATCAGCAGGTTGCCGTCGACGTCCTCGATGATGCCGCCGCCCGCGCGCTTCGTGAACACGGGCAGCGTGGAGCCCACGCCCCCCGCGACGGTGTCCAGCCGGCGAGCCTGAAGCTCCTGCGACTTCGGACCGGGAATGGCGGTGACGACGCGCCGCTCCTGCGGGACAGCGTTCATGCGGGGCTCCTGGGGTGTTCTGGACGCTCTTGCGGGTTTCCTCCGCAGGCTAGGCGGGGCCGCGTGCCGCGCGCATGCTACGGATGGGAGTGGTCCCGGCGTGTCCTTGTCCGTATCGGCCATACGCGCGCTCGTCCGGGCCGACTCCGTGCCATCGCCCTGATCCGGGGCACGATCCGTGACCGAGGCTCTAGATTGGGCCCGGACGACAGCGCCGCGGAGTCGAAGGGCCAGGGGGCAGGGGACATGGAGTTCGAGGGCACACACGGCTCGCGGAGCACGCACGACGGGCATCCGCACGCCGAGATCCCCCGCCCGGCCGGGCCGCCCCCCGGTGTACCGCCCATGCCCGCGACCGCGCCGCCGAGGCCGGCCGGCGCGCCCTCCGCCGCCCGCGGCGGGACCGGCCTCGTCGACTGGCTGCGGACGCCCCGCCCCGAGGCCGCGCCCGGCGTCTGGCGGTACGGCCACGTTCCCCGCCCCGATCAGGCTCCGGACGAGACACCGCTGCGGACCGTACTCGCCGGGGCGACGATCTCCTTCCTCGTCGCCGTCCTGCTCTGGTCGCTGCTCCGCAACGGCTACATCCCCTACTGGAGCGTGCCGATCCGGCTCTTCACGCCCGGCGACTGGTGGCGCCCGCTCGGAGGCGCGCCCGTGCCCGGCACGGGAGGCCCCGTCGCCCTGGCCGTCTACCGCTTCGTCCTCTTCGTCGCCGTCTTCGGCGGGATCGGCCGCTTCGGCCGCTGGCCGTACGCCTGGAACCGGCTCGCCCGGGCCTACGGCCGCCGGGCCCAGATCGCCCTCGCCACGGCCGCGGGCCTCCTCACCATCGCCCTCGTCCGCGGCGACTGGCTGCCGCTGCGCCCGCTCGTCCTCTCGATGCTGCCGTACGAGCTGACGACCCCCGACGCGGTCTTCGCCAACCAGGAGATGGAGGACACGGCCACCCTGCTGCTCACCATCGCCACCGCCCTCCCCTTCGCCTGGCTCGCCCTGCGCCGCACCACCGCGCAGCAGGGTGCCGCCGCGGCCCCCGCGGCACCCGCGCCCGCTGCCGACCTCGCCGCCTGGCCCGACCTGAGGGCCGCCGGGCTCACCGAAGCGGCCGACCGACTCGCCGCCGAGGCCGCCTCCGGCGCCATGAACGACATCGACTACGCCCGGATCAGGACCGCCTGGGACCGCGCCGGCCACGCCCCCGACCGGCGGGCCGCCTTCCTCCGCGAGGTCCACGCCCGTGGTGCGGCGGCCTTCCTCCACCCCTCCGGCGCCCGCTCCCTCGCCGGCCGGGCGGCCACACACGACCTCGCCCTCCGGCAGGTGCGCCTCGGCACCGTCACGGACACCGCCCGCAACCCGTACGCGCGCCGCACCACCGGCCTCGCCGTCGACCCCGACGTGCTCGGCACCGGCATGCTCGTCGTCGGCCCCTCCGGCAGCGGCAAGACGACCCGCCTCGTGCGGCCCCTCGTCGAGTCCCTCTGCCTCCAGGCGCTCGCGGGACAGGCCGCGGTCGTCGTGGTCGGCTCCGACGCCGCGCCCCTCGGCCCGGACGAGTCGTACGACGTCGTCATCCGGGTCGGCGACCCGGCCTCCCCGCACGACCTCGACCTCTACGGCGGCACCTCGGACCCGGACCGGGCGGCCGCGCTGCTGGCCGACGTCCTGGCCACCGACACCACCGACACGCGGCGCGCCACCACCACGCTCGCCCAGCTCCTCGGCCCCTTCCACGCCGTCCACGACCGCTTCCCCTCGGTCCCCGAGCTCCGGGAACTCCTCGACGGCGCCCCCGCGCTCCTCCAGGCCCTGCGCACGTCCCTCGAAGAGGCCGGCCACGCCTCCCTCGTCCGCGAACTCGACGCCCGCGCACGGCAGCAGGGTGCCGACGGAGACCCGGCCACCCTCCTCGCCGACCGGATCGCCCTCCTCGACCGCCCCGCGTTCGCCGGCTTCTTCGACACCTCCGGGGCGACCGCGCCCTTCACCATGCGTGCCCTGGACCACCCCGTGCGGGTCCGGATCGACCTCCCGGAGACCGGCCACGCCGAAGCCTCCCGGCTCCTCACCCGCCTGGTGTTCGCCCAGTTCCTCGGACGGACCGTCGGACGGACCGACCGCTCCCGCTTCGCCTGCCTCGTGCTCGACGACGCCGCGCACACGCTCACCGCGCACACGGTGCGGGGCCTCCAGCGGCTGCGCTCCGCCCACGCCGGCGTCGTCCTCGGGCTCCGTACCGTCGAGGACGTCCCCGAGCACCTGCGCACCGCGCTGTTCGGCGCCGTCGGCTGCCGCTTCGCCCTCGCCGGCGTCACCACGTGGGACGGCAAGCGGTTCGCGGAGACCTGGGGCACCGAGTGGGTGGAGACCCGGGACGTCACCAGCCGGACCGTCCGCTCCGACGAGCCGCTCACCCGGGTGGCGCACGCCGTGCGCAAGCTCGTCACGGGCAGGGCCGTCACCACCGACGCGGTGACCGTCCGCGAGGTCGAGCGGGAGCGGTGGTCCGCATCCGACCTGGCGCACGGCGTGCCGCCCGGCCACGCGGTCCTCTCCCTCACCCATGTGCGGGGCGAACACACCCCGCCGCTCCTGGTCGACCTGCGCAGCTGAGAGCGGCCCCCCGGCGGCCCTGGCACAATCGGGTGCGCCGCCCTCCCCAGCGGTGTCCCGTCGCCGGGTGCGGTTCTTCCGTGTTCGGTCCGCTCAAAGGTCCGCCGGTTTCCGATGCCGCCCACCCTCGCCTCGCTCGTTCAGCACTCGTCCCTCCGGCTCGTCGTCCGGGCCGGGGAGGACCGGCTCGGCACGCCCGTCAGGTGGGCGCACGTCAGTGAGCTGGCCGATCCCGTGCCGTACATGGAGGGCGGGGAGCTGCTGCTGACCACCGCCCTGACGCTCGACGCCGAGGACGGCGAGGCGATGCGCCGGTACGTGCGGCGGCTGCTCGGGGCGGGGGTCGTCGGGCTCGGCTTCGCCGTCGGGGTGAACTACGACGAGATCCCCGGCGCCCTCCTCGAAGCCGCCCGCGCCGAGCACCTGCCCCTCCTGGAGGTGCCGCGCAGGACCCCCTTCCTCGCCATCAGCAAGGCCGTCTCCGCCGCCATCGCCGCCGACCAGTACCGCGCCGTGACCGCCGGTTTCGAGGCGCAGCGCGAGCTGACCCGGGCCGCGCTCGCCGAAGGGCCCGACGCCGTCGTCGCCCGGCTCGCCGCCCACGTCGACGGCTGGGCCGCGCTCTACGACGCCGCCGGCACCGTCGTCGCCGTCGCGCCCGACTGGGCCGCCCGCCGCGCCGCCCGCCTCACCCCGGACGTCGAGCGGCTGCGCGAACGGCCCGCCCCCGCCAGCGCCGTCGTCGGCGGCACCGACGACCGCGTCGAGCTCCAGTCCCTCGGCACCGGCCGCCGGGTCCGCGGCGCCCTCGCCGTCGGCACCGGCGCGCCCCTCGGCACCGCCGAGCGGTACGCCGTCCACTCGGCGATCGCCCTGCTCACCCTCACCACCGAGCGCTCCCGCTCCCTCCAGGCCGCCGAGCACCGGCTGGGCGCCGCCGTGCTGCGCATGATGCTCGCCGGGCAGCCCGAGCACGCCCGTACCGTCGCCGGAGACGTGTACGGCGGCCTTCTCGACGCCCCCTTCCGGCTGCTCGTCGCCGAACCCGCCGGCGGGGAGCAGGCCCCCGCCGAACCCCCGCTGCCGGTCCTCGCCGAGGCCCTGGAGGCCGCCGCCGCCCGCGCAGGCGAGGCCGTGCTCACCGTCCCCGAGGGCGACGGCCGGCTCGTCGTCCTCGCCGGCGACGGCGGCGCGGTCGTCGCCGCCTGCGCCGGGTACGCGGAGCGCGAGGCCGAGGAGACCGGGGTGGTCGTCGGGCTCTCCGCCGCCGCGGGACCGGTCACCGCCGCCGTCGCGTACAAACAGGCCGAGCAGGCCCTCTCGGTGGCCCGCCGCCGCGGCCGCGCCCTCGTCGAGCACGAGGACCTGGCGGCCGGCTCCGTCCTGCCGCTCCTCGCCGACGACGCCGTACGGGCCTTCGCCGACGGCATGCTCCGGGCGCTGCGCGAGCACGACGCGACCGGCCGCGGCGACCTGGTCGCCTCGCTGCGCGCCTGGCTCTCCCGGCACGGCCAGTGGGACGCCGCCGCGGCCGACCTGGGCGTCCACCGGCACACCCTGCGGTACCGCATGCGGCGCGTCGAGGAGATCCTCGGCCGCTCGCTCGACGACCCGGACGTCCGCATGGAGCTGTGGCTGGCGCTCAAGACCACGGGCGAGGGAGAGAAATAACGGCCGATCCTGCCCGGTGGCGGGCAGAATTCCTGGCCGGACGCGGGCGGAATCCCTAATCTCCTGCTCATGACAAGCCCTGCCGCCGATCCCGGTCACGATCCCGCCGCCCTCTCCGCCCCCGCCCCCGCCCCCTCCACCTCTGTCTCCCCGGCCGCCCTCCCCGAGAAGCCCGGTCCGCCCGGGCGGCGGCGCCTCGGCGGTGCCGTCTGGGCCGCCCTCGCCATCGTGTACGTCGTCTGGGGCTCCACCTACCTCGGCATCCGGGTCGTCGTCGAGACCGTCCCGCCCTTCCTCGCCTCGGGCTCCCGCTTCATCGTCGCCGGGCTCCTCCTCGCCGCGATCGTGGCCTGGCGCCACGGCCCCGCGGCCCTCAAGGTGGACCGGCGCCGGCTCGGCTCCGCCGCGCTCGTCGGCCTGCTCCTGATCCTCGGCGGCAACGGCCTCGTCAACCTCGCCGAGACCGACATCCCCTCCGGCCTCGCCGCCCTCCTGATCGCCGCCGTCCCCGTCTGGGTCGTGCTGCTGCGCCGCGCCGCGGGCGAGCGCCCCGGGCCCGGCGCGTACGGCGGCGTCCTGCTCGGCGTGGCAGGACTCGCCGTCCTCACCCTCCCCGGGCTCAGCGGCGACGTCGGCATCGGCGGCGTCCTCGCCGTCCTCCTCGCCGCCCTGCTCTGGTCCCTCGGCACGGTCTCCTCCGCCCGCCTGCCCCTGCCCGCCAACCCGTTCACCGCGAGCGTGTACGAGATGCTGGCCGGCGGCGTCGGCGGCATCGTCGTCGGCCTGCTCCGCGGCGAGCACCACGGCTTCGACCCGGGAGCCGTCTCCGGCAGTTCCTGGGCCGCCCTCGCCTACCTGGTCGTCTTCGGCTCGCTGATCGCCTTCACCGCCTACGCCTGGCTCCTCCAGTCCGCCCCGATCTCGCTCGCCGCCACGTACGCGTACGTCAACCCGGTCGTCGCCGTCCTCCTCGGCGCGCTGATCCTCGACGAGGCCCTGACCTGGCCGATCCTCCTCGGCGGCGGCATCGTCGTGGCGGCCGTCTGCCTGATCGTCACCACCGAGCGGAGGGGGTGACCGCCGAGGACCGCCCCGGGCCTACCCTGATCCCTCGTAACAGCGGGTCGTGAGCATGACGACAGGGGTGGGGTCAGGGTGACGGCGACGGGGACGAAGACCGGCGGAGGGGCGGGGGGCGCGAAGAGCGGCAGAGGGACGACAGGGGGAACGAAGAGCGGCAGAGGGGCGACGGGGGGCGCGAAGAGCGGCAGAGGTACGGGGGGCGCCACGCGCGGCAGCGCTACGGGCGGCACCACGCGCGGGAGCGCGGGGGGAGGCACGACGCGGACAACCGGCTCGCGCCTCGTCCGGTGCACCGTCGTCGGCGGCGTCGTCCTCGCCCTCCTCGCCGGCGTCGGCGCGATCACCGCCGGCGTCCTGTCCGGCGAGGGTTACCTCCCCGGCGACTCCCTGCGCGAGGTGTGGACCACCGAGCGTGAGACCGTCGGCTCGGACTCCGGCAACGGCGCCTGGGCCGCCGGCGACACCGTCGTCAGCAGCCGCTCCGACGGCGTCACCGGCTTCGACGCCCGCTCCGGCGCGCGGCGCTGGCGCTACGCGCCGGCCGCGGGCGAAGCGATCTGCTCGGTCAGCCGCACCGCGGAGGACGGCGTCGCCCTGATCGCCCAGGGCGCACGCGGCGTCCCCGGCGCGGAGCCGGCCGGGGAGAGGGAGGGGTGCGCGACCGTCGTCGCCCTCGACCTCGCGGACGGGCGCGCGCTGTGGCGAGCCGCCCGGACCCCGGACGACGGCGAGATCCGGGACGAGAAGGACGTCGTCGCCGTCGGCGGCGGGCTCGCCGTCGTCCGTGACGAGTACGCGTACTGGGGCCAGGACTGGGCCGACGGGCAGCCCGGCTTCGTCCGCCCCGACCGCGCCGTGCGCGCCCTCGACCTGCGCACCGGCAAGCCCCGCTGGTCGGCCGCCGTGCCGAAGGGCTGCTTCCCGCACGGTGTCGCCGCCGGGAAGCGCCAGGTCCTCGCGCTCGTCGTCTGCGGGGGCGACGACGTCCGGCTCGCCGCCTTCGACCCGGCCGACGGTACGCACCGCTGGACCACCGAGCTCGACGAGCGCCGGGCGGTCGAGCGGGTCACCCACATGCCCGTCCTGCTCTCCGCCGAGCCCGCCGTGGTGAGCGTGGACGGCCTCGACATGAGCGGCTACCCGACGGTCCTCTCCTTCGGCGACGACGGGAGCCGCCAGGGCCGTATCGCCCCCGGCGCCGACGGCGTCGGCCGCGTCTCCACCGCCGCGCCGGCCCAGGCGCAGATCGCGTACGGGCGGCTGTACGCGATCGAGGCGTACGACCACGAGACGATCACGGCCTTCGACCTCCGCAGCGGACGGCGCCTGTGGCACGCCGACCTCGGTGACCTGGAGGACGTCCTCGGGCTGCGCGTCGCCGACGGGAGGGTCACCGCGCTGGTCGACCTGTACGCGAGCAGGGGCGAGGACGGGCTGCTGGTCCTGGACGCCGACACCGGCGAGGAGCGCGACATGCGGACCTTCCCGGACTCGGTCGCCGCCTCCCGCGACGAGATCCGGGACCTCTTCGCGTACGAGGGACGTCTGATCCCCGCCAGGACCGGCGGCTACCGCCCCTTCACCGCGTACGAGGAGCGCTGACCGGCACCGCACCGCGCCGCCTCTTCGGCCGAAGCGGACAGACCGCCGCGCCCATCACTCCATCACGGACAAACGCCACGCGCCGGTCCCGGCCCTAACGTGTCTGGAGAGCAACCGCTCACACCCCGAAACGGAAAGGGCCGGGACACGCAATGACGACCACCCACGCCTTCTGGGTCGCCGGCCGCGAGGCCACCGGCGACACCACCTTCGACGTCACGAACTCGTACGACGGACGTCTGGTCGGCAAGGTCGCCGTGCCCACCGAGGCCCAGGTCGAGGAGGCCGTCGCGGCCGCCCACGCGGTCGTCGACGAGTTCGCCGCCACCCCGGCGCACGTCCGCGCCGCCGCCCTCGACCACGTGTCGAAGCGGCTCGCCGAGCGCACCGAGGAGATCGCCCAGGTCATCTCCGCCGAGAACGGCAAGCCCATCAAGTGGGCCCGCGGCGAGGTCGGCCGTGCCGTCTCCGTCTTCCGTTTCGCCGCCGAGGAGGCCCGCCGCTGGAACGCCGGCGAGGCCCAGCGCCTGGACACCGAGGCCGGCGGCGCGGGCCGCCTCGCCCTCACCCGCCGGATCCCCAAGGGCGTCGTCCTCGGCATCGCGCCCTTCAACTTCCCGCTGAACCTCAGCGCCCACAAGGTCGCCCCGGCCATCGCCGTCGGCGCCCCGATCATCCTCAAGCCGGCCCCGTCCACCCCGATCTCCTCCCTCATCCTGGGCGAGATCCTGGCCGAGACCGACCTGCCCGCCGGCTCCTGGTCGATCCTCACCGTGCCGAACGACCGCATGCCGGCCCTCGTCCAGGACGAGCGCCTCCCGGTCATCTCCTTCACCGGCTCGGACAAGGTCGGCTACGCCATCGCCGAGTCCGTGCCGCACAAGCACTGCACCCTGGAGCTGGGCGGCAACGCCGCCGCCGTCGTCCTCCCGGACTGGTCCTCCGAGGCCGACCTGGACTGGGCCGCGAGTCGCATCGCGACCTTCTCCAACTACCAGGGCGGCCAGTCCTGCATCTCCGTGCAGCGCGTGATCGCCGACGCCACCGTCTACGACCGCCTGCTCCCGAAGATCGTCGCGGCCGTCGAGGCCCAGGTCACCGGCGACCCGGCGGACGACGCCACCGACGTCGGCCCGCTCGTCGACGAGGCCGCCGCCCGGCGCGTCGAGTCCTGGGTCGACGAGGCCGTCGCGGCCGGCGCGAAGCTCCTCGCCGGCGGCAAGCGCGAGGGCGCCACCTACGCCCCGACCGTCCTCACCGACCTCCCGGCCGACGTCACCCTGGCCCGCGCCGAGGTCTTCGGCCCGGTCCTCACCGTCGCGAAGGTCGACGGCGAGGCCGAGGCGTTCGCCGCGGTCAACGACTCCGACTTCGGCCTCCAGGCCGGCGTGTTCACCCACGACCTGCAGACCGCCTTCCGCGCCCACCGCGCGCTGGAGGTCGGCGGCGTGATCGTCGGCGACGTCCCCTCGTACCGCGCCGACCAGATGCCGTACGGCGGCGCCAAGCGCTCCGGCGTCGGCCGCGAGGGCGTCGCGTACGCCATGGACGACTACACCTACGAGCGCGTGCTCGTCCTGACGGGCCTCGCCCTGTAGGACGCGCCGCACCACGAGACCAGGCGGTCCGAGCCCACTGTGCGGGGGCTCGGGCCGCCTTTCGTACGTCTCGGGCCGCGCCCTCGCCCGTACGCCTCCGGCCGTGTCCGTTCCGTAAACCCCGCCCTCGCCCGTACGCCCCCGCCCGTCCACGGAGCGGAACGCGGCGACGGGCGGTCCGGCCGGCGCGGCAGGATGGGCGGTGTGACCGTCATCGACATCCCCGGCTCCAAGTCCGTCACCGCCCGCGCGCTCTTCCTCGCCGCCGCCGCGGAGGGCACCACCACCCTCCTGCGCCCGCTCGTCTCCGACGACACCGAGGGCTTCGCCGAAGGGCTCGGCGCCCTCGGCTACGCCGTCCGGCGGGAGCCCGGCGCCTGGCACATCGAGGGCCGCCCCGCCGGACCGGGGACCGCCGACGCCGACGTGTACTGCCGCGACGGCGCCACCACCGCCCGCTTCCTGCCCACCCTCGCCGCCGCCGGCCACGGCACCTTCCGCTTCGACGCCTCCGCCCAGATGCGCCGCCGGCCCCTCGGCCCGCTCTCCACCGCCCTGCGCGAGCTGGGCGTGGACCTGCGCCACGGCGAGCGCGACGGGCACCACCCGCTCGCCGTGCACGCCGCCGGCGTCAAGGGCGGCGCGCTCACCCTCGACGCCGGGCAGTCCTCCCAGTACCTGACGGCCCTGCTGATGCTCGGCCCGCTCACCGCCGAGGGCCTCGACATCACCGTCACCGACCTGGTCTCGGAGCCGTACGTCGAGATCACCCTCGCGATGATGCGCTCCTTCGGCGCCGAGGTCGCCCGTGACGGCCGCACCTACCGGGTCGCCCCCACCGGCTACGAGGCGGCGCGCTACCCGATCGAGCCCGACGCCTCCACCGCCAGCTACTTCTTCGCCGCGGCCGCCCTCCAGCCCGGCCGCGAGGTCACCGTCCCCGGCCTCGGCACCGGCGCCCTCCAGGGCGACCTCGCCTTCGTCGACGTACTGCGCCGGATGGGCGCCGAGGTCGAGGTCACGGCCGACGCCACCACCGTCCGCTCCACCGGCACCCTGCGCGGACTCACCGTCAACATGCGCGACATCTCCGACACCATGCCGACCCTCGCCGCGATCGCCCCCTTCGCCGACGGGCCGGTCCGCATCGAGGACGTCGCCAACACCCGGGTCAAGGAGTGCGACCGGCTCGACGCCTGCGCCGAGAACCTCCGCCGCCTCGGCATCACCGTCACCACCGGCCCGGACTGGATCGAGATCCAGCCCGGCACCCCCGCCGGACCCGTCGAGATCGCCACCCACGGCGACCACCGGATCGTCATGTCCTTCGCGGTCACCGCCCTCAGGACCCCCGGCATCACCTTCGACGACCCCGGCTGCGTGAGGAAGACCTTCCCGGACTTCCACCACGAGTTCGGCGCGTTCGCCCGGACCCCGTGAAGAGCGCACAGCGTTTGGGGCAAGAATGGGGGGCATGAGCGACCGCCCCTCTCCTCTCGCCGACCCGCACATCGCCTTCGACACCACCGAAGGACGCCGGGACGTCGTCGTCCTCGGCTCGACGGGATCCATCGGCACCCAGGCCATCGACCTGGTGCTGCGCCACCCCGACCGCTTCCGGGTCACCGCCCTGGCCGCCTCCGGCAGCCGGATCGGGCTGCTCGCCGAGCAGGCCCACCGGCTCCGGGTCGCCCAGGTCGCCGTCGCGCGCGAGGAGACCGTGGAGGAGCTGCGCACGGCCCTGAAGGGGCTGTACGGCTCCGAGCCGCTGCCCGAGCTCCTGGCCGGCCCCGACGCCGCCACCCAGCTCGCCGCCTCCCCGTGCCACACGGTGCTCAACGGCATCACCGGCTCCATCGGCCTCGCGCCGACCCTCGCCGCCCTGGAGGCCGGCCGGACGCTCGCCCTCGCCAACAAGGAGTCGCTGATCGTCGGCGGCCCCCTGGTCAAGGCGCTCGCCAAGCCCGGCCAGATCATCCCGGTCGACTCCGAGCACGCGGCCCTCTTCCAGGCGCTCGCCGCCGGCACCCGCGCCGACGTCCGCAAGCTGGTCGTCACCGCCTCCGGCGGCCCCTTCCGCGGCCGCACCCGCGCCGAGCTGGAGCACGTGACCCGCGAGGACGCGCTCGCCCACCCGACCTGGGCGATGGGCCCGGTCATCACGGTCAACAGCGCGACCCTGGTCAACAAGGGCCTGGAGGTCATCGAGGCGCACCTCCTCTACGACATCCCCTTCGACCGCATCGAGGTCGTCGTCCACCCCCAGTCGTACGTCCACTCGATGGTCGAGTTCACGGACGGCTCCACGCTCGCCCAGGCCACCCCGCCGGACATGCGCGGCCCCATCGCCATCGGCATCGGCTGGCCCGAGCGGGTCCCCGACGCGGCCCCCGCCTTCGACTGGTCCACGGCCTCCACCTGGGAGTTCTTCCCGCTGGACGACGAGGCGTTCCCGTCGGTGAACCTCGCCCGGCACGTCGGCGAGCTCGGCGGCACCGCCCCCGCCGTCTTCAACGCCGCCAACGAGGAGTGCGTCGAGGCGTTCCTCGCCGGCCGGCTCCCCTTCAACGGCATCATGGACACCGTCACGGCGGTCGTCACCGAACACGGTCGGCCCACCGGGGGAACCTCCCTGACGGTGCCGGACGTCCTGGAAGCGGAGACCTGGGCGCGGGCCCGGGCCCGAGAGCTCGCAGCGAAGGCAACCGCGGAGGCGCGCGCATGACGGAAGTGCTCCTGACGATCCTCGGAGTCGTCCTGTTCGCCCTCGGGCTGCTCGTCTCCATCGCCTGGCACGAGCTGGGCCACCTCTCCACGGCCAAGCTCTTCGGCATCCGAGTGCCGCAGTACATGGTCGGCTTCGGCCCCACCATCTGGTCGAAGAAGCGCGGCGAGACCGAGTACGGCATCAAGGCCATCCCGGCCGGCGGCTACATCCGCATGATCGGCATGTTCCCGCCCGGCGCCGACGGCAAGATCGAGGCCCGCTCCACCTCGCCCTGGCGCTCCATGATCGAGGACGCCCGCGAGGCGTCGTACGAGGAGCTCAAGCCCGGCGACGAGACCCGGCTCTTCTATACGCGCAAGCCGTGGAAGCGCGTGATCGTCATGTTCGCCGGCCCCTTCATGAACCTGGTCCTCGCCCTGGGCCTCTTCTACGGCTCCCTGATGACCCTCGGCATCGAGGGCCAGACCACCCAGGTCGCCGGCGTGCAGAAGTGCGTCATCGAGCAGAGCGACAACCGGGACGCCTGCGCCGCCGGCGACCCCGTCTCCCCGGCGTTCGCGGCGGGGCTGCGCGAGGGCGACCGGATCGTCGCCTTCAACGGTGTCCCCGTCTCCGACTGGGACACCCTCTCCGACCACATCCGCAAGACCATCGGCCCGGCCACCGTCACCGTCGAGCGCTCCGGGCAGCGCCTCGACCTGCACCCGACACTCGTCGCCAACCAGGTCCTGAAGAAGGACGAGAACGGCCAGGTCGCCCGCCCGCTCGCCTACGAGGAGGCCGGCTACCTCGGCTTCGCCTCCAAGACGGAGGTCGCGCCGCTCGGCTTCGGCGAGACCACCGACCGGATGGGCGAGCTCATGGAGAACGGCCTCCAGTCCGTCGTCGCCCTCCCCGGCAAGATCCCCGGCCTCTGGGACGCCACCTTCGGCGACGGAGAGCGCGCCGAGGACTCGCCCGTCGGCGTCGTCGGCGCCGCCCGCATCACCGGCGAACTCATGAACCTGGACCTCCCGCCGGAGCGCATCCTGGTCATGTTCATGAACCTGCTGGTGTACTTCAACGTCTCCCTGTTCCTCTTCAACATGCTCCCGCTGCTGCCGCTCGACGGCGGCCACATCGCGGGCGCCCTGTGGGAGTCCGTCCGCCGCCACACGGCCCGGCTCTTCCGGCGCCCCGACCCCGGCCCGTTCGACGTGGCCAAGCTGATGCCCGCCGCCTACGTGGTCGCCGGCGTCTTCGTCTGTTTCACGCTGCTCGTCCTCGCCGCCGACATCGTCAACCCGGTGAAGCTGACGTAGCTCCCAGGGGGGCCGTGCACCGCCGTGTCCGGCCCCCCGCCCCCGGGGCGGTAACCTCGGAAGCCTGAGCCCGCCGACGCACGACCTTTGAGGTTGCACTACAGATGACCGCGATTTCTCTCGGTATGCCCACCGTCCCGACCCGGCTCGCCGAACGCCGCAAGAGCCGGCAGATCCAGGTCGGCAGCGTGGCCGTCGGCGGTGACGCACCCGTCTCGGTGCAGTCGATGACGACGACGCGCACCTCCGACATCGGCGCCACCCTCCAGCAGATCGCCGAGCTGACCGCCTCCGGCTGCCAGATCGTCCGGGTGGCCTGCCCCACCCAGGACGACGCCGACGCGCTCTCCACCATCGCCCGGAAGTCGCAGATCCCGGTGATCGCCGACATCCACTTCCAGCCGAAGTACGTCTTCGCCGCCATCGACGCCGGCTGCGCCGCGGTCCGCGTCAACCCCGGCAACATCAAGCAGTTCGACGACAAGGTCAAGGAGATCGCCAAGGCGGCCGGCGACGCGCGCGTCCCGATCCGCATCGGCGTCAACGCCGGCTCCCTCGACGCCCGCCTGCTCAAGAAGTACGGCAAGGCCACCCCCGAGGCGCTCGTCGAGTCCGCCCTCTGGGAGGCGTCCCTCTTCGAGGAGCACGGCTTCCGCGACATCAAGATCTCGGTCAAGCACAACGACCCGGTCGTCATGGTCGAGGCGTACCGCCAGCTCGCCGCCCAGTGCGACTACCCGCTGCACCTCGGCGTCACCGAGGCCGGCCCCGCCTTCCAGGGCACCATCAAGTCCGCGGTCGCCTTCGGCGCGCTCCTCTCCCAGGGCATCGGCGACACCATCCGCGTCTCCCTCTCCGCCCCGCCGGCCGAGGAGATCAAGGTCGGCATCCAGATCCTGGAGTCGCTCAACCTGCGCCAGCGCCGCCTGGAGATCGTCTCCTGCCCCTCCTGCGGCCGCGCCCAGGTCGACGTCTACAAGCTCGCCGAGGAGGTCACCGCCGGCCTCGACGGCATGACCGTCCCGCTCCGCGTCGCCGTCATGGGCTGCGTCGTCAACGGCCCCGGCGAGGCCCGCGAGGCCGACCTCGGCGTCGCCTCCGGCAACGGCAAGGGCCAGATCTTCGTCAAGGGCGAGGTCATCAAGACCGTCCCCGAGTCGAAGATCGTCGAGACCCTCATCGAGGAAGCCCTCAAGATCGCCGAGCAGATGGAGAAGGACGGCATCGCCGGCGGCGAGCCGACCGTCGCCGTCGCCGGCTGAGGCACGCGCCCCGAAACCCCGCCGCCCCCAGGGGACGGCGGGGTTTCGCCATGAGCGGGAGCCCTTCCCAGATCCTGGAGGTAAGGTGCCAGGACCAGCAGAACCCGCACGGTGAGGCCCCCTCGTGTTGACACAGACCACCACCCGGGTCCTCGAACCCGCCGACCTCGGCGCCGCACTCGCCGTCCTGGAGAGCGCCCCGGTCGAGAACGCCTTCGTCACCGCCCGCGTCCGCATCGCCGGGCTCGACCCCTGGCGCCTGGGCGGCGAGATGTGGGGCTGGTACACCGAGGGCCGGCTCGCCTCGCTCTGCTACTCCGGCGCCAACCTGGTCCCGATCTGCGCCACCCCCGAGGCCGTCCGCGCCTTCGCCGACCGGGCCCGCAGGATCGGCCGCCGCTGCTCCTCGATCGTCGGCCCCGCCGGACCCACCGGCGAACTCTGGCGCCTCCTCGAACCCGCCTGGGGCCCCGCCCGCGACGTCCGCGCCCGCCAGCCCCTCATGGTCACCGAGGAACCCTCCGCGACCGTCACCCCCGACCCGCTCGTCCGCCGCGTCCGCAAGGACGAGATGGACGTGATCATGCCCGCCTGCGTCGCCATGTTCACCGAGGAGGTCGGCGTCTCCCCGATGGCCGGCGACGGCGGCCTCCTCTACCAGGCCCGCGTCGCCGAACTCGTCGCCGCCGGCCGCTCCTTCGCCCGCATCGAGGACGGCAAGGTCGTCTTCAAGGCCGAGATCGGCGCCGCCACCCGCCAGGCGTGCCAGATCCAGGGCGTCTGGGTCGCCCCCGAGCACCGGGGCAAGGGCCTCTCCGAGACCGGCATGGCCGCCGTCCTCCAGTACGCCCTCGCCGACATCGCCCCCGTCGTCAGCCTCTACGTCAACGACTACAACACCCCCGCCCGCGCCGCGTACCGCCGCGTCGGCTTCCGCGAGACCGGCGCCTTCATGAGCGTCCTGTTCTGAACCGGCGGGCACTTGTAGGGTGCGCCGCATGGACGACGTACCCGCCGTGATCGGACCCGTCAACCTCGCCGCCCGGGTGGACGAGGCCCTCGCCGTGCAGGCGGTCGCCTTCGGCCTCGACGCCGAGGAGGTCGCCGTACGCCGCCACATCGTGCTGCGCCACCTGATGAGCCCCGGCGCCCGCGCCTTCGGGGCCACCACCCCCGACGGGCGGCTGGCCGGCTTCGTGTACGGGATGCCCAACGACCGCTCGCACTGGTGGTCCACCGTCGTGGAGCCGTACCTGCGGGCCACCGGCACCGCCGACTGGCTCGACGCCTCCTTCGTCATCACCGAGCTCCACGTCCACCCCGCCTTCCAGGGCCGGGGCCTCGGCCGCGGACTGATCACCACCATCACCGACACCGCGGACGAGAAGCGCTCGATCCTCTCCGCCATCGACACCGACTCCCCGGCCCGCGGCCTCTACCGCTCCCTCGGCTACACCGACCTCGCCCGCCAGGTCCACTTCCCGAGTGCCGCCCGCCCCTACGCCGTGATGGGCGCGCCGCTGCCGCTCCCGCGCCGGAACTGATTTCTCGCGGACGGTACGGCCCGGCTAACCTCCTAGCCATCAACGTCAGTCCCGGCAGGAGTACGAGAACCATGGCCAACGCACCGGTCCAGCGCATGTCCCAGTTGATGGCGAAGACGCTGCGCGACGACCCGGCCGACGCCGAGGTCCTCTCCCACAAGCTCCTCGTCCGCGCCGGCTACGTCCGCCGGACCGCCGCCGGCATCTGGAGCTGGCTGCCGCTGGGCAAGAAGGTCCTCTCCAACGTCGAGCGGATCGTCCGCGAGGAGATGGACGCCGTCGGCGCCCAGGAGGTCACCCTCCCCGCGCTGCTGCCCCGCGAGCCGTACGAGGCCACCAACCGCTGGAGCGAGTACGGCGCCGAGCTCTTCCGCCTCCAGGACCGCAAGGGCGGCGACTACCTCCTCGGCCCCACCCACGAGGAGATCTTCACCCTGCTGGTGAAGGACCAGTGCTCGTCCTACAAGGACCTGCCGGTCATCCTGTACCAGATCCAGACCAAGTTCCGCGACGAGGCCCGCCCCCGGGCCGGCATCCTGCGCGGCCGCGAGTTCCTGATGAAGGACTCGTACTCCTTCGACACCGAGGACGAGGGCCTGGCCCGGTCGTACGCCGTGCACCGCCAGGCGTACCAGCGGATCTTCGAGCGCCTCGGCCTCGACTACCGCATCTGCGCCGCCACCGCCGGCGCCATGGGCGGCTCCAAGTCCGAGGAGTTCCTCGCCCCGGCCGACGCCGGAGAGGACACCTTCGCCGACTGCCCGAACTGCGACTTCGCCGCCAACACGGAGGCGGTGTACCAGGCGGTCAAGGCCGTCGACGGCTCGGCGCTCCCGGCCCTGGAGGCCGTCCCGACCCCCGACACCCCCACCATCGAGACGCTCGCCGCCCACCTCGGCGTCCCCGCCTCCGCCACCCTCAAGAACCTGCTGGTCAAGGTCGACGGCGAGATCGTCGCCGTCGGCGTCCCCGGCGACCGCGAGGTCGACATGGACAAGGTCGAGGCGCACTTCGCCCCGGCCGCCGTCGAGCTCGTCACCGAGACCGACTTCGCCGGCCGCGCCGACCTCGTCCGCGGCTACGTCGGCCCGCAGGGCCTGGAGAAGGTCCGCTACATCGCCGACCCGCGGATCGCCCCCGGCACGGCGTGGATCACCGGCGCCAACGAGGAGGGCATGCACGCGAAGAACGTCGTCGCGGGGCGGGACTTCGAGGTCGAGGAGTACGTCGACGTCGTCGTCGTCCAGGAGGGCGACCCGTGCCCCGCGTGCGGCACCGGCCTCAAGCTGGACCGCGCGATCGAGATCGGCCACATCTTCCAGCTCGGCCGCAAGTACGCGGACGCGCTGAAGCTTGACGTCCTCGGCCAGAACGGCAAGCCGGTCCGCGTCACCATGGGCTCCTACGGCATCGGCGTCTCGCGCGCCGTCGCCGCGCTCGCCGAGCAGACCGCCGACGACAAGGGCCTGTGCTGGCCGGCCGAGGTCGCCCCCGCCGACGTCCACGTCGTCGCCGCCGGCAAGGCCCTCCAGACCGAGCTGGCCCTGGAGGTCTCCGACAAGCTCTCGGCGGCGGGTCTGCGCGTGCTGGTCGACGACCGCGCGGGCGTCTCGCCGGGCGTCAAGTTCACCGACTCGGAGCTGATCGGCGTCCCGAAGATCCTTGTCGCCGGCCGTCGCGCGGCGGAGGGCGTCCTGGAACTGAAGGACCGCCGCACGGGCGACCGCCAGGAGCTCACCATCGAGGAAGCCCTGACAGCCCTGACGTCCTGACCCACGCGCCGCCGCTCCGCTGCGAGCTGCGCCCGCGCCCGCCGCGCCCGCCGTTTCGTTGTGGCGCAGGCGTGCCGCGCCGCCGTTTCGTTGTGGGCATACGTTCCGCTAGGGCGGAACGGGTGGGCACAACGGAACGGCACCGTTCGCGGGTGCCTCCGCTTCCGAGCCTGGACCCGCACCGGTACGGCGTCGTACAGCAGGTGCGGGTTCAGGCGCGGAAGCCTAGGCCCGGCAAGGGGCGCCGTCCCGTGTGCCCACCCGTCCCGCCCCTAGCGGGACGCCTGCCCACACGGGGGTGCGACACAGCGCGCCGTCCAGCGGGACGCGGCCCACACGGGAGGGGTGCGGCACCGCGTGGCTGCCCCGCACGTCACGGCGTCGGGTCGACCGAGGGGCCCGTCAGGTCCTCGATCGGCGGGAGCGGAGGCGGCGCGGCCACAGACGGCGGCGCCTCCGGCGTGGCGCGCTCCAGGAACCGCAGCAGCTCCACCGGAATCGGCAGCACCAGCGTCGAGTTCTTCTCCGCCGCGACGGCCATCACCGTCTGCAACAGGCGCAGCTGCAGCGCCGCCGGCGCGTCCTCCAGCTGGTGTGCCGCCTCCGCCAGCTTCTTCGACGCCTGCAGCTCCGCGTCCGCGTTGATCAGACGGGCCCGCCGCTCCCGGTCCGCCTCCGCCTGCCGCGCCATCGACCGCTTCATGGTCTCCGGCAGGGAGACGTCCTTGATCTCGACCCGGTCGATCTGCACGCCCCACCCGATCGCGGGGGAGTCGAGCATCAGCTCAAGCCCCTGGTTGAGCTTCTCGCGGTTGGACAGCAGGTCGTCGAGGTCGCTCTTGCCGATGATCGACCGCAGCGAGGTCTGCGCCATCTGCGAGACCGCGAACTTGTAGTCCTCGACCCGCACCAGCGCCTCCGCCGCGTCCACCACCTTGAAGTAGACGACGGCGTCGACCCGTACCGTCACGTTGTCCCGGGTGATGCCCTCCTGCGCGGGCACCGGCATGGTGACGATCTGCATGTTCACCTTGTGGAGCCGGTCGACCGCGGGAACGATCATCGTGAACCCGGGTGGCCGCACCTCGCCCCGCAGCCGGCCGAAGCGGAAGACGACGCCCCGCTCGTACTGCTTCACCACGCGCGCCGCCGCGCCGACGTACGCCACCGCCGCCACACCCGCACCGGCCACGGCCAAGAGGATGTCCTCGATCATCACGGCCCCCTGAGGAAGGGATACAAAAAGGGTATTCCCCTCAGAGGGCCCGGGGACTCACAGCCAGCTCGCGAACTCCAGCAGCCACTCGGCCTCCTGCCGCCGCCCGCCGGTCAGCGCCCGCGTGCCGGACTCGACGGTCCGGAAGAGCGTCCAGCCGCGCAGCCGCTCCCGGTCGACGTCGAGCGAGTCGGCCAGCTTGTTGACCCGCCGCCGGGCCGCCGGCGCGCCGGCGGAGGAGGCGACCAGGTCCTCGACCCGTTCCCGGACCAGCCGGGCGAGGTCGTAGGCGCGCTCGCCGACCACCGGATCGGGCCCGACCGCCAGCCAGGGAGCGCGGTCGCCGCCGAGCACCTTGCCCTGCCGGAAGTCGCCGTGCAGCAGCAGCTCCTCGGCGGACCCCGCGAGGAGCTCCTCGCGGACGGCGAGCGCCGAGGCGGCCAGCTCCCCGGCGGTGGCGTCGGCGCGGTGGTGCTCCATGGCGGACGCCTGGCGGGCGGTGCGCTCCGCCACGGTCTCGAAGCCGTGCCCGGCCGGCAGGTCCACCCACAGCTTCCGTACGGTCCCGGCCGCCTCCAGGAGCGCCTTGGCCTCCGGCAGCGAGCGGAGCGACACCTCCGGGTGCAGCCGTTCGAGGACGAGGGAGTCCTCGGGCGCCTCCGCGAGGAGCCGTACCGCGCCCCAGCCGTTCCAGTGCGCGAGGGCCGCCCGCTCCCGGTCCGGACGCGTGAACGGCGGCGCGATCTTCAGCGCGGCGGGTTCGCCGCCGGCGTCGCGGACGAGCAGGACCAGGCTGTCGCGTCCACCGGGGGCCACCACCCGCTCGACGGTCAGACCGGCCTGCCCGGGCACCCGCTCGGCCAGACCGGGGAGCCGTCCGAGCCAGTCGGCGGCGGCCGCCTCGCCGTACCTCTCGTGGAGCGCCGTCACCAGTCGCCGGGGTGCTTCGAAACCCATGCGTGCCTTGTTCCTTCTGCTGGGGCGGGGTGATCAGGGCTGGTGGGGGCCGGACTCACACCCGCTCGGCGAGCCCAGGAAAGGTTACGTCGCTGCCGCGCCACCGCACCGCGCGGACCGCCGCCTCCCGCAGCGCCGCCGCCGCCTCCCGCCGCAGCGACCCCTCGGCGGCCCGCACCAGGTCGGAGTAGACCCCGGCGACCCGGTCCTCCAGGACGGCCGCGAGCCGCACCGCGCCGGCCGGATCGGCCACCCGGAACGGCAGCTCGTACGCGGCGGCCGCGGCGGCCGGCGTACCGCCGAGGTCGCGGACGGTGCGGCGCAGCGCGTCCCGGCGGGCCCGGTGGGCCTCGTAGGCGGCGGTCGCCTCGGCCCGCCGGTCGTCGGCGACCCGGCCGCCGACGACCCCGTAGCCGTAGACCGCCGCGTGCTCGGCGGCGAGGGCGGCCTGGGCGGCGGGGAGGGCGCTCATGCGCGGGCTCCTTCGGTGAGGAGGTAGGCGTGGGCGGCGCCGGCGGCGGCCACGGAGGCGAGCAGCCGGGCGTACTCGGGCGGGGCCGCGAGCAGCTCGGCGGTGTGCGCGTCGGAGGCGGTCCGCGCGGCGGCGGCCAGCTCCCGCAGCGCGGCCTCCGGGGAGGCCGGCACCGGCCGGGGGGTGGCGGTGGCCGTGGAGGCGCCCGCGCCCGCGCCGGGAGCGGTGGCGGTGGCGGACGGCGTCGGGGTGGCCGACGGAGCGGGTCCGCCCTCGCCGAGGGCCTTCGCGTGGGCCGCGGCGGAGGTACGCAGGGGGGCCACGCGCGCGTGGAGCGCGGGATGGGCGGCGAGGGTGGCGTCGTAACGTTCCAGCAGGGTTCGTGAGGCGCTCACCGCGCGGCGGCGGAGGGCCGCCTCGGCGCGGGCCACCCGTTCGGCCTCGCGGGCCGCCGCCCGCTCCGCGGCGCTGGGGCGGCGCGGTCCCCCGGCGTCGGAGGTGCAGCCCGTCAGGGCCGCCGCGGCGGCCGAGGCCCCCGCCACGAGCACGGCGCGTCTGCCTGTCGTCGTCACGCTCTCTCCCTCAGCATTCCGGACCCCTCCCGGCCGCCCGTCGAAGATCACCGCAGGCGAGCGTACCCGCGGGGCCCCCGCGGTGGACGGCAACACCCTCCGGGACCGGATACCCTTGATCCGACACGCAGCGACAAGCAGCGACGAGCGACGTACCCACAACAGCACACGCGGCCGAGGAGTCACCCGGATGAGCACCACCCAGAGCGACAGGCTGCGCGGACTCATTGAGCCGCTCGTCCACGCGGAGAACCTGGATCTGGAGGAGATCGAGGTGTCCCGGGCCGGCCGCCGCGGACTGCTGAGGATCGTCGTCGACTCGGACGAGGGTGTCGAGCTGGACACCTGTGCCGAGCTGAGCCGCGCGATCTCCGCGAAGCTGGACGAGACCGACGCCATGGGCGACGGCGAGTACGTCCTGGAGGTCAGCTCCCCGGGTGCCGACCGTCCGCTCTCCGAGCACCGCCACTACGTCCGGGCCACCGGCCGCCTCGTGAAGCTCCAGCTCACCGAGGGCGGGGACCTGGTCACCCGCATCCTGGCCGTGGACGAGGACGGCCTCGACACCGAGGTCCCGGGCGTGAAGGGCCGCAAGGCCACCGCCCGCCGCGTGGAGTTCGCCGAGATCGCCAAGGCGCGTGTCGAGATCGAGTTCAACCGCAAGGACAAGAAGGAAGAGGAGGCGTAGCCGTGGACATCGACGTGAAGCTCCTGAAGGGCTTGGCACAGGAGAAGGAAATCTCCTTCGAGATGCTGGTCGAGGCGATCGAGTCGGCCCTCCTCATCGCGTACCACCGCACCCCGTCCGCCCGCCGCCACGCGCGCGTGGAGCTGGACCGGCACACCGGTCACGTGACGGTGTGGGCCGAGGAGGACCCGGCCGACCTGGAGGAGGGGCAGGAGCCCAAGGAGTTCGACGACACCCCGTCGGACTTCGGCCGCATCGCGGCGAGCACCGCCCGCCAGGTCATCCAGCAGCGGCTGCGCGACGCCGAGAACGACGTGACCTTCGGCGAGTACGCCCGCCGCGAGGGCGATGTCGTCGCCGGCGTGGTGCAGCAGGGCAAGGACCCCAAGAACGTCCTCGTCAAGCTGGACGACAAGCTGGAGGCCATCCTTCCGGTGCAGGAGCAGGTGCCCGGCGAGGACTACACGCACGGCCTGCGGCTGCGCACGTACGTCGTCCGCGTCGCCAAGGGTGTCCGCGGCCCGTCCGTCACCCTCTCGCGCACCCACCCCAATCTGGTGAAGAAGCTCTTCGCCCTGGAGGTGCCGGAGATCGCCGACGGTTCGGTCGAGATCTCGGCGATCGCCCGTGAGGCCGGTCACCGCACCAAGATCGCGGTCCGATCCACCCGTTCGGGCCTGAACGCCAAGGGCGCCTGCATCGGCCCCATGGGCAGCCGCGTCCGGAACGTGATGGCGGAGCTGCTCGGCGAGAAGATCGACATCGTCGACTGGTCGGACGACCCGGCGGAGATGGTGGCGAACGCCCTCTCCCCGGCCCGGGTCTCCAAGGTCGAGGTCGTCGACGCCGCCGCCCGGTCCGCCCGGGTGACGGTCCCCGACTACCAGCTCTCGCTGGCCATCGGCAAGGAGGGGCAGAACGCCCGTCTGGCCGCGCGCCTCACCGGCTGGCGCATCGACATCCGGCCGGACACCGAGGCCCCGGCCGAGGAGGGCTGAGCGGCTCCGCCGCACGTCGGAGACCGTTTTTGGCCAACAGCTGTTCGATTTTTGCCCCAAACGGGTGAGGTCGGTACGGGGAGGTAGACTTAATCGTGTCTGGCCGGACGCATGCCCGCGCGTGCCCTGAGCGAACCTGTGTGGGATGCCGGGAGCGAGCGGCCAAGAGCGATCTGCTGCGGATCGTGGTGAATAAGGACGAGTGCGTCCCCGATCATCGCGGTACGCTGCCCGGCCGGGGTGCGTACGTGCACCCCGCCTTGCACTGTCTCGACCTGGCGATCCGCCGCCGGGCGTTCCCGAGGACCTTCAAGGTCCCGGGTCCGCTCGACACGGCGGCTCTGCGGGAACACATCGAGCAGGCCGCGCAGGCGGCACCGCAGTGAACAGGAAGTACGGCACGGAACACCGTGCGGTCAGGTACCTCGCGAGTCGGAAGTAGGTCGAGATTGCGATGAGCACTCGATGAGTACGCGATGAGTACGCCCATGAAGTAGCGACGGTCCGGCGGTAACCGGACCTATAAAGGAGCGAAGTGGCTAAGGTCCGGGTATACGAACTCGCCAAGGAGTTCGGTGTGGAGAGCAAGGTCGTCATGGCCAAGCTCCAGGAACTCGGTGAATTCGTCCGTTCGGCGTCCTCGACGATCGAGGCGCCGGTCGTGCGCAAGTTGACTGACGCTTTGCAGGGTCCCGGCGGTTCCGCCGGCAAGACCGCTGCCAAGCCCGGCGCGCCCCGCAAGGCGGCGCCCGCCCCCAAGCCGGGTGGCCCGGCGCCGTCCCCGGCGCAGACCGCCCGTCCCGCCGCCCCGAAGCCTGGAGCGCCCACCCCGGCGCCCAAGCCCGCGGCGGCCGAGAAGCCCGTGACGCCGGCCGCCCCCGGCCCGCGTCCGACCCCGGGTCCGAAGCCCGCGGCCCCGGCTCCCAAGCCGGCCCCCGCCGCCCCGGCTCCGACCAACCCGGAGTTCACGGCGCCTCCGGCGGCTCCCGCCGCCGGTGGTCAGCGTCCCGGTGGTGCCGCCCCCGGCCCGCGTCCGGCCGGTGGCCGTCCGGGTCAGGCCGCGCCGCGCCCGGGTCAGCAGGCCCCCCGTCCCGGCCAGCAGGCCCCGCGTCCGGGCGCCCCGCGTCCGGCCGGCCCGCGTCCGGGCAACAACCCCTTCACGTCCGGCGGCTCCACCGGCATGGCGCGCCCGCAGGCGCCCCGTCCCGGCGGCGGTGCCCCGCGTCCCGGCGGCCCCGGTGCCGTTCCGGGCGCCCCGCGCCCGCAGGGCGGCCCCGGCGGCGCCCCGCGTCCGCAGGGTCAGGGCGGCGCGCGTCCCACTCCCGGTGGCATGCCGCGTCCGCAGGCTCCCCGTCCGGGCGGCGCGCCCGGCGGTAACCGTCCGAACCCGGGCATGATGCCGCAGCGTCCCGCTGCCGGCCCGCGTCCCGGCCCCGGCGGTCGTGGCCCCGGTGGCCCCGGCGGTCGTCCGGGCGGTCCCGGCGGCGGCGGCGGTCGTCCCGGCTTCGCCGGTCGTCCGGCCGGTCCCGGCGGCGGTGGCGGCGGCTTCGCCGGCCGTCCCGGCGGTCCCGGTGGTGGCGGCGGCGGTCGTCCGGGTGGTCCCGGCGGCGGTGGCGGCGGCTTCGGCGGTCGTCCCGGCGGCTTCGGCGGCCGTCCCGGCGGCCCGGGTGGCCGTGGTGGCACGCAGGGCGCCTTCGGTCGTCCCGGCGGTCCCGCGCGTCGCGGTCGCAAGTCGAAGCGGCAGAGGCGCCAGGAGTACGAGGCCATGCAGGCCCCGTCCGTGGGCGGCGTGATGCTGCCTCGCGGCAACGGCGAGACCATTCGCCTGTCGCGCGGTGCGTCCCTCACCGACTTCGCGGAGAAGATCGGCGCCAACCCGGCGTCGCTCGTCGCGGTCATGATGAACCTCGGCGAGATGGTCACCGCCACGCAGTCCGTCTCCGACGACACGCTCGTCATGCTGGCCGAGGAGATGAACTACGTCGTCCAGGTCGTCAGCCCGGAGGAGGAGGACCGCGAGCTGCTCGAGTCCTTCGACATCGAGTTCGGCGAGGACGAGGGCGGCGAAGAGGCCCTGGTCTCCCGTCCGCCGGTCGTGACCGTCATGGGTCACGTCGACCACGGTAAGACCCGCCTTCTCGACGCGATCCGCAAGACCAACGTGGTCGCGGGCGAGGCCGGTGGCATCACCCAGCACATCGGTGCCTACCAGGTCGGTACCGAGGTCAACGGCGAAGAGCGTCGCATCACCTTCATCGACACCCCGGGTCACGAGGCGTTCACCGCCATGCGTGCCCGTGGTGCGAAGTCGACCGACATCGCGATCCTCGTGGTCGCGGCCAACGACGGCGTCATGCCGCAGACGATCGAGGCGCTCAACCACGCCAAGGCCGCCGGCGTCCCGATCGTCGTCGCGGTCAACAAGATCGACGTCGAGGGTGCCGACCCGGTCAAGGTCCGCGGTCAGCTGACCGAGTTCGGTCTCGTGGCCGAGGAGTACGGCGGCGACACGATGTTCGTCGACATCTCCGCCAAGCAGGGTCTGCACATCGACTCCCTGCTGGAGGCCGTCGTCCTCACCGCCGACGCCTCGCTCGACCTCCGGGCCAACCCGGACCAGGACGCGCAGGGCATCGCGATCGAGTCCCAC
This sequence comes from Streptomyces sp. NPDC085460, assembly GCF_044541975.1. Classification (NCBI taxonomy): domain Bacteria; kingdom Bacillati; phylum Actinomycetota; class Actinomycetes; order Kitasatosporales; family Streptomycetaceae; genus Streptomyces; species Streptomyces sp. NPDC085460. Next base: position 505,549 of record NZ_JBITTO010000006.1, read on the forward strand.
CTCGACCGCGGTCGCGGTGCGGTCTCGACGGTCCTGGTCCAGCGCGGAACGCTGCGCATCGGCGACACCATCGTCGCCGGCGACGCGTACGGCCGTGTCCGGGCCATGCTCGACGACAAGGGCAACAACGTGGAGGAGGCGACCCCGTCGACCCCCGTCCTCGTCCTGGGTCTCACCAACGTCCCGGGTGCCGGTGACAACTTCCTCGTCGTCGACGAGGACCGCACCGCCCGCCAGATCGCCGAGAAGCGTGCCGCCCGCGAGCGCAACGCGGCCTTCGCCAAGCGCGTCCGCCGTGTCTCGCTCGAGGACCTGGACAAGGTGCTCAAGGCCGGCGAGATCCAGCAGCTGAACCTGATCATCAAGGGTGACGCCTCTGGTTCCGTCGAGGCCCTCGAGTCCTCCCTGCTCCAGCTGGACGTCGGCGAGGAGGTCGACATCCGCGTCCTGCACCGCGGCGTGGGTGCCGTCACCGAGTCGGACATCGACCTGGCGATGGGCTCCGACGCCATCGTGATCGGCTTCAACGTGCGCGCCGCCGGGCGTGCGCAGCAGATGGCCGAGCGCGAGGGCGTGGACGTCCGGTACTACTCGGTCATCTACCAGGCGATCGAGGAGATCGAGGCGGCCCTCAAGGGTCTGCTCAAGCCGGAGTACGAGGAGGTCGAGCTCGGCACCGCGGAGATCCGCGAGGTCTTCCGCTCCTCCAAGCTCGGCAACATCGCCGGTGTCCTCATCCGCTCCGGCGAGGTCAAGCGCAACACCAAGGCGCGCCTCATCCGCGACGGCAAGGTCATCGCCGAGAACCTCAACATCGAGGGTCTGCGCCGCTTCAAGGACGACGTCACCGAGATCCGCGAGGGCTTCGAGGGTGGTATCAACCTCGGAAACTTCAACGACATCAAGATCGACGACGTCATCGCGACGTACGAGATGCGCGAGAAGCCGCGCGCGTAACACGCGGTGAAGTGCCGGGGCCGGTCGGCGGAGGATATTCCGTCGATCGGCCCCGGCCGTTCCGTGTACGGTTTCGGTGTCCCCGCCCAATTGGCCGGCGGGGCCACTGACCCCGAACCGGCGGGACATCCGGACATACATGTATGTGGGGACTCTGTCCTTCGACCTGCTCCTCGGCGACGTCCATTCGCTCAAGGAGAAACGCTCCCTCGTGAAGCCGATCGTCGCCGAGCTCCAGCGGAAGTTCTCGGTGAGCGTGGCGGAGGTGAGCGGCCAGAACCTCCACCGGCGGGCCGAGATCGGCGTCGCCATGGTCTCGGGCGACCTGGGGCACCTGAACGGCGTCCTGGACCGCTGCGAGCGGCTGGTCGCCGCGCGGCCGGAGGTGGAGCTGCTCTCGGTGCGCCGAAGGCTCCACACTGATGAAGACTGAATGAGCAAGGCAAAGAAGGAGACGGACCAGTGGCCGACAACGCGCGGGCGAAGAAGCTGGCGGACCTCATCCGGGAGGTGGTCGCCGAGAAGCTGCAGCGCGGCATCAAGGACCCGCGCCTGGGTACGCACGTGACCATCACGGACACCCGCGTCACCGGTGACCTGCGGGAGGCCACGGTCTTCTACACGGTCTACGGCGACGACGAGGACCGGGCGAGCGCCGCGGCGGGCCTGGAGAGCGCCAAGGGCATCCTCCGCTCGGCCGTCGGCCGGGCGGCGGGGACCAAGTTCACCCCCACCCTGGCCTTCGTGGCCGACGCCCTCCCGGAGAACGCCCGGACCATCGAGGACCTCCTCGACAAGGCGCGGGCCTCCGACGCCCAGGTGCGGGAGGCGTCCTCGGGCGCCGCCTTCGCGGGCGAAGCCGACCCGTACAAGAAGCCGGGCGAGGACGAAGCCGCCGAATGAGCAACGCAACCCCGACGCCCGACGGCCTGGTCATCGTGGACAAGCCGTCGGGCTTCACTTCGCACGACGTCGTGGCCAAGATGCGCGGGATCGCCAGGACCCGCCGCGTCGGCCACGCCGGCACGCTCGACCCCATGGCCACGGGCGTCCTCGTCCTCGGCGTGGAGCGGGCCACCAAGCTTCTCGGTCACCTCGCGCTGACCGAGAAGGAGTACCTGGGCACCATCCGCCTGGGCCAGACCACGATCACGGACGACGCCGAGGGCGAGATCACGGCGTCGGTCGACGCGTCGAAGGTCACCCGCGAGCAGATCGACGCCGGGGTCGCGGAGCTGACCGGCGCCATCATGCAGGTGCCGTCGAAGGTCTCCGCGATCAAGATCGACGGCAAGCGGTCCTACGCGCGCGTGCGCGGCGGCGAGGAGTTCGAGATCCCGGCCCGACCGGTGACCGTCTCCTCCTTCCGGGTGTACGACGTGCGCGAGGCGACCGCCGAGGACGGCACGCCCGTCGTCGACCTGGTCGTCTCGGTGGTCTGCTCCTCCGGTACGTACATCCGGGCGCTGGCCCGGGACCTCGGCGCCGGGCTCGGCGTCGGCGGCCACCTCACCGCGCTGCGGCGCACCCGGGTCGGCCCGTACAAGCTGGACAGCGCCCGCACGCTCGACCAGCTCCAGGAGGAGCTGACCGTGATGCCGGTCGCCGACGCCGCCGCGGCGGCGTTCCCGCGCTGGGACGTCGACGAGAAGCGGGCCCGGCTGCTGCTCAACGGGGTCCGGCTGGAGATGCCGGCGTACCCCAAGGGACCGGTCGCGGTCTTCGGGCCCGGCGGGAAGCTGCTCGCGCTGGTCGAGGACCAGCGCGGCAAGGCGAAGAGCCTGGCCGTCTTCGGCTGAACCGGCCGGATCAGGAGGGCGGGTGCGCGCGGCGCGCCCGCCCTTCCGTGTTTCTTCACCCCATCGGGGAAGCGCTCGGAGCGAACCCGGGGAGTGCGAGGGGGCGCGTTCGCCGATCCGCGCCGACCGGCGGGCGCCTCGACCTACCCTCCACACCATGGGACGCGGGGACCTGGCGGAGCCGGTGGGGCTGGTGCGCATCTGCGATCTGGCGGGCCGGCCGCGCGGCACCGGATTCCTCGCCGACCACGAGGGCACCCTCGTCACCAGCCACGAGGCCGTCGACGGGCTCACCCGCGTCGTCGTGCACGCACCCGGCGAGCGCACCTGGCTCGCCGAGGCCGACGCCGTCACCCCCCTCCCCGAGCGGGGGCTCGCCCTGATCCGCACCGAGGGCCTCGGCGTGCGCCCGCTGCCGCTCGCCACCCGTCCGGCCGTCGAACCCGGCACCTACGTCCGGATCGCGGCGCACGGCTGGCGCGAGGCCCGCGTCCTCGGCCCCGCCGCCGTCACGTACACCGCCACCGACCGCTTCCACGTCCTCTCCGACGCCCTCGAACTCGCCATCGGCACCGAGGGCGCCGAGGCGCTCCGGCTCGGCGGCCCGGCCGCGGGCGGACCCGTCCTCGACTGCGTCACCGGCACCGTCCTCGGCGTCGTCGGCACCGCCCTCCAGGGCGACCCGCGCGCCGCCGGGCACGCCGTGCCCCTCCGCCCGGACGGCCCCCTCGGCGACCTGCTCCGCCGCAACGCGGCGACCGTCCCCGCGTACGGCCCCGACCTCAACCTCGCCGCCGTCCTCGAACTCACCGCCCCGACGGCGCTGCCGGACCGCGACCCGTCCCCCTGGCCGCCCCCGGTCGCCCGCCCGGCCGCCCTCGCCACCCTGACCGGCTTCGCCGCCGCCCGGGTGCCCGCGGGACCGGTCCTCGCGGTCGTCGGCGAGCCCGGCAGCGGGCGGACGACCCTGCTCGGCGCCGTCTGCGAGGAGCGGGCGCGCGGCGCCGCCCCGACCGTACGCCTGCGGGGCGCCGATCTGGAGGAGGAGGACGCCTCGGTCGCGGACGCCGTCGGGCGGGTCCTGCACCGGGCGGCGCGGATCGCCGCCGCCTCGGGGGCCGCCGGCGACGCCGTCACCGCGGAACGGGCCGCCCGGCTCGCCCGGGAGGCCCGGCGGCCGCTCCTCGTCGTCCTCGACGGGCCCGAGGAGCTGCCCCCGAGGCTCGGCGGGCGGCCCGCCGACTGGACCGCGGCCACCGAGCGCTGGCTGCGCGAGCACGGAGCCCGGCTCGTCCTCGCCTGCCGCCCCGAGTACGCCGGGGAGACCGCCGCCCTGTGGAGCGGCGCGCCCGCCGTCCTGCCGCTCGGCGACCTCACCGAGGCCGAGGCCAGGGCCGTACGCCAGGGGTACGGGCTCGGGGACGACGACCTCGCCGAGGCCGACGCCCGGCACCCGCTCGCCCTGCGGCTGCTCGCCGAGGTGCGGGCCGCGCTCCCCGGAGACGTGCCCGGGCGCCCCGGGCGGGCCGAGATCTTCACCGCCCACCTGGACCTGGTGTGCCTGCGGATCGCGGTGCGGATCGCCGCCGACACCCGCCCGCTGCCCGGCGGCTCCGCCGTCCGCCGGCTCGCCGCCCGCGTCACCGGCCAGGTCCACGAGGCCGCCCGGCGCTGCCTCGGCCCCGGCCACGGCCTCCTCGACCGGGCCTCCTTCGAGGAGCTCTTCCCGTGGCGCGACGGCTGGGCCCCCGCGGTCCTCACCGAGGGTCTCCTCGCCCCCGCCGGAGCCGGCTACCGCTTCGCCCACGAGGAGCTCGCCGACTGGCTCCAGGCCGCCCACCTGGACCTCGACACCGCCCTCCACACCCTCGTGCACGCCCACCGGCCCCCCGACCCCGCAGCGGCGGACCCCGACCCCGCAGCGGCGGACCCCGGGGACCGCGAGGCCGAGCCCGGCAGCGCGCCGCTCGCCGTGCCCCGGCACCGGGTCGGGACGGTGGCGCAGGCGCTGCTGCTCGCCCACCGGGAGGGCGGCCCCGCCGCCCTGGCACCCCGGCTGACCGGGCTCGTCGACTTCCTCGCGGACGCCGGCCCGCAGACGCCCGACGACGCCGTCTGGTGGGGGAGCGCCCTGCTGACCCGCGCCCTCGCCGGCGTCGGCGACCCCCGCCCGTACCTGCCCGTGCTGCGCCGGCTCGCCGACCGGATCGGCGAAGGCCCCGACGCGGCCGGCGGGCTCGGCGCGGCCTTCGGCCCGGACTGGTGGCGGGACGCGGCCGTCGGGGAGGAGGACCGGCTCGACCTGCTGCGACGGCTGGTCACCGGCGACCCCGGCTACCTCGACGCCGTCGGCGGACTCCTCGCCGCGGAACCCCGCGCGACGCAGCCCCTGCTCTGCCGCTGGTTCACCGACGAGCGCCCCCTGCCCGCACGCCCGTACACCACCGTCGCCGCCGTCGCCCAGGAACTGCTCCACACCCACCGGGCGCGCGCCGTGGACGACCTGTGCGAGGCGCTCGCCGGCACCGCGCACCCGCTCGCCGAGGGGCTGCTCGGGGCGCTCGTCGACGACGAGCCGTCCGCGCTGTGCCGCGCCGTCGACCGGTGGGCCCACGACGACCTCCGGCCCGAGCGACGGCTCGCCGCCGCCGCGTACGGCACCCTTCTCGCCGCACGCGGCCAGGAGGGCGAGGACCGCGAACTGCTGCGGTACGCGGCCCGCGCGCTGCTCGCCCGGCCCGGCGACCGGCCGCTGCACGCGGCGGCGCTGGGCATCCTCGTCCGCGATCCGCACACCCGGGACCCGTATCTGGCCCGCGCCCTGGCCGACCCCCGGGTGCCCGCCGACGCGCTCGTCCCGGCGCTGCCCGACCACCCCGACGCCGTCCTCGACGCCCTCCGCGACCGGCTCGGCGCCGGCCAGGACGCCGGGGCCGTGCTGCGCGCCCTCGCCGCCGTCGACACGCCCGCCCTCACCCGTCGGATCGCCGCCCTCGTCCGCGCGTACGTCACCCACCACCCCGGGGGCGCCCGGCACGCCGCCGCCTACGTGGACCTGCGGTTCGAGGAGGGGCCGACCGCGCGGGCCGTGCTCTTCCCGCTGGTCGTGGGCTTGATCCACGGCCGGCCCGCCGCCGTCCGGCGCGCCCTCGCGCCCGTCCTCGCCGCCCCCGGCACCGGCGCCTCCCGCCATCTGCGCGCCGAGCTCCTCGACGTCCTCATCGACCACGAGACCTACGCGACCGAGCCGGGCGAACGCACGGTGCCGGACGCGCTGCTTACCGCCGCGGCCGAGGGCGCCGCCCGCCGCTCGCTCCCGCGCAACCGCGCCCTGCTGGCCCGTACCAGCTCCCTCTACGCCCGCGACCCGGCCGGCGCGGTCCACCGCGACCGGCTGCTCGCCGCGCTCGCCGCCGACCACCCCGCCTTCGCCGCGCTGCTGGCACAGGCCCCGCCCGCGCGGCGAACATCAGGCACTCCCCATGCCGATGCGAACCGTCGGGCCCGGGCATGGCAGTCTTAGACCTGCGTAATGGGCGTACAGGGCGAACAGGCGGACGAGGAGCGGTCACAGTGCAGCGCTGGCGTGGCTTGGAGGACATCCCCCAGGACTGGGGGCGCAGCGTCGTCACCATCGGCTCCTACGACGGTGTGCACCGCGGACACCAGCTGATCATCGGGCGGGCCGTCGAGCGCGCCCGCGAGCTCGGCGTCCCCGCCGTCGTGGTGACCTTCGACCCGCACCCCTCCGAGGTGGTGCGCCCCGGCAGCCACCCGCCGCTGCTCGCCCCGCACCACCGGCGCGCCGAGCTGATGGCCGAACTCGGCGTGGACGCGGTGCTCGTGCTGCCGTTCACCGCCGAGTTCTCGCAGCTGTCGCCGGCCGACTTCATCGTCAAGGTGCTCGTCGACAAGCTGCACGCGCGGGCCGTCATCGAGGGCCCCAACTTCCGCTTCGGCCACCGGGCCGCGGGGAACGTCGGCTTCCTCACCGAGCTGGGCGCCACCTACGACTACGAGGTCGAGGTGATCGACCTCTACGTGAGCGGCGCCGCCGGCGGCGGCCAGCCCTTCTCCTCCACCCTCACCCGACGGCTCGTCGCCGAGGGCGACATGACCGGCGCCGCCGAGATCCTCGGCCGGCCGCACCGCGTCGAGGGCATCGTGGTGCGCGGCGCGCAGCGCGGCCGCGAGCTGGGCTTCCCCACGGCCAACGTGGAGACCCTGCCGCACACCGCGATCCCCGCCGACGGCGTCTACGCCGGCTGGCTGACCGCGGACGGCGAGCGGATGCCGGCGGCGATCTCCGTCGGCACCAACCCGCAGTTCGACGGCACGGAGCGGACGGTGGAGGCGTACGCGATCGACCGCGAGGGCCTCGACCTGTACGGACTCCACGTCACCGTCGACTTCCTCGCCTATGTGCGCGGCATGCTCAAGTTCGACACCCTCGACGACCTGCTGGTGGCGATGGCCGCCGACGTCGAGAAGTGCCGGGCCCTGACGGCCGAGTACGACGCCGCGGGGGCCTGACCCTCCCCGGGGAGCTCACCCCCCGGGGGGGGGAGCTCACTCCTCCCGTGCCGCCGCCCAGTGGCAGGCCACCCCCCGCTCCCCGACGCCCGCGCGGAGCACCGGCAGGGACTCCGTGCGGCAGCGCTCGGCGAAGGGGGCCGCCTCGCCGGAGGCCAGGACGTGGCAGCGGGCGTGGAAGCGGCAGCCGCCGGGGATCCGGGCCGGGTCCGGCGGCTCGCCGGTCAGCACCACCGGCGGTTCCTGCGACTCCGGGAGCACCGAGAGCAGCGCGCGGGTGTACGGATGCCGGGGCGCCGTCAGCACCGACTCGACCGGGCCGGTCTCCACCACCCGGCCCAGGTACATCACCGCGACCCGGTCCGCGATGTTCCAGGCGAGGCCCAGGTCGTGCGTCACCACCAGGGCGGAGAGCCCGAGTTCGTCGCGGAGCCGGAGCAGCAGCGCCAGGATCTCGCCGCGTACCGACGCGTCCAGGGAGGCCACCGGCTCGTCCGCGACGATGAGTTCGGGCTCCAGGACGAGCGCCCCCGCGATCACCACCCGCTGCCGCTGCCCGCCGGACAGCTCGTGCGGGTAGCGCAGGAAGAAGCGCTCCGGCGGGCGCAGTCCGGCCCGCGACAGCGCCTGGGCGACCGCCGCCCGCTCGTCCGCCCCGCTCCGGTGGACGCCGTGGATCCGCAGCCCCTCGGCGACCGCCTCGTACACGGTGTGCCGGGGGTTGAGGGAGCCGCTCGGGTCCTGGAGGACGAGCTGGGCGCGCCGGCGGTACGCCTTGAGCGCCCGGGAGGTGTACGCGAGGGGTTCCCCGGCGAAGGAGACCGTGCCGGCCCCGGGCTTCACCAGGCCGAGGAGCGTGCGGGCCAGCGTCGTCTTGCCGCAGCCGGACTCGCCGACCAGGGCCACGATCTCGCCCGCGCCGATCTCCAGGTCCACCCCGTCGACGGCACGGGCGGGCGGAGCGCCCCGCCGTCCCGGGAAGGTGACGTGCACCCCGCCGGCCGTGAGCAAGGTCATCCGCGATCACTCCCCACATGGACGCAGGCGGCCCGCCGCCCGTCGCCCGCGGTCCGTAGTTCCTGGTCGTCCTCGGAGCACTCCGCGACCGCCACCGGGCAGCGCGGGTGGAAGGCGCAGCCGGGCGGCAGCGCCGCCGGGTCCGGCGGGTCGCCGGGGAGGCCGCGGGGCGCCCGCCGCGAGGCCGGGTCCCCGATCCGGGGGAAGGCCGAGGACAGCGCCCGCCCGTAGGGGTGGGCGGCCGACGCGTACACCTCGCGGGCCGGGCCCTCCTCGACGATCCGGCCCGCGTACATGACGGCGAGCCGGTCGCAGGTGTCGGCGAGCACCGCCAGGTCGTGGCTGATCATCATCAGGCCGATGGACTCCTCGGCGACCAGCCGTTCGATCAGGCGCAGGATCTGCGCCTGGATCATCACGTCGAGGGCGGTGGTCGGCTCGTCGGCGACGATCAGCCGGGGCTCGCAGGCGAGCGCCATGGCGATCATCACGCGCTGCCGCTGGCCGCCGGAGAGCTCGTGCGGATAGCCGGCGGCCCGGGCGGCCGGCAGCCCGACCTGTTCGAGGAGGCCGGCGACCCGCTTGCGGGCCTGCGCCGGGGTGGCCCGCCGGTGCACCAGGAGCGGCTCGGCGATCTGGTCGCCGATCCTGCGCACCGCGTTCAGCGAGTGCATCGCGCCCTGGAAGACGATCGAGGCGCCCGCCCAGCGGACCGCCCGCAGCCGCCCCCACTTCATGGCGAGGACGTCCTCCCCGTCGAGGAGGATCTGCCCCTCCAGGCGGGCGGTCGCGGGCAGCAGCCGCAGCAGGGCGAGCGCCAGCGTCGACTTCCCGCAGCCGGACTCGCCGGCCACGCCCAGCTTCGACCCGGCCTCCAGGGTGAGGTCCACCCCGCGCACGGCGGGCACGGCGCTCGCCCCCGATCCGTACGTGACCCTGAGGTCCCTGATCTCCAGGAGGCTCAACGCCCCACCCCCAGCCTCGGGTTGAGCACGGACTCGACGGCCCGGCCGCAGAGCGTGAAGGCGAGCGCGACCAGCGCGATCGCGATGCCGGGCGGGGCCAGGTACCACCAGTGCCCGGAGGAGACCGCGCCGGCCTCGCGGGCGTCCTGGAGCATCCCGCCCCACGACACCACCGTCGGGTCGCCGAGGCCCAGGAAGGCGAGGGTGGCCTCGGTGAGGATCGCGGTCGAGATGCCGAGCGTGGTCTGCGCGAGCACCAGCGGCATCACGTTGGGGAGCACGTGCCGGGCCATGACGTGGCGGTGGCCGCCGCCGAGCGCGGTGGCCCGCTCGATGTACGGGCGGGACTCGACGGCGATCGTCTGCGCCCGTACGAGCCGCGCGGTCGTCGGCCAGGAGGTGACGCCGATGGCGAGCACCACCGTCCACATCGACCGGGACATCACGGTCGCCAGCACGATCGCCAGGACCAGCGCCGGCATCACCAGGAACCAGTCGGTGATCCGCATGACGACGGTGGAGAGCCAGCCGCCGTAGTGGCCGGCGAGGATCCCGACGAGCGTGCCGATCGCGACCGAGAGGGCCGCCGCGAGCAGCCCCACGAGCAGCGAGATCCGGGCGCCCCAGATCAGCAGCCCGAGCAGCGACCGCCCGAACTGGTCCGTCCCGAGCGGGAACTCCGCGCTCGGCGACTCCAGGGCCGTACCGGGCGCGTTCGTCACCGACTGCACGTCGGCGCCGACGACCAGCGGCGCGGTGAGCGCGAGCAGCGCGATCAGGGCGAGCCCCGCGAGCCCGTACAGACCCGCCCGGTGGGTCCGGTACGCCTTCCAGAAGCGCGCCGCGGAGCCCTTGCGGCGCTCCCATGCGAGAGAGGTCATCGGCCCACCCGGGGGTCGAGCAGCGGATAGAGCAGGTCGGCGAGGAGGTTCATCAGGATCATCGCTCCGGCGAAGACGACGAACAGGCCCTGGACGAGCGGGAGATCGGGCACGCTGAGCGCCTGGTAGAAGAGGCCGCCGAGGCCCGGCCAGGAGAAGACCGTCTCCACCAGGATCGAACCGGCCGCCACATGGCCCAGGTTGATGAAGACCATGGTCACGGTCGGGAGCAGCGCGTTCGGCACCGCGTGCCGGCGCCGCACGTCGTCGTCCTTGAGGCCCTTGGCCCGGGCGGTGGTCAGGTAGTCGTTGCCCATCTCGTCGAGGAGCGAGGACCGCATCACCAGGAGCGTCTGCGCGTAGCCGACCGCGACCAGGGTCACCACCGGCAGCACGAGGTGGTGGGCGACGTCGAGGACGTACGCGAAGCCGGTCTCGCCCGTGCCCGACTCCATGCCGCCGGTGGGGAAGAGTCCCGGGATCGGGCCCATGCCCACCGAGAAGACGATGATCAGCAGCAGGCCGAGCCAGAACGAGGGCACCGACCACAGGGTGAGCGCGATCCCGGTGTTCACCCGGTCGCCGAGGCGGCCGTGCCGCCACGCCGAGCGGGTGCCGAGCCAGAGCCCGAGGGCCGAGTAGAGCACCACGGCGACGCCGGTGAGCAGCAGTGTCGCGGGCAGCTTCGCCGCGATCAGCTCGCCGACCGGGGCGCGGAACTGGAAGGAGGTGCCGAGGTCGCCGCCGAGCGCCTTGGCGCAGTAGTCGGCGAACTGCTGCCACAGCGGCAGATCGAGACCGAACTGGCGGCGGAGGGTGGCGAGTTGTTCGGCCGAGGTGGGGATGCCGTGGGTCATCGCCTTCACCGGGTCACCGGGGATGATCCGGAAGAGGAAGAAGCTGGTGACCAGCACGGCGAAGAGGGAGACGAGCGCGCCGCCCAGCTTCCCCGCCGCGTGGCGGAGATAGCCGGAGGCGACGCCGGTGCGGGACGCGCCGTCCGTGGCGCGGGCCTCCTCGGCCCGCGCCACGCCGGCGGGGGTGCTTGCCGTCGTCATCGCTACTCGCGGTCGTCGGCGGTGGCGCGCCGGCGGCGGGCGGTCCAGACGCCCACGGCGACGAGGACGAGCGCCGCCGGGCCGAGGACCAGCCAGATGTTCGCCGAGGAGCCGGAGCCCTCGCCGCCGGAGGCCGAGGCCGCCGGCACGGCCGACCACCAGCTCCAGTAGCCGTCCTGCCCCCACAGGTTGCCGGCGGCCTCGGGCATGGTGGTGATCGAGGCGATCTGGTCGGTGCGGTACGCCTCCAGGGCGTTGGGATAGGCCATGATGTTCATGTACCCCGTGTCGTACAGCCGGGACTGCATCCGCTTCACCAGGTCCGCCCGCTTGGCGGTGTCGTACTCCACCGCCTGCTGCGCGTAGAGCGTGTCGAACTCCTTGTCGCAGATGAAGTTGTCGGTGGCGCCGGTGTCCTTCGGGGTGGCCGGGAGGGTGCCGCAGGTGTGGATGGAGAGGACGTAGTCCGGGTCGGGGTTGACCGACCAGCCGTCGAAGGCGAGGTCGTAGTCGCCCTTGACCCACGGGTCGGAGACGCTGTCCAGGCATGCGACGGTCAGACCGATGCCGAGCGCGCCCCACCACTCCTGGAGGTACTTGCCGACCGCCTTGTCGTTGGGGTCGGTGGCGTGGCAGAGGATCCGGAAGTTCAGCGGCTTGCCGTCCTTGCCGAGCCGCTTCCCGTCGCCGTTCTTCCTGTACCCGGCGTCGTCGAGGGCCTTCGCGGCGGCGGCCGGGTCGTAGCCCCGCTTCTGCGTGCCCTCCGGCTTCCAGAAGTACGAGCCGAAGCGGGGCGGGATGTACCCCTCGCCCTCGACGGCGTGCCCCTGGAAGACCTTGTCGACGAGGGTCGCGCGGTCGACGGAGAGGAAGAGTGCCCTGCGGACGGCCGGGTCGAGGAGGGCCGGGTGGCCGTTGCCGAAGGTCTTTCCGTCCTGCGCGCGGGCTCCCGGGTTGGTGGCGAGCGCGTAGAAACGGCGGCCCGGAGCGTCGTTGACCTTGACGTTCTGCTGGGTCTTCAGCGCCGCCGCCTGGGCGGGCGTCAGGTTGGGGACGAAGGACACCTCGCCCTTCTGGAGGGCGGCGACGGCCGCGTCGCCGTCCTTGTAGTACTTGAAGACCAGCTCGTCGAACTTGGGGGCGCCCCGCCAGAACGTCTTGTTCGGCTTCAGCTTGATGTACTGGTCGACCTTGAAGTCGGTGATGACGAAGGGGCCGTTCCCGACGATCGGGAACTGCTGGTCGTTGTTGAACTTCGAGAAGTCGCCGACCTTCTCCCACACGTGCTTCGGCACGATCGGCACGTCCAGCGCGGTCATCGTCGCCTGCGGCTTCTTGAGCCGGATGACGAGCGTGGTCGCGTCGGGCGCGGTGACCTGGGCGAAGTTGGCCGTGAAGCTGCCGTTGGCGGTGGCCGCGTTCGGGTCGGTCATCATCTTGTTGAAGGTCCAGGCCGCGTCCTCGGCGGTGGCGGGCTTCCCGTCGGACCAGGTGGAGTTCTCGCGGATCTTGTACGTCCACGTCAGCTTGTCCGCCGAGGAGGACCATTCCGTCGCGAAGGCCGGGACGGTCCTCGCGTCCTTCGGGTCGTAGTTGGTCAGGTACTCGTACGCCAGCCGGTGGATGCTGGTCGAGGTGAGCTTCTGGGCCAGGAACGGGCTCAGCGAGTCGATGCTCTGCGAGACGGCCACCGTGAGCGTCGTACCGCCGGACTTCTCGTCCTCGGCGGCGGCGGTGGTGGCGGGGAGGGCCGCGAGCGAGGTGGCGGCGAGACCGGCGGCGAGCAGCAGCCGGGCGGTCCCGCGGGGCCGGCCGGACCGGCGGGGGAGTGGGCGGGAGGGAACCTTCGTGACCATGACCATGGGACGTGACCTCGCGTCGGGGGATCTGTCGTGGAGTCGTGGATCTTGGGCTGACGTCAAGTGAAGCGAAGATGTATCAGCGGTGGTCTGCCGTCGTCAACGATGACTCAAACCCCGTGTGGGCTGCGGGAACGCAAGAAGGCTCCGTACCGGTGAACCGGTACGGAGCCTCATTGGTCTACTCCTGTGACGCCCTACTGCTGAGGGGCTGGCGGCGCCTGCGGGGGTGCCTGCGGCGGGGCCTGCGGAGGCAGCGGCTGCCCGAACGGCTGCTCCGCGACGGGCGGCTGTCCGTACGGCTGCGCGGGCTGCCCCGGCTGCCCCGGCTGGCCGGAAGCCGCCGCCGGCGGATAGGGCTGCTGCCCGTACGGCTGTCCGGGATACCCGGCTTGACCCGGCATCGGCTCCCCGGGCGCTGCGGCGTACGGCTGACCCGGCATCGCGTCCCCGGGCGCGGCGGCGTACGGCTGAGCGGGCCCGCCCGGGTACGGCTGACCCGGCTGGGCGTACGGCTGCGCCTGACCCTGCGGCGGGTAGGGCTGGCCCGGAGCCGGCGGAGCGGGGGCGTACGGCCCCGGCGCCGGCTGCGCGCCGTACGGCTGGCCGGGCGCGGGCGGAGCGCCGTACGGCTGCCCGGGGGCGGGCTGACCGGGCTGGCCGGGATACCCGGCCTGACCCGGCATCGGCTCCCCGGGGGCGGTGGCGTACGGCTGACCCGGCATCGGCTGACCCGGGACGGGCTGGCCGGGCATGGGCTGGCCGGGCATCGGCTGGCCCGGGGCGTACTGGCCCGGCATCGGCGGGGCCATGTGCGGCGGCAGGCCGCCCTGGCCGTCGCCGGTCCACAGGCCCTGCGCCTGCTGCGCCCGCGCGAAGTCCTCGGCCACCATCGCCGAGAGGTCGAAGTACGCCTCCCGGGTCTTGGGCCGCATCATGTCGAGGTCGACCTCGGCACCGGCCGCCAGGTGCTCGTCGAACGGCACCACGATCACGCCCCGGCAGCGGGTGCGGAAGTGCTGCACGATGTCCTCGACCTTGATCATCTTGCCGGTCTCGCGGACGCCGGAGATCACCGTGATCGAGCGCTGCACCAGATCCGCGTACCCGTGCGCCGACAGCCAGTCCAGCGTCGTCGAGGCGCTGGAGGCGCCGTCCACGGACGGCGTGGAGATGATGATCAGCTGGTCGGCCAGGTCGAGCACCCCGCGCATGGCGCTGTACAGCAGACCCGTGCCCGAGTCGGTGAGGATCACCGGGTACTGCTTGCCGAGCACGTCGATGGCCCGCCGGTAGTCCTCGTCGTTGAAGGTCGTCGAGACGGCAGGGTCCACGTCGTTGGCGATGATCTCCAGGCCGGACGGCGCCTGCGAGGTGAACCGGCGGATGTCCATGTACGAGTTGAGGTACGGGATCGCCTGCACCAGGTCGCGGATGGTCGCCCCGGTCTCGCGCCGCACCCGGCGGCCGAGCGTGCCGGCGTCCGGGTTGGCGTCGATCGCCAGGATCTTGTCCTGCCGCTCGGTGGCCAGGGTCGCGCCCAGCGCGGTGGTCGTCGTGGTCTTGCCGACACCGCCCTTGAGGGAGATGACCGCGATCCGGTAGCAGGAGAGCACGGGCGTGCGGATCAGCTCCAGCTTGCGCTGCCGCTCCTGCTCCTCCTTCTTGCCGCCCAGCTTGAACCGCGAGGCCGCGCCCGGGTTCCGGCTGGACTTCGCCTTCTGCTTGTTGTTGCGCAGCAGCCGGTCGGAGGAGAGCTCGACGGCCGCCGTGTAGCCGAGCGGGGCGCCCGGCACCGAACGCTCGCGCTGGTCGTGCGTGACCGACTGCGGCCAGGCCGCCCCGGTGCGCGGGTCGACGGCGCCCGGCGGGTAGCCGTACCCCTCCGGGCCCTGCGGCGGCGCCTCGCCGGGCGCGCCGGGGGCCTGCGGGTAGCCGTACCCTCCCTGCGCCTGCGGCGGGAGGCCGTACCCGGCGGGCGCGCCGGGCGTCTGCTCCGGAGCCTGCGGAGTCTGCGGCGGCTGCTGGCCGGGGTGCGGGTAGCCGTACCCGGCCTGGGCGGCGGCGGGCGGCTGAGGGTAGCCGTACCCGGCGGGCGCACCGGGCGCCGGCACGGGAGCGGGAGCCTGCGGAGGCAGACCGGGCGCGCCCGGACCCTGCGGGTACCCGTATCCGCCCTGCGGCGGTGCGCCGCCGGGAGCGCCGGCCACCGGCTGCCCGGGCCACTGCGGCGCGGGCTGCGGGGCCTGGGGGGACTGCCCGGCCTGCGGGGCGTCGGGGGAGGCGGGCGGGAAGTTCGGCGGCAGCGGCGGCAGCGCGCCGCCGGCGACGGGCGCTCCCGGCGCTCCGGGGAAGCCCGCCGGGGCACCGGCACCGGCACCGGCGCTCGCGTCCGCGGGGGCGCCCTCGGCGGGCAGCGGGGCGGCGGGGGGAAGCGCGGCGGGGACGGCGTCGGCGGGGGCCTCGTTCTGCGCGACGGGTTCGTCCTGTGCGACGGTCTCGTCCTGTGCGACGGGCTCGGCGTGGGCGTCGACGGTGTTGTCGACGTCGTCGCCGCTGTCGGCAGCGCTGCCGGTGTCGCCGTCGGCCTCGGAGACGGCCTCGGCGGCGAACTCGGTGCCGGTGTCCGCGTCGGCGTCCGTGCCGGCCTCGACCGTGTCCGGCCTGTCGGCGTCGTTCCCGTCGGTGTCGTTCACGGGGCCGGCGTCCGTCGCCGTCGCCACCTCCGGGGCCGGAGCGTCGGAGTCCGTACGGGGGTCGGGGACGGCCGCCTCGGGCGCCACCGGCTCCGGGCCCGGCTGGTCCGGGGCGGGGGTCGGGGGGACGTCGGCGCGGGCCAGGCCCGCGGCCTCGGGGGAGCCCGGCAGGGGGCCGTCCGCCGGCGCGGGAGCCGGCTGCGCGGAGGCGTCCTGGCGCAGCTGGGCGGGGTTGAAGCGCATGGTGGCGCCGCTCTCCACCTCGCCGCCGCCGAAGGGAGCGGCGGGAGCGGGAGCGGGGACCGGGGCGGGAGCCGGTACGGGAGCGGGCGCGGGCGCCGGGTAGGCCGGCGGCGCGGCGGGCGTACCGGGAGCGCCGGCCCCGGGGCCGTACCCTCCGTACGGCCCGGGAGCGGGGGGCTGCTGACCCGGGACCTGCCCGGGCATCTGGCCGGCGGTCTGACCGGGCACCCCACCGGGCGCCCCACCGGGCGCCTGCCCGGCGGTCTGGCCCTGCGCGGGCGGCGGGGCGGGCGACCAGCCGGGCTGCTGGAAGCCGCTCGGCGGCACCCCGGGCACCGGGACCGGCGCACCCGTCGGCGGCGGGGGAGTGACACCGGCGTCCCCCGGACCGCCCTGCGCGCTCTGCGTGTACCAGGCCGGCGGGGTGTAGTCGATGGTGAACTCACCCGTCATCTCGGCGGGATCCGCGTCGGACTCGTCGGCGGGCACGTTCCAGCCCCCGCGGATGTCGTCGCGATCGCCGTTCACTTTGCCTCCTGGTGTGGTCGAGCACCCTTGTGCCGTCGTGCGTCGGGGCCACCGTTCACTGCCGATCGGGCCGGCTCTCTCCCCTCGGGCCCGGCGGACCCTCCGAGGGATCCTCCGCCGCGCCCTCACCCACCCTAAACGTCGGCGACGTCACCGCGGCAGGCCCGTCCTCTCCCGGCGTCCCTCCCCCGGGGCGGGACCGCGGCCCGGGTGACGCGGGAGCGGCGGAGCGTGAGGAAGCGTGTGGGGCGAATCCGTACAAGAAGGAGCAACGCGGAGGAATCCCTGCGACCTTGCTCGCCTGCGTCCGGGATGTCACCCGCCGCCCCACCCGCCCCGACCGTGGCCCGAACGGGTGACGCGACGGACCGGCGGCCCCGCACCCCGCTGAGGGCGCGCGACCGCCGGTCCACACCGAACGGCGCGGGCCGAACTCGGCGAAGACCGAACCTCAGAGGGCCGAACTCAGCGCAGGTCGAACTCGCCGTCCCGCGCGCCGAGCACGAACGCCGTCCACTCCGCCTCCGTGTACCGCAGCACGGTGCCGTGGTCCAGCGAGGAACGCATGGCGACGGCACCGCCCGGCAGATGCGCGATCTCGACCCGCTCCTCGTCCGGGCTCGTGCCGGGGGCGCCGATCCACTCGACGCCCGAGATGTCGAGGGCGTACAACTCGTCCTTCTCCTGCGCGCTCCCCATGGGAGTTCCTTTCGCTCACGGCCTGTCGGCGGACCATGTGTCCCGTGGCGCCGGGCAGTTGGGCCCGCCCCGTGCCACCAGGAGAAATACTAGGGAAACCGGCCCCCGGCAGGGGCCGCTTCGGGCGAGACGGCACCCGGCAGGGGCTCGGGCCCGGGCCCTCAGTCCATCCGGCGGGCGGTGCCGAGCAGGCCCGACTCCGCGTCGGTCGCGTGGGTGACGACCCAGTGCCGGTCGCCGCCGGCGCACCACAGCGTCACGCCGTCCGCGAGCGTCGGCAGCGCGTCCACCTCGGTCCGCGTGAGGCCCAGGATCCGGCCGGTCTGCTGGGCCTCCTGCGGCGAGACCCGCTGGACGCCGACGAGCGTCGCCGAGCGCATCAGGCGCGGGGCGACCGGGCTGAGGTACGGCAGCAGGGTCAGCACCGACTGCCACGGCGAGGAGACGACCCGCCCGCGCGGCGGCCGCATGCCGCAGTCCCGCACCACCACGGCCGGGCTGCCGACGGTCGCGCCCAGCGGCGGGACCCGGCCCACCTCGTGGAGGGTGATGCACTCCAGACCCGCGCCCGCCGCCTGCGCGAGTCCCACCCACGCGTGCGGACGGCCGGTCTCCACGACGACCCGGGACCCGGTGGCGGCGGCGCGCAGCGCCAGCACCTGCGCCGTCCACAGGCCGCCGATCAGCAGGACGTCGTACGGCGTCGAGCGGTGGAAGCCCACCAGCTGCGCACGCCCCTCCGCGTCCTCGCCGATGACCACGCCGTCGTCGCCCACCGGGAGGGAGAGCGCGCCGAGTTCGGCCGACGGGACGGTGTGCCCCGCGTGCCGCGGGCCGATCAGCCCGCGCAGCCCCTTCACCGCGGCTCCACCGCGTCCCCTCATCGGGTACCTCCCAGAGGCATCGTCGCCAGCACGCCCGGCAGCTGCTCGCGGTCCAGCCGCAGCAGGCCGACCTTCGCGGTGCGCGCCGCCTGCTCCAGCGTCCTGCGCACCCGCACCAGTTCGTTGTCGGAGCCGCCGGTGACCCGGACGTGGCCGCCGACCTCCATCGCGCCCTGACGCGTCCCGCGCCGGACGGTGAGACTGAACGTCGTCGCGTACGCGGGCACCGACGTCAGCAGCGAGACCAGCCGCGGCAGCGGCGCCGCGCCCCGGCCGAGCTCGGGCCAGCGCCCGACCGCGTACGTGGTGTGCCAGCGGTCGTCGCAGCGCCAGACCCGGGAGGTCTCGGCGGTCCGCCGCTGCGGCGCGGCATCGGCCCGGCCCGCCCGCGCCGCCGCGTGCGGGCTGGTGCAGGCCGCCGTCGCGATGGCCGAGTTGACTTCTTCCTGGTCCAGGACGACCGCCTGGAAACCGGCGCCGGTGATCCTGCTCGCCAGGTGGTCGGCGATCCGCACCAGACAGCGCTGGGCGCCCTCCAGGCCGCCGCCGCGCGCCGCGACCGCCTCCCGGCAGCGCTCCGGATCCAGCTTCACCGCCACCCAGGTCAGCCGCAGCGCCGGCGCTCCGGTCCGCTCCTGGAGCGGCGTGTACGAGAGCCGGGCCACCGACTGCTGGGGGAGGTGCGGCGCCGGAGCGGGGCGGACCTGCTGCACCAGCTGCACCGACTCCACCACGATGTCGTCAACCTCCAGCGCGTCACCCAGCAGGGTCAGCGGGAAGGCGCGGGCGCCGAAGACCGGCCGCAGCGCCGAGCCGCTCGCCTCGACGCGCAGCACGGCGGTCAGGAAGGAGCCGTCGCCGAGCATGCCGACGGTGCGGTGGTTCCGGTCGACGTACGGCTGCGCGCCGAAGCCCCGCACGCTCTCCGTCACCGGGGCGAGGGACGGGTCCGCGTCGGGCGCGGAGGGCGCGGTGTCCCGCCGGCGGGAGCGCAGCGAGAGCGCGGTGCCCATCCAGTCCTGCACGGCCTGGCCGCGGCGGCGTATCACCGCGAGGAGCACGAGGACACCGGCGGCGACGCACGTCGGGACCAGCCAGAGGCCGCCCAGCACGAAGCCGACGGCCACCAGGGCCAGTGCCGACTCGGCCAGCACCAGCTGACGGAGCTGCACCGGGCCGATCCGTCCGGTGCGCGAGAGCGGCCGGAGCGTCGTCGTCGCGGGGACGGCCCGCGGAGCGCCCGGAGCGGGAGCCCCGGCGCGATCGTTGCTGCGTTGCCGTCGGGAAGATTGCGGCGCCCGGCCGCTGGTCCGCCGCCCGTCGCGCGCACGCGTCGCCGTACCCATCGCCGCGTTGCCCCCTCGTGTCCGTAATAGCCGAATTCCCTTGGGCGTTGACCGGGCGATCACCCTACCTGAGCGGTGAGACACGGGTGCCGCCAGGCATAGTAGGGGGCGGCGGGCCGGCGGAAGGACCCGCCGAGTGTGGCAACCTGGTCGGCCGGCGGGGAGAGGGACGACACATCAGATGGCATCACGACGGGACGAACTGAACGCCTACACCTTCGCGAAGCGGAGATTGGTCGCGCAGTTCGTGCAGCCGAACTCGACGGGTTCCGAGGAGGGCGCGCCGCGTCCGCTGCGCGCGGTGGTGCCGGGCGCCATCGTCGGCGTGGTGATCCTCGCCGTCTTCGGGGCCTGGGGCATGTTCAAGCCCGTCGCCCCCAAGGACTGGGACAAGCCCGGGCAGGCCGTCATCATCGCCGACAAGTCGACCACCCGGTACGTGGTCCTCAAGACCGGCGACAAGGTGCAGCTCCACCCGGTCCTCAACATGTCGTCGGCGAAGCTCCTGCTCGACCCCGACAAGGAGAAGATCATCACCGTCGCGGAGTCCGTCCTCGACAGCGGCAAGATCCCGCACGGCGCGACCCTCGGCATCCCCTACGCCCCCGACCGCCTCCCCGTCCCCGAGCAGGCCGGCGCCGCCAAGCGCTGGGCCGTCTGCGAGCGCCCCGGCGAGGGCGGCCGCGCGATCCAGAAGGCCGCCTTCGTCCTCGCCGCCCGCGAGGAGGCCAAGACCGACGGCCCCGAGCGCCTGACCGGCGGCGAGCTCCTGTACGTCGAGGGCCCGGACCGCACCCGGTACGTGGTCGACGCCCTGGGGACCGCGTACCAGGTCGAGAAGGACGAACTGCTGCTGCGCCAGCTCGTCGGCCAGGGCCGCGCCGCCCAGCGTGTCTCCGAGGCGTGGCTGAACACCCTCCACAAGGGCGACACCATCTCCTTCCCCCGGATCCCCGGGCAGCCGGGCGCCACGGCCGGCGTGAGCGGCCTGCCGCCCGAGGTCGGCAAGGTCGGCATGGTGCTCTCCGCGACCGACGGCACCAGGAAGCAGATGTACGTCGTGCTCCAGGACCGCGTCGCACCCGTCACCGACTTCACCGCGAAGCTGCTGCTCAACAGCCGCCAGCTCGTCGACCTCGGCCAGGCCGGCCAGGCCACCAAGGTCAGCGGCGGCGCCTTCCAGCCGGGCGGGGCCTTCGGCCAGGACAAGAAGTGGCCCGAGGCCGTCCCCGTACCCGTCAACGAGGCGGGCACCGGCGAGGGCGACCGCAACACCGTCTGCAACGTGCTCCGCGCGGTGAACGAGGACAACGGCGCCACCACCCTGAGCACCTGGGCGGGCGAGGACTTCCCCGCGACCCTGCCGACCGGCTCCAGCAGCGCGTACGTCACCCCCGGCTCCGGCCAGCTCTTCCGCCAGTTCAAGGGCTCCACGACCTCGACCGGCTTCCTCTTCCTCGTCACCGACACCGGCCTGCGGTACGCGATGCAGTCCAACGGCGACCTCGCCACCGACGACTCCGGCATCGGCAGGTCCGGCTCCGAGGAGGAGCAGCAGGCCCGGCAGGCGGAGGCGCAGCAGGCGCAGAACCGCCTCGGCTACAAGAGCATCGAGCCGCTGCCCATCCCCGCCGAGTGGTCCACCTTCCTGCCCACCGGCCCCCGCCTCTCCACCGGCGGCGCCCGCCAGCCGCAGGGCTCATGAGGACGCCCCCGCGCCGGACCCGGCGCCCGCTGGCCGTGCTCGCGACGACGGTCCTCTGCACCCTCGGCCTGCCGCTCTCCACCGCCTCCACGGCGGCGGCGGACGACGGCGGCCAGTGCAACTTCCCGAACAAGAAGTACGAGGGCCGGCCCTGGTCCCTTCAGCGCGTCCAGCTCGACGAGCTCTGGGCGCAGTCCACCGGCAAGAACGTCCGCGTCGCCGTCATCGACACCGGCGTCGACGTCCGCAACCCCCAGCTGGCCAAGGCCGTCGACGCCAAGGCCGGGATCAACCTGATCCCGAAGGACGCCAAGGACGCCAACGGCTACAAGCTGAAGCGCGGCAAGGAGAACGGCACCACCGACACCGTCGGCCACGGCACCAAGGTGGCCGGCATCATCGCCGCCCGCCCCGCCAAGGGCACCGGCTTCGTCGGCCTGGCCCCGGACGCCACGATCATCCCCATCCAGCAGAACGACGCCGACGGCAACGGCACCACGACGACCCTCGCCGCGGCGATCCGCCACGCCATCGCCAAGAAGGCGCACGTGATCAACATCTCGCAGGACACGGCGAACGCGGTCAAGCCCACCCCGGTGCTCGAACAGGCCGTCCGGGCGGCCCTGGAGCAGGACATCGTGGTCGTCGCCTCGGCGGGCAACGACGGCCTGGGCGGCAACGTGAAGTCCACCTACCCGGCGTCCTACGAGGGCGTCCTCGCCGTCGCCGCCTCCGACCGCAACAACGAACGCGCCGCGTTCTCCCAGTCCGGCGACTTCGTCGGCATCGCCGCCCCCGGCGTCGACATGGTCTCCACGGTCCCCCTCGGCGGCCACTGCGCCGACAACGGCACCAGCTTCTCCGCGCCGTACGTCGCCGGCCTCGCCGCGCTGATCAAGAGCGAGCACATGGACTGGACCCAGGAGCAGATCGTCGCCCAGATCCAGCAGACCGCCGAACGCTCCGTCGCCGGCCACGACCGCCTCGTCGGCTGGGGCGTGGTCGACCCGGTCAAGGCCCTGACCGAGGACGACAAGCCCATCGAGAAGCCCGTCGCCCACGAGGGCGTCACCCGCGCCGAGGCCCCGACCCCGGCCGCCCTCCACCTCGGCGAGACCCCCGAACAGCGCGCCGCCCGCCTGGCCACCTACGTGGTCGTCAGCGGCGGCGTCCTGGTCGCGGCGATCGCCGGCACGGCGGTCGCGCTGCGCGACCACCGCAAGCGGCGGCGAACGGTCGCGGCGGCGGGCCGGTGATCATTGCACACGCACACGCCTGATAGCGTCGAACATGACAAACGAACTGTAGAAGTCTCGTGACGAACAAGAGACTTGGGCCTGTCAGTCGCAATCACTAAAGTGGTGCGCACGTGATCGGTGGATGGCGAGTCGCCACGATCGCAATGCAGGACAGCAGGAGCAAACGGGGAGGATTGGCTCGTGTTCGAGGTAACGGGTGACGGGGGCGGGGGCGACTGTGGCAAGTAACCTTGAGCTCGGCGTCGGCGAGCTGAAGAAGTTCCGGGACAAGGTCGACGGGGTGATCTCGGACCTGGAGGGCGGCGCCGGAGGCGCCGCCAACCTGGGCCGGAACCGCATGACGCGCAACTCGCTCGGCACCGGCATGGCCTTCACCGAGGCGGACGGCTTCTTCACGGAGTACGAGCGGGTCCACTCCTCGCTCGTCGCCCTGTCGAAGTCCCTCAGCGGCCAGATCGAACTCCTCCAGATCGGCGTCCACGCGGCCGACGTCGGCTACGCCAACGTGGAGGACGAGCAGCGGCGACGCTTCCACGAGATCCGCTCGCGCCTCAGCGAGGAGCGCGCCGACGCGATCCAGCGCGAGGCGCAGGAGAAGAGCAAGCAGCCGGACCAGCCCGGGGCGGCGAGCCAGGACTCCGGCACTGTCGCGCAGGACATGAGGTGATGACCGATGAGTGACGAGAAGAACCCGAACCCGAGCACGCCCCAGCAGCCGGCGCTGACGCCCCAGGAGCAGGAGCAGGCGAAGGACACCGCGGACATCCAGTCGGTCTACGCGACGACGAACGTCCTGGAGAAGCTCGACGAGATCCTCCCCTTCGGCCTCGGCCCCAAGGGCAGCATCTTCGGCTCCACCTCCTTCGAGGGCGCCCGGCTCAACGACATGCTCGACCTCCTCGAAAGCGCCAACCCCTCCGACCTGGAGCAGGCCGGCGAAGCCCTGGAGAACGCCACCAAGTCCCTCAACGCCGCCGCCAAGGAGCTGAACAGTTTCGTCGCCGGCGTCGACTGGAAGGGCGAGGCGGCCGTCGAGTTCCAGCGGTACGGCTCCGAGGTCGTGACGTACGCCTGGGACATCGGCAAGGTCGCCAACGCGGTCGGCTCCCAGATGAAGGTGGCCAGCACCGGCCTGACCTCGGTCCGCAACGCCCGGCCGCCGCGCGACAACCGCCTCGTCCAGAAGAAGCCCACGGACTTCACCGAGGTCGAGAAGGTCGAGAAGAACGAGGACTACCAGAAGGCCGTCGCGGCGGAGAAGGACCGCCAGGAGGCCATCAACCAGATGAACCGCCTGGCGTCGTTCTACGCGGTGTCGCAGAGCACGCTGCGCGGCCAGGAGATGCCGAAGCCGCCGGAGGCGTACAAGGCGGCGGTGCCGAGGCCGACCAGGGACTATTTCGGGACCGGGGAATCCGGAACGTCTGGCTCGGGCTCTGCCCGTGACGGCCTGTCGAGGGAGTCTTCGGGACACATCAGTACCGTCGAGGACCGCACCACGCAGACGATGCCCCGCACCGGGGACCAGCTCGACGGCTCCGACCCGATCCGGGAGAAGCCGTCGGACGACACGAGGGTCCAGATCGACACGGTCAAGACGCTTCCGCCGCCGACGCTCCCGAACACCCCGCCCACCCCGACCGCGCCCACCAACACCCCGCCCCCGACCGGGCCCGGGATGCCTCCGCCGCTGACGCTCGGCACCCCGCCGCGCACCGGCGGGCCCAAGATCACCGCGAACCCGGGCGGACCTCGTCCGGCCACCGGCCGGACCGGCACCAGCCGTACGGTCGGACCGACGTCCCAGCCGGCCGTCGGTCGCTCCGGGGGACCGAAGGGCCCTCAGACGCTGGGCCGTACGGGCAACCCCCCGACCTCCCCGATGACGGGCCGCCAGAGCGGCCCGACGAACTCGCCGGCCGTGGGCCGTCCTGGTGGGCCGACGAACTCCCCGGCGACCGGTCGCAACACCGGTCCCATGGGACGTGCCGGCGGTCCGCCGGCCACCGCCCAGTCAGGTCAGACGGGGCGCGCCACGCCGCAGACCGGGCGTCCCGGACAGCCTGCCACCGGCCGTACTCCCACCGGCAGGGCCAACCCCATCATGGGCGGCACGCAGCAGCGCGCCACCGGCGGAAGCACCGGATCGCGGATCCCGAGGGGCACCGTCGTCGGCAGCGAGGGCGCGGCCGGCGGCCGTACGGCGGGGGCACGCCCCAGCCAGTCCGGCGTGGTCGGCGCCAACAACACCAAGGCGACGCCGCGTCCGGCCGGACGCGGCACCCCCAGCTCCAACGGAGTGGTCGGGACACCCCGCGGCGTGGGGGGCCGTGGCACCCAGCGTCCGGGCCGTGAGGAGCAGGAGCGTGAAGGCTCTGCGCGCCCCGACTACCTGACGGAAGACGAAGAGACCTGGAACAACCGCCGGCGCGGCGCCGTGCCGCCGGTGATCGACTAACCACGCGGAAGGCTCGGAAGTCAGGATGACGGCAGGAATGATCGAGGGCGGCAGGCTCCGCCGAGCGCTGCTCGGCACCACGGCGACCGTGGTGCTGACGACGGCGCTCGTCGGGGTCGCTCCGACGGCGGTTGCTGCCGACGCACGGTCGCAGCAGTGGTACCTGGACGCCATGGGCGCCGAGGACATCTGGAAGAAGTCGACCGGTGCGGGCATGACGGTCGCCGTCATCGACACCGGCGTCGATCCGGACACCCCCTCGCTCAAGGGCAAGGTGCTCAAGGGCTGGGACGCCGCCGAGGCGAAGGGTGATGAGACGGACGACTATGACGGCCATGGGACGACCATTGCCGAGATCATCGTCGGCTCCGGGGCGCAGGGCGGCCTCAGGGGGCTCGCACCGGATGCCAAGGTGATTCCTTATCGGGTCAGCAACACCGAGCTGCAGAACGAGCAGACCGTCAATGCCTTCGACATGTCGGAGGCGATCAAGGCTGCTGCTGACAGTGACGCAAAGATCATCAACGTGGCCTTCGGCAGCGACTACTACAGCGAAGAGGAACTGGAATCGGTCCAGTACGCCCACAAGAAGGGCAAGTTGATCTTCGCTGCGTCGGGCAATGGCGCGCTCAAGGGCAACAAGAAGCAGTACCCGGCCAGCTACCCCGAGGTGGTCGCCGTCGGGGCGACCACTCAGGGCGGTGTCGTGGCCGACTACTCGCAGCATGGTGACTACATCGACCTCGCAGCACCGGGCAGCCAGATTCCCGGATACTGCGACAAGAGCCTCACCAAGTACTGCGTGAGCGACGGCACCAGTTTTTCCGCCGCCCTCGCCTCCGCCTCCGCCGCCCTCATCTGGTCCGTGCACCCCGACTGGACCGGCAGCCAGGTCCTCCGCGCCATGTTCGAGTCTGCGGGCCGTGGCGCCGACTGGAAGCCGGGTACGGTCAGCACGAAGGCCGGTCACGGCGTCATCCGCCCCAACGCCCACATCAACCGTGGCATCGGCAAGCCGGGCGACGCGAACATCAGCCCCCTGACCAACGAGCCCACGGGCGGAGCCGCCGCAGGCGGCGCGACACCGTCCACGGCCCCGTCGGCCAACCCCAACCCCTCCGCCTCCGCGTCGACTTCGGCCGACGCCCCCTCCGCAACAGCTTCGACACAAGCCCCCGACGGCAAGTCGACGTCGGGCGCACCTGTGGCAGGCTCCAGCGAGAGTGCGGCCGGCACCGAGAGTGGGGGCGGCAGCAACATGGGCGTCATCATCGGCGCCGTGGCCGGCGTGATCGTCCTCGCGGGCGTGGGCGTCGTCATCGCCCGCCGACGCCGCGCCGCCTGACGGCCCGGCCCGGCACGTACCGCCCCACACACCACACCGCGCCCGCGAGAACCGAGGGCGCGGGCTCAACAGAGAACCCGAGAAAGGGAGAGCGACACATGTCAGTCTTGAAGGTTGGCGATCAGAGTCTCAAGGATTTCCAGGACGAGCTCACCCGCAAGTTCGATGACGTGAAGGGCCAGCTGTCGGCCCTCCAGGGCGTCATCGACAGCCTCGAAGGCCGCTGGAAGGGCATCGGCGCCGGCGCCTTCGACGCCAAGCAGACCGAGATCAACCAGGGCATGGTGCGGATCGCCAAGCTGATGCTGAACTTCCAGGAGGCCATCCAGGTCACCCGGACCACGTCCAGCAACACCGACGACGAGGTCGAGGCGGCCCTGCGCGGCGTCGACGTCACCGCCGGCTTCTCCGGCGACGCGGGCGCCGAGCGGCAGGCCCGTTCGGGCATCGCCGGCCTCTGACCTCCGGGTCGGAACCACGCACCACCACCATCTGAACGACACCACCGACACCCGGAGGGAACATGGCCGGCAACGACGGCATCATGCTCGTCACGTACGCCTCGCTCGACGACGCGGCGAACCAGATCGACGCCCAGGCCAAGCGCCTGGACGAGGCCCTGGAGGCCATCCAGACGAAGATCCGCTCGGTCTCCAGCACCTGGGAGGGTGAGGCGAAGACCGCCGCCGACGGCGCCCACGCGAAGTGGGACCAGGAGACGCGCGCGATCCACAACGCGCTCCAGAGCATCTCCAAGGCCGTCCGCCAGGCCGCCCCGGCCTACCAGGCGGGCGACAAGCGCGCGGCGGGCTTCTTCTAAGCCGAAGCCGTACGACGGCAACACAGGGTGGGCGCGCGCGGGAGGCGCCCACCCTGTCGCGCGTTCCGGGGCGCCGCAAGGCCCCCGGCCGAGGCTTCAGCCGCTCATCCCCACCACTCCGCGAGCCGGAACGACTTCACGCACTGCCAGACCGATACGAGTGCCAGGACCGCGAACAACCTCCACCGCGCACCGAGGTGGCGGGCGCGCAGGACCGCTCGGGCCTCTGGGGTGCGGGGGGGGGAAGCCTGTCAGGGCGTTCCCCCCCACCACCCCTACAACTCCGGCATCCGCCCCGTCTGCACCAGCGGGTTCCCCCGCTGCCGGGAGACGAAGATGCCGCGGCCCGCCGGCATGGGGCGCATCCGGACGCCGCCGAGGACGTCGCCCTCCTGGGGGTCGCCGGACAGCAGGAGGCCCTGCGCGCCGAGCTCCATCATGCGCTGCATGAAGGACTCGTACGCGGAGCGGCTGGCGCCCGCCCCGCTGCGGGCGATGATGAAGCGGACGCCCACGTCCCGGGCGAAGGGCAGCATTTCCGTCAGCTTGGCGAGCGGGTTGCCGCTCGACGTGGAGACCAGGTCGTAGTCGTCGACGACCACGAACAGGTTCGGCCCCGACCACCAGCTGCGGTCGCGCAGCTGCTGCGCCGTGACGTCCGCCGACGGCGAGCGGCGCCGCATCAGGTCGGCGAGCGCGTCGACGTGGTGCTCCATGTTGTTCGACATGGGCACGTACTCGGCCAGGTGCGTCGCGGGCGTGACGTCGAGCAGCGCGCGCCGGTTGTCGATCACGAAGAACTTCGCCGAGGCCCCGTCGTACCGCTCCGTGATCTGCTTGATCATCAGCCGCAGCAGGTTCGACTTGCCGGACTCGCTCTCGCCGAAGACGAGGAAGAACGGGTCGCGGTCGAAGTCGACGAAGACCGGCTCCAGGTTGTTCTCGTCGATGGCGAACGCGACACCGCGCTGCGGCTCCGCGTAGCCCGCCGGCAGCGCGTGCGCGTCCAGCTCGCGCGGGAGCAGCCGGACCTCCGGCGCGCCCGGCGCCGTCCAGTGACGGGTGACCTCCTGCGTCATCGCGGCCGTCGCCTCGGCGAGGTCGCTGTCGGAGCTGATGCCGTCGATGCGCGGGACGGCCGCCATGAAGTGCAGCTTCTCCGGCGTCAGACCGCGGCCGGGGACCCCGGTCGGCACGTTCGCGGCGATCTTGCGGTCCAGCTCGGAGTCCATCGTGTCGCCCAGCCGCAGTTCCAGCCTGTTCATCAGGTGGTCCTTGAGGTTGGCGCGGACCTCCATGGAGCGCGAGGCCGTGATGATCACGTGGATGCCGTAGCCCAGACCGCGGGCCGCGATGTCCACGACGGCCGGTTCGAGGCCCTCGTACTCGGTACGGAAGTTGCCCCAGCCGTCGATCACCAGGAAGACGTCGCCCCACGGCTGCTCGGTCACCGAGATGTCGCCCCGGGCGCGCAGCCGGCGGAAGGTCGCGATGGAGTCGACGCCCGCGGCCCGGAAGTACTCCTCGCGCCGCGACAGGATGCCGTACACCTCGGCGACCGTACGCCGGACCCGCTCGGGGTCGAGGCGGGACGCGACCCCGCCGACGTGCGGCAGCCCGGCGACCGACGCCATGCCGCCGCCACCGAAGTCGAGGCCGTAGAACTGCACCTCGTGCGGGGTGTGGGTGAGCGCGAACGCCGAGATCAGCGTCCGCAGCAGCGTCGACTTGCCGGACTGCGGTCCGCCGATGATCTGCATGTGGCCGGCGGCGCCGGAGAAGTCCCGGTAGAGCGTGTCGCGGCGCTGCTCGTACGGCTTGTCCACCACGCCCAGCGGTACGACGAGACGGCCCGCGCCCTCGTAACCGGGCTGCGTCAGCCCCCGGCCCTCCACGCCCGCGAGGCCCGGAAGGACCGAGTCGAGCGCCGGCGGGTTGTCCAGCGGCGGCAGCCACACCTGGTGCGCCTCCACGCCGCGCCCCTCGAGACGGCGCACGATCACGTCGAGCACCGAGTCGGCCAGCGCGTCGTCCTCGGCCGACCGGGCCTCGGGGACCTGCGGCCGTTCGGCCGGCTCCAGGTAGCGCACCGGCACGGGAGCCGCGGTGAACGGCACCGGCCGCCGGTCCACCGGCAGCGGCCCGCCCGGCGTCACGGCGTGCTGGTTGACGCGGTACGTGCCGGAGACGTACGCCGCCTTGAACCGCACCATCTCGTCGGTGCCGTACTTGAGGTAGCCGGAGCCCGGCACGTTCGGCAGCGAGTACGCGTCGGGCACGCCGATCGCCGCCCGGGACTCGGCCGCCGAGAAGGTCCGCAGACCGATCCGGTACGAGAGGTACGTCTCCAGGCCGCGCAGCCGGCCCTCCTCCAGGCGCTGCGAGGCGAGCAGCAGATGGACGCCGAGCGACCGGCCGATCCGGCCGATCTGCACGAACATCTCGATGAAGTCCGGCATCGCCGTCAGAAGCTCGGAGAACTCGTCGATGACGAGGACGAGCGAGGGGATCGGCTGGAGCGGGGCGCCGGCCGCGCGCGCCTTCTCGTAGTCGTGGATGTTGGCGTAGTTGCCCGCGTCCCGCAGCATCTCCTGGCGCCGGTTCAGCTCACCGCGGATGGAGTCGCCCATGCGGTCCACCAGCGTCAGGTCGTCCGCCAGGTTGGTGATCACCGCGGCCACGTGCGGCATCTGCGACATGCCCGCGAAGGTGGCGCCGCCCTTGAAGTCCGCGAGGACGAAGTTCAGCGTCTCCGAGGAGTGCGTCACGGCCAGGCCGAGGACCAGCGTGCGCAGCAGCTCCGACTTTCCGGAGCCGGTCGCGCCCACGCACAGCCCGTGCGGGCCCAT
This sequence comes from Streptomyces sp. NPDC085460, assembly GCF_044541975.1. Taxonomy (NCBI): domain Bacteria; kingdom Bacillati; phylum Actinomycetota; class Actinomycetes; order Kitasatosporales; family Streptomycetaceae; genus Streptomyces; species Streptomyces sp. NPDC085460. The sequence continues at coordinate 535,450 of NZ_JBITTO010000006.1, forward strand.
GCCCTCCTGCGCGGCCTCCTTGAGGTCCAGCATCACCGGGACGCCGTCCTCGCCGACGCCGATCGGGACGCGCAGCCGCTCCGACCGGGAGCGGGGGCGCCAGGTGCGGCTCACGTCGATCGAGGCCGCGTCGCCGAGGTTCAGCAGGTCGGTGAAGTCCAGGTTGGCGAGGAGCGGCTCGTCGTCGTCCGAACCGCCCGCGACCCGCAGCGGCGCGAGCTGCCGGGCCAGCGCCTCCGCGGCGTCCGGGCTCAGCTCGTCGGGGCTCCCCTCGTACACGTGCCCGTGCCCCGACTCGAGGCGCAGCTCGCCGCCCTCGACGACCACCGACAGGTCGCCGCGGGCACCGGCGCCCCGGCCCTGCACGACCTCGACGATCGTCACGCCCTGGATGCCCTCCGGCGCGGCGAGCGCCGAGGTCTGCGGCACCGACTGGCCGTCGAGCACCACGACCAGGTGCGGGAAGTCCAGCAGCGGATGGTTCGGGCCCTGGAAGCGGGGCCGCCCCTCCAGCCGGCCGGCCACCAGGTCCTCCAGCTCCCGCGCGTCCGTCGTCATCAGCCGCCGGCTGCCCGCGCCGTCGCCGGGACCCGACGCCTGCACGTGCGGCAGCCACTTCGCCCACTCCCAGGCGGGGGCGGCGCCGTCATCGGTGGCGACGACGATGACCATGTCCTCGGGGGAGTGGAGCGCCGCCAGCGACCCCACCATGGCGCGGGTCGTCGACCGGGCCGCCTCCGGGTCCCCGCTCACCGTCAGGTGGTAGAAGGCGCGCAGCGACACCGCCATGGGCAGCCCGTCGAGGGTGCCGTGCGCGGTGAGGAACTGCTGCATCGCCCCCGCCGTCAGCGGCTCCAGCTCGTCCACCGGCGCCGTCTCGGGCGCGACCAGCGGCGTCGCCAGCTGCTGGCTGCCCAGACCGACCCGGACCTGCGCGAAGTCGCCGTCCCCGATCCGCCGCTCCCAGATCCGGCTGCCCTCGGCGACCAGCGCCCACAGCTGCTCGGGCGACGGGTGCAGGTAGAACTGCGCGTCCCGCTGGAGGTGCGCCGTCCGCAGCACCGCGCGGCGCGTCTGCGTCAGGTACTTCAGGTAGTCGCGCCGCAGGTCGGCGAGCTGCCCCTGGGTGCCCCGGCGGTAGCGGACCAGCATCGCGATGGCCATGGCCACCGTCGACGCGATCATCACCATGCCCATGATCCGCATGATCGGGTTCGGGGTCATGAAGAAGAAGACCACCGAGCCGCCCATGCCGAGCATCGGCAGGAGTTGCATCAGGGCACCCTCCTGCTGCCCCCGGGGCAGTTCCGGCGGAGGTTGCAACTGCACCTGCTCGTCGGGCACTTCGGACGGCAGCGCCCGCGGTGGGCGCTTGACGACGATCTGGCTCACAGCTCACCAATTTCCGTTGCCGGACGGAAAGTTCCTCTAGGCGCCCCCGTGGCGACGGGATCCATCCGCGGGGAGGGATCCTACTTTGGTGCGGGGTCACGGGTGGGCGGTAGGGTGGCCCGAAATATTTGCGTGGCCATGAACTATCGCAAAAATCGGGTCATTCGGAGCGCAACATCCGGAGCCCGAGGAGCGAGCTCCACGCACCGGTCCGCGAACCGGCGGCCGGTATGCGGGCGGGAGCATCGGGATCACCAGGATCTCCAGGATCTCCAGGATCACCGGGATCACCAGGATCACCACGAGGGGAAGCAGCAGGTGAGTATGACGGCGCAAGCCACGGCCGGCGGAGCCGGCCAGTCGGCTCCCACCACCGTGTTCCACGGCGGCACCGGCTTCTGCCGGATCACCGTGGTCGCACCCGACGGCCGCGTCGACGTCGCCCTCCCCGAGGACGTCGCCCTCGCCGACCTCTACCCGGAGGTGCTCCGCCTCTCCGGCCAGACCCCGGCGCCCGGCGCCCCCGTCGGCTACCACCTGGTGCGCCGCGACGGCACCGTCCTCGACGGCAGCCGCTCCCTGGCCGCCCAGCGCATCCTCGACGGCGAGCTGCTCTCGCTGCGGCCCTTCGCCGAGTCGCTGCCCCCCGCTGTCTTCGACGACGTCTCCGACGCGGTCGCCTCCGCCGTCTCCCGCGACCGCACCCTGTGGTCGGACGCCCTGATGCGCGGCGCCGGCCTCTTCGGCGGAGCGGTCCTGCTGGCCCTGCTCGCCTTCGTCCTGTGGACGGCCGAGCCCCGCCACGACATGCACGGCCTGCCCGGCATCCTGGCCGGCGTCACCGCCGTCCTGCTCCTCGCGCTCGCCGGCGTCCGCGCCCGCGTCTACGACGACCGCGGCTCCGCCGTCGCCCTCGGCACCGGCGCCATGGCGAACGCCGCCGTGGGCGGCTCCGGACTGCTCGCCCTCGCCGACGGCCAGGGCATCGGCAAGCTCCAGTTCCTGCTGGCCTGCACCGCCGTCCTCGTCTGCGCCGTCATCCTCATGATCGTCTCGCCCGGCGGGGACGGCCCCTTCGTCGCCTTCGTCCTCGCCTCCACGATCGGCGTACTCGTCGGCTTCGCCGCGATCCTCACCGAGCTGACCCCGGCCGAGACCGCCGCCGTCTGCGCCCCCGTCGCCGTCGGCGCGCTCGCCTTCCTGCCCGGTCTCTCCACCCGCTTCGCCCGGCTCCCCATCGGCTTCGAGCCGCCCAGGACCGCCATCGGCGGATACGGCTCCGAGGCCGAGCCCCAGGGCCCGGTCGACGCCGCCCGGATCGCCGCCCAGGCCCGCCGCGGCCACGAGCTCCTCGTCGGCCTCGTCGGCGGCTGCGCCCTCGTCGCCGTCGGCTCCGCCGCCGTCCTCGGCTTCTCCGACACCGTCTGGGGCCAGCTCCTCGCCCTCGCCACCGGCGTCGCCATGCTGATGCGCGCCCACCTGTTCCGCTACACCGCGCAGGTCGGCTGCGCCCTCGCGGCCGGCCTCGGCTCCCTCGTCCTGCTGGGCCTCGGCCTCGCCCTGAACCCGCCCGGAGAGCTCCTCCTGGAGGCCCTGAAGGGTGACGGCACCGCGCTCGACATCCGTACGGTGTGGCTCTCCGCCGCCATCGCCGGCGTCGCCGCGCTGCTCACGGCCATCGGCCTCATCGTGCCGCGCAAGGGAGTCACCCCCTTCTGGGGCCGCTTCCTGGAGATCGCCGAGACGTTCGTGCTGCTCACGCTGCTGCCGCTCTGCCTCGCCGTCTTCGACGTCTATCACTCCATCCGGGCGCTCACCTCCTGAGCCGCCTGGTACGCTGTGTAACGGCCGTTTGTGTACGCGCTCCCAGAAGCAACCCAGCAGCACCCCGCCGATGCCCCGCATCGGCCCCAGCCTCGGGGAGCAGCGCGCATCGGACCCAGCTCCCGAGTCACGGAAGCTCCCCTGAGATGTAGACCAGGGGCACTCGTGGGCACGAAACCTGAGGAGAACCGCGTGGCTCTCGACGCCGCCGTCAAGAAGCAGATCATGGCCGACTTCGGCACCAAGGAGGGCGACACCGGCTCCCCCGAGGTCCAGGTCGCCATGCTGTCCCGCCGCATCTCGGACCTGACCGAGCACCTCAAGACCCACAAGCACGACCACCACTCCCGTCGTGGTCTGCTGATCCTGGTCGGTCAGCGCCGCCGTCTGCTGCAGTACCTGGCCAAGAAGGACATCCAGCGCTTCCGTACGCTGGTCGACCGCCTGGGCATCCGCCGCGGTGCGGCCGGCGGCGCCAAGTAAGACGCCGTGAAGGGAGCGGTTCCCACTTTCAGGGGGCCGCTCCCTTTGCTGTACGTGCGCGAAGTACCGACCGGCAATTACTCTGGTCGCAGAACGCCACAACCCGCGCGAGAAGCAGCCGGCACGCCGCCGGTCCTCGGTAGTGGCCCCCGGACCTCATCCCGGGTGCTTCGATCGAAGACCGGCCCGCCACTTCAGTGCTTCTCCCGCACCCGTCCCGCGTCACACGGGCGCGCGGACCAAAGACGAACGTAGGAGAAACCCATAGTGGAGAACGAGACCCACTACGCCGAGGCCGTCATCGACAACGGCACCTTCGGCACCCGTACCATCCGTTTCGAGACGGGCCGTCTCGCCCGCCAGGCCGCCGGCTCCGCCGTCGCCTACCTCGACGACGACACCATGGTGCTCTCGGCGACCACCGCCTCCAAGCGCCCCAAGGACCAGCTCGACTTCTTCCCCCTCACGGTGGACGTCGAGGAGCGGATGTACGCGGCCGGCAAGATCCCCGGCTCCTTCTTCCGCCGCGAGGGCCGCCCCTCCGAGGACGCGATCCTCACCTGCCGCCTGATCGACCGCCCGCTGCGCCCGTCCTTCAAGAAGGGCCTGCGCAACGAGATCCAGGTCGTCGCCACGGTCATGGCGCTCAACCCCGACCACCTGTACGACGTCATCGCGATCAACGCCGCGTCCGCGTCCACCCAGCTGGCCGGTCTGCCCTTCTCCGGCCCGATCGGCGGCGTCCGCGTCGCGCTGATCAAGGGCCAGTGGGTCGCCTTCCCGACCCACACGGAGCTCGAGGACGCCGTCTTCGACATGGTCGTCGCCGGCCGTGTCCTGGAAGACGGCGACGTCGCGATCATGATGGTCGAGGCCGAGGCCACCGAGCAGACCATCACCCTCGTCAAGGGCGGCGCCGAGGCGCCGACCGAGGAGATCGTCGCCGCCGGCCTGGAGGCCGCGAAGCCGTTCATCAAGGTCCTCTGCAAGGCGCAGGCCGACCTCGCCGCCAAGGCCGCCAAGCCCGAGGGCGAGTTCCCGATCTTCCTGGACTACCAGGACGACGTCTACGCCGCCCTCTCCGACGCCGTCCGCGGCGAGCTCGCCCAGGCGCTTACCATCGCCGGCAAGCAGGAGCGCGAGGCCGAGCTGGACCGCGTCAAGGAGATCGCCGCCGAGAAGCTCCTCCCGGCCTTCGAGGGCCGCGAGAAGGAGATCTCCGCCGCGTACCGCTCCCTGACCAAGGCCCTGGTCCGCGAGCGCGTCATCAAGGACAAGGTCCGCATCGACGGCCGCGGCGTCACGGACATCCGGATGCTCGGCGCCGAGGTCGAGGCCATCCCGCGCGTGCACGGCTCCGCCCTGTTCGAGCGTGGCGAGACCCAGATCCTGGGCGTCACCACCCTCAACATGCTCCGCATGGAGCAGCAGCTGGACACCCTCTCCCCGGTGACCCGCAAGCGGTACATGCACAACTACAACTTCCCGCCGTACTCCGTCGGCGAGACCGGCCGCGTCGGCTCCCCGAAGCGCCGCGAGATCGGCCACGGCGCGCTCGCCGAGCGCGCGATCGTGCCGGTCCTCCCGACCCGCGAGGAGTTCCCCTACGCGATCCGTCAGGTGTCCGAGGCCCTCGGCTCCAACGGCTCGACGTCGATGGGCTCGGTCTGCGCCTCCACCATGTCGCTGCTGAACGCCGGTGTGCCCCTCAAGGCCCCCGTCGCCGGCATCGCCATGGGCCTGATCTCCCAGGAGATCAACGGCGAGACGCACTACGTCGCCCTCACCGACATCCTCGGTGCGGAGGACGCCTTCGGCGACATGGACTTCAAGGTCGCCGGTACGAAGGAGTTCGTCACCGCCCTCCAGCTCGACACCAAGCTGGACGGCATCCCGGCCTCCGTCCTGGCCGCGGCCCTCAAGCAGGCCCGCGACGCCCGCCTCCACATCCTCGACGTGATGATGGAAGCGATCGACACGCCGGACGAGATGTCCCCGAACGCCCCGCGGATCATCACCGTCAAGATCCCCGTGGACAAGATCGGCGAGGTCATCGGCCCCAAGGGCAAGATGATCAACCAGATCCAGGAGGACACCGGCGCCGAGATCACGATCGAGGACGACGGCACCATCTACATCGGTGCCGCCGACGGCCCGGCCGCCGAGGCCGCCCGCGCCACGATCAACGGCATCGCCAACCCGACCATGCCGGAGGTCGGCGAGCGCTACCTGGGCACGGTCGTCAAGACCACCACCTTCGGTGCCTTCGTCTCCCTGCTCCCGGGCAAGGACGGCCTGCTGCACATCTCGCAGATCCGCAAGCTCGCCGGCGGCAAGCGCGTGGAGAACGTCGAGGACGTGCTCGCGATCGGCTCCAAGGTCCAGGTCGAGATCGCCGAGATCGACCAGCGCGGCAAGCTCTCCCTCATCCCCGTGATCGAGGGCGAGGACGAGACGAAGGACGACGCCTCCTCGTGACGTCCCGTAGTTCCGTGACGACGGCCCGCCCCTCCTCCGAGGGGCGGGCCGTCGCCCGTACCCAAACGCTTCTCCCGGGCAAGGACGGCATCGGCACCGTCCGCCGCACGACCCTCCCCGGCGGCCTCCGCATCGTCACCGAGACCCTTCCCTCGGTCCGCTCGGCGACCTTCGGGATCTGGGCCCACGTCGGCTCCCGCGACGAGACGCCCGCGCTCAACGGCGCCACCCACTACCTGGAGCACCTCCTCTTCAAGGGCACCGCCAAGCGCTCCGCCCTCGACATCTCGTCCGCGATCGACGCGGTCGGCGGCGAGATGAACGCCTTCACGGCGAAGGAGTACACCTGCTACTACGCCCGGGTCCTCGACACCGACCTGCCGCTGGCGATCGACGTCGTCTGCGACATGCTCACGGGCTCGCTCATCCTCGACGAGGACGTGGACGCCGAGCGCGGTGTCATCCTCGAAGAGATCGCGATGACCGAGGACGACCCCGGCGACGTGGTCCACGACCTGTTCGCGCAGACCATGTTCGGCGACACCCCGCTGGGCCGCCCGGTCCTCGGCACCGTCGACACGATCAACGCGCTCTCCCGCGGCCAGATCGCCCGCTTCTACAAGAAGCACTACGACCCCACCCACCTGGTGGTCGCCGCCGCGGGCAACGTGGACCACGCCACGGTGGTACGCCAGGTCCGCCGCGCCTTCGAGCGCGCCGGCGCCCTCACCCGTACGGACGCCGCCCCGATCGCCCCGCGCGAGGGCAGCAAGTCCATCCGGACGGCCGGGAAGGTCGAGCTGCTCGGCCGCAAGACCGAGCAGGCGCACGTCGTTCTCGGCATGCCCGGCCTGGCCCGCACCGACGACCGCCGCTGGGCGCTCGGCGTGCTGAACACGGCCCTCGGCGGCGGCATGTCCTCCCGCCTCTTCCAGGAGGTCCGGGAGAAGCGCGGTCTGGCCTACAGCGTGTACTCGTACACCTCGGGCTTCGCCGACTGCGGCCTCTTCGGCGTGTACGCGGGCTGCCGCCCCAGCCAGATCCACGACGTGCTGCGGATCTGCCGGGACGAGCTCGACAAGGTCGCCTCCGAGGGCCTCACCGACGAGGAGATCGCCCGCGCGGTCGGCCAGCTCTCCGGCTCCACCGTCCTCGGCCTGGAGGACACCGGCGCGCTGATGAACCGCATCGGCAAGAGCGAGCTGTGCTGGGGCACCCAGATGTCGGTGGACGACATGCTGGCCCGGATCGCGGCCGTCACCCCGGACGAGGTCCGGGAGGTCGCCCGGGACGTGCTGACCCGGCGGCCCTCGCTCTCGGTGATAGGCCCGCTGAAGGACAAGCAGGCGGACCGCCTCCACCAGGCCGTCTCCTGACCTCCACCCCTAAGGAAGTAGTGCGATGAGCAAGCTGCGCGTGGCGGTCCTCGGTGCCCGGGGCCGTATCGGCTCCGAGGCCGTGAAGGCCGTCGAGGCCGCCGAGGACATGGAACTGGTCGCGGCCCTGGGCCGCGGCGACGAGCTGGAGACCCTCGCCGAGAAGGGCGCCCAGGTCGTCGTCGAGCTGACCACCCCCGACTCGGTCATGGCCAACCTCGAATACTGCGTGGGCCACGGCATCCACGCCGTCGTCGGCACCACCGGCTGGACCGAGGACCGTCTCGCGCGGCTGGACGGCTGGCTCGCCGCCTCCCCGGAGACCGGCGTCCTCATCGCGCCGAACTTCTCCATCGGCGCGGTCCTCACCATGAAGTTCGCGCAGCTCGCGGCGCCGTACTTCGAGTCCGTCGAGGTCGTCGAGCTGCACCACCCCAACAAGGTGGACGCCCCCTCGGGCACCGCCACCCGCACCGCCCAGCTGATCGCCAAGGCCCGCGCCGAGGCCGGCCTCGGCCCCCAGCCGGACGCCACCGCGACCGCCCTCGACGGCGCCCGCGGCGCGGACGTGGACGGGGTGCCGGTGCACGCGGTACGGCTCCGGGGCCTGCTGGCCCACCAGGAGGTGCTGCTCGGCGGCGAGGGCGAGACGCTGACCGTCCGCCACGACTCGCTGCACCACGCCAGCTTCATGCCGGGCGTGCTGCTCGGTGCCCGCCGCGTGGTGAGCACCCCGGGCCTCACGTTCGGCCTGGAGCACTTCCTGGACCTGGGCTGACGGCCATGGGCGGCAAGATCACGTACGTCTTCCTCGCCACCGTCCTCGTGCTGGTCTTCGGGGTGGTGGCGATGGAGGGCGTCCTGCTCCTCCTGACCGGCGAGCCGGCGGCCATGGGCATGGGCGCGGTGGCGTTCCTGCTGCCCTGCGTCGGCGCCTGGTTCCTGTGGAAGAACACCAGCTTCGCGCGCCGGGCCAACCGGCTCGCCGCGGAGCTGGAGGCCGAGGGCGGACTCCCCGTCGACGAGCTGAAGCGCACCCAGGGCGGCCGGATCGACCGCGACTCCGCGGACGAGGTCTTCGCCCGGCGCAAGGCCGAGACGGAGGAGTCGCCGGAGGACTGGCGCTGCTGGTTCCGGCTCGCGGTCGCCTATCACGACGCCCGCGACACCCCCCGGGCCCGCAAGGCGATGCAGCGGGCCATCGCCCTCCGCGAGGGCCGGACGGTCAGCGCCTGACGCCGTACTCGGCGTGCCACGCCTCGACGGTGTCGGCGGCCCGGTCGAAGGCTTCGACGCGGGAGAGGAAGTCGGCGTTGTGGTCGGTGAGCAGCACCAGCTGCTCGCCGCCCGGCCGGTCGAGGAGCAGGGCCTGGCCCTGGACGGTGCGCGGGAAGTTCAGCCAGCGCACCGGCTGCTGGGCGGTGCGGACCCCGGCCACCTTCGCCCAGGGGGTGGTACCGGTGGTGAAGAAGCCGACGCGGCGCACGCCGGCGCGGCTCACCCAGGTACCCATCCGCAGCAGGCGGAGCGCGGCCAGGATGATCAGCAGGGCGACGCCGAAGGTGACGAGCGCGCCGTCGACGGCGCCCGCGGCGGCGATGATCACCGCGGCGAGCAGCACGAACGAGGCGAGCAGCAGCGCGAGCGCCGCCGCACCGACCCGGTAGGGCCCCGGACGGTACGGACGGCGCCACTGGTCGTGGTCGTCGAACGGGAGCGCGACGGCGTCGGTGGCGTCGAAGGCACGGTCGGCCGTCAGAAAGGGCAGGGGCACGGCGGTTCCTCACTCACAAGCACGCTCGAAGGGGCGGTGCCCGGTGAGGCTACCTCAGCGGTTGTCGGAGGCTTCGGACTGCTGCTGGCGCGCGGGCGAGTCCGTGCTGTCGAGCGACGGCATCCCGAAGACCAGGGAGCCCACCAGTCCGGCGGCGACGGTCAGCCCGAGCAGCGTACGCCCGACGACCTGGCCGGGTCGCAGCCTCTCCCGGGGTGGCGGAGTGACGTTACTGCGGAACTCGTCGGCCTCCGCCACGAACGCGAACGGTACGACCTCTGTCCGCCTGAACATGGGTGTCACTCTCCTCGGGGGTTGTCGTGTGCCTCACAGGTACAGACGAGCGGATCAGGGGTTTGGTGCCGTTTTTCACCGAAGCAGCCGAATCTCATCCTTCAGACGGAGTCGCGCTAACCTGGGCCCGCCCCACAGACGACTGGAAGGTACATCTGGTGACCGACACCCCCACCGAGCCGGCGAAGATCGACCTCCGGAGCGACATCACCGTCGAGCTGGTCAAGAGCGCCGCGGCCGACTCCGACGTCCTCTGGGCGGCCCGGGTCTCCACGGCGGGGGAGCAGTCCCTCGAAGAGCTCCAGAAGGACCCCGAGCGTTCGAAGGGCCTGATCAACTACCTGATGCGGGACCGCCACGGCAGCCCCTTCGAGCACAACTCGATGACCTTCTTCATCAGCGCCCCGATCTTCGTCTTCCGCGAGTTCATGCGGCACCGGGTCGGCTGGTCGTACAACGAGGAGTCGGGCCGCTACAGGGAGCTCCAGCCGGTCTTCTACGTCCCCGACGCCTCCCGCAAGCTGGTCCAGGAGGGCCGTCCGGGCAAGTACGTCTTCGTCGAGGGCTCCGAGGCCCAGCACGAGCTGGTCGGCCGCGCGATGGAGGACTCGTACCGCCAGGCGTACGAGAGGTACCAGGAGATGCTCGCCGGCGGCGTCGCCCGCGAGGTGGCCCGCGCGGTCCTCCCGGTCGGCCTCTACTCCTCGATGTACGCCACCTGCAACGCGCGCTCGCTGATGCACTTCCTCGGGCTGCGCACCCAGCACGAGCTGGCGACGGTCCCGTCCTTCCCGCAGCGGGAGATCGAGATGGTCGGCGAGAAGATGGAGGAGCACTGGGCCCGGCTGATGCCGCTGACCCACGCGGCCTTCAACAAGAACGGGCGCGTGGCGCCGTAAGGCACACATGTTCGTCCACTCTCGCGAAGTGTCCGTATTGCGACGTTTCGTGAAGTTCATCTAGGCTGATCAAACGGACCCGGCACTGCTTGAACCCCCGAGCAGGCAGTGCCGGGCTCCTCTTCTCACGTCCCCCGAGGGGACACCCGGCGCTGAGCAGCGAGTAGCGTGTTACCCATGGCTCCGATCTCCACTCCGCAGACCCCCTTCGGGCGGGTCCTCACCGCCATGGTCACGCCCTTCACGGCGGACGGCGCTCTCGACCTCGACGGCGCCCGGCGACTCGCCACCCACCTGGTGGACGCAGGCAACGACGGCCTCGTCGTCAACGGCACCACCGGCGAGTCCCCCACCACCAGCGACGCGGAGAAATCGGAGCTCGTACGCGCCGTACTGGAGGCCGTGGGCGACCGCGCCCACGTCGTCGCCGGCATCGGCACCAACGACACCCACCACTCGATCGAGCTGGCCCGCGCCGCCGAGCGCGACGGCGCCCACGGCCTCCTCGCCGTCACGCCGTACTACAACAAGCCCCCGCAGGAGGGCCTGTACCGGCACTTCACGGCGATCGCCGACGCCACCGGCCTCCCGGTGATGCTCTACGACATCCCCGGCCGCTCCGGCGTCCCGATCGACACCGAGACCATCGTCCGGCTCGCCGAGCACCCCCGGATCGTCGCCAACAAGGACGCCAAGGGCGACCTCGGCCGCGCCAGCTGGGCCATCGCCCGCTCCGGCCTCGCCTGGTACTCCGGCGACGACATGCTCAACCTGCCGCTGCTCTCCGTGGGCGCCGTCGGCTTCGTCTCGGTCGTGGGCCACGTCGTCACCCCCGACCTGCGCGCCCTCCTCGACGCCCACCTCGCGGGCGACTTCCGGAAGGCCACCGAGATCCACCAGAAGCTGCTCCCGGTCTACACCGGCATGTTCCGCACCCAGGGCGTCATGACCACCAAGGCCGCGCTCGCCCTCCAGGGCCTTCCGGCCGGCCCGCTCCGCCTTCCGCTCGTCGAGCTCTCCGCGCAGGAGACCGAGCAGCTCAAGGTCGATCTGGCCGCCGGCGGGGTAGACCTCTGACATCCGACTTCACAACTGAATACGACGACAACTGAAAACGGCGACAACTGAACACCGACAACAGCAAGTGCACGATTGTCATGCGCGCCACGTGCCCGACCGGTACGTGGCGTGTGTGGTGAGGAGAGACTTTTGAGCCATCCGCATCCCGAACTCGGCGCCCCGCCGAAGCTCCCCCAGGGCGGTCTGCGCGTCACCCCGCTCGGCGGCCTGGGCGAGATCGGCCGCAACATGACCGTCTTCGAGTTCGACGGCAAGCTGCTGATCGTCGACTGCGGCGTCCTCTTCCCCGAGGAGGAGCAGCCGGGCGTCGACCTGATCCTGCCCGACTTCACGACCATCCAGGACCGCATCGACGACGTCGTCGGCATCGTCCTGACCCACGGCCACGAGGACCACATCGGTGGTGTGCCGTACCTGCTGCGCCTGCGGCAGGACATCCCCCTCATCGGCTCCAAGCTGACCCTCGCGCTGATCGAGGCGAAGCTCCAGGAGCACCGCATCCGCCCGTACACGCTGGAGGTGGCCGAGGGCCACCGCGAGCGGCTCGGCGCCTTCGACTGCGAGTTCATTGCGGTCAACCACTCCATCCCGGACGCCCTGGCGGTCGCCATCCGCACCCCCGCGGGCATGGTCGTCCACACGGGCGACTTCAAGATGGACCAGCTGCCGCTGGACAACCGCCTCACCGACCTGCACGCCTTCGCGCGTCTGAGCGAGGAGGGCATCGACCTCCTCATGACGGACTCGACGAACGCCGAGGTCCCCGGCTTCACGGCGCACGAGCGGGACATCTCCAACGTCCTGCGGAACGTCTTCGCCAACGCCCAGAAGCGGATCATCGTGGCGAGCTTCGCCAGCCACGTCCACCGCATCCAGCAGATCCTCGACGCCGCCCACGAGTACGGCCGCCGGGTCGCCTTCGTCGGCCGCTCGATGGTCCGCAACATGGGCATCGCCCGCGACCTCGGCTACCTCCGGGTCCCGGCCGGTCTCGTCGTGGACGTGAAGACCCTCGACGACCTGCCGGACGACGAGGTCGTGCTGGTCTGCACGGGTTCCCAGGGCGAGCCGATGGCGGCCCTGTCCCGGATGGCGAACCGCGACCACCAGATCCGGATCGTCCCCGGCGACACGGTCATCCTGGCCTCGTCCCTCATCCCGGGCAACGAGAACGCGGTGTACCGCGTGATCAACGGCCTGACCCGCTGGGGCGCCAACGTCGTCCACAAGGGCAACGCCAAGGTCCACGTCTCGGGCCACGCCTCGGCCGGCGAGCTGCTGTACTTCTACAACATCTGCAAGCCGAAGAACCTCATGCCGGTCCACGGCGAGTGGCGCCACCTGCGGGCCAACGCCGAGCTCGGCGCGATGACGGGCATCCCGAAGGACCACATCGTCATCGCCGAGGACGGCGTCGTCGTCGACCTGGTCGACGGTCGCGCCCGGATCACCGGCAAGGTCCAGGCGGGGTACGTGTACGTGGACGGCCTCTCGGTCGGCGACGTCACCGAGTCCTCCCTGAAGGACCGCCGGATCCTCGGCGAGGAGGGCATCATCTCGGTCTTCCTGGTGGTGGACTCCTCCACCGGCAAGATCACCGGAGGCCCGCACGTCCACGCGCGCGGCTCCGGCATCGAGGACTCCGCCTTCGACGCGGTGCTCCCGAAGATCGAGCAGGCGCTGAACAAGTCCGCCCAGGACGGCGTCGTCGAGCCCCACCAGCTCCAGCAGCTGATCCGCCGCACCGTCGGCAAGTGGGTCTCCGACACCTACCGCCGCCGGCCGATGATCCTCCCGGTCGTCGTCGAGGTCTGAGCCCGAAGGGCCTGACCAGGACGGTTACGGAGCGGGGCGCCTCGATTTGCATCGGGGCGCCCCGCTCCAGTACGTTTACGGCTCCGCCAGAACGGGAAGCCCCGGCGCCGCAGTGCGCCCGGACGGCCGAACGGGAGGCGGGAAATCCGACTCAGATCTTCTGATAAAGTCGGAAAGCGCCGGAAGGCCCCGAGAAAAACAAATCGGGACCGGAAAGCACCGAGGAAATCGGATCGGAAAGATCTGATAGAGTCGGAAACGAAGGAAGCGCCCGGAGGGCCTGGAAACAGGAACGAAG
>NZ_JBITTO010000007.1:0-509225 GCF_044541975.1 Streptomyces sp. NPDC085460
GGGGCCCCGGGCGGGCCGCGGGGGCGCGCCCGCGGGGCCCGCCCCGCCCCCCCCCCCCCCCCCCGGCCGGCCCCCCCCCCCCCCCCCCCGCCCCCCCCCCCCCCCCGGCGGGGGGGGGGGGGGGCCCCCCCCCCCCCCCCCCCCACGGCTGGGTCACCATCCGCCCCGCCCGCACTCCCGACCTCTGTCTGACGGACGGACGGATCCGGGACGGCACCTATCCGAGCGCCGTCGCCGTCCAGCTCCCCTGCGACCTCGCCACCGTGCCGCGCACCTTCCTCGAACCGGCCGGTGAACGCCTGTACCGCATCCAGTGGCATCACCCCCGGGAGGGAAAGGGGTGCCTGACGGTCATGGGCGCCGGTCCGGCGAAGGGGCTGCTCGAACCGCGGCAGGACTGTGCCCGGGCCACCCTCTTCCGCCTGGAGTCCGCGGGCGGCGACGGCGCGGCCGGATTCCGGCTGCGTCCGGCCGACGGCAGCCGGTGCATCGGCATCGTCGGCGACGACACCACCGACGGGGCCGAGGCCGCCGAGGAGCGGTGCGCCGACGGAGCCGACCAGCGCTTCCTCGTCCGGAAGGACTGACAGGGGGAACGGACCCTTCCGCCCCGGCCGCGCAGGCGAGCGCCGCCGACCGCGCGCACCGGTTGCCGGAGCGCGGGAACTCGGCGTCCCTCCCGTACGACTCCTTCTCCGCATCGGCACGACGGCGGCGAGGGGCAGGGGATGGGCGGACTGGACGTACGCATGCGCGGAGTCGCCTGCCGGCACGGCCGTACCGACGCCGTGGTCGGGGTGGACCTGGAGATCGCCGCCGGCGAGCGGGTCGCCCTGACCGGGACGAACGGGTCCGGGAAGACGACGCTGCTGCGCGCGGTCCTCGGGCTGCACCGGCACACGCGCGGCACCATCGAGGTGGGCGGGCGCGGCGCGCGCTCGGCCGCCGAGTGGGCGTGGCGGCGCCGGTCGTGCGCCTGGATCCCGCAGAAGCCCGCCGCCGGACGGTTCCCGCTGCGTGGCGACGAGCTGCTGGCGAGCAGCGGTGCGCCGGTGGAGGCCGCCGAGGCCGCGGCACGGCTCGGGGTCGGTGCCCTGGTCGCACGGTCCGTGGACACCTTGTCCGGCGGGCAGTTGCAGCGGATGTACCTGGCGCGGGCGATCGGTTGCGTCGCGGCGGGCGCTCAGGTGCTCCTCGCCGACGAGCCGACGGCCGCCCTCGACTTCGAGGGGCAGGAGGAGGCGGCCGACGTGCTGACCTCGCTGCCGGTGACGCTCGTGGTCGTCACCCACGACCGGTCGCTGGCGGCCCGGTGCGACCGGGTCCTGGAGATGGCCGCCGGCCATCTGCGGGAGGTGCGGTGAACGCGCTCGCGGCGGCCGACCTCGGCGCCCTGCTCCAGCTCGTGCCCGTCCAGCGGGCAGGGGTGGCGCTGCTCCTCGCGGCCGTCGGGCTGCCGGTGATCGGGGTGGTGATCGTCGGGCTCGACATCATGCCGGTGCGGTTCGCGATGATGCACGTGGCGCTGCTCGGCGTCGCCGTCGGCCTGCTGACCGGGCTCGATCCGATGGTGTGCGCCCTGGTGGCCTGTGCCTTGTCGGGGGCGGGCGTCGCCCCGCTGGCCCGGACACCGGCCGGGCTCTCCGGGGCGATGGGGCTGCTGATGAGTCTGGCGATCGCCGCCGCGCTGCTCCTCCTCGCCGTCTCCGGCGTCAACGCCTCGGGCGCCTTCGCCCTCCTGTGGGGGTCGATCCTCTCGGTCGGGACCGCCGACCTCGTGGTGCTGGGGGTGCTGGCCGTGGCCGTGCCGGCGTTGCTCTGGTGGCGCCGCCGCGAGGTGGCACTGCTGCTGTACGACCGGGAGCTCGCCCAGTGCTCGGGCGTGCCCGTACGTCTCCTCACCACGGCGCTGCTCGTCCTCGTCGCCGTCGCGGTCGCCGGCGCCATCAAGCTGACCGGCGCGCTGCTGGTCGACGCCCTGACCCTGCTGCCGGCGCTCGCGGCCCGGCGGCTCGGCCGCTCGCTGTGGTCGATCACCGTGTGGGCGATCGGCATCGGCGTCACCGTCAACGCGGTGGGTTTCCTCCTGGCCCTGTGGCTGGACTGGCCTCCGGGCCCGGTCCTCGTCCTGACGGCGGGGACGGTGGTCCTCGTCGCGCATCTCATCCCCGAACGGAGAACCGGCTCATGGCGCGCACCCGCGTCCGTCACACCCGCATCGTTTCCCTCCTCGCACTGAGCACGGCCCTGCCGCTGCTCACCGGGTGCGGCGGTGAGGCCGCCCCCTCCCCCGGGGCCACCGGGACCGGGGCCACCGGGACCGGGGGCCGCAAGCCCGTGGTGGTCGTGACCACCACCTGGGAGGGTGCCCTCGCCAAGGCCGCCGGAGCCGAGGACATCACGGTGATCGTGCCGCAGTCGGTGCACCACGCCCCCGACTACGACCCGAAGCCGTCGGACCTGGCCGCCGTCGCCGCGGCGGACTTCGTGCTGTACGCGCCGTTCGAGCCGTACGCGGCGAAGATCAAGGAGGCGGCCGGCTCGAAGGCGCGGCTCGTCGAGGTGAACCTCGACAACGACCCCGCCAAGGCGGGTGCCGAAGTCGTGCGCCTGGGTGGCCTGTTCGGTACGGAGGACGCCGCGGCCGGGTGGAAGAGCCGGCTCGACGGCGAGGTCACGAAGCTCAACGGCGAGCTCAAGGCCGCCTGGCCGGGCGGGCGGAGCCCGGTCGTCGTCACCCAGGTGTTCACCGCCTGGGCGGCGGGACTCGCGGGCGCCACGACGGTCGGCACGTACGGCCCCGAGCCGGTCACGCCCTCCCAGCTCGCGTCGCTGTCGGCGAAGAAGCCGGCGTTCGTGCTGGACAACGCCCACATGTCGACCGGGACGGTGCTGCCCGACGCGGGCGCCGAGCAGGTCGCGATCGTCAACTATCCGGGCGAGGACCTGGATCTCCTCGCCGTGTACCGCGACGCGGCGGCCGAGCTGAAGAAGGCCATGGGCTGAGCCCGGGCCGCGCGCGGGAGGGGAGGGCCGCCGGCCGGCGGCCCTCCCCTCCCGTCTGTCGTCGTCAGGCCCGGACGAGGTCTCGTTCCCGCTCGACGATCAGGCTCCGCAGCGCGGCGCGATCGGGCTTTCCGGCGGCGGTGAGCGGCAGTTCGGGCAGGACGAGGAGGTGCTCGGGGTGCTGGTGCCGGTCGAGTCCGCGTTCGGTCAGGTACGTGCCGAGTTCCGGCAGCGTCGGAACGTCGGGGCCCTTGCCCACCAGGCAGGCGGCGAGCCGCTCGCCCATCAGCGGATCCGGCACTCCGACGCACACGGCGTCGAGGACGCTCGGATGGGAGACGAGCGCGCGCTCGACCTCGGCGGGGCTGATGTTGGCGCCGCCGCGGATCACGATGTCCTTCAGCCGCCCGACGACGTGGAGGATCCCGTCGTCGTCGAGGAAGCCGAGATCGCCGGTGCGGACCCAGCCGTCCGGGGTGCGGTAGCGGGCGTCGAGCTCCGGGGAGGCGACGTAGCGGAGCGGGGTCATCGGTCCGCGCGAGACGATCTCCCCGATCCGTCCGTCGGGGAGCCGCTCGTGCGTGTCGGGGTCGGCGATGCGGATCTCGGCGACCCGGGGGTCGGGGCGGCCGGCGACGACGCCGGAGCGGTCGGTGGGCGGCACGGTGTGCCCCAGGCCCGTATGGCAGTTGACGCCGTCGGCCGAACCGTAGAGGTTGACGACCGGGCAGCCGAACGCCTCGGCCGCCGCCGCCGCGGTCGCCTCGTCGAGGGGCGCGCCCCCGAGGACGAGCGCGGTGGGGGCGGGCAGGGGCTCGTCCGTCCGCTCCACGGCCTCCAGCATCATCCGGATCATGGTGGGCACGCCGAGGATGTGGGTGGGTTCGTGCTCCCGTACGGCGGCGAGCGCGGCCTCGGGCGTGAAGTGGTCGAGCAGGACGAGGGTGCCGCCGTGCCGGGCGAGCGTGACGGCCGTGCCGTTGGAGCCGAAGGCCGAGGCGAGCGGGACGAGGAAGAGGCAGCGGGGCGGGGTTCCGTCGGGCATGAGGGAGGCGAGGAAGTTGCCGCGCCCGCCGGCGAGGGCGTTGTGGGAGTACGCCACCATCTTCGGCTCCGCCTCGGACCCGGAGGAGACGAGGATCCGCGCGGCGCTGTCGGGGTCGGGGCGGGCCGGGACGAATCCGGTGGGGTCGGTCCGCAGCAGCCGGGAGAGCCGAATCGTTCCTTCGGGTGCGGTGCCGCGGCCGGCGGCGATCACGTGGCGCAGTGCGGGCAGCGTCGGGGCGAGGGCCTGGAGATCGGCGGCGTGGTGCCGGCCGCGGTGGTCGACGGCCACGATCACCGCCACGGCCTCGGCCCGGCGCAGCAGGCTCTCGGCCTCCGCGGCGCCGCGCCCGACCGGGAAGGGGAGGGCGACGGCGCCCAGGGCGGCGAGGGCGAGGTCCGCGATGACGGCGTCGCGCCCGTTGGGGAGCTGGACGCCGATGACGTCCCCGGCGCCGATGCCGAGCCCGCGCAGGCCCTCGGCCAGACATCGGGCCTTGCGGTCGAGGGCCGTGTAGCAGAGCGCGCCCTTGGCGTCGATCACGGCGGTGCGGTGCAGGTCGGCTATCTGTCTGGCGCGGTAGAGGCTGTAGAGGTCGAGGTCCGGGCAGGTGCCGTCGACCGCCCAGGAGCGGCGCAGTGCGGCGGGCAGCAGGTCGGTGAGGGTGACGGTCACGCGAGGCTCCAGGGGTCGGGAACGGCGGGGGCACCGTGCGTGTCCCGGCCGATCGGGCCGGACAGGCGCGGGTCGTGGTGGAGGGCGGACAGGTCGGTGGTGACGGCGGTGGCCGTGAGGCCGTGGCCGCGCAGCTGGTCCAGGGCGTCCTCGGTGCACATGCCCGAGACGTCGTACGCCGCGGCTGCGGGCGCGGCGGCGTCGGCGGCGGCGATCCAGCCGTCGGCGGTCCTGAGCGGGTGCCGGAATCCGGCGGGGCGCCGGGGTTCCGCGCCGCCGGCGGCCCGGCGCAGGGCGGGGGCGAGGAGGGTGTCGGCCGCGCCGAGCAGCGAGGAGTCGACGCGTATGCCGTGGCCGGTGCGCTCGCGCAGCAGGAGGCCGGCGAGGACGGCCTCGGTGCCGTGCAGGCCGCCCAGGACGTCGAGCAGGGTCATGAGGGACGGTGCGGGCGGTTCGTCCGCCGGGTGGACGGCCTCTCCCACTCCGGTGCGGGCCTGCACCATGAAGTCGGTACCCATGGGGGCGTCGGCGACGCGGTCGGCCCAGCCGCCGGTGTAGGCGTAGACGAGGGACGGGTTGACGGCGGCCAGGTGTCCGGCGTCGAGTTCGAGCTCGGCCGCCTTGCCGGGAGCCCAGTTGTGGACGAACACATCGGCGGTGGCCACGAGTTCGCGCAGGCGACTCCGGCCGTCGGGCGCCTTGATGTCGATCTCCACCGCGTCCTTGCCCCGGTTGAGCGCGAGCCAGCGCGCGGAGATCCCGTCGCAGGCGGGCGGCATGCCCCGGAGCGGGTCGCCGCCCGGCGGCTCGATCCGGATCACGCGGGCGCCGAGCAGCCCCAACAGATGGGCCGCGAGGGGTGCTTGGATGCGCCGGCCGGCCTCCAGGACGGTCAGCCCGGCCAGCGGGAGGTCCGCCGTCGGCGCCGCCGAGCTCCTGAGGCGCCGGCCGGGGCCGAGCGAGCACAGGGCCCACGGGTCGGCGTCGCCGTCGCCGTCGTACTCGGCCGCGCGCTCGACGAGGGTGCGCAGCCGGCACACCTCGGCTCCGGACCGCGCGGCGGCCTGCCGGATCCGGGTCCAGGCGTGCCGCCGGGTCACCTCGTGCAGCGCGGCGGGGAAAGGCGCGCAGGCCGTGGCGTACCGGAACTGGAAGGGCCGCCAGCCCGTCCGTACGGCGTCGGCGGGGGCCTCCAGGCAGCGCCAGAACTCCGCCCAGGCCCCCGGGTCGAGCGTCTCCAGCTCGAAGAGGACGCCTTCGGCGGAGGTGAACGGCGGTCCGCCCGGGGCGGGTCGGACGGCTTCCGGCTCGTCGGCGCCGGAGGCGGCGAGGTACTGGGAGACGGCGAGGAGTCCGGCCCGGTCGGCCGTCGTCGTCCGCACGCGGGCCGGCGCGCCTCCCCTGGCCTGCCCGATGAGCCCGGCGAGCAGTCCCTGGACGGTGAGGACGCCGGTGGCGGTGGCCAGGTAGTCGACGCCGAGTCCGCGGGGCGCGCCGTGGCGACGGCCGTGGACGGCCATCACCCCGGTGACGGCCTGGGCGGTGGCCTCGTCCTCGATCCCGGATCCGGCCGCTCCCCATTCGGTACGGGCGGCGACGGGCGCGAACCCGCCGCCGCCGAGCGCGATGGCCCCCGCTCCGTCGTCCCGCACCGTCGCCCCGAGCCGTCTCATGTGGTCGGACACGACGCGGGTCAGCGCCTCGGGGCCGCCGACGTCGCACCGCAGGGCGTGGAGCGGACGGGCTGTGTCGAGCGGACGGCGGGCCGCGGTGCTCGCGGTCGTCGATGACGCCATGGCTCTCCTCTCCTGGCGCGGCGGCGGTCGCCGTCGCGCGGGGACTTCTCGGTCTCGGGAACTGGGGAGCCGGTACGCCCGACCACTTCCCCGGGCAAGAAGTCGGACGCGCGTTCTGCCGAGTTCCCGGGACGGAGGAAAAAAGGTGACGGATCATGGCGTAACGGAGCGCGGGGCGGCGGGTGTCGAGCCGCCGCACGCGGACGTGTCCGCGTTCGTCCGTGAGCGTGTCTTCCCCGTGGAGCCGGTCCTCGACGCCGGCGGTCCGGCCGCCCGGGAGCTGCGGGAGCGGCTGCGCTCCGAGGCCCGCGCCTGCGGCCTGTGGGCCCTGCCCCTGCCGGGCGAACTGGGCGGCGGCGGACTGCCCTTGAGCGCGTACGCGGCGATCGCGGAGGCCGAGGGTGCCAGTGATCACGGACCCGGGGCCCTCGGCTCTGCTTCCCTCCTCGACGTGACGATGCTGTCCCGGCACGGCTCCGCGCGGGTGGGCGAGGAGTACCTGCCGCGTCTGGTCTCGGGCGAGCTGCGCGCCTGCTACGCGATGACGGAGCCGGACACGCCCGGGACGGAGCCCGCGCTCACGGCGACGCGGGCCGAGAGCCGGCCCGGTGGCGGGTGGCGGGTCACCGGCCGGAAGTGGTTCGTGTCGCACGCGGGGGACGCGGACCTGGTGACCGTGCTCGCGCGGACGAGCGGCCGGCCCGGCGACCGCACGGGCCTGTCCCTGCTCCTGGTGCCCACCGGCTCTCCCGGCTTCCGGGTGGTGCGCGAGCTGCCGGTCCTGGGCGCGACGGGGCAGTACGAGATCGCGTTCGACGGCGTCGAGGTCGGCGCCGGCCACCTCGTCGGCGACCCCGGTCAGGCCCTGGCGGTCGCGGGCGAACGCCTCGGCCTCGGCCGGACCCTGCGGGCGTTGCGGTGGCTCGGGCAGGCGCAGCGGGCCTTCGACCTCCTCTGCGACCGCGCCACGGCGCGGCAGGGCGCACGGGGGCCGCTCGCGGACCGTCAGCTCGTCCAGCAGCACGTCTTCGAGAGCCTGTTGGCGCTGCGGACGGCGCGGCCGCTCGTCCACGAGGCGATGGCCCTGGTGGCGGAGGGGCGCGAGGCCCATGTGGAGGTCGGCCTGGCGAAGACCGCGGCGGCCCGCACCCTCCAGGAGGTCGCGGACCGGGCCGTCCAGGTCTTCGGCGCGGCCGGCCTCGGCCCGGACACGCCGCTGCCGGCCCTGTTCCGCACCGGGCGGACGGCCCGGATCCTCGACGGGCCGGACGAACAGCACGTGTCCGCCGTGGCCCGGCGCGTCCTGCGGGGCCGGCCCGCCGTCACACCCGGCTGAGGTCGACGCGGCCGAGGAGCGCGGTCAGGCCGAGGGCCAGGAAGAAGTCGCCCCAGACGAGTTCGTGCCGGACGGCGGTGCCGGCGCGGGCGTCGTAGCAGCCGTCGAGGAGCATGCCCGGCGGGCGGCTCCCGCCCGGCCGGGTGAGGTGGGCGTCGGCGAGCCGGCGCAGGACCGCCTCCGCGCGGGCCGCGCTCGCGCCCGACCACGGGGCCCCGGGGACGCGCGCGAGCTTCAGCAGGGCGACGGCCGTGATGGCGGCGGCGGAGGTGTCGCACGGGCCGTCGGCGGGGGCGGCGTCCGCCGGCGGGACGAGGGGGCCGTCGAGCATCTCGCCTTCCGCGAGGAGGAGTTCGGCCGCCCGGGTCAGCCGGTCCGCGCGCCAGGGCGGGGCGTCCGCGAGCAGCAGGGCGTCCGCGACGGCCAGCAGGAGCCATGCCTCGCCCCGGGCCCATCCGGGGGCCGGGTCGGCTTCGGCCGTCCACCCGCGCGCCTCGTCCCGGCACCAGGCCGGGCGGGGCCGCTCCCCGCTCCGCGTCGGCAGACACAGGTCCAGGTGACGGTGCAGGTGGGCGGCGGCGGCCTCGCGGCCCCCGGGTCCGGCCGTGGCCAGCAGGGGTACGAGTCCGGGGACGCCGTCCGTACGGGCGCGCGGCCGGGGACCGCCGAGGGCCGCGCCCCACGGGACGAGGCCGAGTTCCGGGTCGAAGGCGCCGAGGACGGCCTCGGCCGCGCGTTTCCGCAGGGCTCCGGCCTCCGTGTCCCCGGTGGCCAGGGCCGTGCCGTACCAGAGGATGAGGCCACGGGTCGCGGTGTCCGCGTCGGCCCAGGGCGCGAGCCGCGCGGTGACGGCGGCCGCCCGCGCGCGGTGCTCGTCGCTTCCGGTGCGGGCGGCCCTGAGCCACAGAAGTCCCGCCCAGAAGCCGCCCGTCCACGAACCGCGCGCCGTGGTCGTCCAGCGTCCGCCGGCGGGATCGGCGTACAGGGGGAAGCGGTCGCCCACCTGCCCCCAGGTCTCCCCCACGCGGTGGAGCACGAGGTCGAGTGCCTCCTCCGCCCAGCCCGGGGCGTTCATCGTGGACCACCGTCCCGGCGGGCACGCCCGTCCCGTACCGCCCAGACGAGCGCGACGGCTCCCGCGACGGCGAACTCCGCCGCCACCAGCAGCCAGCCGCCCCCGTACTGCCCGCGCTCCGCCAGCAGCCCGAACAGCGGCGGCCCGACGGCGAATCCGGCGAAGAAGCCGGCGGCGACCAGGGCGGAGTCCTGGCCCGCGCGGCCCGGGGCGGAACGCTGCATCACCAGGACCATCGAGACGGCGTTGCCGGACACGGCGAAGACGCCGACCGCCACGGCGGCCACCCACACCAGCGGGTCGACGCGGTCGGCGGCGGCCAGGAGCAGGGCCGCGACCACCGCTCCCCCGGCGAGCAGGCCGGGCAGCCACGGCGCCCGGCCGGGGGTCGCGGCCCGGGACCACCCGACGCGGCCGGCGATCCCCGCCACGCCGAGGACGGCGACCAGCGCGCCCGCCACCGTGGGCCCCATGTCGAGGCGCCGGGCGCCGAACAGGGCGAGGTAGGTGTTGACGGAGGCGATGCCCGCGCCGAGGAAGAGCGAGAAGGCCGCCAGCCAGGGCACGGGACCCCGGCGCCCGGCCGGCGCCGCACCGCTCGCGGCTCCCTGCCGCTTCGTACCTGCCGTGGCCCCCCGTGGCGCCGCACCGCTCGCGGCTCCCTGCTGCTTCGCACCTGCCGTGGCTCCCCGTGGTGCCCCGCCGCTCGCGCCCTCCCCCGGCGCCGGCGCGTCGGCGGGCAGCGCGCGCCAGGCCCACACGGCGGCGAGGAGGGCCGCGCCGGCGGCCACCCAGACGGCGCCGCGCCAGCCGATCGCGCCCGCCGCCAGGGCGAGGGGCAGCCCGGCCGCGAAGGCCCCCAGCTGGACACCGGACTGCTTGGTGCCGGTGACCGCGCCCCTCCTCGGCGCGGGAACCGACGCCAGGATCGCCTTGTTCGTCGCCGGGTTGGCGAGCGCCTGGGGCAGCCCGCCGACCGCGACGGCCGCGAGCAGCAGGCCCGGACCGGGCGCGGCACCGATCAGCCCCAGCGCCACGGCCGAGAGGACGAGCAGCGCCACGAGGGAACGGCGGGGCCCGACGCGGTCCACGATCCGGCCGCCGACGGGCGAGAGGACGGCCGCCGTGCCGAAGCCCACCGTGGTGGTCAGGCCCAGCAGGGTCTCCGAGACGCCCAGCCGGTCCACGAGACGGGGGCCCAGCGCTCCGAGCAGGAAGAGCTGGAGCATCGAGAAGGCCATGGCCGTCGTCAGGAGCGCGGTCAGTCCCCGGGACCGCGCCTCTCCGCTCTCGGCGGGCACCACCGCCGCCGTGTCCGCGCCGCTCACCGCATGTCCCCTCCCCCGCCCGGACACCGGTCCGAACGCCGTCACCCTGGAGGAGTCGTGGCGGGCGAGCCGGAAGTTCCCGAGGCGCTCTTGTGGGACGGGTCACAGTCGCGTACTCATGTCCCGACAGGTCGAGGGGGCGGCCGCACACCGGTCGTACCGCCCCCGTACCTCCCGGGAGTGGTGCAAGGATGGGCGCGCCATGACGCCAGGCCGATGTTCGCGAGGGGTCCGGGCCGCGATGTTCGCGGCCGTCTGTGTGCTGCTCGCCGCCACCGGCCACATCCTGATGTCGGGCCGGGGCGTACCCGGCCCGGCCCTCGCGCTCGCCTTCGCCGGCACCGTCGCGGTCACCTGGGCTCTGGCGGGCCGCGAACGCGGCCTCCTGGCCGTGACCGTGGCGAGCGTGGCGGTGCAGAGCGCGCTCCACGAAGCCTTCACCTGGGCGCAGCCGACGGCGTCGACGACGCCGGCATCACCGACGCCGACGCCGCCGCCCGCGACGATGCCGACGCCCTCGGGCGACGCGCACGCGGCACACATCCACGCGTCGCACGCGGCCATGGGCCACGCGGACGTGAGCCCGTCCGCCGGGGTCGCCTTCGAGGCGCCCGCCGGGCACGACATGACAGACCTGTCGTCGTCTTTCGGCATGGTGGCGGCGCACCTTCTGGCCGCGCTCCTCAGCGGACTGTGGATGGCGTACGGGGAGCGGGCGGCGTTCCGCCTCCTGCGGGCCGCGTCCCTGCGGCTCTTCCGCCCGCTGTGTCCGCTGCTCGCGTCCTGCGCCGCCGTCGTACCGGACCGGCCTCGCCTCCGGCCGGTGCGGGCCGGGGACGAGCGCGCTCCGAGGCGGCTGCTCCTCGCCCACTCGCTCATCTCCCGGGGTCCACCACGGGAGCTCGCTGTCCTCTGACAGCCGGCTCCCCGAGCGCGACGGCTCCGTGCCGTCCCTCGGGCATCGGTCATGCCGCCTCCGCCCGGTCGCGGCCGGCCGTACCCGTCACCGGCACGGCGCCGCCCTCATCCGCGCCCGACCGGATTCCCTTTGCCTCGTAAGGACTTGTGGCGATGACTCCTGCCCACGGCACCCTTCCGCACGCCGCCGCCGAACGCCCGGCGCGCCCCTTCCGCTCCGCGCACGCGCCGGACGCCGACACCGACGCGGCGACGACGCTGCTCGCGCTCGCGGCCCGGGACGGCGACCCGGACAAGGCCGACCTGTTCGTCCGCGCGCTCCACCGCGACGTGCGGCGCTATGTGACCTATCTCAGCGCCGACCGCCAGGCGGCCGACGACCTCACCCAGGAGGTCTTCCTCCGCGCGCTCGCCGCGCTGCCCCGCTTCCAGGGGCGTTCCTCGGCCCGCACGTGGCTGCTGTCGATAGCCCGCAGGACGGTGGTCGACAGCCTGCGGCACGCGGCGGCCCGCCCGCGTCTGTCGGACCGCGACGACTGGCAGGCGGAGGCCGAACACACCCAGCCCCGGGGGCTTCCCGGCTTCGAGGACGGTGTCGCGCTCTCCGAACTCCTGGCCGCCATCCCGGCCGAGCGTAAGGACGCGTTCGTCCTCACCCAGCTCCTGGGCCTGCCCTACGCCGAGGCCGCCGAGGCCATCGGCTGCCCCGTCGGCACGGTCCGCTCGCGCGTCGCGCGGGCCCGGACCTCGCTGGTCGCGCTGGTGCGGGGCGACGAGGAGGCGGTGGCGCCGGCACCGGACGGCCACCCGCCGGCCCGGAGGCGGTTCACGCGGGCACCGGCGCTCGCCTGAGGGCTCCCTCCGGTGAAGCCTGGGGCATCGGTGGCACAGGTGACATCGGTGGCATCGGTGACGTGACCGGGGCGGGATCACGGTGTCGTACCGTCATCCCGCCCCGGGAACCGAACCGCCCCGCCGTCCGACTCCTCACGGAGGGACGGTCCGATCCGTCCGGTGCCGTACGACACGTTCGGGAGAGACCGCACATGGACAAGCCGCGAGCGTCCTCGCCCGCCGCGCGGGCGACAGGGCGGTTCAGGTCACCGCCCTTCGTCCTCGGCGGATTCCTCCTGCTGCTGGCGCTGGTCTTCCTGGGGTCGTACGCGCTCGGCGCGGCCGTGGGGCCGATCGGCCCGCTCCCGGACCCGCCGTCGACGCCGAGCCCGGCGCCCGGGACGTCGCACCCGCACCACGCGGGCCATCCCGGGTGAGCGGGGCGGTCGCGCGCGGCCGTGCCCCGGGAGGCGTCACGCCCCGGCTCCGGTCCACCTCTCCTCGCGGGTGCCGCGGGGCAGGGTGACGGCCATCATGTCGCTGGGGGCGTCCAGGGCGAGGCGGTGCCATCGGCCGCGCGGCACGATGGTTCCGGCGCCGGCGCCCAGTGCGATCACCTCCTCGTCGCCTCCCGGCTCTTCCGGGCGGAGGATGACGCGTATGCCGCCGGTGAGGCAGGCGACGAACTCGTCGGCCTCGGTGTGGATCTCCCAGTGGTCGCCGTGGACGTCGTCGTCGGTCTCCGCGTGGGCGACCATGAACAGCCAGCCCTCGCGCTCCAGTTCGGTGTCCGTGGCCGGCTGCTCGACGCGCATCCGGCCGCTCGGGTGGAGGTGGAGCAGGGATCCGAAGAGGTCGATCCGGGGGACGGGGACAGTCATGCGGGTACGTCCTTCCTGGGTGGGTCTTCATCGGGTGGTGCGTGCAGGGGTGCCGTCGGGCCTCGACCGCCCGCAGGCGGGGTCGGTGAGGGCCCGTCAGCCGTACATCGCCACGCGGTGCAGGGCCGCGAGCGCGTCGTCGAGGGGGTGCGGCGCCGGCCTGCCGGAGGGGTCGAGGCGGTTCCACCGCTGGAGGTTCACCGCGACGGCCATCTGCCGCCGGCCGTCAGCGCGGATCATGGCCAGTGCTCCGGCTCCCCACACCGTGCCGCCGTGGCCCCAGAACCGGGCCCGGCCGGGCTCCTCCATCGGGTAGAGGCCGAGGCCGTAGTCGCCCTTCTTCCCGTCCTGGGTGATCACCGGGACGGTGCCGCGCATCTGCTCCAGTGACGACGGGCCGACGATCTCGCCGGCGAGCAGCAGGCGGAAGAAGCGGTTGAGGTCCGCGACGGTCGATATCAGCGAGGCGGCCGGGCCGACCCAGGACATGTCGAAGACGCTGTAGTCGCGCGGCGGGTCGATCATGCCGAACCACGCCTCGTAGAGGTGCGAGTGCGGCCCCTCGATGTGGGGTCCGGCGGGGAATCCGGTGTCCGTGAGTCCGGCGCGCTCGATGACGTTCCGGGTGATGTACCGGTCGGCGGTGGTGCCGGTGACCTCTTCCAGGAGCCGCGTGAGAAGCAGGTAGTTGGTGTTGGAGTACACCCCCGGGGCACCGCCGGGGGTGCCGACGGCGGGCGCGGCGACACCCATCTCGATCAGTTCGGTGTGCTCGAAGCGGGTGAACCGGTGGTCGTCGAGACTCTCGGGCCGGGTCTCCGCGAGGGCGGGGAACGCCTTGAGCGAGGGGTAGGCGTACGGGAGGTACTCGGCGAGGCCGCTGGTGTGGTTGATCAGCATCCGCACCGTGATGGCCCGGCCCCGCTCCCCCGGGACCAGCCCCGGCAGGTACCGGCCGATCGGGGTGTCGAGGCCGATCCGGCCGGCCTCGGCCTGCTGGAGGACCGCGGCGGCGGTGAAGGTCTTCGTGATGCTGCCGACCCGGTGCCGCATGTCGGCGGTGACCGGGCGGCCGGTGGCGACGTCGGCCACCCCGCAGGCGCCGCGCCAGACCTGGTCGCCGTCGCGGACCTCGGCGAACACGCCGGGCATTCCGGCGCGATGGACGTTCTCCAGAGCGGCGTCAAGCGCCGCGGGATCCAGGGAGTTGCTCATGACACGCGTCCTTTCGCATGGCCTCTGGCCGAGCTCGTGCACTCATTATGCACGCGGTGCGTGCAACACCAAGTGCATTGCCGGGCGCATGGGTTAGAATCAGCCTGACGAGAGGGGCGAAATGGCAGGTCGCAAGCGTTGGTCGACCGAGGAGATCCTTGACGCGGCGGCGGAGTTGCTGCGCACGAGCGACGCGGAGTCGTTCAGCGTGCGCAAGCTCGCCGCGACCCTCGGGACCGATTCCTCCAGCCTGTACCGGCACTTCCGCAGCAAGACGGAACTGCTGCGCGCGGTCGCGGACCGCATCCTGGTGGCCTCCATGGACGGCTACCGCCCCGAGGGCGACTGGAAGCAGCGCATCACCGCCCTGGCCCTGCGCGTGCGGGAGGCGTTCGGCCAACAGCCCCAGCTTGCGTCGGCCTGGGGCCGGTACGCGTCGGGCGGCGCGGGCTCCCGTCTGGTCATGGAAGAGGTGCTTCAGGCCCTGCGCGCGTCGGGGCTGCCCGACGAGGAGATCCCGGTGCGGTACCACCGGCTCGCCGTCCTCATCGCCTCGCTGATCGCCTCCGAGGCCGGCGTCGGCACCCTCACCGCCGAGGAGTACGAGCAGGGCATGGAGCTGTTCCGGGTGGCGGTGCTCGGCGCCGACCCCGAACACTTCCCCGCGGTGGCCCACTTCGCGCGCGAGGTCCGCCCCCTCGGCGCGGACCGCGGCGCCGCGTTCGAGGAGATCCTCGCCGCCCACCTCGCCCACATCGAGGCGGCACTCCCCCCGGCCTGACCCGCGGGGCGCCGGTCAGGCTCGGGGCCGGGGGCCGTGAGGTCAGGCGCCGATGCCGTCAGGCGCCGATGCCGACCGAGGAGACGTAGGCGTAGGCGTTGTAGTCGGAGTCGAGATCGGTGATGACGTCGTCCCAGATCTCGTCGAGGGTGCCGGCGTCCTTGCGGGCCCAGGCGTCGACGAGGTCGCTCCAGATGTAGCGGACGGTGATGGTGCGCTGGGTGACGTTCGCACGGATGTGCTCAGGCGCGGTCAGGGTGGTGTCGACGGGGTAGATCTCCATACGCCGGCCGCGGCCCTGGTTGTCGAGGTGGCGGGTGAGCCAGCCCGAGCGGATCAGGTTGTCGCGGCGCCGGTGCCAGTAGGCGGCGTCGATCTTCTCGCGGCTCGCCGGAGTCGGGGCGATCCCGCCCTTCTCCCTCATCCACGCGCGGATCGTGCGGGGCGCGACGCCCTGCTCCCTGAGCGCCTCCCGGCCGGCCTTGCTGTCGAGGTAGCGCAGCCGGGCGGCGATGCCGCGCCGTGAGGTGACGGGCGAGGCGATGCCGGAGGAGTACACGATGCGGTTGAGCTCCAGGACGAGGGCCTCGCCGCCTTTCATGCCCCGGGCGTCGTACGCGCCGAAGCCGCCCCAGCGGGCCCACAGGTCGGGGGAACCGGTCATCACGCGCCTCCGAGGGTGTAGGTCTTCTTCGCCTTGACCTCATGCAGGTCGCGGCCCTCGGCGAAGACGGTGTGCCAGTCGCCGATGACGTGGAGCTCGTCGGTACCGGACATCTC
Source organism: Streptomyces sp. NPDC085460 (assembly GCF_044541975.1). NCBI lineage: Bacteria > Bacillati > Actinomycetota > Actinomycetes > Kitasatosporales > Streptomycetaceae > Streptomyces > Streptomyces sp. NPDC085460. Next base: position 15,671 of record NZ_JBITTO010000007.1, read on the forward strand.
CACGACCGTCAGTCCCGCGGTCCGTGCCTTGTCCGCCTTCATCCACAGGTTCGCGAACGCCTTGGCCCGGATGATGTGCATCCAGTCCGGGCGCCGGATCTCACGGTTCGCGCTGGACTCCCCGATGGTGGAGACGAACTTCGCGTACATCGCCTTGACGTACTCGACGGTGAGCGTGTCGCCCTCGGCGAGGGCGGTCCTGCGGACCTCGGCGAGGGCGCGGCGGAGCTTCTCCAGGAGGACTTCGGTGGCGCCGGAGACGAGCGAGCGGTGGATGACGGGGGCGTCGGCGAGTCCCGCGCGGGCGCAGTCGAGGAGCTGGCGGAGGGTGGACTCCGTCACCCACAGCTCCCCCGGTTCCATGCGGTGGCCGAGCGGGTTGGGCAGGTCGGTGTGGTGCCAGTCGGCGGGAGTGATCAGGTGGACGCCGGACTTCTTCGGATCGTGGACGCCGCCGCTCGTCTCGCGGAGCTGCCCGATGGGCAGCCAGCACTTGAGGGCGGAGAGGTAGGCGGCGTTCATGTCGAGGGCCGTGACCTCGAAGCGGGCCCCCTGCTTCGCCGCCTTGAAGACGTCGGCGTTACGCCACTTGGGGCGGCCCTCCCAGATCTCGTCCGCGCCCTTCTGGGACTTCTTCCGCAGGATGTCGGCGGTCGGGGGGAAGTCGGAGTGCTCGTAACGGCCGCTGGCCCGGGACACCTTGAACAAGGCCATGACGTCCGGGATCGCCGCCTTGATCAGCGCGGCCTGCGCGGTCTCGACGTCACCGGCGTGCTCGGCGAGGACGTCGTGGACGCGGCCGGTGATCTGCTCGACGAGGGTGCCGGAGGCGTAACCGGCCGTGGTACGCGGCGGCCTGGACACGCCGGCGGCCGGAGGCGCGGGAGGGGCCTCGGGCTCGACGGCGGCCTCGGGCCCGGCGGCGGGGGCCGTGGCGGGGGCGGGATCAGGGACTTCGGGCTCGTGTGCGTCGGGCTCGGGCTCGTGGGCCTCGGACTCGGTGGCGTCGGGCTCGTGTGCCTCGGGCTCGGGGGCCGCCGTGGAGGGGGCGCCCCGCACGATGTCCTCGATGTCCCTGGTCGCGACGGCGGGGACGGCGGGGACTGCGCGGGCGGTGGCGGCGCACTCCTCGGCGCTCAGATGCTGCGGAAAGCCGTCGACCTCGTCGGTGGCCGGCCCCCCGCACAACACGCACGGCCCCAGGGTCACCTCCGGTGCCCCGGCCGGTGCGGGCACGGTGGCCAGGTGGGCGGACGGAGCGGACGGAGCGGACCCCGTGGCCGGCGCACCGGCGGGAGCGGGGGCGTCGGGCGCGAGCGGAAGGGTGGCGCCGTGCAGGACGCCGGTGGCATGGGCCGGCCCGGCGAGCAGGTCGAGCGCCGACAGGCCGTAGTGGGCGGCCAGCAGGTCGACGTCGTCCAGCGACCAGTGCGCGGCGCCGGACTGCTTGCGCGACACCTGCGCCTGGGAGAGGCCGATCGCGGCGGCCAGATCGTTCTGACGCTCACCGGTCCGCGCCATCAGCGCGGCGACGGTGAGCCTGAGGCATTCCTCCGTACCCGACACGCACGCCAACGTAGCACCCCGTATGCGGAACTCGCATACGGGGTGGGAGCGGGCGTGGCTAGCCGTTGACGATCTTGTCGTAGCGCAGGGCGACGTAGCCGGAGGCGGAGTGGCCCGCGATGCGGCCGTCGGTGCCGCCGTCGAGGTAGTCCTGTCCGCGCATCATGTCGTCGTTCGGGTTGGACTGGTGGATGTACGAGAACTTGCCGGCGCCCTTGTCGACCCACCGCTCGAAGAGCACCACGTGACCGGACGAGGTGTTCAGCGCGTCGCCGGGCTGGAGGTCGCCCTTGGAGATGGTGGCGCTGACGCCCGGGAGGCTGGCGGTGGTGTAGCTGCTGGTGGCGTGCCAGGCCATGGAGACGAATCCGGAGCAGTCGGTGCGGTAGGTGTGGTCGCCGTCCGGGTCGCTCGCGTAGGCGCTCTGGCTGTAGGGGATGTCACGGTTCAGCCAGTTCACGGCGCGGCTGACGACCTCGCTCCGGGTGATCTGCCCGCCGCGCGTGGAGGGGGTGGGGGTGGGGGTGGGGGGCGCCGGCGGCCGGTAGGTGCAGTCGTTGGCGAACGCGGAGAGCAGGGTCTGGGTCCAGCCGCTCGCGTCGACCGGGTCGGAGGGGTGGTAGGCGATGTCGTCGCCCTTGCCGTCGGTGGGGTCCGCGTCGTGGTACCAGTACAGGCCGCCGTTGGTGCGACCGTAGTAGAGGCCGCCGCCGGGCGAGACGAGGCTGTCGACGCCCGACCAGCCGGAGCCCTTGAGGTCGGAACGCTCCCAGTCCCCCACGCCGTTGATCTGGTAGGAGAGCAGCTTGCCGTCGGTCGTGGTGGCCACCAGGACGTCGTCGCCGGCGGCGGCGAGCGTCTTGAGGACGAAGCCCTCGTCGATCACGACGTGCTTGGCGATGTGGGCCGGCCCGGAGGGCTTGGCCTGCGAGACGTTGTAGCGGTGGAGCTGGCCGGCGACGGTTCCGTACAGGTGGCCCGCGCCGTCGTAGGTCAGCTTGTCGAAGGTCCAGCCGCTGTCCCAGATTCTGGTGACTCCGGCGAGGCCGAGGCTGGTGTTGTTGGTCTGGACGTCGACCCGGTAGAGCTCGCCGGCAGTGGAGGTCACCAGGACCGTGTTGAAGTTGAGGGTGGCCATCGCCTTGGGCGTGAAGCCGAGGTCGGGGCCGATCAGCGTCTTGACGCGGTCGCCGGTGTTGGGCGATATCGCCGTGTAGGTGAGGCGGCCGTCGGCGAGGACGCCGTAGACGGAGACGTCTCCGCCGCAGATGGCGGCGGCCTGGGCCGGCGCCGCCGTGCCGAGGGTGACCAGACCGAGGGTCGAGGCGGTGAGGGCGAGGCCGACGGCGAGACGGAGCGCGCGGGACGACGTGGACATGAGGGTCTCCGGTTTCGGGTGGGTACGCGTGCGTGCGAGGGGGCGCGGAGGGAGGTTGCGCGGGCGCGGAGGGAGGTTGCGCGGTGGGCGGTTGCGCGGTGGGCGGTTGCGCGATGGGTCGGGCCGGCGGCGCTCAGTACCAGTTGTGGTCCTGGAAGTGCTTCCAGGCGGCGCAGGGGGTGCCGTACCGGCCGTCGATGTACGAGAGTCCCCACTTGATCTGGGTGAGGGGGTTGGTGCGCCAGTCGTCGCCGAAGGCGTCCATCTTCGAGCCGGGCAGGGCCTGGGGGATGCCGTAGGCGGAGGAGCTCGGGTTGTCGGCCCAGTAGCGCCAGCCGCTCTCCCTGGTCCACAGCTGGTCCAGGCAGTTCCACTGGGTGGAGTTGTTCCAGGCCCCGCCGTCGTGCTTGTTCATCAGCTCGCGGCCCGCCGCCTTGACGGCCGGGATGTCGGTGCCGTCGAGCGGGTCGGGGTTGGTGGTGCAGCTGAAGGTGCCGGGCTGCGCGGAGAGCAACCGCTGTGTCCAGCCGCCCGTGTTGACGGGGGTGTCGTTGTGGTAGGCGATGTCGGTGCCGGAGCCGTCGGCCGGGTCGGCGTCCTTGTACCAGTACATGGCGCCGGTGGTGGCGATCCGGCCGTAGTAGAGGCCACCGCCGGGCGACACGACCTGGTCGAACGCGGACCAGCCCGAGGTCTTCAGGTCGTCCCGCTTCCAGCCGCCCGCGCTGTCGATCTTGTACGAGTAGAGCGCGCCGCCCGCGGTCGTGGCGAGCAGCCGGTCGTCCCCGGCAGCGGTGAGGGTCTTCAGGACGAAGCCGCCGCCGATCTCCTTGCGCTGCCCGATGTGGGCCGAGCCGGTCGGCTTGGGCTGGGAGACCAGGTACTGGATGAGCACGCCGCCGGCCGTGCCGTACAGGTGGCCGTGTCCGTCGTACGTGAGCTTGTCGTGGGTCCAGCCGCTGTCGAAGAGCTTGACGGGCGGGCGCTCCAGGACGAGTGAGGTGTTGTTGGTGAGCACGTCGAGGCGGTAGAGCGCGCCGGTGGTCGACGTGACGAGGACGGTGTTGAAGTTGAGGGTGGCCATCGCCTTGGGCTCGAAGCCGAGGTCCGCGCCGATGACGACCTTCTTCAACTCGCCCGTGGCGGGCGTGATGGTGCTGAAGGTGAGTCGGCCGTCGGGGAGGACGCCGTAGAGCGAGGCGGTTCCGCCGCAGGTGGTCGCGGCCTGGGCCGCGGGCGCGGCCCCCACGGTCGCGGCGGTGAGGAGTCCGGCCCCGAGCGCGCCGGAGAGGACGGCGGTCGTGGCCCTGCGGGCGGCCTGGCGGAGGGTGGTCGTCACGGTGTTCCTTCTGCTGATGAACCATCAGGGGCGAGGTGGGGCGGTGGTGTAGCCGTGCGTACGCAGGGGGGTGCGGGCGTCGGCGAGGATGGCGCGGGCCTGGTCGAGGGCGGCGTCTTCCGAGGGGGCGCGCAGGAAGAGGTAGACGTCCACGCCGTCGTCGGTGGCTCGGGCACGGACGTGTTCGAGCCCGTTCCTCGGGGCCGCGTGGGCCCAGACGAGGTCGGAGAGGAGTGCGAGGACGGCGGGCGTGGCGGGGGGAGGGGCGGGGGCGGGGGCGGTGGGGTCGGCGGGGTCCGGCCGCCGGCCTTCGAGAGAAGCCCGGACGACGCGCACGCGCCTCAGTCCCAGCTGATGCTGTCGTCCGAACCGTGCGGCACCGAATCCCAGCTGATGCTGCCGTCCGAACCGTGCGGCGCCGAGTCCCAGCTGATGCTGTCGTGGGAGGCGCTGACGTGGTGCCCGGTGTGGCCCTCCCCGGACCCGCTGATCACCGGGGAGACCGCGACGACGCCGATGCCCGCGGCGGCGCAGAGGACGGCGGCGACGGCGAACGAGCGGGCGGTGCGGGCGGTGCGGGCGGTACGGGCGGTACGGGCGGCGCGGAGCATGGAAGTCCCCCTGGTGGAGTGTCGGGAAGCGAGGCGTTCACGTGCGAGGTGCCGGTCTGCGTGCTGTCCGGATCCGGTCGGTCCCACCGGCTCCGGCTCCCGGTCCGGGGGCTGCCGCCCCGCCGTTCCGGTGCTCACCATGCTGCTGCCCGCGTCACGCGTGGGGAAGAAGTCACGCCTGTCACCAAGCGGTCTGGCATGTTGGTGTCAGACCGCGTCTACGATCGCGGACGGGGGCCGCTCACGGGAGCGGTCGGAGCACAGCTGGGGGGCTGGGGCATGCTGCAGGCGTTGGGGCTGGGGGCCGCCGTGGAAGCGGTGTACCGGGGGATGCTCGCCGATCCCTCGGGAGGGGTCGCGGAGTTGGCCGCGCGCCTCGGCAGCACGGAGACACAGGTCCGCGAGGGCCTGGACCAGCTCGTGGACCTCGGCCTGCTGAAGCCGTCACGGGACGATCCCGGTGCGCTGCGGGCGGTGCGGCCGGAGCTGGGCCTGGAAGTGCTCCTGCGCCGTCAGGAGCAGGAACTGGCCCGCAGACAGCAGGAGTTGGAGCACAGCCGCGCCGCCGCCGCGCAGGTGGTCTCCGAGTTCGCCGAGCTGCGTCCGAACACCGAGATCGACGGCGCCGAGCGGCTCGTGGGGATGGACGCCATCCAGAGCAGGCTCGAACAGCTCGCCCACGGGCTTGAGCGGGAGTGCCTGGCGATCCTGCCGGGCGGCGCGCTGTCGGCGGCCAGCATGGAAGCCTCGCGTCCGCTGGACCGGCGGGCGCTCGCCCGGGGCATCGAGATGTGCTCGGTGTACCAGGACAGCGCGCGCAACGATCCGGCGACGCTGGCCTACGCCCGGTGGCTGACCGAGCAGGGCGGCCAGGTGCGCACCAGCCCCCTGCTTCCGCCGCGCCTGCTCGTGTTCGACCGGCGGATCGCGGTCGTCCCCGTCGATCCGGCCAACTCCCGTACGGGCGCCCTGTGCACCAGCGCGCCCGGCATCGTCGCCTCCCTGGTGACCCTGTTCGAGCAGACGTGGGCGGCGGCCGTTCCGCTCGGGGCGGACCGCCCCCGCGCCACCGACGCGCGGCCCAGCGGGCCCGAGCTCGAACTGCTGAGGCTCCTGGCCTCGGGCATGACCGACGAGGCCGCGAGCAAGCGCCTCGGCGTCTCGCTGCGCACCGTGCGCCGGCAGATGGCCGGGCTGATGGAACGCCTCCATGCCACCAGCCGCTTCGAGGCGGGCCTGAAGGCCGCCCGCGAAGGCTGGCTCTGACATACGGTCAGCCGCGCCCCCGGTCAGGGGGTGGTGTCGGCGAGGATGCGGTTCAGGGCGCTGTCGGGGGTGGCGGTGAGCTGCCGCCAGGTGCCCTCCTCGACGATCCGGCCGGCTTCCAGGACGGCGATGCGGTCGGCCCTGCGGATGGTGGCGCGGCGGTGGGCGATGACGAGCGTCGTACGCCCCTGGTGGTGGAGCGCGGAGGCGAGTCGGGCGTCGCTCTCGTTGTCGAGGTGGGCGGTGGACTCGTCCAGGATCAGGACGCGCGGCCGGGCCAGCAGGGCGCGGGCGAGGGCGATGCGGGCGCGCTGGCCGCCGGAGACGGTCGCGCCGCGTTCGCCGACCGGGGTGGTCAGGGGGGCGATGCGGTCGACGCCGCACAGGCGGGCCGTCTCGGCGAGGAGCGTGTCGTCGGCGTCGGGGGCGGCGAGCCGCAGGTTCTCGGCGAGGGTTCCGTGGAAGAGGGGGGTCTCCTGGCCCACCAGGGCGACGGCCCGGCGGAGGTCGGCGTCGCTCAGCTCGCGCAGGTCGAGGGGGACGCCGTCGGCGGGCAGCAGCTGGACCTCGCCCTCGGTCGGGTCCCAGAAGCGGCCGAGGAGGTGGGCGCAGGTCGACTTGCCGGCGCCCGACGCGCCGACCAGGGCCAGCGTCTCCCCCGCCCTGACGGTCAGGTCGACGCCGTCGAGGACGGGGCCCCCGCCGTAGTCGAAGCCGACGCGGCGCAGCCGGACGCCCAGCGGCCCGGGCGGCAGGGGCCGGGGCGAGGCCGGTGGCGGAGCGAGGGCGGGGGCGCGCACGGCCGCGCCGACGCGGGAGGCGGCGGCGCGCAGGGAGACGGCCTGGCTGAGGGAGCGGGCCGATTCCGCGACCGGGACCAGGAGGCCCAGGGCGAGCGCCATCGCCGCCGGCGCCCACGCGCCGTGCAGCCTGCCGGAGGCCGCCGCGTGCGCGGCCGCCGCCACCACGCCGAGCAGCGCCGCCACGATCAGGAGCTCGCGGAGCGCGGCGGCCGCCGCTTCCCACGTGGCCTCGGCGCGCTGGGCGTCCCCGAGCTGCCGTCCACGGTCGGCCAGGCGCCGACGGTGGCCGGGCAGGGCTCCGTGGGCGAGGAGTTCGCGCAGTCCGTCGACGGTCTCCACCGTGTCGGCCGAGAGGGCTGCGGTGGCGGTACGGGTGCGGGCGCCGCGTTCCGCGCGCCCGCGCGCGTCGGCGAAGGGGGCCGCCGCGAGCAGGGCCGCCGCGGGCAGCACGGCGGTCAGCAGCCACGGTTCCAGGACCGCGAGGAACGCCGTGCCGCCGGTGAAGACCGTGCCCGCCGCGAGGAGTTGCGCGGTGGTGTGGGCGTAGAAGAACTCCAGTGCCTCGACGTCGGCCATGGCGGTGGCGGCGAGGTCCCCGCTGCGCCGGCCGGCGATGCGGGCGGGCGCGCTGCGGGCGAGCCCGTCGAAGACGCGTACCCGCAGCGCCGCGAGCACCCGGTACGCCAGGTCGTGCGAGAGGTCCATCTCGTGCCAGGTCGTCAGGGCGCGTACGAGGACCAGAGCGACGAGCACGCCGACGGTACCGGACGTCGGGGCCTGCGCCTCGACGACGGCCGTGCCCACCGTGTGGGCGGCCAGGGTCACCAGCGCGACGAGCGAGCCCTGCTCCAGGAGCGCGGCCGCGCAGGTACGGGCCGTCATGGCGCGGTGCGCGGCGAGGGCGGGGAGGAGGGCGCGCAGGGAGCCGCGCTCGGGCGCGGCGGCTTCGGGGGCGGGGGTGAGAGCGGGAGTGGGAGTGGGTGTGTCGGTGTCTGTGGGGGCCTTGACGGTCCGGCTCATGCGGCGTGCTCTCCTCGCTGGGTGGTACGGCCCGCCTCGACGAGCCGGGCGTAGACGCCCCCGGCCTCGGCCAGAGCGGTGTGGTCGCCGACGGCGTCCACGCGGCCCCCGTCGAGGACGACGATGTGGTCGGCGTGCCGGACGGCGGCGAGCCGGTGGGCGATCACCAGGACGGTGCGCTCGCCGGCGGCGTGCAGCAGGTCGCGGACGATGGACGCCTCGCGGCGTTCGTCGACCGAGCTCGTCGCCTCGTCGAGGACGAGGACGGGGGCGTTCGCCACGAGGGCGCGGGCGAGGGCGAGCCGCTGGCGCTGCCCGCCGGACAGGCCGGCGCCGCGTTCCCCGAGCACGGTGGCGTAGCCGTCGGGCAGGGCCGCTATCTCGTCGTGGACGCCGGCGACGCGGGCCGCCGCGGTCAGGTCCTGGTCCGTGGCGTCCGGGCGGGCCATGCGCAGGTTGTCCGCGACGGTGGCGTGGAAGAGGTACGTGTCCTGGGACACCACCGCGACGCCCTGCCGGAGCGCGTCGAGGGCGTAGTCGGTGGTACGGCGCCCGCCGAGGACGATGCGGCCTTCGCTCGGGTCGTGGTGGCGCAGGAGCAGCGCGAGCAGGGTGGACTTGCCGGCGCCCGAGGGGCCGACGACGGCGGTGGTACGGCCTGCCGGGGCGGTGAAGGAGACCCCGTCGAGGGCGGGCGCGGACGCGTCGGCGTAGGTGAACCGCACGTCCTCGAAGCGGAGTTCCGGCGGCGTCGGCCAGACGGCGGGGACCGTGCCGGTGTCGCGGACGGCCGGTGCGGCGGTCCGCAGTGCGGCGATCCCGTCCGCGGCCGACAGGCCCAGGTATCCGGCGTGCCACTCGCGGGCGAGGTCGCGGACCGGCCGGAAGCACTCGGAGGCGAGCAGCAGGACGAGGTAGGTGCCGGTCGCCGTGGTCGAACCGCTGACGGCGGACCAGCAGGCGAGGAGCGCGGCGGCCGCGGTGCCGCCCTGGACGGCGAGATCGGTGAGGGCGGTGTCGACCAGGGAGACGCGGAGCTTGGCGACGGTCGCCCGGTGCAGGGCCGCCGAGCGGTCCTCCAGGCGGGCGCGGGTGCGGCCGACGGCTCCGGCGGCCCGCAGGGCGGGCATGCCCTGAAGGGCTTCGAGGTAGTCGGCGCCCAGCCCTTCGTACGTGTCCCAGTGCTCCCTGCCGCGCGCGGCGAGGAGTCGGTCCCAGGCGCGGGGGCCGACGAGGGCGAGGAGCAGGGCGGGGACGAGCCCGAGCAGCGCCGCCGGTTCGACGATGGCCAGGCCGACGAGCACCAGGGGCGGCACGGTCAGGGTGACCAGGAGCTGGGGCAGGTAGCGGGAGACGTAGGCGTCGACGCCTTCCACGCCGTCGACGAGGGTGGTGCGGACGGCTCCGGCGCGCGAGGGGGGACCCCCCGGCCGGAGGCCGGCGGAGGTCAGGTGGGCGGGGCCCAGGCGGCCGAGGTGGGCGAGGAGTTCGTCCCTGAGGGCCACCCTGACGTCGGCTCCGGCACGGGTGGCGGTGCGCCGCTGCCAGGTGCCGAGCCCGGCGCGGCCGGCGACGACGGCGAGGACCGCGGCGATCAGCCACGGGAGCCGCGCCGTGTGGCCGCGGGCGAGGTCGGCGAGGGCGAGCGCGAGCAGGGTCGCCTGTCCCAGGTGGGTGAGGGTGACGGCGCCTTGCAGCAGGGTGGCGTGGAGCAGCGGTCGCCGGGCGCGGCGGGCGGCGCGGCGGAGTTCGGGGTGGACGATCATGCGGGGTTCTTCTCCTCTGGGGCCGGGAGAGCGGCGGGGAAGGGACGGGAACCGGTGGGGGCGGCGGGGGCGGTGGTGGCGGTGGTGGGGAGCGCGCCGAGGGCCAGGCCGTGGACGATCCAGTCCTGGCCGGGCGGGGCGCCGAGCGCGGCGCCGAGGTCCGCCTGTTGCCAGGAGCCCACCGGCCGGGCGGCCAGGCCGTGGTGGAGGGCCGTGACGTGGGCGAGGTGGACGGCGAACCCGGCCCGCAGGTGGGTGCGGACGATGTGCGCCGCGTCGGCGTCCGCGGGGCAGCCGCGCGCGAGGAGGACGGCGCCCGCGTCCGCGAGCCACGCCTGGCCGCCCGCCCAGGCCGCGAGGGTCGGGCGGGCCTCGCCCGCCGCGAACCGGCGCGGGGGCGCTCCGCCGGGGGCCGGTTCCAGCAGGCAGGGCTCCGGGGTGCCGACGGCGACGCACCACCGCAGCTCGGCGCCGCCGGCGCGCACGGCGCTGTCGAGCACCGCGCGCAGCGCCTCCGGGGCGGGGGCGGTGTGTGGCAGGGGGGGTGGGGTGCTGCGGCGGGCCAACAGTTCCCCGGGCGTCGGGGTGCGACTCGGCGGGTGCGCGGTGGCAGGGGACGTCGGGGTGCGACCCGGCGGATGGGCGGTCGCCGGTGAGGTCGGGTTGCGACCCGGCGGGTGGGCGGTGGCCGGGGATGTCGGAGTGCGACCCGACGTGTGAGTGGTGGCCGGGGACGTCGCGGCGGGTGCGGGAACGCGTACGGCGGCGAGCGGACGCGCGGCGGCTCCGTCCAGCCGGACTTCGGGCGCGCCCGCGCCCAGCGCGCGGGCCGCGAGGACGACCGCCGCGGCGGCGTGGCCCGTGTCGAGGAGCAGCAGCGGCCAGGCGCGGTGGCCGTAGTGCGAGACCGTACGCCGGGCGGTCACGGACAGTTCGACGGTCACGCCCGGCGGCGTGCCGTCGGGTTCCCGGCCGAGGCGGTGGACGCGGTGGCGCAGCGGGTCGTAGCCGTAGCGGCCCGGTGGCAGGGAGCAGCCGGCGCCCACGACGAGCTCGGTGTCCACCGGGTGCAGGGCCCCGGCGGAGGGGACCGGGCGCAACCGCCCCGAGCCGTCCGAGGCGGCCAGCGAGAGACGCAGCAGGCCGCCCAGATCGAGCCGGCCCGGTCCGGCTCCCGGAAGGGGCGACGGCCGCCCCGGCCAGGCCGGTACGCGCGGACCCGCGGGCGTGTCGGGGCCGGGCCGGCGCGCGGATCGGGCGTGGGCGAGCACGGTGGGGAGATCCGCCGGAGCGCTGTCCCCGCGGTCGCGCGCGCCCTGGGGCCCGTCACGACGGAGCCGCTTCACGTCCGCCGTGCGGCCGTCGTCGTCGAGGTGTTCCATCGCCGTCCTCACATGTGGGGCGGAGGCGCCAGCGTGTAGTCCTCGGGGGCGCTCGGGGCGGTCGTGCGCCAGCCCCTGCGCAGGGCGGTCTCGGCGAGGCGGGGACAGCCGAAGTAGCCGAAGGCGGCGGGGGCGTTGGGGAGGAGCCCGGAGACCAGGACCCGGGCGACGCTCAGGGGCGTCTCGGCCACGTCCTCGGTCGTCAGGTCGAAGGTCATGAGCCGGTGGCCGCCCGCCTGCAGCGCGCGCTCCAGCCGCTCCCGGCTCCCGGGCTCGACGGCGTCGACAGGGACGGTTCCGTGGGCGGGGGCGGTGAAGCGGCGGGCCTCGGCCGCCATCCGTTCGTCGAGCCACACCTGGACGTGCGCGCCCAGGTCCCGTACGTGCTCGAACCGCTCGCCGCACGCGTCCAGATAGCGTCCGTCGGCGCGGTGTTCGAGGTACAGGCCGCGGGCGAGCAGGCCCGCCTCCACGGCCTGGAAGACCCAGCCGTCGGGGCCGGTGAGGCCCTGGGTGAAGACCCAGGTGTGGACCGCTTCGAGGACGGCCTTGCGGGCGGCCTCGGCGGGGTCGTACTTGCAGGCGAAGCCGGCCGCGTACAGGCCGAGGGCGGGGTCGTGGACGAGCGCGGCGACGCACGGCGCGAACTCGGACGGCATCTCGACGAGGTGGACGTCGAGCCCCGATCCGGCGAGGTCCGCCGTCAGTCCGGGGACGGTGGCCGGGTCGATGCCGCGGGTGGGTCCGTCGAGGTGCCACCACAGTTCGAGGGCGTCGCGCTCGACGACCTCCAGCAGGCCGCGTTCGACGGCGTCCTCGTGGCCCTGCCCGGTGGCGATGCCGGCGTAGTTGAGGTGGTGGGTGCGGGGGAGTTCCCGCAGCTCGCCCTGGCGCCAGTTGAGGTGGGTGAGGGCGACGGGTGCCCAGACCTCCGCCGTACGTCCGCCGGGCAGCCGCTCGGTGCCGCGCGTCCACAGCGACGGGGTGTCGGCGGTGAAGGGGCGGTACGGGAACCCGTCCCGGCCGTACTGCCAGGGCGCGTACGCGGGCAGGTCGTCGGGGCCGTAGAGCCGCAGGCCCTTCCCGGCCAGTTCGGTGGCGGTGGCGCGCAGGGGGGCGTCGGGGTGGCCGGGCGGGGGCACCCGGTTGCCGCAGTACCGTTCCACCCCCTCGGCTATCGCGGCGATCCGGGCCTGTGCGGGGTCGCCGAAGGTGGTGCCGAGGGAGACCCGGTCGGCGGGCCACAGGCCGAGTCTGCGGGCGTCGGATATCTCCGCGGTGAACGCGGTGTAGCGGGGCGGGGCGCCCACGGGGTGGTCGACGGCCTTGACCTCGCGGACGATGCCGCACACGGGGTCGACGAGTGCTTCCAGCGGCAGTTGCGGCGGGAGTGGCGACGGCGTCATCGCAGGATCTCCTTGGCGGGATCGAGGGGCTCGGAAGGGGAGGTGGCAGGGGGCGCGGAAGCGGATCCGGAGACGGGGGCGAGGACGGTCAGGGTGAGCGTCACGCTCTCCGGGTCGACTTCCCGCCGGGAGGGCAGCAGCCGTTCGGCCGTGACCGGGTCGTCTCCGGTGTGGGGGTTGCGGGCGTGGGCCGGGAAGTGGTGGCCGGCGATCTCCAGCCGCAGCCGGGTGCCGGCCGGTAGCCGGCGCGCGATCCGGCCGAGCTCGACGGTGAACGCGCTGTCCGCCGGTCCTCGGCGGCGCAGCACGCCGACGCACAGGCGCTCGCCCTTCCCTTCCGGGGTGAGCGCGACGAGCCGGACGGCCCAGTCGGCGGACGGCGTGTCCGCGCCGGCCCGCAGCCGTACCCGTACGGGCCCGACGGCGTCGAGCGGGTACGGCAGCGGTGGACCGGCCAGCAGACAGCGGTCGGGTACGCCCCCGGTGGGCACGCTGAGGTCGTCGGAGCGGACCGGCCGCTCGGGGTCGGCGGTGAAGCGGGAACCTGTCAGCATCGTCAAGGGCTGCGTGCGCGGCACCCCTTCGCGTGTCGGCGCGCCTTCCCCCCGCCCTCCCCCGCTTCCCGCCGGGAGCCACAGGTCGGCGCCGCCCAGCGCCACCGCTCCGTGGCGGCCGGGGGTGAGGGCGCCGGCGAGGGCGCGGTGGGCCCAGCGCGCGTACAGCGCGCCGAGGGCGATCCGGTGGGCGGGGCCGGCGTCCGGGCCGGGCGCGGTGACGAGGCCGTGTCCCCACGGGCCGAGCAGCAGACGGGCCGAGGGCCCGCCCCAGTTCCGCCACAGGGCGAGGGTGTCCTCGGCGAAGTGGTCGTGGTGGCCCCCGACCGCGAGCAGGGGCACGGTGGCGCGCGCCGCGCGGGAGACGAGCCGGCCTCGTTCGCGGTGCCGCCACAGGCCGGCCCAGGAGGGCAGGCTCCGCCCGAGTCGTTCGGGAAGGCGGGTGAGGGGCAGGTGGGTGAGCAGGGCGGGGTCCGTGGCGAGGGCCTTGTCCAGCGCGCCGTCGTCGGAGTCGCGCCGGTCGCCGTGGGCGGCCCACCAGCCGGCGCGGGCCAGGAGCCGTTCCGGCCCGGAGGGTTCGCGTGCCGTCTCGGCCGCGCCGAGTGCGGGTACGGCGGCGATGACCGCGTCCGGCCGGGTTCCCGGCTCCTCGCCGGGCCCCTCGAGGGCGAGGACGAGGGCGCAGTGGGCGGCGTAGGAGGCGCCGGCGGCGACGTACCGGCCGTCGCTCCACGGCTGTCGCCGGATCCATCGCGCGGTCGCCGCCCCGTCGGCCGTCTCGTTCTCGTACGGTCGCCACTCCCCCGCCGAGGCGAACCGTCCCCGCACGTCCTGGACGACGGCGGCGAAGCCGTGGCGGACCCAGCCGCGCGCTTCGGCCAGGTGCCGGGCACGGTCGTACGGGGTGCGGACGAGGACGGCGGGGAAGGGACCGCTGCCTTCCGGGAGGAGCACGTCCGTGGCGAGGTCGCCCGCGACGACCGTGCGCAGGGTCGTACGGGGGACGGCCGTGCGCGCGGTCGTACGGGGCACGGCGGTGTGCGGGGCCGTGCGGGGTACGACCGTCGTGCGCTCGTCCGGGGAGGTCATCCGTCGTTCCCCGGCGTCGTCGGGGCGGCGGGCTTCGCCGTCACGGTGGGCGTCGCCGTGCCGACGGGCACCGCCACAACGGCGGGCACCGGAGGGGCGGCGGGCACCGGAAGCACGGCCGGCGGAAGGACGGCGGGCACCGGCAGCACGGGGTGTTCGGTGACGGTCAGCGTGCGCAGGTCCACCCGCCGGAGCCGGCGGCGGGCCGGGATTCCGGTCGTGGCGTCGGCTCCGGTGGCCCACCGGGCGAGGTCGTCGGCCAGCAGGGCCGCGAGGAGCGCGGCGGCGGGAACGGTGAGGTCGACCGGCGCGCCCGCCGTGCGGGGCCCGCTCCAGTAGGCGGCGAGTTCGCGGTGGGCGGGGGTGGCGGCGAGCCGGCGGGCGCGGACGTGGGCGGCGGTGACGTCTCCGGGGGCGGCGGCGAGGGGTTCGACGTACGCCTGCCAGCCCTCGCGGTGGCAGCGGAGCCAGGCCACGCCGTGCGCGGGCAGCCGGTCGGCGGCGTCCCACAGTCCCTCGGGGACGGGGCCGTCGAGGCACCAGACGACGGCGGCGGGGTCGCCGTCGAGCAGGTCCTCGATCGCGGGCGGCGGCGCGTCGGGGGCCGTCGTCGCCGGTGCCGTCCGGGGCTCGGCGCCCAGGGCGGTCAGGTGCGCGGCGAGCGGTCGGGTGAGTGCCGGGGTGCCGAGGAGCAGGACGGCGCGGCGGTCGGCGGGCCACGGCGCGGGCGGCGGCGGTTCGTCCGCCAGGTACCCGGCTTCCTCGAACGCCTCTACCACAGCGATCAGTTCCTTCCCCGGAGGGATGGTGGCACCGGCGCCGGAGAGCAGGGAGAGCAGCGCGCTCTCGTCCGCCGCCCCGGGCGTTCTGACGCCGAGGAACTCCCCTTCGGCGGTGCGGACGGCGAGGCCCCGCCCGGGTACGGCGACGACTTCGACACCGGGAACGAGCCGGCTGCGGGACACGACGAACTCCTGACCTGGGAAACGGGGGTGAACAGGCGTGGGCCCGCCCGTACGGCGACGGGCGGGCCCACGGTGGAGGGGTGGAAGCCCTCCCTTACTTCTCGGTGCCCTCGGCAGCCTCGACGCCGTCCTCGAAGGGGTTCTCGACGAGGGCGTTGGAGTGGGTGGCCGAGGCGTGGGCCAGCTGACCCGGGTCGGCGATCGGCGTGAAGATCTGCTCGTTGTTCATGAACTCTCCTTGTTCGTAAGGGAGATGGGGCGTTCGGTCGAGCGCCACACCCGGAACACTAATTGAAATGATTTTCATTTTCTAGCTCGGTCGACTCGGGCAGAGGGTGATCTGGGTAACACACCGGCCAGCCGCCCTCGGGGTCCGTACCGACCCGGCCGGCCACCCTCAGCACGTCCGCGAGGAGCCCCGGGGTGACGACCTCCTTCGGGGCCCCGTCGGCCACCACGCGGCCCTCGCGCAGCGCGACGAGCCGCTCGGCGAACCGGGCCGCGTGAGCCAGGTCGTGGAGCACCATGACCACCGTCAGCCCGCGTTCCGCCCGCAGGCGCACCACCGTCCGCAGCACGTCGAGCTGGTGGTGCAGGTCCAGATACGTGGTCGGCTCGTCGAGCAGCAGGACGCGGGTGTCCTGGGCGAGCGCCATGGCCAGCCGTACCCGCTGCCGTTCGCCCCCCGACAGCGCGTCGACCTCGCGGTCGGCCCACTCCTCCACCCCGACGTCCCGCAGCGCCCGGGCCACGACGGGATCGTCGCCCTCGCGGAGCATGCCCAGCGGGCCACGGGCCGCGTAGCGCCCCTGCCGCACCAGATGACGGACGGTCATGCCCGGGACGGGCGGGGCCGATTGGTGCAGGAGCGCCACGCGCGCGGCCGTGGCCCGCCGGGAGAGGCGGGCGAGGTCGTCGCCACCGAGCAGGACGCGCCCCCGGTCCGGCCGCAGCAGTCCGGCGACCAGCCGCAGCAGAGTGGACTTGCCACAGCCGTTGAGGCCGATGAGCGCGGTCAGTTCACCCGGGCGCACGGTCAGGTCGACGCCCCGCAGCACGGGCCTGCCCGGGTAGCCGTGGTGAACACCCTCGACGTGTATCCCCATGGGCTCGCCGGCGGTGACCGATCCGCTCGTGGTCGTGCTCGTGGTCGTGGTCAATTTCCGGTCCTCCGTCGACTCTCAGAACGAACCGCCGGGCGCGCGGCGCACGACGACCAGCAGCAGGGCGGCGCCCAGGCAGGCGGTGAGCGCGCCGACCGGCAGCGACAGCCCTCCGGCGCCCAGCACTTCGGCCGGCAACCGCGAGAGCAGCTGCGCCGCGGCGTCCGCCCCGCAGACGACCACCGCGCCCAGCAGGGCGGCGCCGGGAAGGCTCACCCTCAGGTCGGCGCCGAAGACGGCGACGGCCAGGTGCGGGACGAGGAGCCCCACGAAGCCCAGCGCTCCGACCGCGGCGACCGCGCCCGCCGTCAGCGCCACCGCGCACATCAGGGCCAGGGTCCGGGCGCGCGGGGCGGCGAGGCCGGCCGCCAGGGCGATGTCGTCGCCGCAGCGCAGCAGGGTCAGCGGCCCGGCGAGCAGCCAGGCCGCGGTGCCCCAGACCAGCGCCCACGGCCACAGCAGGTGCCAGTGGTCCCAGACCCGGCCCTCGGTGGTGCCGACCAGCCACTGCACGACGCTGCCGAGTTCGCCCGGTGCCACGAGCAGCACCATGGCGGTCAGTCCGCCGAGGACCGCCGTCACCAGCACTCCGTGGACGGCGGTACGGGCCGGGTCGCCGCTCGCGCGGCCGGCGAGCAGCCGCAGCAGCAGGGCTCCCGCGCATCCCCCCGCACAGGCGGCGAGCACCACGGCCAGCGGCGTGTCCCATCCGGCGAGGCCCAGGGCGGTGGCGGTGACGGCCCCGAGGACCGCCCCCGGGGTCACCCCCGTCACCTCGGGCCCGGCGAGGGGGTTGCGCAGCGCGGACTGGAGAACGAGGCCGGCCACCGCGAGGGAGGCGCCCGCGCCCAGCGCCACCAGCGTCCTCGGCAGCCGTAGCCGCCAGAGGATGTGCCGGCCCGTCGCGTCGCCGCCACCGGCGAGCACGTCCCAGACGGCCCCCGGGGCCATGCCGCGCCCGGCCACCAGCTCCGCGCCCGCGCAGACGACCAGCAGGACGGCGAGGACCGCGAACCGCCGGCTCACCGGGCCTCCTCCGCCCCGGTCTGCTCCACCCTGGACTTCTCCGCCCCGGTCTTCCCCGCCCTGGACTTCTCCACCCCGGTCTGCTCCACCCCGGTCTGCTCCACCCCGGTCCTCTCCACGGCGGTCCTCTCCACCCCGGCCCTCTCCACGGCGGTCCTCTCCGCCGCGGTCTTGTCCCCGGGCGGCGGGGCGGGGTCGCGCGCCACGGGCACGCGCCGGGGCACCAACCCGCCCGGCGCGGCGGCCGTGCCTCTTCCGCCGGTCCGGCCGCGGGCGCCGCCCGTGCGCATCAGGGCGACCCCCACGGGGACCCCCAGCAGGGCCGTCCAGGCGCCGGCCGGGGTCTCCACGGGGGCCAGCGCCAGCCGGGCGGGGACATCGGCGACGGCCACGGCGACCGCGCCCCACGCGGCCGACCAGGGCAGCCAGCGCACCGCCCCCGAGGCGGGGTCGAACCACCGGGCCAGGTGCGGGGCGAGGAACCCCACCCACGCGACGGGCCCGCACACGGCCGTGACCGGCGCGATCAGCACGACGGCGACGGCCAGCGCGAACAGCCGGGCGCGCCGGGCGCGTACGCCCAGCGCCTCGGCGTCCTCGTCGCCCAGCCTCATGACCGAGAGCACCGGCGCGCAGAGCACGAGGGCGGGGACCGCGACGAGCAGCCACGGCCACAGGCCCGCGATGTCGTCCCAGGTCCGGGCGGAGAGCGACCCCAGCAGGTAGCGGTAGATGAGCTGGAGGTCGAGCTGGTCCGCCATGACCATCAGGACGAGCAGCGCGGCCTGCAGGGCGGCGGCGACGGCGGCGCCGGTCAGCAGCACGGCGGACGGGCTGCGCCCGAGGCCGGCCGCGAGCAGGGTGAGGCCGCCGCCGAGCGCGGCGCCGCCGAGGGCGAGCAGGGGCTGTACCGCGGCGGGCACCGACAGGGCGAGGACCAGGGGCGCGGCGACGCCGAGCGCCGCCCCCGAGGAGACGCCCAGCATCTCCGGCACCGCCAGCGGGTTGCGGAGCGCTTCCTGGAGCACGAGCCCGGCCGCGCCGAGGCATGCTCCGGCGATCAGCGCCAGCAGCAGGCGCGGGACGCGGAGTTCGGTGACGACGATCCCGGCGAGTGTCGTGTCCCCGTCCAGCACCGCGGCGACGAGCCGGTGCGGGGCGACGGAGGGCGTACCGAGGCACAGCGAGCAGACCGATGCGGCGATCAACAGGCCGACCACCAGCAGGGGTTGGCGTGCGCGGGTACGGCGCCGGGGGCGCGGTTCGCCGCCCGGCGCGAGCACCGGCGGACCGGCGGGCGCGGCGGGGGCCGGTTCCGGCTCCGGGGCGCGCTCGGGAGCCGGACCCGGTGCGGTCACCGAGGCGCGCGCGGAAGCCGGACCCGGCTCAGGCGTGGGCCTCACCGCAGTGCGGCCGTGGCCTCGTCGAGGACGATGCCCATCGAGCGGGTACCGCGCCCCTTGGCCCACACCTCTGAGTTCACCTCGTGGACGTCGCCGTTCCTCACCGCCGGGATCTTGCTCCAGAGGGGGTTCTTCGCCAGCTTCTCCGACAGCTTGCCGTCGCCGCCGCCGAAGCTCATCGTCTCGACGAACAGGACGTCGACGTCCTTGGCGAGGATTTCCTCGAGGCTGTAACTTCCCTCCACGCCCCGGGACTTCCACGGGTACGCGGCGATCTTGGGGAACAGTCCGGCGGTCACGTCGGCGTCCGGGGTGGCGACGCCGAAGTTCTCGTCACTGCCGTAGATGATGAGCGCCGTCCTGTCGCTGGGGGTCTGCTCGGCCTTGGCGAGCTTGGCGCGGAAGGCCCGTTCGGCCTTCTCCCCCTGGGCGGTGCGGCCGGTGAGGGCGGCGGTGTCGCGCAGGTAGCCGACGCTGTCCTCCCAGCTCTCGGGCTGCATGGCCCAGAAGGTGGTGGCGCCCTTCAGCGCGGGGGCGAGCTTGCCGTGGGTGTCTCCCAGGCCGATCACGAGGTCGGGCTTGTGGGAGAGGATCGCCTCCACCTCCGGGGCGATGAAGCCGCCGGGGACCACGGCGACCTCGCCGGCCCGGCTCTCCCCGAGGAAGTCGGGGTGGGCGAGCAGCGCGCTGTTGGTGGCCGTGGGGACGATCCCGAGTTCGGTCAGGATGTCGTCGCAGAGCGCGAACAGACAGACGATCCGCTCCGGCCGCTTCTCCAGGGAGATCGTGACGCCCTTCGCGTCGGTGACCTCCGTGGCCGCCTTGATGGGCGCGACGGTGACCTCGGTCCTGGCGCGCGGCGCGGCGTCGCCGCCGGCCTCGCGCTCACCCGGGGACGAACCGCAGCCGACCAGGACGGAACCCGCCACGGCGACGGTGAGCCAACTGCGGACGAATCTCGACGGTGCGTGCGACATCGACGCCCTCGCTTCCTCTTCGGGGTCTGGAACGCACCGAACATACATGATAATCGTTTTCATCAAACCTCTGGAGGACCCATGCGCACACCCCCTGCCGCCCTGCTCGTCTCCGACCACATGGCCGGCTCCGTGTACGCGCTGTCGGTCCCGGACGGCACCGTGACGGGGCACCTCACCGGCCGCCATCTCTCCGAGCACGCCGGGTTCCTGGCGCTGCCGGGAGGACGGGTGGCCTGTGTCGACGACCGCCGGGGAGAACTCCTGGTGCTCGACCCGTTCGGCGACCGGCTCGTGGAGCGCGCGGTCCCGGTCGCCGTACCGGCCGAGCACCTGGCCTGCGATCCCTCCGGACGACTGCTGGCCGTCACGACCGGCCTGGGCGAGAACGCGGAGCCGTGGTCGGACCTCCTGACGGTCGTCGACCTGAGCACCGGCGACGCCGCCCGGGTCCGCACCCGGGTCGGCGAACCGGGCGTGACGGTCCTGGGCGGCGGCGGACCGCTCGTCGTCCTGCGGCACAGGGAGCCGGGCGCGCTCGCGGTCCACCGGTTCGCGGAGCTCCTCGCGGCCCCGCCCGGCTGTCCGGTGGTCACGCCCCACGCACTCCTGCCGCTGCCGGACGACGGGCACGGCGACGCCCACGACCCCGCCTCCGGGCGGGTGTTCGCGGCCACGGGCGCCGGGGTGCGGGCGGCCGGCAGGAAGGACGACCGGCTCGTGGCCGAGGCGACGATCCCGTGGGGGTCACCGGCGCGGGGCTGGTACCTCCGCCTCGACACCCGGCGACGCGCCCTGTGGAGCACCCTGCGCGGCGGCCCGTCGGACCCGCTGCGGTGGCCGGAGTGGACGAACCACGCCTGGTACCACGAACTGGACACGGGCCGCACCCGGCAGACCGAACTCGGCCCCGGTCTGGTCTTCCGGCTGGCTCTCGCCCGGAACTCCACCGCTTTCAGCCGCGTCCACCCCGACGGCGACCAACTCGTGCTCCTGGACGGCGACTTCACCCCGCGGCGCGTCCCCCTCCCCGCCATGGACGGCGCGCCACGGCGCGGCGGCACCCCCTGGGAGGGGGTCGAGCGCCGGGCCGTCGCCGCCTCGCCGGGCTCCGACTGGGTGGCCGTCACCCGGGGCGGTCACGGCGAAGTGCACCTGATCGACGCGGAGTCGGGCCAGGAGGTGAACCGAGTCCGTCTGAGCACCCCCCTGCACCACGGCGGCCACGTCACGCTCGTCGGCCGGAACGACGGCTCGGACGGCGATCCCGTGGGCAGGTGACAGCGGCGGACGGCATCGGCCTCCCCCGCCCCGGAGGGCGAGGGAGGCCGATGTGGTGCTGCGGGCCCGCGGTGCGCGCGGCCGGTCGCCGAGGTTACCCGGGGACGTCGGTGGTCGCCCGGGACGGGCCGCCGGCGCCGTCCCGGTCGCCGTCGCCGTCGCCGGCTTCCTCGGCGAGCCGCTGCATGCCGCTGGTGGTCTTCAGCGGCTTCTCCTTGACGAAGAGGACGCAGAGCAGCGCGAGCGCCGCGAAGGGCGTGGCGATGAGGAAGAGTTCGCCGGTGGCGACGCCGTAGGCGTGCTCGACGATCTCCCGGATCGGGCCGGGGAGCGCCGTCATGTCCGGCATCGCGCCGTGTCCGCCCCCGCCCGCGCCGGCCGGTACGCCGGCGTCCGCGAGGCCCTTGCTCATCTCCGTGGCGACCCGGTTGGCGAGGATGGCGCCGAGCACGCTCGTGCCGATGGTGCCGCCGAGGCTGCGGAAGAAGGAGAGGACGGAGGTGGCGGCGCCGAGTTCGGTGGCCGGTACGTCGTTCTGCGCGGCGAGGACGAGGTTCTGCATCAGCATGCCGACGCCGATGCCCATGACGGCCATGTAGAGGCTGGTCAGGGCGAAGGGCGTGTCGGCGTCGATCGTGGCCAGGAGTCCGAGACCGGCGGTCATGGTGAGGCCGCCGGCCACCAGGTACGCCTTCCACCTGCCGGTCTTGCTGATGATCTGTCCGGCGACGGTGGAGGAGACGAGGAGGCCGAGGATCATCGGCAGGCTCATGAGGCCGGCGACGGTCGGGGACTTCCCCAGGGAGATCTGGAAGTACTGCGACAGGAAGACGGTGCCGCCGAACATGGCGAGGCCGACGAAGAGGCTGGCGACGGTGGTGAGCGAGACGGTGCGGTTGCGGAAGATGCCGAGCGGGATGATCGGCTCCGGAACGCGGGACTCGACGAAGACCGCCGCGACGAGCAGCACCAGTCCGCCACCGGTGAGGGCGGCGGTCTGCCAGGAGGCCCAGTCGAAGCTGTTGCCGGCCAGCGACACCCAGATGAGGAGCGCGCTGACGCCGGCGACGATCAGGAAGGCGCCCAGGTAGTCGATCTTCGCCTCGCGGCGCAGGTCGGGGAGCTTCAGCGTCCGCTGGAGGAGCACGATGGCGAGCAGGGCGAAGGGGACGCCGATGAAGAAGCACCAGCGCCAGCCCAGCCAGGAGGTGTCCACGAGGACGCCGCCGATGAGCGGTCCCGCGACGGTGCCGACGGCGAAGACGGCGCCGAAGATGCCGGCGTACTTGCCGAGCCTGCGCGGCGGGATGATCGCCGCCATCACAACCTGCGCGAGGGCGGTGAGTCCGCCGGCGCCGATGCCCTGGGCGACCCGGCTGAAGATGAGCAGCCCGACCTCCTGGGAGAACCCGGCGAGCAGCGAGCCGACGACGAACAGGCCCAGGGAGATCTGGAGGAGGAGTTTCTGGTTGTAGAGGTCGGCGAGCTTGCCCCACAGGGGCACCGTGGCCGTCATGGCGAGCAGTTCGGCGGTGACGACCCAGGTGTAGGCGGACTGGGTCGCCTCCAGGTCGGCCATGATCCGGGGCAGCGCGTTGGCGACCACCGTGCCGGCGAGGATGGACACGAACATGCCCGCCATCAGGCCGGACATGGCCTGGAGTATCTGCCGGTCCGACATCGCGGCGGCAGGAGACGCCTCGGCCGGCGCCGTGGCTGGTGATTTCACAGCTTCTCTTCTCAGTGTTTCGTGGATCGCGGGGGTTCGTGGGGCGCGGGGGTGCGCGGGGCGGGCGGCGGCTCCGGGAGCGGAAGGCCCGCGGCGAGGTGCTCGAACGTCTCCCGGAACACGTCCGCGAAGACGGCCTCCCCCTGACGGACGGACCAGTGCTCGACGGCGACGCGCACGGCCGTACCGCCGACGGCCGCCAGGAGGCGCGGGTACAGCCCCAGGGCGCGCCGCCGTTCCTCCTCCTCGGGCGACGCGAAGGCCGGGCGTTCCTCGGCGAAGAGCGGCGAGCCCGCCCCCATGCGTTCCGCGAGGGTCTCGGCGAGGCCGAGTTCGTCGGCCATGTGGGCGCCGATCCTGCGGGCGAGCAGCTGCGGCGCCTTGCGGAGGACCTCGGCGTGCAGGCACCACAGCTCCTGCTGCTGCTCCACCTCCTCCAGCTCCGAGGCCAGGGCGTCGCGGAGCGCCTCCAGCGGGGAGAGTGCGGGCCGTGCGGCGAGGACGGCCCGGCGGACCCGGTCGCCGGCGTCCGCGCCGACCATGACGAAGACCTCGTCACGGGAGTCGAAGTAGTTGAAGAACGTACGCGTCGAGACCCCCGCCGCCGCGCTGATGGCGTCCACGGTGACGTTCTCGACACCGCGCTCCGCCGCCAGCCGTACGGCCGCCTCGACGAGCGCGGCCCGCGTCGCCCGCTTCTTGCGCTCTCTGAGCCCGCTCTCGGCAGGCACCCCCTCCACCATGGATGCATGGTACGCAAAAATGCAGAGCCTGCAAAAATATAAGGAGCTTCGAGAGCGGGGACCCGGGAATACGGCGCGCCGGCCCGTCGTTCCCCCCTGCACGCACGCAGGTGCCCTCCACGCCCAGGCGGTCGAGAGCCATGACCCGTACCCGCCGTACCCGCCGCGCCACCACCTCGGCGGCCGTCGCGAGCATCCTCCTCGCGCTGCTCGTCGCCCTCCTCGGCGGCTGCGCCGCCACCGCCGGCTCCGGCGCCCCGGCCTCCTCGGACGCCGCCCCGCCGGAACCCGCGCCCGCCGCGAGCAGGCCACCGCCCGCCCGCACCGCCGGGCAGCCGGAACCGGTGGCCGCCGCGCCCACCCCGCGCCCGCGCCCCGCCGAGCTCGACATCCCCGCGATCGGGGTGACGGACCTGCGCGTCGTGCCGTACGAGGGGAAGACCGACGACCGGGCGGGCACCCGCATCCAGGACCGGGGCGTGGCGGCCAGCCCGTACGGGAAGGACGGCGGCGTCGGACCCGGCGACGTCGGCAACTACCAGGTGACCGCGCACCGCCTCTCGGCCGGGGGCGCGCTCCGCGACCTGCCCGACGTCGACGTGGGCGACCTGGTGCGCGTCACCGCCGAAGGCACCACGTACACGTACCGGATCACCGAGACCCGTACGACCTCCTTCCGCTCCGCCCGCTCCCTCGCCGAGCAGCGGGCCGCCGTGCCCGGGGCTCCCGGCGAGCGCCCCACCCGCGCCATGATCACGCTCTCCACCTGTGCCACTCCGGAGGACGACGCGGCGGGCAACTTCTGGCGGGACGCGCTCGGCAACCCCGAGCACCGCATCGACAAGATCGGCGTCCTCACGACGACCGATCCCGCGCGCCGCTAGCGTGGGGCCATGATCGTATGGCTGAACGGCACGCACGGCGCCGGCAAGACGACGACGAGCGCGCTCGTGCGGCAACTGATCCCGGACTCACGGGTGTTCGACGCCGAGAAGGTCGGCGAGACGCTCATGGACATCTCACCCGGGTTGCCCGAGACGGACAACTTCCAGCACTGGCCCCCGTGGCGGCCGCTCGTGGTCGAGACCGCCCGCCACGTCCTCGACTACACCGGCGGCACGCTGGTGGTCCCCATGACCGTCCTGGTGGAGGAGTACTGGCGGGAGATCAGCTCGGGACTCGCGCGCCACTCCATTCCGGTACGCCACTTCGTCCTCCACGCCGACCGGGAGACCCTCCGGGGGCGCATCGCCGGGGACACCGTCGTCGGCCCCGACTCCCCCTTCCGCCTCGCCCACCTGGACCCGTACGCCGAGGCGGCCCGATCCTGGCTGCACGGGGAAGCCGAGGTCGTGGACACCACGCACCTCACGCCCGCCGAGGCCGCGCTGCGGATTGCGGAGGCGGTCAGGAGCTGACGGGCGGCGCCGGCCGGGCCAGCAAGCGCTCCCGGACCGCGGCGAGGACCTGCGCGCGGGTGCGCGGGCCGTCGTCGGCGGCGATGAGGTGGTCACCGATCCGGAGGGAGAAGGTGATCAGGCAGCGGGCCTCGACCTCGCCCTCGTCGGGGCAGAAGGCTCCGTAGAGCTCGCGCAGATAGTCCATGCGCCGGTTGTCGGCCCGGCGGAGCCGCTCCGCGACGCCTTCGTCACGCCGGGCCCAGTCGCGTACCGCCAGTTCGACTCCGGCGCTGGTCACGGGCGCCTCGGCCGCCCCCACGACGTCGAAGAGCCGCCCGAGCCGCTCCCGGGCGTCGCCCCCGTCGCGCTCGATCCGGGCGATGACGTCCTCGGTGACCCCGCGCTCCCAGGTGTCGAGCATCTCGGCGAGGAGCGCGGCGCGATTGCGGAAGTAGCCGTAGAAGCCGCCCTTGCTGACGCCGAGGGCCTGGGCGAGGACCTCGACCCGGACGGCCTCGGGTCCGCCGGCGGCGAGCGCCCGCAGCCCCTCCTCGACCCACTTGGCCCGCGGCGTGCGGATCACGCCCATGCCGCACCTCCCCTCACGCGATGACGACGACTGGAATGACAGCCCGAGTATACGGCGCCGTATAGAGAGGGCTATGCTCGATCTATACGCCACCGTATAGACAGGGGTCCGTCATGAACGCTCTGCGCCTCCCCCCGACCGACCACACCTCCCGCCCCTGGCGGATCCACGAGATCGCCGGCGACTTCCGGCTGGAGGACCTGTGGGCCCTGCCGACGCCGGGCGGACCGGACGACCTGCGGCACCTGGTCGCCCAGATGGCGGGCGGGACGGAGGGACCCGACGGCGGCAACCCCGTGGGCCGCTTCCTCTTCGCGGTGCGCTGGAAGCTCGGCAGGCTGCTCGGCTGGGACGGGCCGGACGCGGGCGTCGGCGGCCGGGTGGCGACCCTGCGCGACCGGCTGCCGGACGACCTGCGCGACGGGCCGCGCGGCCCCGACCTCAGCTCGGCCCCCTTCACCTCGGTCTTCCAGACCCACGACGAGTGGGCCGCCGAGTACGCCAACAAGACCATGCACGGCGTGATGCACATCGCCTGGGTCCCCGACGGCCACGGCGGCTACCGGGGCCAGATGGCCGTCCTGGTCAAGCCCAACGGGCGTCTCGGCACCCTGTACATGATCGGCATCAAGCCGTTCCGGTATCTCGGGGTCTACCCGGCCCTGATGCGCTCGATCGGCCGTGAGTGGCGGGAGAACACCGCACGTCGGACGGCCCCCTGACCTCCCGTCGACCACCGGGCGGGCGCCCGACCGAGAGGGCACATCGGGCCGTCTCCCCTGGTGGCACCGGCGGCGACCATGATGAAGTGGGAGGAACGGCGCACTCCGGAGAGGCCGGCCGCCGTCGGACGACGAGGAGAGGAGAACGGCATGCCGCTCGAAGGAACCTACGAGCCCAGTCCGTCGCAGTGGGTACGGGAGCAGGTCGAGGAGTACGAGTCGTCGGGCGGGACCCGGGGAACGACCATGCGCGGCCTGCCCGTGGTCCTCGTGACGAGCGTCGGCGCGAAGAGCGGCAAGCTCCGCAAGACCCCGCTCATGCGGGTGGAGCACGAGGGCGCCTACGCGCTCGTCGCCTCCAACGGAGGGGCCGTGAAGCACCCCGTCTGGTACCACAACCTGATCGCCTCCCCCCGGATCGAGCTGCGCGACGAGACGCGGCGGTGGGACATGGCGGTACGCGTCGTGACCGGCGAGGAGCGGCGCGCCTGGTGGGAGCGGGCCGTCGCGGCGTTCCCGGACTACGCCGACTACCAGCTCAAGGCCGACCGGGAGATCCCCGTCTTCGTCGCCGAACCGACCGCCTGACCGCCGGATCGACCGCCGGACCGCCGGATCCATCGCCTGACCGCCGGATCCACCGCCTGACCGCCGGGTCAACCGCCTGACCGGTGAGGCGATCGCCGGAGCGGCCCGTCGCCGAGCCGACCGCCCGAGCGGCCCGCCGACGAGCCGACCGCCCGAACGGCCCGTCGCCGAGCCGACCGTCCGAACGGCCTGCCGACGAGCCGGTTGTCCGTGTTTCACCGGGCCTCCGAGGGGCAGCCGCCACACGGGGCGGCGCGTCCCGGCGGGACGTGCCGCCCCGGCCACCCCACGAGCCAGGAGGAGACGATGGGCCACCACGAACGCCGGCGCACGCTGCCCGCGGACGAGCCGCCGCGGACCACCCCTTCCGAAGCCGTCGGCGAGAGCGGCGACGAGGAGGCGCGCCGCCAGGCCGATGAGGCGGAACGGGGCCGCCGCGGCAGGGCCGAGGACGCCGAGGACAAGGGACACGGCATGAGCGCCAAACGCCAGTCCCCCGGCCTCGGGCGCGAGGAACAGCGCCGCCCGCTCGGACGGCGGGGCGACGCCGGGGACGGGGCGCCGGACCGCTCATAGGATCGGCGGCATGGCGACAAGACTCGTGCAGATCAACATGAAGGCCAGGGACGACGCCGCTCTCGGACGCTTCTGGGCCGCGGCACTCGGCTGGAGCCTCGACAGCGAGGGACCGGGCGTGACCAACCTCGAACCCCCGGGCTTCTCCTACCCCGACCCGGTCGCGGTCTGCGTCGACATCGTCGCCCGTCCGGAGCCCAAGACGGTGAAGAACCGGGTGCATCTCGATCTGGCCACCACGTCGCCCTCCCACCGGGCGGAGCTGGTCGCCCGCCTGGAGGAGCTCGGGGCGACGCGCGCCGACATCGGCCAGGGCGACGTGCCCTGGACCGTCATGGCCGACCCCGAGGGCAACGAGTTCTGCGTGCTGGAGCCCCGGCCGGTCTACCGGGACACCGGGCCGGTCGCCGCGGTGGTCGTCGACTGCGGCGACCCCCGCGAGCTGGCCCGGTTCTGGGGCGCGGCGATGGACTGGGCAGTGCACGAGGTCGCCGACGGCCACGCGACCCTGCGCTCCGCCCGGGGTGTCGGCCCCTACCTGGAGTTCATCCGCAACCCCGACCCGAAGCGCGGGTGGAACCGCGTCCACCTCGACGTCCGCCCCTACCCCGGTGACGACCCGGCGGCGGAGGAAGCACGGCTGCGCGCCCTGGGCGCGACCGATCCCGGGATCGACCAGTCGGCGATCCCGTGGACGATCCTGGCCGACCCGGAGGGCAACGAGTTCTGCCTCCTGAGCCCGAGCTGAGACCGGCCGTCGGCGACCGGCGGGGTACCTGTGGACGTGTACGGTGACCGCTTCTCCTCACAGGGACAGCTCCCCTCACAGGGACACAGGGACACAGGAACAGGAAGGGGCCCCGGCATGACCGGCGACCGTCTCATGCGCATCCACAGCCCCGAGTTCCAGGCCATGGCCGAGCGGGTCCTGCGGGTCACCGAACTCACCTCCCGACTCAACGTGCTGCCGTTCGAGGACGACGCGGGCAAGGCGGAGCTGTTCGCGCGGATCCTCGGCAAGCCGCTGCCGCCGCGCGTCACGATCTACCCGCCCTTCTACACGGACCACGGGCTGAACCTCGACCTCGCCGAGCGGGTCTTCATCAACCAGAACTGCACGTTCCTGGACTACGCCGGCATCCGGATCGCCGAACGGGTGATGATCGGGCCGAAGGTCACGTTCATCACCAGCGGCCACCCGGTCGATCCCGAGGAGCGGCGGCTGTACCTCACCGGCGCGCCCATCGACGTGGCGGAGAACGTGTGGATCGGCGCCGGTGCCACGATCCTGCCCGGCGTCAGCATCGGCCGTGACGCGGTGATCGCCGCCGGCGCGGTGGTGGCCGACGACGTTCCGCCCGCGAGCCTCGTGACCGGCGGCAAGGCGACCGTACGCCGCACATGGTGACGCCGGCCGCGTCGGCCGCGCCCGCCGCCCGGCCGTTCAGGAGCCGCCCGGGTCCGTGGTGATGCGGGCGCAGGCGCGGACCACCTCGCCGAGCTCCATGCCCTCCGCCCGGAGGGCGCGCTGACGGTGGGCACCGCCGCCGCGGGTGAGGAGGTCCTTGAGGGCGGCACGGGCCCGGTCCAGGTCGCCGGTGTCGCGCAGGGCGGCCTCGGTGTGGGCGACGAGGGCGTCGAAGGCGGCCTCCGGCGGGACGGGACGCAGGGTCCGGGGGTCGAGGAGGGGGCCCTCGGGGCCGGAGCGGGCGGCCTGCCAGGCGGCGAGCCTGAGGAGGTCGAGCGGGACGCGGGGGACCGGTTCTCCCGCCCGCCACGCCCGCGCCTCGGTCTCCACCAGGGCGCGGGCCAGGGTGGCGACCAGCACGGTGGTGTCGGGTTCGAGGCAGACGTCGGCGACGCGGATCTCGACGGTGGGGAAGGTGTGGGAGAGGCGGGCGTCGAAGTAGATCATGCCCTGGTCGCGCAGGACTCCGGTGCCCAGCAGGTCGCGCACGCGCGCGTGGTAGCCGGCGGCGTTGCCGAACGGCTCGTACGGGCCCGCGGAGGGGAGGCGGTACCAGACGCGGCTGCGGTATCCGGCGTATCCGGTGTCCTTTCCCTGCCAGTAGGGCGAGTTGGCGCTGATCGCGGTGAGGAGCGGGAGCCAGGGACGGATGCGGTCGAGGACCCCGACGCCTTCGTCGTCCGACTCGACCGAGACGTGGACGTGGCATCCGCCGGTGAGCTGTTCCTCCGCCGTCAGGCCGAACTGGTCGGCCAGCCAGCGGTACCGGCGCCCGAGGCTGCGGTTGGGCCGCACGGGCATCGGGGAGGTCGCCAGCGCGGCGACCTGGGCGCCGACGCCTTCCGCGTGGCGGCCGGCCTCGCCGCGCCACCGGACGATCTCCTCCCGGAGGGCGCCCATGTCCGCGACGGGGCGGGTGGCGAACTCCAGCTGTTCCTGGTGGAGTTCCTTCTCGAAGACGGCTCCGGCCGCCTCCCCGGCGGCCGAGGCGAGGACGGCGGACGAGAGGGCGAGCGGTTCCCCGGTCCGGGCGCTGACGAGCAGCAGCTCCTCCTCCACGCCTACCGTACGGGTGCTGTGGTGCGGCTGGGCCACGCTGGTGTTCCTTCCTTCGGAGCTGGGCTGTGCCGTCCGCACGGGGAGGCTGTGCCGGTCCCGTGCGGGGGCGTGCCGTCTCGGGGCTGTGCCGGTCCGCGCCCGCACGGTGGGGCTGTGCCGGTCCGCGCGGTGCTCCGCGCGCCTACCCCGGATCGGGCGGGTCAGGCGCTGCCCCGCGGATCGCTCTCCTCCCCAGCCCTGCGGGCTCGGCGCCGTTCGGTCTCCGCGCGGGCCTCCTCCTGGAGCCGGCGCCCCTCCGCCTTGCGGACGGGATCCTGGAGGGCCTTGCCGTCGGACTCCCGCATGGCGCCCCGGGCTCGCTTGAACAGGGTGTTCATCATGCTCATCTCACGTCTTCCTGGGCCGTCGGGTTTGCCCTGTCAGGGGTTCCCGTGCCCGTACACCTTTCGGACAAAACGTCTCTATTGCCCCATTCCCTTCAAGGGGTCACGCGTGACGGAGGAGGCGCCCCGGACGGCTAGAGTCGGAAGCCCCCACCTCCCGCGAAGAACCTGGACTCGTCATGACCACCGCGCAGGGCCGCCCCGCTCCTCCCACCGTCCGCCCGGCGACCCTGGAAGACCTCGGCGCCCTCCAGGCACTGGCGCGGCGCACCATCGACACCTGCTACCGCGGCTTCCTCGGTGACGAGGCGGTGGACTGGTTCCTCGGCAGCGGCGCTTCGGACGCGCATGTGAAGACCCACCTGGAGCAGGGGGGCGCGCACTGCCTCGTCCAGGACGGCCGGATCGTCGGCCTCTCGATCCTCGACGGGCCCACGGTCGACCTCATGATGATCGACCCGGAGCACCACCGCCGGGGGCTGGGCGGCTTCCTGCTCCGGCACGCGGAGGAGACGCTGCTCCCCCGGTACGCGACCGTCCGGCTGGAGACGTTCACCTCCAACACGGCGGCCGTGTCCTTCTACGAGGCGTGCGGCTGGCTCCGCGGGGAGCCGCTGGAGGGCGAGGGGCCGGACAAGGTCGAGTACACCAGGAGCCGCGCGGCCGGCTGAGGATCGGCGGACTCGTCCACCGTCGGGGAGCCGGCCGCGTCGGCGCCTGTTCGCGTAGGCGCCCTGGTCAGGAGGGAGGCGCCGACCGCCCGCGCGTGGAGGTGGAGGGCCGCCACAGGACGGTGAGGGGGGCGTCCGGCTCACCGCGCCGCCAGGCTTCGGCGAGACGGGCGATGCGGTGGGGGGCGGCGATGCCGCGCAGGGTGGCGATCCTGCCTCCCGCGAGATCGAACAGGGCGGCCCCGATGACCTTGTCGCCGATCACGAAGAGAAGGGCCGGAGCCCGGTTGACGAGCGCGTAGTGGACGGTGGGGACGCCTCCGGCGAGGCGCTGCTTCGCGGGGGTCGGCCGGAAGCCGGCCCGTACGAGGGCGGCCACCCGCTCCGGAGTCGCGTAGTGCAGCAGCTTCCTGGCCAGACCGGCGCCGTCGGAGATCGCGGTCACGTCGTCGGTGAGGAGCGCGACGAGCCGTTCGGTGCGACCCGAGGCCGCGGCGGCGAGGAATTCCTCGACGACCCTGCGGGCGGCCGCCGGGTCGGCCTCCCCGCCGCGCCGCGCGGTGGTGAGACGGCGCCGGGCCCGGTGGAGGTGCTGCTGGCCGGCGGACGCGGAGATGTCGAGGAGGTCGGCGATCTCGGCATGGCTGTACGAGAACGCCTCGCGCAGGATGTAGACGGCCCGTTCGAGGGGCGTGAGGCGCTCCATGAGGGTCAGGACGGCCAGGGACACGGATTCGCGCTGTTCGACGGTGTCGGCGGGGCCGAGCATCGGGTCGCCGTCGAGCAGCGGTTCGGGCACCCAGCCGCCGACGGCGCGTTCCCGGCGGGCGTGGGCGGAGCGGAGCCGGTCGAGGCACAGGTTGGTGACCACCTTGGTCAGCCATGCCTCCGGAACCCTGAACCGCCGCCGGTCGGCGGCCTGCCACTGCAGGAACGCGTCCTGGACGACGTCCTCGGCGTCGGAGGCCGAGCCCAGCATGCGGTAGGCCAGTGAGGCCAGCCGGTTCCGGTGGGCCTCGAACCGGCCGGTGTCGAAGCGGTCGGGGCCGAAGTAGCCCGCTTCGACACCGTCGGCGCCGGAGCGGTCGGGGCCGCGGCCCGCATCGACACCGTCAGGGCCGAAGCCGTCGGTGCCGAAGCCGTCGGTCGTCGTGTTGTTCACCGTGATCGCCTCCGGGGGTGTCACACGGCCGCCTTGCCGGCGGGCGCCTCCGGCGCGTGTGCCGGCGCCCACGCGTCCGGCAGGGCGGCGACGAGCCGGCGCTTCCGGCCGGGCAGGCCGAAGGTGGGGTGCGAGGTGGCCCACAGCGCCGTCGCGAGGATGGCCGCCTTGATCCGCGCCGCGCCGCTTCCGCCCAGGAACTTCGGCTTCGGGCGCGCCGCGCCGTCGACCACCTGCACGAGGGCGTCCCGTCGTCCGAGGCTGATGTGGTTGCCCACGTACGTCAGCTTGACGCGCGGGATCCCGCCGCCGGTGAGGCGGCCCAGGATCGCGGCCGCGGCCTGCTTGCCGGTGAAGCCGGCCGAGGCGCAGGACATCGGCAGCGGGTGGCCGTTGTCGCCGATGGCATGAGCGCCGTCGCCGACGGCGTACATGTCCGGGTGCGAGACCGACCGCATGGTGCGGTCGACGACGATCCGGCCGGTCTCCGTGACCTCAAGGCCCGAGGCGGCGGCGATCGGCTGGACCGCGAACCCGGCCGCCCACACGATCGCGTCCGCCTCCAGGACGGTGCCGTCCGCGCAGAGCGCCCGCGTCGCCTCGACGGCCTCGACGGCGGTGTGCTCGACGACGGTGACGCCCAGCCGGCCGCAGGCCCGGCGGAGGTGGAGGCGGGCTCCCGCGGAGAGCGTGGCGCCCAGCTCACGGCGGGCGAGGAGGGTCACCGACAGGCCCGGCCGGGACTCGGCGATCTCGGTCGCGGTCTCGATGCCGGTCAGGCCGTCGCCGACGACCAGGACCTTCCCGCCCTCGGGGCGCCGGGCCAGGTGGTCGAGGTGGGCGCGCAGGCGCAGCGCGGCGGGCCGGGAGGCGACGTCGAAGGCGTGCTCGGCCACGCCGGGGACGCCGTGGTCGGCGACGTGGCTGCCCAGCGCGTGGACGAGGGTGTCGTAGCCGAGGTCGCCGCCGCCCTCGGCGTCGGCCACGGTGACGACGCGGCGCTCGGGGTCGACGGCGGTGACACGCGCCACGCGCAGCCGTACCGGCGTGCCCGCGAAGACGTCCGCGAGCCGGGGCGCCGCGATGTCCTGCCCGGCCGCGAGCTGGTGCAGCCGGAGCCGTTGGACGAAGTCCGGCTCGGCGTTGACCACGGTGATCTCGGCGTCGGCCGGGGACAGCCGGCGCGCCAGCGTTCCGGCCACGTGGGCCCCTGCGTAGCCGGCGCCGAGGACGACGATGCGGTGCTTCATGGCGGGCTCCCGTCTGTGGTGTGCGCTTTCGGCGACTTGAACGGGACAGCCCACCGATTCCTGACAGGTATGGGAGGTGACCTGGGTCACACATGGTCCGGAGGTACGTCGGATACGGAGCCCTGCTGTACTCCGCCTGGTGACAGGCGTACGGAGATGTGGTGGTACGCCGCGATCGCGGCGGGGCCGAGGCCGGGATCGGGGAGGGTGGCCTCGATGAACGCGCGGACCGCACGAGGAGGACCTGGCGCCTGGTCTCGTGGGCCGCCGGGGCGCCGCCGCTCACGGTCACGAGGAACGTCGTGGAGAGCGCGGCGCGACGCCGCCCAGGCGGCGCAGCTCGTCCGTCTCGCACCGGCCGGCCTCGGCGCGCAGCGGCCTCAGGCGCCGCCGCACCCGGAGTAGGCCGGGCGGAGGGTGGCGGCGGGCGGGTGGAGCTGACGGACTCCGAAAGTGGTGTGCGCGTTCGAACATTCTTGTCAGTACACTCCGCCCACGCATCCGGGGGGGGTGTTGTCACTCCGCACGGCCCGTCGACAGGGCCGTGCGGCGATGCCGCAGACCTCGTTCCGGTCCGATTCCACGTTCCCCAGGGGGGACCTTTGCCTTTCGCTTTCTCCGGGCGTGCCGGTCGTGTCACCACGTGCACCGCGCTCGCCCTGTCCGCCGGCATGCTGACGGCATCGCCGGCCGTTGCCGAGTCGGCGCCCCGGCTCGCTCTGGAGCGGACGCTGACCGACACCTCGGCGGTGCCGACGCTCGACGAGCCGCGGGCGGGTACGGCCCGTGCCGCCGGGGCGACGGCCGTGCCGCGCCCCCGTTTCGACGTGACGGGCGACGGCAAGACCGACCTGATCCACCGCACGCGCAACGGCATCACCTTCGTCGCTCCGTCCTCGGGCGGGGCGCACGTCGCGTTCGACACCGCCGGGACGTCCACCGATCTCGACCTCGTCCCGCTCGGCGACCAGAACGCCACCGGCAAGCCCGAGGTGCTCTCGGTCTCCGCGACCGGCGCCCTGCGCCTGTACGCGGACGCCTCCACCACCAAGGGGACACTGCGGTGGACCGGCCACGGCTGGAACATCTACAACAAGGTGTTCTCGCCCGGTGACGTCGACGGCGACGGCAGGGCCGACGTCATGGCCCGCCGGTACGACGGCGAGCTGTACTTCTACCGCGCGACCGGGACACTGACGGCGCCCTTCGCCGGCCCCGTGCGGGTGGGCCCCGGCTGGGGCGCGTACGACCAGCTCGTGGGTCTCGGCGACAACGACGGCGACGGCAGGGGCGACCTGCTCGCCCGTACCCCCGCCGGCCAGGTGTACTTCTACGGCAGCACCGGCGACAAGCGGGCGCCGTTCAAGCCGCGCAAGGCGCTCGCCACCGGCTGGCAGGTGTACAACCAGATCGTCGCCGTCGACGACCGTGACCTCGACGGCCGCGCCGACGTCTTCGCGCGCGACCTGAACGGCACGCTGTGGGCCTACTACGGCCGCGGCAACGGAACGTTCACGTCGCGGGCGCAGACCGGCACCGCCTGGAACAAGGTGGAGCAGTTCGGCGGGGCGGGCAACATCCCCTCCCTCGGCAAGACCCTGTTCATGGGCCGCGACCTGGCCGGAACCCTCTTCTGGCACCGCGGCCTGAACAACGGCAAGCTCGCCGCCCGCGAGCAGATCAGCAGCGTCGGCGGCTGGGCGGGCGCGCACATCTCGCTCGCCTACGCGCTGGACGGCAACACGCTCCCCGACCTCGTGGTCGTCCACCGGGGCCACCTGATCAACACCTCCAACAAGAAGGACTTCGGCGGCGGCTGGCAGGTCTACGACCGGCTCGTCGGCCCCGGCGACCTGAGCGGCGACGGCACGTCGGACCTCCTCGCCCGCGACACCTCCGGCGTCCTGTACCTGTACCGGGGCAACGGCGCCGGTACGGGCTTCGCCTCCCGCGTCCGCGTCGGTTCCGGCTGGAACGCGTACGACCAGATCCTCGGCGCGGGCGACTACACCGGCGACGGCCGCGCGGACGTCCTGGCCCGCGACGGCGTCGGCAAGCTCTTCCTGCACAGGGGTACGGGCTCCGCCACGGCCCCGTTCGCCGCCCGGACGCTGATCGGCGGCGGCTGGGGCGCGTACGCCCGGCTGGTGGCCCCGGGCGACATCAGCGGCGACGGCCGGGCCGACCTGCTCGCGGTGACCGCGGCCGGCGACCTGTACCGCTACCTGGGCACCGGCACCAGCGCCGCGATCAGCGCGCGGCACAAGATCGGCCACGGCTTCCAGACGTACAGCAACCTGTACTAGAGACGGCCGAAGGCGCTCCGCACCGGCCCTCCGGTGCGGAGCGCCCGCCCCTCGCTACGAGGTCCTGCCCCTCGCTGCGGGGTCCTGCCTCCCTCGTCCACGATGCCGACGGCCACGAGCGCCACGGACGACACCTCGGTGCCCGCCTCGCCCCAGGCACTGTCCTCGAGGAGTACGGTCCGCTCGCCCAGGAGCCGGGCGGTGCGCGCGTCGAGGATCCATTCCCTCCTCTCGCCGGCGTGCGCACGCGCCACGGCGACGCCGCGACGTCCCGCGGCATCGACGGCGTCGGGCACCACCTCGACGCCGGGGATGAGGGCGGCGGCGCGGTAGAGGGCCGCGGTGAGCTCGGGACCGGCGGCACCGCTGCGGAGCAGGTCGCCGATGGTGACGAACGACTGCTGGTCCGGGCCCGTCGTGGAGCCCGATCCGGCGCCGTGGTTCTTCTCTGCGTCCTCGCGGATCAACCTCAGCAGGACCCGGGGATCGGTCGGCAGGGTGGCGAGGAAGGCGTACGTCGGCGAGCCGAGGCCGCCGCCGTCCTCGGGGCCGCGCAGGACGATGTCCTTCCCGTCCTCGCGCTGGAGCGTGCTCGCGCTGCCGTCCACCGACGTCCACTGCTCAAGGTTCTCGTTCTCGCGCAGGAGCTCCATCCGCCCGTCCTGGTTCTCCGACAGCGCCGACGTGTGGCCGACGGTCTTGACGTACACGTACTGCCCGGCCTGAGCCTTCTTCTTGGGCGTGGTGTCGGCGGCGGCCAGGGCTGCCCTCTCCAGCAGTCGGACCGACGCGACGGTGGCCGGGGGCGCCTGTCCCGGTCCCGAGGAGGCGCCGGGGCCGAGGCCCGCCACCACGACGGTGGCGCCGGCGGCCAGGGCGGCCCCCAGCACGAGGACCGTCCGCCGGCGCGGTCGCCGAGCGCGACGAGGGGACAGGGCGTGTGCCTGGCGGTCGATCTCGCCGAGGAGGTGCCGGCGGCGAGCCTCCATGCACGCGGTCGGGAGGTCCGGGCAGGACGGCGCCGGCAGGGCCTCCTGCGCCTGCTCGCGCTCGAACCGTTCGCGCCGCTCCGCGTTCATCGGGTCCCCCTCCTGTGGGATGCGCGGGCTGTGGCCACCCCGCTGGTCGGCAGAGGTCCGCGGCGGCGCCGCGGCTCCGTGCTTCGCGCGTCGGCCGCCGGTTCTTGGACGGCCGGTTCTTGGACAACCGGTTCTCGGGCAGCCGGTTCTCGGGCCGCCAGTTCCTCCGCCGCCAGTTCTTCCTCGACGAGCCGGCGCAGCTTCCCTCTGGCCCTGGAGAGCCGGGACCGTACGGTGCCGACCGGAATCCCCAGCGCTTCGGCGGCAGCCGCGTACCCGAGTCCGGACCAGGCGACCAGGGTGAACACCTCGCGCTCCGTCCGCTTCAGGCGTCGCAAGGCCCGGGAGACGGCGGCGAGCCGCCGGCCGTCGGCCAGCCGGCCGACGACTTCGCCGGAGAAGTCAGGCTGCGGCTCCGGGGGAGGCAGCCGCCGCATCGCTTCCCGGTGCCTGCGGGCCGCCCTGGCGGTGTTGCGCATCACGTTGGTCGCGATGCCCAGCAGCCAGCCGCGGACGCTGACCACGTCCGCCAGCTTGTCGCGTAACCGCCACGCTTCGAGGAAGGTGAGGGACATGACGTCCTCGGCGACGGCCCAGTCACCTGTCGTGCGGACGGCATGGGCGTAGACGACGCGTGCGTGCTCGTCGAAGATCTCGGCGAACGCGGCCCGGTCTCCGGACCGGACGCGTTCGTTCACAGGGGACTCCACGACCACAAGTGTCCGCACGCTCCGATCGGTTCCCTCTTCGGAGCCTGGGAGTGATCACGATCACGCGGAGACCGGACGTGACGTCGCGAAGGGGCCGCACTCCCGGGCCCTTCAGCCTGACCGGCCTGCGGCGAAGGCGATGAAGCCCCACACGCACACGGCGACGAAAACCACGAAGGCCGCGGGCCCGGTCCAGCGGAACACGTCCTCACCGATGTGCGCGAGCCCGGAGGCGATGCCTTCGCCGGGCGTGTTGTAGTCCGCGCTGTTGTTCCTGCCCTTGCACCGGTGGTGGGAGAAGAGGAGCCAGGCGAGGCCGCGAAGGATCCCGAGCAGGAGGAACAGGATCAACCCGGTGATCATCGGCGGTAAGAGGGGACGAGCCGAGAGGGGTGAGTACGCATCCATGCCGCCACGGTTCCACTCCCCGGGCTCCGGCTACCTGAGTACGCGTACTCAGGTAGCCGGCCCCCTCCGGGCGCTGGCCCCGGGAGGGGGCGGGGCACAGTCGGGGTGAGGCACGGCCGGGGGGGCGTCAGAACACCGCCTCCAGAGGCTGTTCGGACCAGATGACCTTGCCGCGGTCCGTGTGACGCATGCCCCAGCGCCGGGTGATCTGAGCGATCATGAACAGACCGCGGCTGCCTTCGTCCTTCAAGGAACTGGCCCACCGGGACGATCCCACCTTCGGTCTCCTCGTCGAAGCGGACGACGAGCGTTCCAAGGCCCGGCAGACCCGGATATCCGAAGCGAGTCCGGCCATCCAGCCGTTCTTCTACTGGTTCATGGTCGTGGCCCTGGCCGCCACCGTCGGCGCCTTCGCCCTCGGCCTGCCCCGCGACCGCGGGCCCTCGCACCCTCACCCTGCTGTGCGTGCTCGCCGTGCTGTTCACCGGAACCCTGCCGCGCGACGCGGACGGCAGGCGCAGCACTCTGCCCGCCTCAACCGGGTGACGCCTCCACGGCCGACCTCGGGCACCGCCTCGGGCAGCGGGCTGACCCTCCAGTACAACGGAAGGGACCACACTTCAGCATCCTCCGGAACACGGAGGGCACGTACAGCTTCCTCGACCGCGAGGGCAACTGGCGTCGGGCCGGATGCGGCTACCACAGCTGCGGCTGACCGTATGCCTTCCACGACATGACGGCCCGGCAGGAGGAGCCGGGACCCTAGGCTGGGGGCCCGATACCCGACCGAGGGAGAGACCTGACGTGGATCCGATCACCGCAGGCGCGCTCGCGGCACTGGCGGGCGGCATCGGTGCCGAGGCCGGCCGCGAGGCGTGGCTGGGGCTGGCCGCGCTGGTACGGCGCCCGTTCCGGCGCGGCGCGGCCTCGGAGGAGGCCGGGGAGAGCGCGGAGCCGGCGATCAGCTCCGGCGAGGTCGAGGTCGCCGCGCTGGAGAGCGCGCCCGCCGACCCCGTCCGCGCCCAGGCGCTCGCCACCGCGCTGGGCGTGCGCGCCGCGCTGGACGCCGAGTTCCGCGCCCGGCTCGACGAGTGGTGGCAGCAGGCGCGGACGGCGCGGTCCGGCCCCGTCAGCAACCACATCAGCGGTACGGTGCACGGCGCCGCCGTCCAGGGGCGTGACTTCTCCGGCGTGACCTTCCACGTCACCCGCCCGCCCGCCGCGAACGACCAGGACTAGCCCGGCACCGGCCCCGGCCGCGCGCCGACGTCTCGCACTCCCCCGGCGGGAGGGGGCCGGTCTCCTCGCCGAGGCCGGCCTTCGGCGCGTCCCGGGCCGCCGTGTCCCCCGGTTGACCGCCTCGTTCGTCACTGCGGCTTTCGATCGAGCGAGGACGAGGTGGGTCATGCGGGTCCGAGGGGTGCCGGAGAAGGGAAGCGGGGGCCGTGCCGGGGCGGCGGACCGGCCGGGGAGGATGAACGCGCTCGACCGCGCGTTCGCGCTGCTGCCCGCGCGGGGCGCCGCGCCGATGGTGGTGGGCCACGTCCTGGACTTCCCCGCCGGGGCGTTCACGCTCGACGAGCTGCGCGGGCGCGTGGCCGAGCGGGCACCGGGTCTTGAGCCGCTGGGTGTCGTGGCGGACGCGGGGGCTCGCCGCTGGACCCGCACCCCGCCGCCGGAGCCCCGGGTGCACGTCCGTGAGGAGCGGGCGGACGGGCGGCTGGCCGAGGCGACCGACGCGTGCCTGCGGGCGCCGCTGCCCGCCCGTCCGGCGCCCGGCTGGGACCTGCGGCTGCTGACGTGCCTAACGGAGCGGGTGTCGCGGGTGTGCTTCCGTATCGAGCACGCCGTGACGGACGGGGTCGGCGCGGCGCACGTGGTGGCCGCGCTGCTGGCCGACGATCCGGTCGCAGGCCCGTACCCGTACCGGCCGCCGGGGCCGGGCCGGGCCTCCCTGCGATGGCTGGGGGCTTCGCCGTTCGAGCGGTTCCCGGAGCACGAGACGGTTCCCCCGGGATGCGCGTCGGTACCGAGCGGGCGGGCGTCGCTGGTGTACGCGGACGTCCCGGACGGGGAGCTGCGGGCGGTGGCGTCGCGGTGGGGCGCGGGTGTCAACGACGTGTACCTGACCGCTGTTGCCGGCGCGTTCGCGGCCTTCCAGCGGCGGGAGGCGGGGCGGGTGCACGACCTGCGGGTGGTGATGCCGATGTCCGTCCGTACGGAGGGGGCGCGGCTGGCCCCGGGGAACGCCGCGCTGCCGGCGGTCCTGCGGCTGCCGTGCACCGCGCCCGGTCCGCGCGAGCGGCTGGAGGCCGTGGTCGCGCAGACCCGCGCGCACAAGGCGTCCGGGCTGCGGGAGGGCGGCTGGAAGGCCCTGCTGCGCATGCCGCCCCGCTTCCTCCTCCGGACGACGGAACGCGCCCGGTTCCGGCTGGCCGCCAGCCACATCGGCGTCCACGGCGCCTACCGCGTCCTGGGCACTCCCCCGCTCGCCGCGAGCGTCTTCGGCCTGAACAGCCCCGGCATGCTCGGCTACGTCTCCCTGACCCGGACGCAGGCCACCGCCCGGCTCGCGGTCGTCCACGACCGGTCCCACGGCGCGG
This sequence comes from Streptomyces sp. NPDC085460, assembly GCF_044541975.1. Classification (NCBI taxonomy): domain Bacteria; kingdom Bacillati; phylum Actinomycetota; class Actinomycetes; order Kitasatosporales; family Streptomycetaceae; genus Streptomyces; species Streptomyces sp. NPDC085460. Next base: position 56,112 of record NZ_JBITTO010000007.1, read on the forward strand.
CCGGCGACCTGCCCGCCCTGTGGGTGAAGTCCCTCGCCGAACTCGCCGAGCGCGTCATGTAGTCGCCGCGTGGCCTCGCTCGGGGAGGGCGGCGGCACACCGCCCTCCCCGCCCTCACCGGCCCGCCTCCGTCAGCGGCTGAGGTCGCGGAAGCGCTTCACCGCCAGCGGGAAGAAGACCGCGACGAGGGCCAGGGGCCAGGCCACCGCGAGGAGTTCGGCGTGGGTGGCGGCCCAGGAGTCGCCGTCCGCTCCGGGGTTGCCGAACAGGCCGCGTACGGCCGTGGCCGTGGCCGACATCGGGTTCCATTCCACGGCCGCGCCCAGCCACTCCGGCATCGACGCGGGCGAGGCGAGGGCGTTGGAGAGGAAGGTGACCGGCCAGACGAGGATCTGGACGGCCTGGACGAGTTCCGGCTTGCCCGCGACCATCGCCAGGTGGATCCCGATCCACAGCATCGCGAAGCGCAGCAGCAGGAGCAGTCCCACGGCGCCCAGGAAGGCGGCGGGGCCTTCGCTCCAGCGCCAGCCGATCGCGTAGCCGACCGCGATCATCACGACCAGTCCGACGGCCGACTGGAGCATGTCGGCGACGCTCCGGCCGACCAGGACCGCGCCGGAGTGCATCGGCATCGAGCGGAACCGGTCGATCACGCCCTTGCCGAGGTCCTGGGTGACCGACGTCATCGTCGCCTCCAGGCCGAAGGCCATGGTCATGGTGAGCATGCCGGGGACCAGGTAGGAGGTGAAGTCGCCCTCGACGCCCCGGCCACCGCCGATGAGGTAGCCGAACATCAGCATCATCATGACCGGGAAGACCAGGCCGACGACCACCTGCACGGGCTGGCGCGCCCAGTGGGCGAGCTCGCGCCGGGTCATCGTCCAGGAGTCGGCGACCGCCCAGCCGAGCCGGGAACGGGTGGGGTGCGCGGTGACCGCGCTGTGCGCCACGGCGCTCATGCGGCGTCCTCCTTCGTCAGGTGCATGAAGACCTCGTCGAGCGTGGGCCTGCGGACCGCGATGTCCTCCGCCTCGATGCCGGCGGTCTCCAGCGCCCGTACGGTTCCGGTGAGCGCGGCCATGCGGTCGCCGACCACGGCGCTGACCAGCCGCCGGTCCTCGTCCACCGTCACCTCTCCGGGGAGGAGCGCGGCGGCGTCCGCCAGCCGGCGGGCGTCGCGGACGACCACGTCGACGCGGTCGCCGCCGGTCTTCGACTTCAGCTCGTCCGCCGTGCCCTCCGCGATGACCTTGCCGTGGTCGATCACGGCGATCCGGTCGGCGAGCTGGTCCGCCTCCTCCAGGTACTGCGTGGTCAGCAGGACGGTGGTGCCGCCGCCGACCAGCGACCGCACCGCGTTCCACACCTCGGTGCGGCCCCGGGGGTCGAGCCCGGTGGTGGGCTCGTCCAGGAAGAGCACCTCCGGCCGGGAGATGAGCGACGCGGCGAGGTCGAGGCGGCGGCGCATGCCGCCGCTGTACTGCTTGACGGCCTTGCGGCCGGTGTCCGCGAGCCCGAACCGCTCCAGGAGTTCGTCGGCCCGCGCGCCCGCCCGGCGGGCGCCGAGGTGGTAGAGGCGGCCGAACATCTCCAGGTTCTGGCGTCCGCCGAGCTCCTCGTCGACGGCGGCGTGCTGGCCCAGCAGCCCGATCCGCGCGCGCACCTCGGCGGCCCGGGTCCGTACGTCGGTGCCCGCCACCTCGACGCGTCCCTCGTCGGGGCGCAGCAGCGTGGACATGATGCGGACGGCGGTGGTCTTGCCGGCGCCGTTCGGGCCGAGGACGCCCTGGACGGTTCCCGCGCGGACCGTGAGGTCGAGGCCGTCGAGGGCCTGCTTGTCCCCGTACTTCTTCCGTAGACCTTCGACGACGATCGCCAGATCGTGGTCAGACAACGCACCCTCCCGGCACTCACTGATCAAACTTGACTAGAGAAGACCGTACGCCCCTCGACCCGACTAGTCAAGCTTGATTACCCAAGTGCGGCGGCGGCGGTCACCTCGGGTAGTCAAACTTGTACAGTTGCAGGAGTGAGAGCCCTCCACGAGGGACGGGAAGGAGACGCGCATGTCAGCGATCCGGCTGCTGATCCTCGGCGCCGTCCGCCAGCACGGGCGGGCCCACGGCTACCAGGTACGCAACGACCTGGAGTTCTGGGGGGCCCACGAGTGGTCCAACGCCAAGCCGGGGTCGATCTACCACGCGCTCAAGCAGATGGCGAAGCAGGGGCTGCTCCTCGCGCACGAGGTCGCGCCGAGCACCGCCGGCGGCCCGCCCCGGGTCGAGTACGAGATCAACGACAAGGGCACGGAGGAGTACTTCACGCTGCTGCGCGAGGCCCTGACCTCCCACGACCAGAAGGCCGACGTGCTCTCCGCCGGCATCGGCTTCATGGTGGACCTGCCCCGGGACGAGGCCGTCGCGCTGCTGAGGCGCCGGATCGCGGGCCTTGAGGAGTGGCGGGCCTCGGTCACCGAGTACTACACGCCCGAGGACGGCCCCGGCCAGCTCGGCCACATCGGCGAGATCATGAACATGTGGCTGCACTCCGCCGACGCGGGCGCGGAGTGGACGCGCGGCCTGATCGAGCGGATCGAGGGCGGCGCGTACACCTTCGCCGGGGAGGGCGACCCGTTCGTCGGCGTCCTGGCGGAGGACGACCCGAACCCGTACGCGACGGGCCCGCACCCCGAGGACGACCGCTAGGGCGTGTCCGACCCCGATCCTCCGGACAGGCCGTAGGCGCTCCGTCCCGCGACCAGCGTGCCGAGGGCCGTGCGCAGGTGGGTGACCGAGCGGCCCGTGCGGGTCGTCGTCACCATGCCCGCCGATCTGAGCGCCGCCGCGTGGGACGAGGCCGTCGCGTCGCTGACGTGGAGGGCGCGGGCCAGGGACGACGTGGTGTGCGGCTCGGCGAGGAGGCGCAGGGCGTCCAGCCGGGTGCGGCCCAGGACGGCGGCCAGGCTCTCGGCGGGGGCGACCGGGCGCCCCTCGGCGAGCGGGAGCCCGGGACCGGCCGGGTACGTCAGGACCGCGGGACGGCCAGGGGTGTCCTGGAGAAGGGGACCCGCCGGGTGGTGGAAGGTCGGCAGCAGGACCAGGCCGCGCCCGTCGAGGCGGAGGTCGCGGTCGGGGATCGCGCCGGGCCACTCCCACACGCCCTCATGGAGCCGGCCGCCCGGCGCCAGCCCTGTCAGCGCGGCGGCCACGCCGTGCTCGGCCGCCGTCAGGGCGTAACGGGCGAACTCCTCGCGGTGCAGGTCCTGTACGACGGACCAGACCGGGGCGAGGACCGTCTCGTACGCGGCCCGCTGGGCGCGGTACACGGTGCGCCAGGCCGTCTCGTCGCCCTCGTGCAGGCCGCGCAGCCAGTGAGGGACACCGCGCACCGCCCCGTACACCCGCTCCAGTTCGGAGCGGACGAGACCGGGGCCGGTGGCCCGGATCCGCTCGAAGCCGTCGGCCAGGGAGTCGCCGAGGACGTCGAGGAAGGACGGCGGTCGGCCCGCCGGAACCAGGTCGGCGAGCGGGCCGCTCGCGGGCGGGAGAGAGCGCAGGACGCGGGCGCGCCACGGCACCGTCAGCGGCCCGCCGCCCGGGGTGACGGCGGTCGTCAGAGCGGCGTGGAGCTCCTGGAGCGGCGCCGGGCGGGGTGCGAACCGGACGCGGGCGAAGTCCTCCGCGGTGAAGTGGACGCGCAGCACTCGCACAACTCCTCGTCCGGGGCGAGCCTTTCGGCCAGGGCCTGAACCTTCGCGCCGGGACGGCCCCGTCCCCAGGATGTCCGTATGACGTCTCGACGCGCTTTTCTGAAAGGCACCCTATGCGGGAGTGCCGCCGTCCTGCTGCCCACGGCCGCGTCCGCCGCCGCCGGCGGCGGCCCGGTCCTCCGGCTGCCGCCGCCGACCGGCCCGTACCCCGTGGGCATGCGGACGGTCTGTCTGACGGACCCGGACCGTGCCGACCCGTGGGTGGGCGGCGTACGGCAGGTGATGCTGACCGTCCTCTACCCGGCCCGATCGCTACGCGGCTTCCCCCGGGCCCCGCAGCTCACGCGGCGCGAGGCCGACGTGTTCGCCGAGTACGCGCCGTACGTCCGCCCGGGACTTCCGGAGCTCGGGGCGGTGGACTGGGGCGCGGTCCTCACCCATGGCCACCGGGGCGCGCCGCCCCTGCCCGGGCGGCGGCCGGTCCTGGTGTACTCGCCCGGCGGCGGCGACTCCCGCACGCTCGGCACGACCCTCGGCGAGGACCTGGCGAGCCACGGCCGCGTGGTCGTCCTCGTCGACCACCCCGGTGACGCCTCCCAGGTGGAACTGCCGACCGGGATGCGGCGGACCGTCCTGTTCGGACCGCCGGACCCGGCGACCTTCCGCACGATGGTGGACACCCGGGTAGCGGACCTCCGTCTGGTCCTCGACCGGCTCGGCGACCTGCCGCTCGCACCCGTCATGGACGCCCGCCGGATCGGGTTGTACGGGCATTCGGCGGGCGGCACGGCGGTGGTGCGGGCGGCCTGCCGGGACCGCCGGGTCGGCGCGGTGGCGAACCTGGAGGGCTATCTCGACCTGTACCCGACGCCGGTCGGCTTCGCGCGGCCGCTGCTGCTGTTCCGCACCGACGGGTTCGACGGGGCGGCCCGTATCACGTCCTCCTGGGCGGGCCTTCCCGGCCGCCGGATGCTGCTCTCCGACGCGAACCACTGGGCGTTCACCGACTACGGCCCGCTGGTCGCGCGGCTCCACACCGCCGGTCTCGTGACGGCTGCGGCGCGGGCCGCGCTCATCGGGACCGGCGACCCGGCGGTGACCCTCGCGGAGGTACGGCGCCGGGTGGGGGGCTTCTTCGCCCGCCACCTGCCGGAGCGGGACCACGCGGAGGGGCCGGTGCCCCTCCCGGGCCGCGCCACGGGGCGGCCGGAGGCCGGCTGAGGGTTCTCAGCCGCCCCAGCCCTCGTCGGAGTCGAACTGCCGCTCCCACAGGGCGAAGCTCTCCGGCTGGAGCCCGTAGGCGCTGTACTCCTTCAGCGCGGCGTCGACCTGCGGCGGCAGGGACGTCATCGATCCAAGGTCGCAGACGATCCGCCACCCGGGGTCATGTGCCCGCCGTTCCCCGGGAGTCAGGGCCTCCGGCCGCAGGCGTACCTGGAGGAGGTGGCGGCCGGTGCTGACGCCGCGGGGCCGGAACTCGTGCACCGCGACCTCGTCGACGTGCCGCCACTCGAAGCGGGAGGCGTACTTGTCCCGCCACCGGCACTCCAGGGTGTCGCGGTTCAGGCGCAGGTCGACGACGTAGGGCGGCAGGATCCGGGTGAGCAGGGTGAGCAGGAAGCCCAGCAGCATCAGTCCGGGACCGAGCAGGAGCCACATGCCGCCCCACATGGAGCAGACCAGGGTGAGGAGGACTCCCGAGGTGACCCCCCGTTTCAGCGGCGCGACGTTGGTCCTGCGGACCCGCAGCCGGAACGCGATGCCGGCATCGCTGGTGTGGGTGATCGCCTCGGGAGGCAGGGCGTCCCGGCCGGAGCGCCGCGCCCTGCGCCTCGCCCCCAGCGGGGTGGTCTCCGCGAGCCGTTCCTGGAGGCGGACGCTGCGGAACTGGTAGACGCCGCCGGTCTGCCGCAGGACGCCCTGCCGGTGCGCGTCGGCCAGATAGCGGGGCAGGCCCCACGGAGCCCGGCGGGTCAGCGCCAGCGTCGTCCGGCCGAGCAGCCACCGGCTCCAGGGGCTGACGCACACGAGCATCATGGACGCGCCGAGCCACGCGGCGACACCGGCGGACAGCGCGGAGGCGCCCGAGCGGCTCAGCTCCACGATGCCGACGCCGAACCCCGCGACCGGCCCGATGACCGTGATGCCGAGCAGGACGGCCGCGTGCTCGCTGCGCAGGAGGATCCGCGGCGTCGTCGCGTCCTCGCCGCGGTCGGTCGGAGCCGCGTACATCACGGCGAGCAGGACGCACAGGACGGGGCAGAGCCCGCCGCAGATCCGCCAGACCAGGGGGCCGTCCGTGGGCCGGGTCACCGACCAGACGCCCACCACGAAGGCGGGGATCGCGAAGAACAGCGCGCCTGACAGGCCCTTCCGGTCGGTGGCCCTGACGGCCGAGCGCAGCGCCGCTCCGGGGCGCAGCAGGTGGACGCGGCGCCTGGGCTCGCCGAACTTGAGTTCCGTGTACCAGGTACGGCCGGCGAGCTGGGCCCCGAGGCCGACCAGCACCCCGAACCCGAACGACGCCGAGGCCAGCAGCCCTCCCACGGCGCTTGGCCTGCCCGCCATCCCCCAGATGGTCCCGCCGGCCAGGATCGACACCTGGAGCGCCAGAAACCCGGCCACGACGAGCAGGGGCACCGCCGCCACGCGGGCCCAGGGCGTGGCCTCGTGCAGTCGCCACCACGCCAGATCCGGTGTGCCCGCCCTGGCGAGATGCTCGGCCAGTGTCTCGGCGTACTTCCGCGCCCGCTCGGCCTTCCAGCGGCGCGGTGGTTCCCAGCGGTCGTCCGACGGGACCCGGCCGTCGAACGCGACGGGGACGAACCGGTCGAGCAGGTGGTCCTCGATGGCCTGCCGTGTCGGATAGGCCGCCGGGTCGGCGAGTTCGGCCGGCTCGGTGGCCGGGTCCGCGTACACGGTCCGGGCCAGCCACAGCATCAGCGGCGTCGACAGGGCCGAGGCCGCCGGTCCGGTGGGCGTCGCCCGGATCCGCTGGAACAGCGGTTGCCATCGCGGTCGCAGGTGGGGCGCTGTGCTGGTGGCCAGGTAGGTGACCGCGTCGCCGGCTTCGAGCGGTTGCGCCTCCAGGCAGGCCGTGGACCTGAGCATGACGTCCCGCGCGGGTCCTTCGAACGCCTCCGTCCGCGAGGTGAGGATCAGCGGCCTGCCGTCGTACAGCGCACGGTTGAGGCCGTGCAGCGCCGAGGACCGGCGCGCGGCCGGCATCTCGTCGAGACCGTCCAGCACCGGCAGCACCACCGATCCGGCACGCTTCCACAGCTCGGCCGCGGGATGGCGGCCCGAAAGGCGCGGTAAGCCCGGGTAGTCCGCCGCGAGCCTGCGGATGAACCACGCGTCGAAGGTCTCCCGTTCCGGATCCCACGACGCCATGGACATCGGGACCGGAACCGGCAGCTGTCCCACCGCACGGACCGGCTCGCCGCCGCCTGGAGGCGTGAGCCTGCGCTTGAGCAGCTCCAGCGTGAGCAGGACGGCCAGCGCGGTCTTTCCCGAGCCGGCACCGCCCAGGATGACGAGCCGGCGCTGCGGGAGGCCGAGGAACCCCGCGACCATGTCGGGGACTTGGTCGCCGCGGGGCGCGTCGGCCGCGTCGTTCGGCGCCGCGCGCCGAGCCCACTGGAGACGCGGCTTCCACCGCACCGCCAACGACGGCCGGTCGCCTCCGATGTCCCAGACCTTCGCTTCCTCGCGCCACTGCCGGAACACCGCCTCGGCCAGGGCGCGTGTCGCCCTGTCCTCGGGCGTCTCGGCCGGCGGGGCGTGGAAGTGGATGTCGCCGTAGTTGTCCCGGAACTGGACGACGATATCGGCGTTGCCGTTGAAGACGTTGCGGAAACCGCCGTCTCCGAACTCGCCGCCGGCCGGCCCCCGCTCGGTCATCGGCCCCCCATGAGTCGCTTCCGCTCGGACGGTGGCATCGTAGCCACGAGGGTCGCGCACGGCCCGGGATTCGGCAACGGGAGCACACGCGCGACCTCGGACCCACGCGTCCTCAGTGGAAGTTCATCGGACCGTGGAAATCCCTGCCCATGACGACGTTGTGCTGCGTGCCGCCTTCGATCGTGTTGTGGACGTCGCCCTCGCCGGTCCGCCGCGCCCTCTCGTCCTCGGCCGCCCGGCCCTCCGACCGCCACCACGCCTCAAGGCCCGCGCGGAAGGCGGCGTCCTGCCCGGCCCGCAGTTCCAGTGCGGCCAGCAGCGCACGAGCGTCGACGACGGCCCGCTCCTCGCGCCCGACGCTCCGCTCCAAGGCGTCGGCCTCGGCCACACCCGGGGGCAGGGGGACCGCGCCGGCCCGCTCCGTGTCCGGCCCCGGGCCGCGCCTCACCAGTTCCCGCAGGGCCGTCCACGCCTGGGCTCCCGCGGCCCCCGCCGTACCGCCGGCCAACGCGACGAGAAGTTCGGCCACCATCGCTTCCACGAGCACCTCCGGTCTCCCCGCACCCACTGTGCGATCCAGCGAGCGTAGCGTCCGGGGGCGAAGTCACGGCCGTCCAGGTCAGGTTCGGATCTGCCACTCCAAGCAGCGGTGGCCTGATCCGTCCTCGTAGGGTGCGGGCCGGTAGAAGAGGAACGGACCGTCGGATTCGACAGCGTCGGCCAGGGTACGGAAGAGCTGGGTCAGGCTCGTGGCCCACAGGGTTCCGTCCAGGTCCCCGGACCCGATGCCCATCTCGTACACGTGACCGTACGAGGGTCCGGGTCGGTGATCGACGAAGGCCACCCCGCCGTCGTTGGGCAGCGCGAACGGCACGCAGCGGTGCAGGTTCACGGCCAGTTCGTCGTCCTCCCACAGGTCGGCGTCGATGTTGTCCTCGCCGACGTCCACGAGCACGTCGTACATCGTCATGATGTCGTCCACCCCGCACAGGCGGTGGCCCGAGGGGAGGAAGGCACCGGCGGGGAGGCGTCGGCCGGAGCCGGGATCGGCCACGGGTTCGCCGGCTCCGTCATGCTGCCGCAGCAGGGCCGTGAGCTCCGGGTGCAGACCGAAGCCGAGCCGGGACTCCAGCGCGGCGAGCCGCTCGCGCTCCGCCGGCCTTCGCAGCATGGCGTGATCGGCGGGCGAGTGCGCGGCGAGCCAGGACTCGAACCGCGTCCACTCCCGCTCGAAGGCGGAGAGGTCTGTCTGTGTCATCCGCCGAACATAGACGGTCGCACGGACAGCGAGGTCCCGGGGCAGGCGGAGTGGGTGGGGCAGGCAGGGTGGGTGGGGCAGGCAGGGTGGGTGGGGCAGGCGGGGTGGGCGGGGCAGGCGGGGTGGGCGGGGCCGGCGGGGTGGGCGGGGCCGGCACGAGCGGCACGAGTCCGGCCATGCCCGCTCACGGGCTCGTCGTGCGCGAGTCGTGGCTGGGCGGTGGCCCTGAAGTGCCGTTCACCCGGTCGCTGGGCGGTGGCGCTGAGGTCCCGAGGGCCCGCTCACCTGGCCGGTGGCCCTGAAGTGCTGATCACCTGCCGGACGACCTCCTCCGCGTCGAGCCGCTCGCCCCGGGCGCGGGCGGCCGTGTACGCGTCGTCCCCCAACAGCGCGCGCACGACCGTCTCCGCCCGCTCCACGTCCCCCCTCTCCGCCGGGGGCAGCGGCGCTCCGGTCGACGCCCGCAACGTCCCCGCCGCGCCCAGCAGCAGAGCCGCCTCCTCGCCCCGCCCGTCCAGGGCATGGGCGCCCGCCAGTCCCTCCAGGCCCAGCGCCACCGCCCGCGGGTCCCCGCTCGCCCGAGCCGTCGCGTAGCCCTCCTCGTGCAGCCTGAGCGCACCCTGCGCGTCGCCCCGCAGCTCCGCCGCGAAGCCCAGTTCCGCGAGGATCAGCGCGTTGGCGCCGTCGAGCCCGACCAGCCGGTGCCACGCGAGGACCTCGCGGAGGTGGACCTCGGCCTCGTCCAGCAGGCCCTCCCGGCGGGCTCCGAGGCCCAGGCCGAGGACGGCGTTGATCTCACCCGCCCGGAAGCCGGCCTCGACGGCCGCGTCGCGTCCCGCCCGGTGGTACACGCGCGCCTGCCCCAGCTCTCCCCTGAGGAGCGCCGTCCGGCCGAGACCCGACAGCAGGTCGGGCACCTCGGTGGTGAGCCCGAAGCCCTCGGCGGTCTCCAGCGCGGCACGCTTCAGCCGGTCCGCCCGCTCGTACGCGCCGCGGATCTCCGCCACGGTCGCCAGCGGGTACACCGACCACAGCCCCCCGCAGGCGTCGCCGACCGCCGCGAAGAGCGCGGCGCTGCGGGTCGCGTCGGCTTCGGCGCCCGCCAGATCGCCCCTGAGCAGCCGCTGTACGGACCGGTCGCCGAGGGCGGCCGCCTCGCCCCACGTCTCCCCGGTCCGGATGTATCCGTCGAGCGCCGCGTTCGTCAGGTCCTCGCCCTCGCTCTGGCTTCCGGTGCCGCAGAGCGCGTGGGCGAGGAACCAGCGGGCCCACGCGCGCCCGGCGGTGCCGGCCCCATAGGCCGCGTCGACGGACGCGAGCGCGCTCGCGATGCGTCCGTGGCGGTCCGTGCCGTCGCCGCTCATCACGGTGAGCCCGGTCCGCCAGACAGCGACCCGGGCTTGAAGCCGGGCGAGGGCCCTGGGACCGGGCACCGGGTCGGAGGAGGTGCCTGCCTCACCGGGTACCGGTTCCCGGGCGGAGGAGACAGCCGCCCCGTCAGGTACCGGGTCGGCCGGGGCGCCCGCCCCACCAGGTGCCGGGTCGGCCGGGGCTCCCGCCGTGGCCAGCGCCGTCGCCGTCGCCGTCGAACGGACCGCCTCGCCCAGGCGCCCGCGCAGCACCCAGTACCAGGCCAGCGCGTCCACGAGCCGCAGCGCGTGCTCGGCGTCGCCGCGCCGCGCCGCGCGGTCGAGGGCGGCGCGCAGGTTCGGCGACTCGGCGTCGAGGCGGGCCAGCCACTCCCGCTGCGCGGGGCCGCGGAGCTCCGGCTCGGCGGTCTCGGCGAGGCGCGTGTAGTACGCGAGGTGCCGGCCGTGCACGGCCTCGGTCTCCCCCGCCTCCGCCATTCGCTCGACGCAGTACGCGGCGACGGATTCGAGCAGCCGGTAGCGCGGTCCGTCCTTCCCGTCGACGGCGATGACCAGGGAACGGTCCACCAGCCGGGCCAGCAGGTCCAGTACGTCGGCGGCCGCGACCTCGCCGCCCCCGCACACCTCTTCCGCCGCGTCCAGCGTGCAGCCCTCGGCGTGGACGGCGAGGCGGCGCAGGACGAGACGCTCCGGCGCGGGCAACAGCTCCCAGCTCCAGTCGATCACCGCGCGGAGCGTCTGCTGCCGGGCTGGGGCGCCCCGCTGTCCGGCGCTGAGCAGCCGGAACCGGTCGTCGAGCCGCTCGCGCAGCCGGTGGACGCCGAGCGCGCGCACCCGGGTGGCGGCCAGTTCCAGGGCGAGCGGTACGCCGTCGAGGCGCCGGCAGATGTCCTCGACGGCGGCCCGCTGGGCGTCGTCCGGGACGAATCCGGGCGCGGAGTCGGCCGCCCGGGCCACGAACAGCTCGACGGCGCCGGGGAGGTCGAGCGGGGGAACCGGCCACAGCGTCTCCCCGGCGAGTGCCAGGGGCTCCTGGCTCGTCGTCAGCACCACGAGGTCGGCGGCGGTGCGCAGGAGCAGCTCCGCCAGCGCGGCGGCCTCGTCGATGACGTGCTCGCAGTTGTCGAGGAGGAGCAGCATCCGCTTGTCGCGCAGGACGTCGGCCAGTCGCTCGGCGCCGCTCGGCGTCCGTCCCGTCTCGGGCCGTACGCCCCAGGCTCCGTCGTCGCGCAGCCGGAGGGCGGCGGCGACGACCTCGGCCAGCTCGCCGTGCGCGCCGGCGAGCTCGACCAGCCAGACGCCGTCGGGGAACAGCTCCCGCGCCCGGCCGGCGGCCTGAACGGCCAGGCGCGTCTTGCCGACGCCTCCGGGCCCGGTGAGCGTGACGAGCCGGCGGCCGGCGAGCAGCGCGCCGACCTCCTCGACGGCCGCGTCCCGCCCGACGAGCCCACTGATGGCCGTGGGCAGATTGCCACGCGGGCCGGCCCGGCCGGCGGCATCGGCTGGGCTGTCGGCATCGGCTGCGCCGGGGGCGGGCAGGTCGGTGGCGGACAGGTCGGGATCCGCCTCGCCGGTAGCGGCCCGGCCAATTGCGCGCGGGTCAGTTGCAGGCAGTTCGGCATCGGCCCCGCCGGTAGCGGCCCGACCGGCAGCGGGCAGGTCGGTGCCCGCCTGTCCGGTGCCGACCCGGCCGGTCTCCCGAGCGGCCTGCGCCGCGGCTTCCGACGTCGGGGCTCCCGAAGCCGGTTGCGCGTCCGGCTCTCGTACGTCCGCTGCCAGGGCCGGGTCCTGGCGCAGCATCGCCCGTTGGAGGCCGGCCAGTTCCGGGCTCGGGTCGAGGCCCAGGTCCTCGGCGAGTCGGGCGCGCAGCTCCTCGTATCCCGCCAGGGCCTCGCTCTGCCGGCCCGAGCGGTAGAGGGCGCGCAGTTGCACGGCGCGGAGCCGCTCGCGCAGCGGGTGGGTCGCGACGAGCTCCGCCAACTCGCCTACCAGCATGGCGTGTTCGCCTGCGGCGAGACGCGCCTCCGCCGCCTCCTCGCGCACGACGAGCCGCTCCTCCTCCAGCCGGTGGGCGGCCGCGCGGGTGAACGGCTCGTCCGCGAAGTCCGCGAACGCGGGTCCGCGCCACACGCCGAGCGCCTCGGCGAACAGCGCGGCGCGGCGCTCCGGTTCGGGTACGGCGCGGGCTCGGGTGGCGAGCGCGGCGAACCGCTCCGCGTCCAAGGCGCCTTCGGGGAGGACCAGTTGATAGCCGGGCGCGCGCGAGGCCAGCAGGGCGCGGCCGCCCGGTTCGGCCTCCTCCAGGACGCGTCGCAGCTGGGAGACCTTGGCCTGGAGGGCGCGCAGCGGACGGCCCGGCGGCTCCTCGCCCCACAGGTCGTCGACGAGGCGGTGGGTGGCGACCGGGCGGCCCGTGTCGACGAGGAGCGAGGCGAGCAGGGCACGCACCTTGAGTTCGGGGACCCGGACGGGCCGCCCGTCCTCGGTCCACACGGCCGTCTCCCCCAGCACCCCGAATCGCATGGGATCACCGTAACTCCCGCCGGAGCCGGGGCCACACCAAGCCCGCACCCGGCCCGCACCCGGCCCGAGCAGTCCCGGAGCCGCCCCCGAATCAGGTCCGAGCAGCCCCCCGAACGGAGCCGTACAGAACCCGAACCGGCCCCGAACCAAACCCGAACCGGACCCGAGCCGATCCCGAACAGCTCTCCCGCAGAGTCGTCCCCGTCAGCAGGAAACACCACCACCGAGGAGACTCCGATGGCCCGCTCCACCACCCTCACCGGCAAGACCGCGCTCGTCACCGGCGCCAGCCGCGGCATCGGCCGCGCGATCGCCCTGCGGCTGGCCGCCGACGGCGCCCGCGTCGCCGTCCACTACGCCAGCAACGAGGCCGCCGCGAAGGAGACGGTCGCCGCGATCGAGGCGTCCGGCGGCTCCGCGTTCGCGATCCGCACCGAACTGGGCGTCCCCGGGGACGCCGAGGCCCTCTGGCGGGCCTTCGACGCGCACGCCGACGGCGTCGACATCCTGGTCAACAACGCCGGGATCGCCGGCGCGGGCACCATCGACGAGGTCGAGGAGGCCGACTACGACCGGGTCTTCGCGGTCAACGCCAAGGCACCGTTCTTCATCGTCAAGCACGGCCTCGACCGGCTGCGGGACGGCGGCCGGATCATCAACATCTCCTCCGGCGTCACCAAGGTCGCCTTCCCCGGCATGACCTCGTACGCCGCGTCCAAGGGCGCGGTCGAGGTGCTCACCCTGACCCTCGCCCAGACCCTCGGTTCGCGGGGCATCACCGTCAACGCGGTGTCGCCCGGCACCATCGAGACGGACATCCACCCCTGGATGGCCGACCCGGCCGCCAAGGCGCACGCCGCCGGGTTCTCGGTCTTCGACCGGGTCGGTCAGCCGGGAGACGTGGCCGACGTCGTCGGCTTCCTCGCCTCCGAGGACGCGCGCTGGGTGACCGGCCAGAACATCGACGCGAGCGGCGGCTCCGGCCTCGGTCTGTGACCTCCACCGCGCCCGCCCGCCTGCCCCCGGACCCTTCCGAAGGACGCCTCCATGCCCCGCCACACCCTGCTCGTCCACGCCCACCCCCGTACCGACTCCCTGACCGCACAGGTCTCCGGCCTCCTGCACGCCCGGCTGAAGGACGGCGGCGCGAGCGTCGACGTACTCGATCTGTACGCCGAGGGCTTCGACCCCGTCCTGCGGCCGGCCGACGAACCGGACTGGGCCGACCGGGAGAAGACGTACTCCCCCGAAGTCCACGCCCATATGGACCGCGTCCTCGCCGCCGACGACATCGTGGTCGTCTTCCCGGTCTGGTGGATGGCGCCGCCGGCCGTCCTCAAGGGATGGATCGACCGGGTGTGGAACTACGGCTTCGCCTACGGCCGCAGCAAGCCCCGCCTGGCCGGGAAGCGCATGCTCTGGCTCGCCCTGATGGGCAACACCGAGGCGGAGATCGCTCAGTGGGGCCTCTCCCCCGTCCTGGACCTCCAGCTTCGGGTGGCCGTCTCCCGGTTCTGCGGGATCGAGGACGCGTCCGTCGCGATCCTGCACGGCACCGAGCTGTCGGGGGTGCCGCGTGCGCAACGCCCGCAGCGCGTGCGGGAACTGCTGAGGTCCGCCGAGGAATCCCTGAACGGAGCACTGCCCCGATGACCACCACCGACACCCCCTCTGCCCCCTCTTCCCCCTCTTCTCCCTCTTCCTCCGTCGAGACCGGGCCCGCGAAGGCCGGGGCCCGCCAGTGGATCGGACTCGCCGTCCTCCTCCTGCCCGTCACGCTGATGACGGCCGACCTCGGCGTCCTGTGGCTCGCCACGCCCTACCTGGCCGCCGATCTCCGGCCGAGCAGCGCCCAGTTGCTGTGGATCACCGACATCTACGGCTTCCTCACCGCCGGCACCCTGGTCATCATGGGCACACTCGGCGACCGCCTCGGCCGGCGCCGGCTCCTGATGACGGGCTCGGCCGGCTTCCTGCTGGCCTCCCTGCTCGCCGCCTACGCGCCGAACGCGGAGACCCTGATCGCCGCCCGCGCCCTGCTGGGCGTGGCCGGAGCCGCCGTACTCCCCTCGACGCTCGCCCTCATCAGCCACATGTTCGCCGACGCGCGGCAACGGGCGACCGCGATCGCGATGTGGGTGACGGCGCTCTCGGTCGGCCTGGCGATCGGCCCGATCGTCGGCGGGGTGCTCCTGGCGGCCTGGTGGTGGGGATCGGTCTTCCTGATCGGTCTGCCGGTCATGCTGATCGCCCTCGTCGCGGCGCCGGTCCTGCTGCCGGAGTACCGCGATCCCGCCGCCGGCCGGACCGACGTGCCGAGTGTGGCCCTCTTCCTCTTCGCGGTCCTGCCCCTGGTGTACGGGGTGAAGTCGGTGGCCTCGCACGGCCCGACAGCCGGGGCCGCCGGGGCCTTCGCCGCGGGTGCGGTCCTCACCGTCCTCTTCGTCCGCCGCCAGAACCGGCTGACGACACCCCTGCTCGACCTGCGGCTCTTCCGCGACCGCGCCTTCACCGGTGCGCTGCTCACCCTGCTGCTGGGCATGACCGCGCTGAACGGCGTGGAGTACCTGGTCCCGCAGTACCTCCAGGCGGTCGCCGGCCGGTCACCCCTGGAAGCCGGGCTCTGGCTGCTGCCGGGAGCGGTCGGGCTGATCGCCGGATCGCAGCTGACCCCGCCGCTCGCCCGCCGCTACCGCCCCGCGTACGTCCTGATCGGCGGTCTGCTGGTGTCGCTCGCCGGGTACACGGCGATCGCGCTGGCGGCCGGGGCCGGTACGGCCTCCCTGGGCCTCGCGGTCATCATGTTCGGCGCCGCCCCGATCAGCGTCCTCGGCACGACCCTGGCAGTCGGCGCCGCACCCCCCGAGAAGGCGGGCGCGGCGGCGGCGACCGGCCAGACCGCGTACGACCTGGGCCTGGCCCTGGGGATCGCGCTCACGGGAAGTGTCGCGGCGGCGGTCTATCGCGGCGGGATCCCCGGCGACGCTCCCGCCGCGGCGCGGGAGTCACTGGGCGCGGCGAGCACGGTCGCGGACGAGCGCCTGCTGGCGATCGCGCGGGAGTCCTTCACCACGGCTCTGCAGGCGGCGTCGACGCTCAGCGCGGCCTTCGCACTGCTCACGGCGGCGCTGGTGGCGGTGCTGCTGCGCAAGGTGCCGACGATCTCTTCGGGCGGGTAGAGGGCCGGAGGGCGCGGCGGGCTCGTCCTGTGGACGGGCCCGCCGCGTTCCGGTCCGCGTACGCCGCGTACGCGCCTGAGGCCGGGGCCGATGAGTTCCGTGGGGGCGACGAGTCTGCCCTGGCAGTTGCTGTGGTCGACGGGTGGAGGAAACCGTGGAAGACGTCTGGTCGATGGTCCATGCGGAGCGCGCGGCGCTCATCGGTGTCCTGGAGCGCCTCGACGACGCGCGGTGGGACGAGCCTTCGCTCTGTGCCGGGTGGACCGTGCACGACGTGGTCGCCCACCTGGCCGACACGGCTCGGACGACGCGGCTGGGTTTCGTGCTCGGCCTCGCGCGGGCGCGGTTCGACTTCGACCGCCAGAACGCCCGCGGCGTCGCGCGCGAGCGCGGCGCCTCCCCGCGGGAGACGCTGGAACGGCTCCGTCGGGTGGCGGCGCGCAGGTCGACCCCGCCGGCGCCCCTCGACAGCCGGCTCGTCGAGGAGGTCGTGCACGGCGAGGACATTCGCCGGCCGTTGGGACTCTCCCGCTCCTACCCGACGGAGGCCGTCGTCAGGTCGCTCCGTCTCCAGGTCCGGACGCCGGCCTCCCTCGGCGGGGCCAGGGAACTCGTGGCCCGCACCCGGCTGACGGCCACGGACGCCGACGTGTCGATCGGCGAGGGCCCGGAGGTGAGCGGGCCCGCGCTCCCGCTTCTCCTGGCCGTCTGCCGTCGGCGGGTGGCGCTGGACGACCTCGGCGGACCGGGACTCGCGGCGTTGGCCGCCGCGATGTGACGGAAGGCTTACGCCCCCGGCGCGCTGGGCCCCGGAGGGAGGGGCCCCTGCCTAGGGTCGTGCGTATGCGTGTACTCGTCACAGGCGGAGCCGGGTTCATCGGCTCCCACATCGTGAGTGCTCTCCAACGGGCCGGTCACGAGCCGGTCGTGCTGGACGTCCTGCTTCCCAGCGCCCACACCTCCGTACCCGAGGCCCCCGCCGGGGGGTTCCTGCGGGTGGACGTGCGGGACGCGGAGGGCGTCCGGGTGGCGCTGCGCGGCGTCGACGCCGTCTGCCACCAGGCCGCCATGGTCGGTCTCGGCAAGGACTTCGCCGACGCGCCGGCGTACGTCGGCTGCAACGACCTCGGGACGGCCGTGCTCCTCGCCGGGATGGCGCGGGCGGGAGTGGAACGACTCGTCCTCGCCGGGTCGATGGTGGTGTACGGGGAGGGCCGGTACGACTGTCCCCGCCACGGGCCGGTGCGGCCGGGTCCTCGTCACCCCGAGGACCTGGCGGCGGGACGGTTCGAGCCGCGCTGCCCCTCCTGCGGTTCCGCGCTCTCGCCCGGCCTGGTCGGTGAGGACACACCGGCCGACCCGCGCAACGTGTACGCCGCGACGAAGCTGGCACAGGAGCACCTGGCGGCCTCCTGGGCCAGGTCGACCGGCGGCACGGCCGTGTCCTTGCGGTACCACAACGTGTACGGGCCCGGGATGCCCCGCGACACCCCCTACGCCGGTGTGGCCTCGCTCTTCCGTTCCGCGCTCGCCCGGGGCGAGGCACCGCGCGTCTTCGAGGACGGCGGACAGCGCCGTGACTTCGTCCATGTACGGGACGTGGCCGCGGCCAACGTCGCCGCCCTGGAGACCGACACGCCGCCGGCCGGCGCTCTCACCGCGTACAACACCGGCAGCGGGGATCCGCAGACCGTGGGGGAGATGGCGACGGCCCTGGCGCGGGCGCACGGGGGTCCGGGGCCTGTGACGACGGGTGAGTTCCGGCTCGGGGACGTCCGGCACATCACGGCGGACTCGTCCCGGCTGCGGCGTGATCTCGGGTGGCGCCCCGAGGTCGGGTTCGCGGCGGGGATGGAGGAGTTCGCCCGGGCCGGTCAGCGGGCCTCCGCGGCCGTCGGCGGGTAGGGCGGTCAGCCCTCGTGTCGCGGGCGGGCAGACCCGGTCAACCGCAGTGCCGCGGGCGGGTGAGCCCGGTCAACCGTCGTCGCGGGCGGGCAGACCCGGTCAGCCGTCGTGCCGCGGGCGGGTGGGGCCGTCCGTCCGTGTCGCGGGCGCGTAGCCCCGGTCAGCCGTCTGCCACGGGCAGGGAGACCTCGAAGCGGCAGCCGCCGGGCACGTTGCGGACCTCGGTCCGGCCGGCGTGCGCCTCGACGATGCCACGGACGATGGCGAGGCCGAGACCGGCTCCGGCGGGTGGCGTGCGGGCCTCGGTACCGCGCCATCCCGTGTCGAAGACGCGGGTCAGATGCTCGTCAGGGATGCCGCCGCAGCCGTCGGTGACGGAGACGACGACGGCCCCGTCCCGTCGCCGGGCGGCCACCGCCACGGTGCCGTCGGCGGGCGTGTGGCGGATGGCGTTGACGAGGAGGTTGGCCAGCACACGGGTCATCTCCCTGCCGTCCACGTCGACCGGAACCGCCTCGACCTCCTCACCCACCAGGCGCACCCGGTGTTCGCGCGCGAGCGGGTCCGCGCCGCTCAGGGCGTCGCCCACGAGGTCGTACACGGAGATGCGGCTGGGGGTGAGGACCACGGCTCCGGCGTGGATGCGGGAGAGGTCGAAGAGGTCGTTCACCATGCCGGTGAGGCGTTCGACCTCGGTGCGGATCTGCCGGTGGTAGCGGGCCGGTTCGGCGGCCATGCCGTCCTCCAGGGCCTCCGCCATCGCCCGCAGTCCGGCGAGCGGGGTGCGCAGGTCGTGGGAGATCCAGGCGACGAGCTCCCGCCGGGAGGACTCCAGGGCCCGTTCGCGCGCTCTGGAGGCTTCGAGCTTGGCGCTGGTGGCGGCGAGTTCCCGTGTGAGCGCGGCGAGTTCCGCGGGCGCCTCCCCCTGCGGCGGGGCGAAGCTGCCGCCGTCGCCGAAGTGCCGCGCGGCCAAGGTCAGCGCACGGCTGCCCGCGACCACCCACCGGCCCAGGACGAGGGCGGTGGCCAAGGAGACCAGGGCGGCCATGGCGACGACGACCGTGACGACCCACAGGTCGTGCGGCGAGAGGAACATCGCCCGGGCCACGGCGAGCGTGCCGGCGAGCATGGCGGTGACGGTCACGACGGCGACGACGGTGAGGGACACGGCGACCGAGAGGCGCCGCACGAGACGGAGGACGAGGGCCCCCGCGAGTCCCGCACAGGCGGCCCCGGCAAGGGCGAAGACGGCGATGAGCAGGACGTCCTTCACGCCGGGGCCTCCTGTCCGGCACCGGTTTCGAAGCGATAGCCGACGCCCCACACCGTCTGGATCAGGGCGGGGCGGCCGGGGTCGTCCTCGATCTTGGCCCGCAGCCGGCGGACGTGCACCGTGACCGTGGACAGGTCGCCGAAGTCCCACCCCCACACCGTCCGCATCAGCGCCTCGCGGCTGTGTGCCGTGCCGGGGTGCTCCATGAAGTGGGCGAGGAGGTCGAATTCGCGCAGGGTGAGGGCGAGCGGAGCACCGGCGCGGGTGGCCCTGCGGGTTCCCGGGTCCACGGTCAGGTCCCCGGCGCGCAGCGGGCCCGGGGAGGCGGATGCCGCGGCGGTGTGGTGGCGGCGCAGCACGGAGCGGACGCGCAGGACGAGTTCCCGGGGGCTGAAGGGTTTCGTGACGTAGTCGTCGGCGCCCACTTCGAGCCCCGTGACGCGGTCCTCCTCGTCGCTGCGCGCGGTCAGCATGATCACCGGTACGGGGCCGGTGGCCCGCAGCAGACGGCAGACCTCCAGGCCGTCCATGCCGGGCAGCATCAGGTCGAGGACGACGAGGTCCGGCCACCGCTCCCCGGCCCGGCGCAGCGCGTCGGCGCCGTCCCCGGCGTGCTCGACGGCGAACCGGGCCCGCTCCAGGTAGCCGGTGACGACCTCGGCGACCGTCGGGTCGTCGTCCACCACCAGGATCCGTGGGGCGGGGCGGGGGCCGCTGTGCTCGCTCATGGCGCCCAGCCTCGCATCCGCGCCGGGCGGGCGGCCACGGCCGGCCGGGGGGACCTCGCACGGCGTCCGCGTTTCGTAAGGACTTCCACCGCCCCGGAGCGCGACGGGATTCCTACGGTGGGAGCCGTGACCTCCATGAGCGTAGACGTCGTCCTTCCCTGTCTCGACGAGGCCGAGGCCCTGCCCTGGGTGCTCGCCCGGGTTCCCGAACGATGGCGGGCGATCGTCGTCGACAACGGCTCCACCGACGGTTCCGCCGCGCTGGCCCGCGGCCTCGGGGCGACGGTGGTGCACGAGTCCCGGCGCGGGTTCGGCGCCGCGTGCCACGCCGGACTGCTCGCCTCCGACGCCGACTTCGTCTGTTTCTGCGACTGCGACGCGTCCCTCGACCCCGGCCTCCTCGCGGGTCTGCTGGACTCCGTGCGCGACGGCTCCGCCGATCTCGTCCTCGGCCGCCGGCGGCCCGCCGAGCGCGGTGCGTGGCCGCTGCACGCCCGGGCGGGGAATCTGGCGCTGTCCCGCATGGTGCGCCGCAGGACGGGGCTCCGGCTGCGCGACCTGGGCCCGATGCGGGTCGCCCGGCGGGACGAGCTGCTGTCCCTGGGGCTGACGGACCGGCGCAGCGGCTACCCGCTCCAGATGGTCGTCCGGGCCGCCGACGCCGGCTGGCGGGTGCGCGAGGTGGACGTGCCGTACCTGCGGCGTTCCGGGCGGTCGAAGGTGACGGGCACGTGGCGGGGCACCTGGCAGGCCGTGCGGGACATGCGCCGGGTTCTGGACGAGGCCGCGCCGGTCGCGGGTGAGCGCGGATGACGGCGCTGCTCGTGATCGCCAAGGAGCCGCTGCCCGGCCGGGTCAAGACCCGCCTCACTCCCCCGTTCACGCCCCCTCAGGCCGCGGCGCTCGCCGAGGCCGCCCTGACCGACACGCTCGCCGCGGCGGCCCGGGTTCCGGCCGGCCGGCACGTGCTGGTCCTGGACGGAGAGCCCGGCGCCTGGCTGCCCCCGTGCTTCGAGGTGGTCCCCCAGGTGGCGGGCGGGCTCGACGTGCGGCTCGCCGCCGCTTTCGCCGGGTGCGAGGGCCCGGCGCTGCTCGTGGGCATGGACACCCCGCAGCTCACGCCCGCCCTGCTGACCCCGGCCGTGCGCGGAAGCGCGTACGACGCCTGGTTCGGTCCCGCGGTGGACGGCGGCTTCTGGGCCCTCGGCCTGCGCTCCCCCGACCCGGCGCTGCTGCTCGGCGTCCCCATGTCGCGGGCCGACACCGGCGCCGTCCTGTACGGGCGGCTCCGCGCGGCCGGTCTGCGGATCGGCCGGCTGCCCGAGCTGCGGGACGTGGACACCGCCGAGGACGCGCGTCTCGTGGCGGCCGAGGCGACGGGCACCCGCTTCGCCGCGCTGCACGCCGCCCTGGACCCGGCGCGGGCGGGAGCGGCCACATGACCGTCACGACGACGGCCTGGCGCGCCGGCCCGTACGCCGACGCCCTGCGCTCCGGCCGGGGTCCGCTCTATCTCAGCCGTGACGACGGGTGGCTGCTGCCGCTGGAGGTCGAGCGGTGGTGCGACGCCCCGGACGCGGCGGACCTGTCCGTCCTCGGCCGCTGTCGCGGGCCGGTCCTCGACATCGGCTGCGGTCCGGGGCGGCTCGTCGCCGCGCTGGCCGCGGCGGGGCGGCGGGCGCTGGGCGTCGACGTCAGCCCGGAGGCGGTCGCCCGAACCCTCGGGCTCGGCGGCACGGCCCTGTGCCGCTCGGTGTTCGATCCCCTTCCCGGGGAGGGGCGCTGGGGCACCGCCCTGCTCATCGACGGCAACATCGGCATCGGCGGCGACCCGGCCGCCCTGCTGCGCCGGGTGCTGCGGGTCGTCTCCCGCTCCGGACGGGTCGTCGCGGAGTGCGCGCCCGTGGACGTGGACGAGCGGTGCGAGGTCCGGGTGGTGGACGGGAGAGGCGGCAGCGGCCGGCGATTCCCGTGGGCGCGGGTCGGCGCGCCCGCGCTGGCGGCGCACGCGGCGGCCGCGGGCTGGGCGGTGACCGAACGCTGGGAGGTGACGGGCCGCCACTTCGCCGTCCTCGCCCGTGAGTCGTCCCCGCCGTGTCGCTGAGGGCGCTGCCCCCTGGCCGTGTCGCTCAGGGGGCCGTTCTCGCCGGCCGGTCGTCCTCGTCGTCCCGCTGAGGGCGGGCACGCCACCGTCGTACGAGGATCCGCGCCGCCGTCACCGCCGCGACCACCGCCAGCACGAGCGCGAGGTTGCGGCCGTACGGCAGGGGCAGCGCGGAGGGGTTGGGCGGCGCGCCCGGCCGGAGCAGCAGGGGCAGCGTGATGAGCACCAGGCTCCCCGCCGCCATCAGCGCCCCCCTCAGCGCGCCTCTGTCCGCCCGTCCGGCGAGCAGCAGCCCCACCGCGAGGACCAGCGGGGCGAGGATCCCGTCGTGCAGGACGAGCGCCCCGGCCAGCCAGAGGAGTACGCCCGCCGGGTCGGGCTCGGCCGCCACCAGCCGGGCGCCGACGCCGACCATTGCGATGCCGAGCCCGCCGGCGGCGTACCGCAGCGCGTGCGCGGTCGTCACAGCACCTCCAGGCGGTGCACCCACTTGGTCTGGAGGACGCCGGGCCGGTTCGGGGCGATGATCCGGGCCGGGAATCCGTGGTCGAGGGAGAGGACCTGCCCGTTGAGCGTGAGGGCGAGCAGGCTGAGGGGGTCGTCGGCGTAGTCCGCGCCCATCTCCATCACCCGGTAGGCGCCGGCCTGCTCCAGCGACGTCACCCGTACGCCGTCGTGCCCGGGTCGGCCGCCCGCCCGCGCCACCAGGTCGCGTACCCGTACGCCTTCCCAGCGGGCGTCGGCGCTCCACCCCTCGACACAGGCGATCGGCAGCCGGGCCGTGGTGCGGGGCAGCTCGCGCAGGGCGTCGAGGGTGAGCGTGTACGGGCGCGGGCCGGTGACCTCCAGCCGCCACGCGCGGAGGCCGCTCGCGGTGACGCCCGCGGCGGCCGCGGTCCTGTTGACCGGGAGCCCTTGCGGGCCGTGGTCGGGGTGCCGGGGGGCGAGCAGGTCCAGGGACTTCAGGGGGGTGAACGTCTGGCCCACCGTCGTCAGGGTGACCGCTCCGACGGCCGCCCCCGTGCCGAGCAGCAATGAGCGGCGGTCGCGGACGTCCTCGGCGGGCAGCGCGAGCGTCCCCTCCGACGTCCTCCGCCAATGGGCGCCGATCTGCGGGGCCTTGACCGCGACGTGCAGCAGGACCGAACCGGCCACGACCCAGGCGACGGCGAAGTGGACCGGGACGAAGGAGAACGGCCAGGGGTACCACTCGGCGATGTTGAGCAGGCCGGTCAGCACCTGGAAGAGGGCGGAGGCGACCAGCACCGCGACGGACAGGCGTTCCAGCGCGTGCCGCCACGACCGCACCGGCGGCCACACGAACAGGCGCGGGTACACCGCCCACAGCTTCACCAGGAGCAGCACGATCGCGGCCAGGCCGGTGGCGACGTGCAGGCCCTGGGTGAGCCGGTACCCCCACACGGGTCGGGGCGGGAGGCTGTTCGACAGCCAGTCCGGCGGGTGCTGGAGGTAGTGGCTCACGAGGCCGGTCGCGAAGCAGACCGCGAAGGCGGCGCCGAGCCAGCGGCCGACGGCGGTCGCCGTCCGCGCGTCGTGCGGACGGCCGGTGAAGACAGGCGGGCGGAACGCGGGCAGGGTGATCCTGCGCGGGCGGAAGGTCATGGTTCCCATGACACCGTCGCGGGCCGCGGCGCGGGGGCTCCGACACCTTACGGAATCCGAACGCCTCGACGCGGCGCCGTCCGTGTGCGCGAGCCTCCTGCCAGGCTGCGCCCATGTCTCGTACCCGTCCGCTCGCGGTCACCGTCGTCCTGGTCGCGATCCTGGCCACGGCCCTCACCGCGCTGCTCGGCGGGGACGCCGTCGGCGGAGGCTTCCTGGGCGGCTACGCGGCGTGCTGGGCGCTGTTCGCGGCTGCCGTGGTCGCGCTGCGCCGGGTCGCCGGACGCGCTGTCGTGCCCCTGGTGCTCGCGGGGGCGGTCGCGGTCGCCGCCACCGGGCTCGTGGAGGCGCCGCGCACCAGCACGGACGCGTACCGGTACGCGTGGGACGGGCGGGTGCAGGCGGCCGGGATCTCCCCGTACGACCGCGCCCCCGCCGACCCGGAGCTCGTCCCGCTGCGCGACGGATGGCTCTTCCCCGCCGCCACGGCATGCCCGGGCACGCCGGACGTGGCGCCGCTGCCCGACGGCGGGTGCACCCGCATCAACCGGCCGGCCGCGCACACCGTCTACCCGCCGGTCGCCGAGGTGTGGTTCCTCCTGGTCCACGGGCTGGCCCCGCCGAACAGCCGCCACAAGGCCCATCAGGTCGGCGCGGGTCTCCTCTCCCTCGCGGTGACCGGCCTGCTGGTGACCGTCCTGCGGCGGCGCGGGGACCCGCGCCGGGCCGCCCTGTGGGCCTGGTGTCCCGCCGTCCCCGTCGAGGCCGTCAACAACGCGCACGCCGACGTCCTCGCCGTCCTGTTCTCGGTCGCCGCCCTCGCCGTCGTGGCCCGCCGCCGCCTCACCGGCGGCGCGCTGCTCGGCTTGGGGATCGCGGCGAAGATGCTGCCCGCCGTGCTGCTCCCGGGCGCCGTCTCCGGGGCGCGCCGCCCGCGCGCCGTCCTCGCGGTGGTGGTGCCGGCCGCGGTGGTCGTCGGCGCGGTGTACCTCCCCTACGTCCTGCTGTCCGAGGCTTCGGTCCTGGGCTACCTGGGCGGCTACGCGGAGGAGGAGGGGTACGAGGACGCCGGCGCGGGCGGACGCTTCGCGCTGCTGCGGCTCGTCCTGCCGGACGCGTGGGCCACGACCGCGGCGCTGCTGGTCCTGACGGGCGTCGCGCTCGCCGTGTGGTGGCGCGGCGATCCCGAACGCCCCTGGCGCGGCGCCCTCCTCACCACGGGTGCGGCCTTCCTCCTCCTCACCCCCGGCTACTCCTGGTACGCGCTCCTCCTCGTCGCCCTGGTGGCACTGGACGGCCGGGTGGAGTGGCTGGGCGTGGCAGGGGCCGGCGCGGTCGCGTATCTCGCCGGCCCGGGGGCGGGCCAGGGGGCCGTGACGGCGGCGTACGCGACGGCCGCCGTCCTGGTGGCGGCGGGCGCGGGGCTCCGGCGCCGGCGACGCCCGCCCCCGGTGGAGCGCACGCCGTCCGGTGCCGAACCGGACGCGGCGGGGCGGCCGTTGTCCGGTGTCAGCGGGTGGCGGGGTTTCCCGAGTAGGGCAGGAGGGCCATTTCGCGGGCGTTCTTGACGGCTGCGGCGATCTTGCGCTGCTGCTGGGCGGTGACGCGGGTGACGCGTCGGCTGCGGATCTTGCCCCGGTCGGAGATGAACTTCCGGAGCAGGTCGGTGTCCTTGTAGTCGATGTACGTGATCCCGGCGGCGTCGAGCGGGTTGGGCCGGGCCTTGAGGGGCTTGCGGGGGTCCTGGCGGCGTGCCATGGAGGTGCTCCTTGCTGGTCGTTCGGGGGGTCAGGTCTGGTCGAGAAGGGTGTCGAAGGCCGCGGGCAGATGTCTCCACGCCTCGCGGCCGGCGGCGTACTCGGCGTCCGTCAGCAGGCAGGATTCGAGGAGTTGTTCGACTCCTTCGCGATCCAGCCCCGGTGAGGTGAAGACGAGGTGCTGGCAGCAGTCGCCGTGTTCGGGGTGCCAGTCCAGTGACGCGGCGGCCCGGCGCATGGGCGGGACCATCTCCCATGCGGCGTCCGGCAGTGAGGCCAGCCAGGGTCCGGCGTTCTCCACGCACAGGGCGCCGCCGGCGGCGTCCCAGGCGAGCAGGGTGTCGGGCCGGTCCGCGAGCCAGAACCGGCCGCGGCTGCGGGCGGCGGCGCAGCACAGGTCTTCCAGCGCCTCGTAGAGGCGGCCGGGGTGGAAGGGCCGGTGGCGGCGCCAGACGAGGGTGGTCACCCCGGCCTCGTCGGCGTTCTGCGGCAGCAGCGCGCACGCCGGGTGCTGGGCCGCGGCGGCCGCCTCGACGTCGAAGCCGGCGAAACCGGCGAATGCGGCCTCGGCGAGTTCTCCGGACTCCGCCGCCACCTGGCGTGCGGTGGGGTGGAGTTGCGCGAGGAGGGCGCGGTCCTCGTCGTCCGCTTCCTCGTTGTCGACGAGGGCGAGGACGGGGGCGTACTCCAACTGCCGGGCCCAGGTGTCCCCGACGGTGCGCTGGTCCGTGGGGGCGGCTTGCAGGCCGGCCTCGGCGAGGTCGTCGCCGTTGGCCAGGTAGGGCAGGACGAGCGCGGGGTCCACGGCGGTGATGACGTTGGTGAGGACCACGCGGTCGCCCGCGTGGGCGGCGATGACCTCGGCCATGCCCCTGGGCTCCACCGAGTCCCACAGTTCGACGACGGCGAGTCGTGTGAGGCCGCTGCCCGCCAGCCTCTCCAGCTCGGGGACGAGGTCCTCGCGCAGGGCGCAGCACGCGCAGTCGTTGACCAGAGGGGCCTCCTCGTCGGAGAGGAGACCGGAGGCGTCGCGGATCAGGCGGCGTACGGTCCGGTCGTCCGCCCCGGTGAGGTCGTGGTGCAGGGCGACGCTGCCGGGGACGGCTTCCAGGAGCCGGTCGACGGTCTGCCTGCGGGCGTCCGCGTGGAGTCCGGCGACGAGGACGACGGGGAGAGCGGGGTCCCGCTCCATCATCGGGTTCCGTAGCGGCGCTCGAAGCGTTCGACGCGGCCGGCGGTGTCCAGGACGCGGGCGGTGCCGGTGTAGAAGGGGTGGCTGACCGAGGAGATCTCGACGTCGACGACGGGGTAGGTGTTGCCGTCCTCCCATTCGATGGTCTTGTCGCTGGTCATCGTGGAGCGCGTGAGGAAGGCGTGGTTCGAGGCGGTGTCGCGGAACACGACGGGGCCGTAGGCGGGGTGGATGCCGGGCTTCATGGTGAGGGCGGGCCTTTCGGGGTGGGTGGGGGCGGGCGGGACCGGGGGATCAGCGTTCTTCGCGGAAGTCGACGTGGCGGCCGACGACGGGGTCGTACTTGCGCAGGGTCATGCGGTCGGGGTCGTTGCGGCGGTTCTTGCGGGTGACGTAGGTGAAGCCGGTGCCCGCGGTGGAGCGGAGCTTGATGACGGGGCGGAGTTCGTTGCGTGCCATGCGGCTAGTATATGGGAATGATTTCCATTACCGATAACGTAGTGGACGTAGAGAGAGGCAGGTAACACACCCATGTCCGCCCACTGTCAGCTGACCGGCGCCCAGCCCGGCTTCGGCAACGCCATCTCCCACTCCCACCGGCGCACTTCGCGCCGCTTCGACCCGAACGTCCAGCGCAAGCGCTACTGGCTCCCGAGCGAGGGCCGGCACGTCCGCCTCACCCTGAGCGCCAGGGCGATCAAGACCGTGGACATCATCGGCATCGAGGCCGCCGTGGCCCGGATCCGTGCCCGCGGAGGGAAGGTCTGATGGCGAAGAAGAGCAAGATCGCGCGCAACGAGCACCGGAAGGCGGTCGTCGAGCGGTACGCCGCCCGGCGGGCCGAGCTGAAGGAGATCATCGGCCGCCCCACCAGCACGCCGGCCGAGCGCGAGGCCGCACGGGCCGAACTCGGCCGCCAGCCGCGCGACGCCAGCGCCACCCGCGTACGCAACCGTGACAGCGTCGACGGGCGCCCCCGCGGCCATCTGCGCAAGTTCGGCCTCTCCCGGGTCCGCGTCCGGCAGCAGGCGCACGCGGGCTTCCTGCCCGGAGTGACCAAGTCCTCCTGGTAGCCGGCCCCTTCTCCCCTGAGGCAGCGGGTCCGCCGCCTCAGGGGAGGACCGGCGCGCGGCTCCCGCAGGCGCCGCACACCCGCGCCAGGAGGGACGCCCGGCGAACGGAGAAAGGCGCCGCGTCGAAACGCGGCGCCTTGCGTACGCCCTCACGGAGCGGGAAGGGCGAAGAAGCCGGGTGGGGCGGTGCCGTGGCTGCGACCACCGCCCCACCCGGAGCTCGTCGGGCCGGTCACACGAGAGCGGCACCCTCGTGCGCGCAGGCGTCGTCGATCCCGGAGGAGTCCCACGCGGGGAACGGGTCCTCGGCGGGAGGCTCCTCGCCCTCGGCCAGCAAGCAGCTCGTCAGCGCCGCCCCGAGGGCCTCGGCCCTGAGGCCGGTGCCGATGAACACCAGTTCCTGCCCCTGGGCGTCGTCGCGGACGCCGGAGGGCTCGAACCGGGCCACGGAGCCGGCCTGCGACCACAGCCCGGTGATCCGCGGTCGGCCCGCGAGCCAGAAGAAGCCCTTGGAGCGCAGGACGTGCCCGAAGGCGCCGCTGTCGAGCCCCTCGGTGACGAAGGTGAACAGCCGAGCCGGATGGAAGGGCTTCTCGGAGCGGAAGACGAGGCTGGAGATCCCGTACTCCTCGGTCTCGGGCACATGGTCGCCGTTGAGCTCCATGACCCAGCCCGGGGCCTCCTGCGCGCGCTCCAGGTCGAACAGGCCGGTCCCCAGGACGCGCCCGAGAGGCACCTGCCCGTGGACGGCGGTCACCAGCTGGGCGGCGGGGTTCAGCCGGGCGAGGGCCGCGCGCAGCCGGAGGGCGTCGTCCGCCCCGACGAGGTCGAGCTTGTTCAGCACGATGACGTCGGCGAACTCGATCTGGTCGATCAGCAGGTCGCTGACCGTCCGCTCGTCCTCCTCGTACGGGGCGAGACCCCGCTCCACCAGGCCGTCCCCGGCGTCGAGCTCGGGCAGGAAGTTCGCCGCGTCCACCACGGTGACCATGGTGTCCAGACGGGCCAGGTCGCCCAGGGTCGCGCCGTCGTCCCGGGGGAAGGCGAAGGTGGCCGCGACCGGCAGGGGCTCGGAGATGCCGCTGGACTCGATGAGCAGGTGGTCGAAGCGGCCTTCGCGCGCCAGCCGGTCCACCTCCTCCAGGAGGTCGTCGCGCAGGGTGCAGCAGATGCATCCGTTGGTCAGCTCGACCAGGCGTTCCTCGGTCCGTGACAGGGCGGCCTCGCCGCCGCGTACCAGCGCCGCGTCGATGTTGATCTCGCTCATGTCGTTGACGATCACCGCGACCCGCAGTCCGTCGCGATTGGTGAGCACATGGTTGAGCAGGGTGGTCTTGCCGGCGCCGAGGAAGCCCGAGAGGACGGTCACCGGGAGCCGCCGGTCGGCGTCGCTCACCGCACTCGGCCTTCGGGCCGCAGCAGGCCGCGCTCGTACGCCCGCACCAGCCGCTGCGGCACGTGGTGGACGACGCCGTCCACCGAGACCGGCACCAGCTGGGGCGTCACGGCCTTCCACTGGGCGCGGCGGTGGCGCGTGTTGCTGCGGGACATCTTCCGCTTCGGGACAGCCATGACCTACCTCCTGGAACAGGGACAACGCGCAGGACGTTACATGAAAACGACTTCCATTACCAAGTCTCGCGGAGGCGGTGATCCGGCGACCGCGACGGGTGGACGCTGCGCGTCGGCGGGCGAAGCGGAGGAGACTTGGAGGAGACGTCTCCTCACAGCCCAGGAGAAGGCCATGACCACCGCCCACCTCGAACATCCCGGCCACACCCACGCCCACCACGAGGGGTGCGGGCACGTGGCGGTTCCCCATGGCGATCACGTCGACTACGTGCACGACGATCATCTGCACCGGATGCACGACGGCCACGCGGACGAGTGCGAGCCCCAGGGCCACACGCCCCACGACGCGCACCCCCACGCCCACGGCGAGGGCTGCGGGCACGTGGCGGTTCCCCACGGCGACCACGTCGACTACGTGCACGACGGTCACCGCCACGCCGGCCACGGCGAACACTGGGACGACCACTGAGCCCGTTCGCCCCGAGGACCTCGTCGCGGTCCGGTTTGCCCGGAACGGGCGCGGGGGACGGGGACGCCGTCCCCTGAGGGACGCCTGAGGCGCGCCTGCGGAGCGCCGGCCGGTTGGGCGCGTCCCGTACGTCGCCGCGCGGACGGACGGGAAGGATTCGGGCCTCGGACGTCAATGCGGGGTGCGTCCACGGGAGTTGTGCGGGGCGGGTTGAGACGGCGTCAGGCCCTTTGTTGCGGAGGGGTAACGGGGAGGGGGGCGGCGTACCGGGCCGCGCCCGGCATGGTGTGGGATTCCCCAGGTCAGCACCACTCCGTCCAAGGGATTCCGTCCTACGTGAACCACTTCATATCCCGGGCCGGCGGCTCCGCAGTGCCGCCGGCCCGGCGTTCGGGCAGGCGCTTGCGCGCCGTCGCCGCCCTGGCTTCCGCCGCTCTCACGGCCCAGACGCTTCTGGCCGGCCAGGCGACCGCCGTACCCGGGAACACCCCTGCCGCCCCCACCGCCGACAAGCCGGCCCTCGGCCCCGCCGAGGCGCGGGACGCGGCCACGGCCCACCTGTCGGCGCGGCTCCAGAAGCGCGAGATCGAGATCCTCGACGAGCGCACCGACTCCACGAGTTCCTACGCGCTGCCGGACGGCGGCACCCAGGTCCGCTCGTACACCGGCCCCATCCGCGTCAAGGACGCGGCCGGCCGCTGGCAGCCCATCGACACGTCGCTCGTGGACACGGGCTCCGCCATCAAGCCCAAGCGGGCCGCGGCCGACGTGTCGCTGTCCGACGGCGGTTCGGGCGAACCGCTGGTCGAGGTCGCCCGCGGCGCGCAGTCGCTCGGCATCGGCTGGGCGGGCAGGCTGCCCGCGCCGGAGCTCAAGGGCTCGACCGCCACCTACAAGGGCGCCGTCGCCGGCGGCGACCTGGTCGTCACCGCCCTCAAGGAGGGCTTCTCGCACTCCGTCGTCCTCCACGAGGCGCCCAAGGGGCCGGTGGAGTACCGGATTCCGGTCGAGGCCGACGGCCTGACCCTGAAGGAGACCCCGGACAAGCGGCTGCGCTGGGACGACACCCGGAGCAGGGCCAAGGCCACCGCTCCCGCACCGGTGATGTGGGACTCCACCTACGACCGCGCCTCCGGCGACGCCCGGCACATGGCCGCCGTCGACGTCGAGATCGAGAAGGGCGCGGACGGCGAGGGCCAGGTCCTGGTCCTGAAGCCGGACGCGAAGTTCCTCGCGGACCCGAAGCTCGTCTACCCGGTGACGATCGACCCGACCGACTCCCTCATGGGGCCGGTCACCGACACCTGGATCCAGTACGACGACTACCTGACCTCGCAGCGCGGCTCGACCGAGCTGAAGGCGGGCACGTACAACGGCTCGGAGAAGGCCCGCTCCTTCCTCCAGTTCAACGTGGACAAGTACAAGGGCAAGGTGATCACGGACACCGACCTGCGCCTGTACTCGACCTACGCGTCGAGCTGCAACACCGCCAACTCGGGCAACGAGGTCCGCCGGATCACCGGCGCCTGGGACCCCTCGGCCATCTCCTGGTCGCAGCAGCCGGCCACGACCGCCACCGGCGCCGTGGTGAACAAGTCCGCCAAGGGCTACAGCGCGAGCTGCCCGGCCGGCCACGTCTCCTGGGACGTCGACGCCATCGTGCAGGCGTGGGCCGACGGCCAGCCGAACCACGGTGTGCGGATCGCCGCCGTGGACGAGACCGACGTCCTGACCTGGCGCCGCTACCACTCGGCGAACCAGACGGACGGCTCCCACAACGCCGCGTACGAGCCGTCCCTGACGGTCACGTACAACACCAAGCCGGGCGCGGCGACGCCGCTCTCCCCGCTGTCGGGCACGTCGACCAACGACACCACCCCGACCCTGACGGGCAAGGCCACCGACGCCGACGGCAACACCGTCCAGCTCACCTACGAGATCTGGGCCTCCGCCGGAACCGCGGCGCTCCAGACCGGCAAGTCGGCCTCCGTGGCCTCCGGCGCCAACGCGCCGTGGACCCCGGCCACCGCGCTGGCTCCGGGCGCCTACAAGTGGCGTGCCGCCGTCCACGACGGCACCAGCTGGAACGGCACCTGGTCCGCCTGGCAGACCTTCACCGTCGACACCTCCAAGCCGGCCGCCACCGCCGTCTCCTCGGCGGACTTCCCGGCCGGGCAGTGGTCCGGAACCCCGGACGCGGACGGCGACTTCACCGGTTCCTTCACCTTCACCCCGCCGGCCGGCGACGTGAAGGACGTCCGGTACCGCCTGGACTCGGGCGCCTGGGTCACCGCCGCCACCACCGGCGCCGCCGTCACCAGGCCGCTCGTGTTCAAGGCGGGCCCGCACACCCTCACCGCGCACACCCGGGACGCGGCGGGCAACGTTTCCGCCGACACGGTGTACGCCTTCTCCGCCGGCAAGGGCGCGGCCCTGGTCTCCCCGGCCGAGGGCGACCGCCCGGCCCGGCGCGTGGTGCTGGCCTCCGAGGGCCGGTCCACGTACACCGGCGTGCGCTACCAGTACCGGCACGGCGAGGCCGACGCATGGAAGGACGTGCCCGTCGCCGACGTGCGCCGTTCCCTCGACGGCGGCGCGGTCGGCGCCTGGCCGTTCGCGGTGACCGGCGGCAAGCCGGCCTCCCTGTACTGGAACATCACCGACACCCTGGCCAACGACGGCCCGGTGGACGTCCGCGCGGTGTTCGGCGACGGGAGCACCACCGACGCCTCTCCCGAGGCCGAGGTCGTCGTCGACCGCAACGCGGGCGAGGCACCGACCGCCCAGGTCGGCCCGGGTTCGGTGAACCTGCTCACCGGTGACTACAAGCTGAGCGCCAAGGACGTCCAGGCGTTCGACGTGGCCGTCAACCGGACCGCCTCCTCGCGCGCCAACCCTGACGACTCGGAGGGCCAGGCGGCCGTGTTCGGCCCCGGCTGGGTCTCCTCCGTGAGCGCCGAGACGTCCGGCAGCGGCTACACGCAGCTGCGGAAGACCTCCGCGACCTCCGTGGAGATCCTCGACGCCGACGGCGGCTCCACGGCCTTCACCGCGAAGGCGGGCGGCGGCTGGGAGCCCGAGGCGGGCGCCGGGACGCTCACCCTGACCGGCACGCTCACCGGCGACTCCTTCACGCTGAAGGACACCGACGCGACCGTCACCGTCTTCACCAAGGCGGGCGCGGGCGCCACCACCTGGACGCTCGCGACCTCGGCCGCCGCCGTGGACGACTCGACGGTCACCGTCGTGTCCGAGACCGTCGGGCAGGGCACCGGGACGGTCGTCCGCCCGAAGTACCTGATCTCCCCGTCCGAGGCCGTCACGGCCGCGACGTGCCAGGCCGCGCCGTCCACCAAGGGCTGCCGCGTCATCGAGTTCGTGTACGCGACGGCCACCACGGCCACCGGCTGGTCCACGGCCGCCGACTTCGGCGACTTCGCGGGCCAGGTCGCGTCGATCAAGCTGTGGGCCACCGACCCCGGCGCGGGTGCCGCCCGTGACGAGGTCCTGTCCCGCTACCGGTACGACAAGTCCGGCCGGCTGCGCCAGCAGTGGAACCCGCACTACTCGCAGGCCACGCAGGTGCAGTACTCCTACGACGCGGCGGGCCGCGTCTTCTGGATGATGCCGGGCACCGAGCAGCCGTGGAACTTCCACTACGGCAAGGCCGGTTCGTCGCTCACCGCCGGTGAGGGCATGCTCCTGAAGGTGACCCGTCCGACCCTGAAGCAGGGCACGACGAACACCGTGGAGTCCACCGCGACCAGCACCGTCGTCTACGACGTCCCGCTGTCCGGCGCCGCCGCGCCGCGCACGATGGACCCGGCCACGGTCGGCGCCTGGGCGCAGAGCGAGGTCCCGACCGACGCGACGGCGGTCTTCCCCGCCGACTCCGTGCCGGCCTCCTCCACCGGAGCCGACCTGACGGCGGCCGGCTACGGCCGCGCGTCGATCACCTACGTCGACGCCAACGGACGGGAGACCAACACGGCGACCCCCGGTGGCGGTCTGACCACCACCGAGTACGACGCCTTCGGCAACGAGGTGTCGTCGCTGTCCGCCGCCAACCGCGACCTCGCCCTCGGCGCCGGTCCGGACGCGGCCGCGCAGCTCGCCGCGCTCGGCCTGACCGGCCTGAGCACCGCCGAGCGGGCCGAGCGGCTCTCCGCCGCCACGGTGTACTCGGCCGACGGCCAGCGGGTGCTGCACTCCTACGGCCCCCTGCGCCTGGTGTCCCTGGCGGGCCCGGTGGCGGCCTCGGGCGCCAACCCGGCCCTGCCGGCGGGCGCGCTGGTCCCGGCCCGTGAGCACACGGCCGACAAGCACGACGAGGGACGTCCGGCGGACGCCGCCGTCTCGGGCCTGCCGACCTCCTCGGTGACGGGCGCGGCCATCGAGGGCTACCCGCAGGACGCGGACACCCGGACCACGGTGACCACGTACAACTGGGCGACCGGCGAGGAGCTGGTCACGCGGGACGGTCAGGGCAACCAGGTCGGCAACACCCGCTCCACCTACCGCGCGGACGGCAAGCCGGCCACCACCAGCCTGCCCGCCTCGAACGGCGGCGACGCCGGCACCCTGACGTACACGTACTGGACCGCCGACGGCACCGGCGCGTGCGCCGCGCGTCCGGAGTGGGCCGGGCTGCTCTGCCGTACCGAGCCCGCGGGCAAGGTCACGGGCGGCACGCCCGCGGACGTGGCCACGACCGCGTACACGTACAACCGCTGGGGCGGGGTGGCCACCACCACCCGCACGGCCAACGGCGCCACGCTCACCAGCACCGTCGGCTACGACGACGCCGGGCGGCGCGCCCGGACGAGTGCGAGCGGCGGTCCCGGCACGGCCGTGCCGGAGACGGTGTTCACGTACGACCCCGAGACCGGGAAGACGACGGGCCAGACGTCCGGCGGCAAGACGATCTCCTACGGGTACGACACGCTCGGCCGGCTCGTCTCGTACCGGGACGGGGCGGGCAACACCGCCACGACCGAGTACGACCTGCTGGACCGGCCGGTGAAGTCGGCGGACTCCACCGGGGCGAGCACCACCTACGGCTACGACGCCGCGGGCCGGCTCACGAGCCTCGGCGACTCCGCCGCGGGCACCTTCACCGCCTCCTATGACGCGGACGGCCGGCTGACCGGCCAGCAGCTCCCGGGCGGCTACCGGCTGAAGGTGACGACCGACCCCGCGGACCGGACGACCGCCCGCGAGTACACGGACGCCGCCGGCACGACGGTCCTCGCGGACATCGCCGAGTACCGGGTCAACGGCCGCATGGCGGGCCACAGCCTGACCGACGGCACCGGTGTCTCCACCGTCCTCGGCTATGACGGGGCGGGCCGGCTGACCAGCGCCGCGGACACGTCCGCGGCGGGCTGCGCGGTCCGGTCGTACGGCTTCGACGCCAACAGCAACCGGACGTCGAAGTCCACGACCCTGGACGACTGCGACCCGGCCACCGCCGACGCCGTCGTCACCCCGGAGTCGTACGCCTACGACAGCGCCGACCGGCTGACCGGTGTCGGCCGGACGTACGACGCCTTCGGCCGCGCCACCACCCACGGCGCCGCCACGCTGGAGTACTTCACCGGCGACCTGCTCCGCTCGGAGACCGTGGGCACCCAGCGGCGCGTCTGGGACCTCGACGCCGCGAGCCGTCCGGCCGTGGCCACGACCTGGTCGCAGGGCCAGGACGGCACCTGGAGCACCGTCGGCACCGTGACCCAGCACTTCGGCGACGACTCGTCGAGCCCGGACTGGGCGGTGACCTCCGACGGCAAGGTGAACCGATTCGTCAACGATCTCACCGGCGGGCTCGGCGCGATCACCGGGCCCGGCGGCAGCGTCGTGCTCCAGCTGACGAACCTGCACGGGGACGTCTCGGTCCAGCTGGACCTGACCACCCCGGCCGAGTCCTCGGTCCAGCGCTACGACGAGTACGGCCTGCCGGTCGACGACACCCTCGCCGCCCGCTACGGCTGGCTCGGCTCCGCCCAGGTGTCCAGCGAGACCCTCAGCGGTCTCGTGCTGACCGGGGCGCGCGCCTACGACCCGGCCACCGGCCGGTTCCTCCAGGCCGACCCGAAGTACGCGGGCGGCAGGAACGCCTACGTGTACTGCGGCGGCGACCCGGTCGGGTGCAGCGACTCCAGCGGCCTCGCCGACTACTACCGGCACTACGACCTCGGCAAGACCGGCGCGTCGGACAAGTCCGTGTTCAAGTACTGGAAGAGCCACTTCAAGGCGGTCTTCCCGATCCCGGGCCGCCCGAACAAGATCACCCGGGAGGGGCAGGACTTCACCCTCCGCCCCGTCGTCCTGGGCGTGTCGTGGTACTTCCCGGTCAACGTCAACAGCATCGGCAAGAGCTACCTCCAGCTCGGCGCCCGCTTCGGGCACCCGGACTGGCCGGGCGGCTGGGTCGGCTTCGACCTCTACAAGAAGAAGGGCCGGATGAAGCTGGAGATCCGCGGCCACCTCGGCGGCGGCGCGGCGGTCCTCGGCCGGAGCTTCAACGAGGCGATGGCGAAGAAGTACTGGGACAAGTTGGGCAGCAATCTGCGGAAGGTCGTCCGAAACAAGTTCTGACCGGGGCGTGACGCGACCCCGGGTGACCGCACCCGGGGTCGACTTCCCCCTTGAACATGTTCAATACTGAGGGCCTGGGGCCCGCGCCCCCGTCGTCCACGGGGGCGCGGGCCCTTCGGGCACCCGACCGCACCAAGGAAACTCACCCATGAACTCCCCCCACACCGGCGACTCGTCCCCCACCGGCGGCGCCCCGCGCCCCGGCCGCAAGGTCCGCGTCGGCCGACTCCTGGCGTACGGCTACGTCGGCCTCGTCGCGGCGGCCGGACTGGCCCGCGCCGTCGCGGGCGCGCGGCCCGACGGATTCCTCGACGTCCTGCACCTGTCCACCTTTCCGGGCTCGGTGCTGGTGACGATCGGGGTGCTCTACCCGCTCGCCCTCCTCGACCCGGAGACCGACCCGGACCCGGACGCCACCGGCAATCCGTTCGCCTCGGCCGCGCTCGTCACGGCCGGCGCGGCCGTGAACGTGCTGCTCGTGTACGGGGTCGTCCGCCTGACGCGCGCCCTGCGCGGCGGGAAGGTCTGACCCTCCCGGGCCGCTCGCGCCCGACCTCGGCCCGGCCGGCCGCCTGCGGTGCGGCTACGGGGCGCTGTGAGCGGCGGCCTCGTCCGCGGTATAGGACGAGGCGAAGGTGAACGCGCGCGGGGACGGCCCGTTCTCGCGCAGCTCCGCCAGCCGCTCCAGGGCCTCGGCGACGGTCGGGACGTGACCGGCGGGGACCCACCACAGCACCAGGTGCGCCTCGACGTGCCGCTGGAACCACTCGCGCCGGCGCCGCATGACGTCCAGGTGCCCACTGCGGTAGGCGAAGTCCCACAGGGCGTCCTGGGTCTCCCAGACGCTGAGGTTGACGATGACGTCCTCGCCCGCCGGCCGCAGCCCGGTCGCGTCGCCCGCGCCCTCCCCCACGAGCCGCCACACGAATCCGGGCGCGCCGTCGGCGGCGGCGTTGACCGGGTCGAGCGCCTCGACGAAAGGCGCGATGCGCGGGTCGTCGAGGGGGTGGCGCAGGGTGGCCACGTTGAGCTGGGCGAGGTGGACGGCGGCGGGCGCGGCTGGGGTGGTCATGACCTCATCCCAGCACGGCCGCGTTTTCTATGTCAATGCTCGTTGTTTTTAGAAGCTCGGACCACGACACAGCACTCCCCCGGGCGGGCGTCCATCCGTGCGCGGAGGGGGCCGTCGACACCGAACAGCCCTTCCAGCAGGGCGAGGTTCATGCCGCAGACGAGCGGCGGGAAGGCTTCGGCGACGGCGTGGAAGGGGCAGTTGCGCATCCGGATGACGGCGCCGGGCTCCGCGCCCCCGCCTTCGGCTCCGCCGCCGTCCCCTTCGGCGCCGCCGTCCTCCCCCTCGGCTCCCCCGACTCCTTCGGCCGCTTCGAGGCGGGGTTCGTAGCCGCGCGCGGCGAGGATCGCCATGGCCTCGTCGAGGCCGCCGCACGGCTCCGCCGAGCCGCGCAGGGCCTCACCCCGGCGGCGCGCGGCGGCGGTGAGCCCGGCGTCCAGGCCGGCCTCCTCCGCGGCTTCGGCGAGGAGCTCGGCGGCGGTGCGGTAGTCGCGGCCGGGCAGCGACACCGTGCGCTCACCCGCCGCCCGCGTGTACACCTTGGCGGGGCGGCCCGCACCCGGCCCGGAGCGCCCCGTGAGCCGGCGGCTGCCGCTCTCCAGCAGTCCGGCCTCGGTCAGTTTGTCCAGGTGATGCGCGGCCAGCGTCCGCGCGACGCCGGCCCCCTCGGCGGCCTCGTTGCGGCCGACCTCGCGCCCCTGCGCCACCACGTACTCGTAGAGGCGGCGGCGCACCGGGTCCTGCAGCATCGCGATCGCGTCGATGTCCTTCATCCGGACATTCTATTGACCATCCATGTCGGACATAGAAGGTCGGGCTCAGAGGCGGTCGACGACCTGGAAGCGCATGCAGACCACGGGCGTGTCCTCTGCCACCGGGGTGCCGATGCCCGCCCAGAAGCCGGAGTGGCCGGCCCGCCAGTCCTCCAGGGAGCGGTCGCCCTCCCCCTCGGCGGCGGCGTGCTCCCAGGTGACCTCCCGGTACGCGACGACCTCGACACCGGTGATCTCGATCGTGGCGACGTGGGTACCCTCGTCCCCGACGAGCGCCAGACGCTCCCCCGCGAACTCGAGGCCCTCGGCCTCCTCCACGTACTCGGACAGCAGGCCGGTGGTCGCGGTCTTCCGCCCGGCCAGCACCAGCCCCGTCAGCCGCTCCCTCATCTCGCCGGGCGTGCCCAGCTCCAGCACCCGCATGCCGTTCACTCGCGGCCACATGGTCCCACCGTCCCTCCGGGCTTCGCCCGCTCGTCGCTCGTCGTGCCGTGCCGCCGCCTCGCCTTCGTTTCCGCAGGTGACGGCTCGTCCGGGAAACTAGGCCACCGACTGCCGCGGGCGCAAAGGAGATTCGCCGGGGCGGGGAGGACGGGCGTCAGACCCGGGTCGTACGGCTCCGGGTGTCCGGTTGCGACCGTGGGAGGACGCGGGGACCGGCGCCGGGGCCGTAGCGTCCTCGGCATGAACACACTGATCCGGGCGGCTGCCACCGCCCTGCTCGCCTGCGCCGTCGCGTTACCCGCGGCCACCACCGCCACCGCCGCCGCCCCGACTTCGGCTTCGGCTCCCCCACCGGTCGCGGTCTCCGTCCCGCAGAACACGCCGGCGTCCCTCGCCGACCGGCCGGCCGGGGCCCTGCGGATGCCCGCGCCCACCGGGCCGCACAAGGTGGGGAGTTCCGTCCTGCACCTCGTGGACCGCTCCCGCACCGACCCGTGGGTGCCCGAGGCCGATGGCCGGGAGCTCATGGTCACCCTGCACTATCCGGCGGCCCGTTCGGCGCACGGCCGTCCGGCGGCGTACGCCACCCGGGAGGAGGCCCGGCTGCTCCTCGAGGCCGTGTCGGTGGCCGACCCGGCGCTGATCCGGCAGGTGGCGAAGGCCCGTACGCACAGCGCGGTGGACGTGCGACCCGCCCCCGGACGGCACCCGCTGGTGGTGCTGTCCCCCGGCTTCGGCATGGGGCGCTACACCCTCACCGGACTCGCCGTGGACCTCGCCTCACGCGGCTACGTCGTGGCCTCGCTCGACCACGCCTACGAGGCGTCCGGTACGTCGGTGCCGGGCGGACGGACGCTGACCTGCGTGGCGTGCACCGTGATGGAGGAGAGCGGCTGGAGCAAGGGCTCGGTGGTGACGGGGACCCGCGCGGCCGACACCCGGTTCGTCCTGGACCGGCTGACCGGCCCCCGGCCCGCCTGGAAGTACGCGTCCTCCATCGACCGGAAGCGGATCGGCATGGCCGGCCACTCGATCGGCGGGGCGAGCGCGGGCACCGCCATGGCCTCGGACCGGCGGATCGACGCCGGGGTGAACATGGACGGCACGTTCTGGGACGAGCTGCCGGCGGACGGGCTCGGCGGACGTCCGTTCCTGTTCCTGGGCACCGACTCCCACGGGCCGGGCGGGGACGACGCCTCCTGGGACAGGACGTGGGCGGGCCTGCGCGGTGCGAAGCACTGGCTGACCGTCACCGGCGCCGACCACCTCGGCTTCTCCGACGCGCCCGTGCTCCTCGGCCACCTCGGTCTCCCGCACGGTGACCTCCCGGCCGAGCGCGCCGTCTCCGTCACCCGCGCGTACGTCGCCGCGTTCTTCGACGAGCACCTGCGGGGCGAGGACCAGCCGCTCCTCGACGGTCCGGACCCGGCCCACCCCGAGGTCCGGTTCCACCACCCCTGAGGTCGGTACGCACGCGCTGACGCGAGCGGACGAGGGCGGGCCCGCTCAGCCGGGCCCGCCCTTCCTCGTACGACCGCCCGTCGGGGGCCCGCCCTTCCTCGTACGACCACCCGTCGGGGACCGCCCTTCCTCGTACGACCGCCCGTCGGGGGCCCGACCGCCGGCGCGAGCCCGTGGGGCGGAACGGCCCTGGGTGCGCGGCCGGATCACCGGCCCGGCCCCGGTCAGCCGGTCGCCGGCACCAGGGTCCGCCTGACCCATCCCGTGGCCGCGCCCAACAGCCCACCGACCAGCCACGCCACGAGCAGCCACTCCGTCAGGAGTCCGCCGTCGCCGCCCGCGGCGGTCGCCGTCACGGAGAACGCCGCGTGGGCCGCCGGAAGGACGAGGGCACCGATCACCGCGCCCGTGCCCGGTGAGGCGCTCATCCAGGCCAGGCAGACGACGAGCCCGGCGAAGGCCCACCCCGTGGTCATGGCCAGGGCCGGAATCTCCCCGAAGGCCGTCCACAGGAACACCGCGACCGGCGCGTCCGGAACGCCGTGCCGCGACGCTCCCGCGGCCACCAGCCCCGCGACCGCCCCGAAACCGAGCCCCGCCGTCAGGCCCCCCACCAGCATCTTCATGCCGGAAGACTAGGTGGAGACAGGACTCCTTGTCATGTCCGGGCCTGCCACGGCAGACCCCCCGCGCGAGGGAGGCCGCGACCGGGAGAGGCACGCGGCGGCGACCGGTCGCCTGTCGAACAGAGAGCGCAGCGGGCCCCGCCCGGTGCCGGGGAAACCCGCATCGCCCCTACGGGCACCGGCCGTTCGCCCCGGGGAGCACCGGCTCCGCGGCCCATCACCGTGCGCCAGGAAGCGATCACCCGTGGCTAGGATCGGGCGCCCGTCGCACCGACGCGGCGGTAACGAGACAGGGGCAACTCATGGCCATCATCGTCAGCTTCGATTTCCCCGGCGCCGGACAGGAGCTCTACGACGCCGTCATCGAGCGGGTCACCGAGGGGCGGGGCTTCTCGCGCTTCGCCGACCTGCCGAACACCGGGCTCGTCTCGCACGCGGCGGGGCCGGTCGACGGCGGATTCCGCGTGACGGAGGTCTGGGAGAGCGTGGAAGCCCTGGAGCACCACGCGCGGACCTTCGGCCCGATCCTCGCCGACCTCGGTCACGCCGACGTCCAGCCCACGATCTTTCCGGCGCACAACGTCGTTGTGCGGTAAGGAGAGTTCACGGTCGCCCCAGGCCCGTCGGGTCCGGGGCGACGTCGCTGCCGGTCCCGGTTCTGGTGGACTGGTGGCATGACCTCTCTGCCGCGGCGGTTCTTCCTGGCGCTCGAACGGTTCAACGCCGCCCACCCCTGGGACCACAACGCGCACTACCACCCTTGGATCATGCGGCAGTTGCCCGGGCGCTTCCGCCGCGCGCTCGACGTCGGGTCCGGCAGCGGCGACCTCGCCCGGCTGTTGGCCACGCGCGGCGAGGAGGTCCTGGGGATCGACTCCGATCCGGTGATCACCGCGCGGGCGCGGGAGCTGACGCCGCCGGCGAGCCGGGCGGACTTCACGGTCGCGGACGGGCTGAACGGGATCCCCGCCGGGCCCTACGACGTCATCACCTGCGTCGCCACGCTCCACCATCTGCCCTTCTCGGACGCCCTGACCGGCTTCCGCCGGCACCTCGCTCCCGGCGGGACCCTGGTCGTCGTCGGCCTGTTCCGGGCGCGGACCTTCGGGGACCATCTCCTCGGCGCCGCCGCCGTCCCGCTGAACGCCGCCATGGGCTGGGGGAGGAACGGGGGCCGCAGGGCCGCCGCCCGGCCGGAGGCGATGACGGCCCGGACCCGGCCGGCGGAGATGTGCTTCGGCGACATCGTCGCGGAGGCCCGCGTCGTACTGCCGGGCGCCCGGCTGCGGCGGCGCCTGTTCTGGCGCTACACCCTCGTGTGGCGGCGGCCCGGTCCCCGCTGAGCCGGCACCGTCAGGAGCCGAGGCCGCCGTTGCTCTTCAGCAGCTGGCCGTTGATCCACTGCCCCTGGGCCGAGCAGAGGAAGTCGACCAGATGCGCGGTGTCCTGAGGGGTGCCCATGCGGCCCAGCGGTGTCCCCCGCAGCACCCGCTCCCGGATGGTGTCGTCCATCCAGCCGGTGTCCACGGGGCCGGGGTTGACGACATTGGCCGTCACGCCGAGAGGGGCGAGCTCGTGGGCCGCGGCCAGGGTGATGCGGTCCAGAGCGCCCTTGCTGGCCCCGTAGGGCAGGTTGCCGACGGTGTGGTCGCTGGTCAGGCTGATGACGCGGCCCGTGCCCGGGGTGCCCCGGAACCGGCGGCCGTACTCGCGGATCAGCAGCCAGGGGGCGCGCGCGTTCACGGCGAAGTGGCGGTCGAAGCTCTCGACCGTCGTGTCGAGGAGGCCGGAGTCGACCGACTCGCAGTGGCACATCACCAGGGCGGTCACCCCGCCGAGACGCCGCTCGACCTCGTCGAAGACGCGCTCCGCGGCGCTCGGCTCCGCGAGGTCCGCCTCCACCGCCGCCGTCCTGGCCCCGTGCTCCGCCAGGGCCCGAGCCATGGCCTCGGGCGCGCCGGCCTCGGCGCCCCAGGGCATGCGGTCGTCGTACGGCGACCAGTAGGTGAAGGCGATGTCCCAGCCCGACCGGGCCAGTCGGGCGGCGACACCCGCGCCGATGCTCACGGACCGGCCGACGCCGGTCACCAGCGCGACCGGCCGGCGGGCTTCCGGCACGTCCTGCCGGGCTGCGTTCGTCACGGCGCCATGGTGGGGCCGGGGCGCGGACGACACAAGCGGATTTCGGGCGGCGACAGCGGAGGCGGAGGTGGACTGTCGGGACGGGGCCTGACAGGAGCCCCGGCGGTACGAAGGCCACGCCCGCGACGGCCCCTCTCGGGACCGTCGCCGAAACGGGGTCCAAGATCATAGGGTCGCCTGATGATCGAGAAGACTCCGGCCACCGCGCCCTTCCCGCCCCTGCTCACCCGGCACGACGAGGCCGAGACCTGTGCCGACCCGAGCAGCGTGATGACGCTGCTCGCCGA
The DNA here is from genome assembly GCF_044541975.1 of Streptomyces sp. NPDC085460. NCBI lineage: Bacteria > Bacillati > Actinomycetota > Actinomycetes > Kitasatosporales > Streptomycetaceae > Streptomyces > Streptomyces sp. NPDC085460. The sequence goes on from NZ_JBITTO010000007.1 coordinate 99,152, forward strand.
CTCGGACCGTACGGCCGACGGCTTCACCAGCTACCGCTCCACCTTCGCCGAGGGGGCCGTGGGAGCGCCCGCCCACTTCCACACCAAGGCGACCGAGCTGTTCTTCGTGATCAGCGGCTCCCTCCGGGTCCTCGTCGGCGAGGAGGTCACGGTGCTCCACGCGGGCGACTTCCTCGCGGTGCCCCCGCACACCCCGCACGCCTTCGCCGCCGCGCCCGGCCGCACGGCGGACGTGCTGTTCGTGTTCACCCCCGGCATGGGCCGCTTCGACTACCTGCGGCTGCTCGGCCGGGTCATGCGCGGCGAGGCCGACGTCCAGGAGATCGCGGACTCGGCGGAGCGCTACGACAACCACTACGTCGACAGCCCCGTGTGGCGCGCCGCGCTGGAGGAGTCCGCGTGATCGCGCCCACCACCCACGTCCGGATCGCGCGCCCCTCCCGCGATCTCGCCGCCGCCGAGCGCTTCTACGTCGACGGTCTGGGCCTCGCCGTGCAGTGGCGCTCCACCGCGAGCGGGCCCGGCAAGCACGACCTGCTGATGGTCGGGCCCGCGGACGGCGGGTGGCACTTCGAGCTCACCCGCGACCCGGCGGCCCCGCTCGACCCCACGCCCACCGTCGACGACCTCTTCGTCCTCTACCTGGGCGAGCCGCCCGAGGAAGCGCTCGTCGAGCGGCTGATCGCGGCAGGCGGGACGCGGGTGGCGTCGCACAACCCGTACTGGGACGAGTACGGGGTGACGGTCGAGGACCCGGACGGATACCGGCTCGTCCTCTGCTCCCGTACCTGGGGCTGAGCGGGCGAGAGGACGAGGGGCGAACGGGCGGGCGCGGGGCGAACGGGTGGGCGGGCGGTGTCAGCCGGCGAGCTGGAACACCCGGTCGCCCTGGCTGAGGCCGAAGGTGTCCGCCGCCGAACCGCCGCGGACGACCAGTTCGGCGAAGCCGACGCCGGAGCTGCCGACGGTGATGCCGGGCTCGCCCAGCGGGACGTCGGGGAGCCGGTCGTAACACCGCACCCGGACGTCCCGGCCTTCGAGCCGGTTGTGGACGAGGAGGCTCTTCGCCCGGTCGTAGCCGGGGAGTTCGGTGGCGGGGCGGTCCAGCTTGCAGTTGCCGAAGTTGTCCACGACGGCGACGCGCACCTCGTCCTCGGCGGACGGGTGCACCGCCATCGGCTCGGCGGGGACCGTCCGGCCGTCCGCCAGCCAGCGGGCGAGCAGGGGCACGTACCAGAGGCTCCGGAACTGGGTCCGCACCATCTCCTCGATCTCGGCCGCCGTCAGCTCGGCCCAGCCGCCGGCGGCTGCCTCCAGCACCTGGCGTACGTCGGTGACCTGGACCTCCGTCAGGCCGAGGTAGGTCGCCAGCGGGGCGAGGACCCGCCGGCTCGCGGTGGTGATGACCAGGTGGTCCCCGTGCCGGAAGTAGCAGAAGGGCACGCCGTTGGGCCAGTGCCCGTCCCTCGGGGCGATGTTGACGAGCACCACGACCGGTCGGCTCGGGCCGCCGATCAGGTCCGTGGAGCGGAGCAGGTCGAGCAGGGTGAGGGCGGCGGCACCCTCCGGGTCCGGGCCGCCCAGCGGCAGGACGGTCGGCGTGGAGCCGAAGAGGGTGGCGATCCGGGTGGACTGGCGGGCGAGCGCGTTGGGGTCGGCGCAGTCGGTGAGGGAGACGACCGGGAGAAGGGTCATGACGGGTTCGTCGCCGTTCTGTCGAGGGAGGGCGTGCTGTCGAGTGAGGGCGTGGTGCGAGCTGTCGGGCGGGAAGGGGCGAGGGAGGGAGCGGGATCGCCGCGCCGGTCCGGTCCTGGGCAACAAAAAAGGACCCTCCGTCTCCGGAGGGTCCGTCGCATCCAGTGCGCACACGGCTTCGCTAGCGAAGCGCCTCCGGGGTCGGGGGCATCATTCGCATCATGGCGAGGCCGGTGGTGTGCTGCATGGGCGGGACGATAGCACCCGACGGCGCCCTCCCGCCCCGCCGTCCGCGGAGTGGGCGGGCGGAGCGAGGGCCGGGCGAGCGGTCGCCCCTCACGGAGCGTCACCAGCGGTCGGCGGTGTCCCGGCGTGCCCGCCCCGTCGTGCGGGCGCATCCTGGCAGCAGGGCCGGATACCCCTGGCCGACGAGGAGGCCGCGTGGGACCGAGCAACCCGGCCGGGGACGCCGAACCCCGGCCTCGGGGCGGGTCGCCGCTCGCCGGTGTCGCGGCGGCCCTGCTCGACGCCGACGGGCGGGTCGTGTGGTGGTCGAGGGCCGCCCAGCGGCTGCTCGGCTGGACCGGCGAGGAGATGACGGGCCGGCCGGCCCGCGAGGTGCTGGGCGAGGTGCCGGAGCCCGGCGATCCGACGGCCGGGCGGCGGGTGCGGCTGCGGCACCGGTCGGGCCGGGTGGTGGAGGCGGACGTCCGGGTGTCCGGAGCGGACGGCTCCGCCGAGCGGCTGGTCCTGGCGCTGGCGCCCGACGAGGCGTGCGGCTGGGACCAGGACCGGGACATCGCGCGGGCGCTGCTGGCCCAGGACGGCATCGGCGTCGCCCAGTACGACATCACCGGGCGTCTCGTGCGGACCAACGCGGCCATGGAGGCGCTGCGCCCTCCGGGGGCCGGCGAGGACTGGCTGGTACGGCTGGCCGCGCGGGACGGGAGCGGCACAGCGGGGGCGGCGTTCGAGGACGTGGCCGCCACGGGGGTCCCGCTCGCCGGGGGCGTCTACGAGCCGGTGCCGGCCGGCGGCTCGTCGGCGCTCTCCCTGTCGTGCTTCCGCGTGGAGGACGTGCTCGGCACGCCCCGGGGCGTCATGGTCGAGGCGTCCCGGGTGGTGGAGGCGGGGCCCGGCCAGCGCATCGACGCCGCGTACCGCGGGGCGTTCGAGATCGGGCAGTCGCTCGACGTGGTCCAGGTGGCGCGGGACCTCACCCGGGTGCTTGTGCCGGGGCTGGGCGACCACGCGACGGTCGACTACCCCGAGGACGTCCTGGAAGGCCGCGACCCGGCGCCCGGCTATCCGGGCCAGGAGGCGTCCGCGCCGCGCCGGGTGGCGGTGCGGACCTCCGAGGGGGCGTGGCCGGAGCGGCTGATCCAGGTGGGCGAGGCGATCCCCCGGGTGGCGGAGTCGCCGGAGATCGCCGCCAAGTTCGTCGGGGACGTGCTGGTCGCGGACGCGGAGCAGGCGCGGCGGATCCTCGGCGGCGATCCGGAGCGGATCGCCCGCTTCCTGCCCGAGGGCACGCACGCCTCGCTGGGCTGCCCGCTCTACCGGCGCGGACGGTTCTTCGGGTACGCGGCGGTGTACCGCACGCGGGGCGCGACGCCCTTCGACGAGACCGACATCCGGCTGATGCACGACCTGTGCGCGCGGACCGCGACCGCCATCGACAACGCGTTCCGGTTCGCCCGCGAGCACCAGACGGCGGTCGTCCTCCAGCGCAGTCTGCTGCCGCCCGCGGCGACGCGCAGCACCGCCGCGGAGACGGCGGGCTTCTATCTGCCCGCGGGGGGTTCGGTCAGCGTGGGCGGCGACTGGTACGACGCCTTCGACCTGTCGTCGCTGCGGGTCGGGCTCGTCGTCGGCGATGTCGTCGGGCACGGCCTGGAGGCGGCGGCGACCATGGCCCGGCTGCGTACCGCCGTCCAGACCCTCGCCGAACTCGACCTTCCCCCGGACGAGTTGCTGGCCCGGCTGGACGATCTGGTGCGGCGGATGCAGATCGAGGCCGAGCATCCGGACACCGTCGGCGGCTCGTGTCTGTTCGCCGTCTACGATCCGGTCGCCCGCACCTGCCGGATGGCGTCCGCCGGTCATCCGCCGCCCGCCCTCGTCACCCCGGCGGGCGAGGTCGCCTTCGTCCCCCTCGCCCCGGGGCCGCTGCTCGGCGTCGGGGACCATCCCTTCGAGGTCACCACCCTCACCCTGCCGCCGGGGAGCACGCTGGTCTGCTACACCGACGGGCTCCTCGGGCGGGACGTGGCGGCCGGTTCCGAGCGGCTGAAGGCGGATCTCGCCGAGCTGAGCGGGGACTTCGGGAGCCCGGCGTCGCTCGGTGAGGCGGTGCTCGCGCGGAGCCCGCACGCCGAGAACCCGGCCGACGACATCACCCTCCTGCTGGCCCGTACCCACGCCGTTCCCGAGGAGTCCACGGCGGTGTGGGAGTACCCCGCGGACCTCGCGGCGGTGGGCGACGCGCGCGCCGACGTCCGGGGGCGGCTCGAGGAATGGGGGCTGGACGAGCTGGTGTTCAGCACGGAGCTGATCGTGAGCGAGCTCGTCACCAACGCGATGCGGTACGCCGGGGGGCCGGTCACCGTGCGCCTGGTCCGGGACCGGGTGCTGGTGTGCGAGGTGTCGGACCCGAGCAGCACCCAGCCCCGGCTCCGCCGCGCCCTGGTGACGGACGAGGGGGGCCGGGGCCTCTTCCTGGTCGCCCAGCTGACGAGCCGCTGGGGCAGCCGCTACACGACGCGCGGCAAGACGATCTGGACGGAGCAGGACCTGCCCGAGCGGCCCGACCGGCCTCGATGAGGCGGGTGGGCGGGTCCCTTCAGCCGGGCGTGACGACGACAGTGCGGCCGTCCGGGTCGGTCAGGACCCGGCGGCGGGCCCCGGCGGCCCCGGCCGGTGCGGCGAGGCCGAGGCGGAGGTGCCCGGTCGGCGGGCGGCCGGTCGCCGGGTACAGCTCCAGGACGGCACCGTCGGCGAGGACGGCCGCGTAGTGCTCGGGGCCCGTACCGTGCCGTTCCCGGACGAAGGTCAGCCCCAGTCCGGTGTAGAACGCGCGGCAGTCTTCCAGGCGGTCGGTGTGGAGGACGACGAGGTCGATGCGCAGGGGGATCCTCCGTGGTGGCGGGGTGCGTACGTCGTACGACACGGCACCGTACCGGGCGGAACTCCCCTCCTGTCTAACGGGTTTCCTGAGGCGCGTCCGTCAGGAGGTCCCTTCTGAGGTCGCCGAGGATGCGGGCGAGGACGCGGGAGACGTGCATCTGGGAGAGGCCCACGCGCAGGCCGATCTCGGCCTGGGTCAGGTCCTCGCCGAAGCGGAGGGCGAGGATCTCGCGGTCGCGGGCGTCGAGGCGGGCGACCAGCGGTCCGAGGGACTCCAGGTCGTCGATGAGCTCGTAGCCGGGCTCCGTCACGGCGATGCGGCGGCCGACGACTCCCTGCGGGGCGTTGTCGTCGTCCTCGGCTCCGACGGGGGCGTCGAGGGAGTGGACGGAGTAGGCGTTGGCGGCCAGCTCCCCCTCCGCGACCTCGGCCTCGGTGAGGTCGAGACGGTCGGCGAGTTCGGCGCGGCTGGGCCGGTGGCCCTCGTCCTGTTCGAGCGCGTCGGAGGCCCGGACGAGGGCGATGCGCAGCTCCTGGAGCCGGCGGGGGACGTGGACGGCCCAGCCCGTGTCACGAAAGAACCGTTTCATCTCGCCGACGACGGTCGGCAGCGCGAACGCGGAGAACTCGACCCCACGGTCGGGGTCGAAGCGGTCGATCGCCTTGATGAGCCCGATGGCGCCGACCTGGACGATGTCCTCGGCGGGCTCGGGGCGGCCCCGGAAGCGGCGCGCGGCGAACTTGACCAGGCTGAGGTTGAGCTCGACGAGCGTGTTGCGGAGGTAGGCGTGCTCCGGTGTGCCCTCGTCGAGCTCGCGGAGCCGGGCGAAGAGCGCCGTCGAGAGGGCCCGCGCGGTGTCGGTGGAGACCTCGGTCGGGCGTTCCGGTGCGGCCAGGCCGTCGAGAGCCCGCCGCCGGACGGCGGCCGGGGACGTACCGCGGGGTCGGACGAGGGTTTCCGGGGATCGGCCGGTGGACATGAGCACTCCTTCGGCGGTTCCTGCGAGGCGCGGCGCGGCCCGCTCAGGCCGGGTCCGGCGGCCGGAAGAGTTCGCCGGTGCCGGTGAGGTCGAGGAGGCGGGCCACCTGGTCGCTCGCCGAGGCGATCGACAGGGAGCCGTGCCCGCGCAGGGCGAGACGGCGGACCCGCAACAGCGCGTTGAGGGCCGTCGAGTCGCAGAACGTGACGTCGGACATGTCGAGGACGAGCGGGCTGCCGTCCACCCCTCCGGCCAGGACGTCCGTGAGGGCCGCCTCCAGCGCGACGGCGCTGTCCATGTCGATCTCGCCGCCGAGGCGCACGACCGTCCTGGTCCCGGCCGGCACCGGCACCGTGCGTACGCGCATCCGCGTGCTGTCGGCGCGGCCGTCCGGGGCGGGCGGCGGGGATACGGGCGACCTGGTCATACCTCCTCCTGGAGGGAGGGGAGGGTCTTCATCCCGAGTGTGCGCCGCGCGGACATATACGTCAATTTTTACGTGAATTCCGCTTCGCCTATCCGGCCGGGGCGGGACCCGGCGCGTGCGGCCGCTCACACAGCGACGGCAGCCCGCTCGCGGGCTGCCGTGATCGCGTACGCCGCTCGTCATCCCTCCGGCGCGCGTCCCCCCTCCGGGGAGGACAGCGGCAGGTGGACGTGGACGGACTTGCCCCCCGGGGCCGGGCGGCAGGTCATCCGCGCGCCCGAGAGCCTGGCCACGATGGCGAGGCCGAGTCCGCCCTCCCCGGTGAGCGACGGGGTGCGCGGGGCCGGCGGGTCGGGGGCACGGTCGGTGACGGCGATGCCGAGGCCGCTCCGGTCGAGGACCAGGTCCAGGGCGCGGACGCCCCCGGCGTGCCGGACCGCGTTGACCACGAGTTCGGTGACCACCAGGACCGCGTCGCTCTCGGCGGTCCGGTCCACCGGCGCGCCGTCCCCGTCCGGCGCCCCCGCGCGGTGGCCGGCCTCGCGCAGCAGGCGGAGAACCTCCTGCCTGGCGCGCATCGCCGCGTCCGGGCCTTCGATGTCGAGGTGACGGCGTACGGCGGCCTCCATGCCCCACACCCTCCTTCGCCCGTGCGGGTCGTCGTACCGCGCGACTGCCCGCGTTCCCGGGCCGCCATGCCAGGGAGGGCGCCCCGCCGTTTGACTTGGAGCGCGCTCCAGCGCCTAGCGTCCCGAGCCGTGATCCCGAGTACAGGAGGCAGCGGCATGACGAAGGTTTCCACCCGGCGCCTGGGCGCCCTGGAGGTGTCCGCACAGGGCCTGGGGTGCATGGGCATGAGCCACGGCTACGGTTCCGCGGACGACGCGCGGTCCGTCGCGACGATCCACCGCGCGCTGGACCTCGGCGTGACCCTGCTGGACACGGCCGACTTCTACGGGGCCGGGCACAACGAGGAGCTGGTCGGGCGGGCCGTCGCCGGGCGGCGGGACGAGGTCGTGATCGCCACGAAGTTCGGCTTCGTGAACCGGCTGGGCGAGGCCACCCGGGTGCGCGGGGACGCCGCCCATGTGCGGAAGGCGTGCGAGGCGTCGCTGCGGCGGCTCGGCGTGGACCACATCGACCTGTACTACCAGCACCGGGTCGACCCGGAGGTGCCGATCGAGGAGACCGTGGGCGCGATGGCGGAGCTCGTCCGGGCGGGCAAGGTGCGCCACCTCGGGCTCTCCGAGGCCGGCGCGGCCACCGTACGCCGGGCGCAGGCGGTGCACCCGATCGCGGCGCTGCAGAGCGAGTGGTCGCTGTGGACGCGTGACCTGGAGGCGGAGATCGCCCCGGTCTGCCGTGAGCTCGGCATCGGCCTCGTACCGTTCTCGCCGCTGGGGCGCGGCTTCCTGACCGGTCGCTACCGGTCGCTCGACGGCTTGGCCGAGACCGACGTACGGCGGACCCAGCCCCGGTTCGCGGAGGGCAACCTGGAGCGGAATCTGGCCATCGTGGCGCGGCTGGACGAGCTCGCCGCGGCGAAGGGGGTCAGCACCGGCCGGCTCGCCCTCGCCTGGGTGCAGCACCGGGGCGACGACGTGGTGCCGATCCCCGGCACGCGGCGCCGGAGCAACCTGGAGGAGAACCTCTCGGCGCTGGCCGTCGAGCTGTCCGCCGAGGACCTCGCGGCGATCGAGGCCGCCGCGCCGGCCGGGCGGATCGCCGGTACGCGCTACGACGCGACCAGCCTTTCCTTCACCGGCCGCTGAGCGTTTCCGCCACCCCTGTCCGCGTCGGACGGGGGTGGCGGCGGGGGCGTGGAGACGGCCTCAGACTTTGTCCACAATTCGCCCACACCTTCGCCCCAACTCCCTTGGCGATGCTCTAGATTGACCATGCTTCAGCCGATCGGGCACTCGGCGACCACTCGTGCCCTTCCTGTCCGGCGCCACGCACCACCAGCAATGACACCCCCCGGTACCAGTCGTGCGGGGGATGTTCTGTTCTTCGGGTCCGGGAGGACCTCGGGTGCGGGGAGCGCCCTGGGTCTCGACGGGTTTTCGCGCACTTCGTGAGTCCCGGCGCGGCGGGTGAGCCCCGCTGCCGCCGGTGTGAGTCGTTCACGCAGTTCACCGGAGCCTGGGGGGTTCTGTGCGGCAAGGGGGATTAGCCGGCCCGTTTCCGTCGACGCGCGAGCGTCCGGCGACCGGGGCCGTCGACCAGCCCGCGATCGAGTGGGAGCAGCGGTACCGCCGTACCGTCATCATCAGCGACACCGTGACCACCGCGCTGGTGGTGACCGCGATCGGCGACTTCTTCGGGGTCAGGGACGCCGCCGACTGGCACGAGAAGTGGGGCATCCTCGCCTTCGGCACCCAGCTGCTGGTGCTGGCCTCGCTCGCGGTCGGCCGCGCGTGGGCGCCGGCGGTGCTCGGGCAGGGCGCGGAGGAGTTCCGGCGGCTCGGCCGGTCGCTGTTCGCGGCGACCGTCGTGCTCGCGCTCGGCGGGATCGCGCTGACCTCGCGCAACATCAAGCTCTGGATCTTCGTCGCCGTCCCGGCGATCGCGCTCGTCACCATGACGGCGCGGTATCTGCTGCGGCTCTGGCTGCACAAGCAGCGCAAGGAAGGGCGGTGTCTGCGGCCGGTGCTCGCCGCGGGCAGCGCGGACACCGTGCGCGATCTGATCAGCAGGACCCGGAAGTTCCCGCACCTCGGCTGGCGCGTGGAGGCGGTGTGCACGACGGACGGGCACGGGCCCGACGGCGACCAGGTGGAGGGGGTGCCGGTCGTCGGCCCGCTGGCGGAGGTCTCGAACCACGTGCGCCGTGACGGCTACCGGGTGGTCGCGGTCACGCCGGACCCGCACTGGTCACCGGACCGGCTGCGGCGGCTCGCCTGGAACCTGGAGGGCAGCGACGCCGAGATGGTCGTGGCGCCGGTGCTGATGGAGGTGGCGGGTCCGCGGCTGCACGTCGACGCGGTGCTCGGGATCCCGCTGCTGCGGGTCAGCATGCCGGCCTTCACCGGCGGGCGCCGCGCGGTCAAGGAGGTCGTCGACCGGCTGGGCGCGGCGGTCCTGCTGGTCGTGTTCGCGCCGCTGATGCTGCTCGTCGCGCTGCTCGTGACCGTGGACAGCCGGGGCGGGGCGTTCTACCGGCAGCGCCGGGTCGGCAAGGACGGCCGCGAGTTCACCATCCTCAAGTACCGCACGATGGTGGCCGACGCGGACCGGGTCCGGGCCGGGCTCGCCGGACTCAACGAGGGCGCGGGGCCGCTGTTCAAGCTCCGCAGGGACCCGCGGGTCACGCGGGTGGGGGCGGTGCTGCGCCGGTACTCGATCGACGAGCTCCCGCAGCTCCTCAACGTGCTGGCCGGTTCGATGTCGCTGGTCGGCCCGCGCCCGCCGCTGCCCGAGGAGTCCGCCGCGTACGGCCCGGACATCCGGCGGCGGCTCCTGGTCAAGCCGGGGCTCACCGGGTTGTGGCAGATCAGCGGGCGCAGCGACCTGTCGTGGGAGGAGACGGTCCGGCTGGACCTGCGGTACGTGGAGGACTGGTCGCTCGCCCTGGACACGGTGATCTTGTGGAAGACGCTGCGTGCGGTCCTCCACGGGCAGGGGGCGTACTGATGCGCGGGGGACGGCGTCGTCGTCCGGCCGGCGCCGGGATCGCGGGCCCGTGGGGCCTGCCTGGGGGGAGGAAGGCTTCATGAGGGTCAGCGTTTTCGGGCTCGGTTACGTGGGCTGTGTGTCGGCCGCGTGCCTGGCGAGCTCGGGGCACGAGGTCGTCGGCGTGGACGTGAACCAGGTCAAGGTCGACCTGGTGAACGACGGCAGGGCGCCGGTGGTCGAGGAGGGGATCGGCGAGCTCGTCGCCGAGGTCGTGCGGACCGGGGCGCTGCGCGCCACCGGTGACGTCCGCGAGGCGATCGGGGCCAGCGAGGTGTCGCTGGTCTGCGTGGGTACGCCGTCGGAGCCCAACGGCAGCCTGTGCACGACGTATCTGGAGCGGGTCACCGAGGAGATCGGGGCCGCGCTGGCCGAGCGCGGCGGGCGGCACACCGTCGTCTTCCGCAGCACCATGCTCCCGGGCACCTGCCTGAACTTATTGGTCCCGATCCTGGAGAAGTACGTCGGCGGTACGGCCGGCGTGGACGTCGGGGTCGCGGTGAACCCGGAGTTCCTCCGCGAGGGCACCAGCGTGCGGGACTTCTTCGACCCGCCCAAGACCGTCATCGGCGAACTGGACGCGGCCAGCGGCGACGTGGTGGCGGCGCTGTACGAGGGGCTGCCCGGCGAGGTGTTCCGGGTGCCGGTCCCCACGGCCGAGGCGATCAAGTACGCGGACAACGCCTTCCACGGCCTCAAGATCGGTTTCGCCAACGAGCTGGGCGCGGTGTGCCGGGCGCTGGGGGTCGACTCGCACCAGGTCGTCGACGTCTTCCTGGCCGACCGAAAGCTGAACATCAGCCCCGCCTATCTGCGGCCCGGCTTCGCCTTCGGCGGCTCCTGCCTGCCCAAGGACCTGCGCAGCCTGGTCCACGCGGCGCAGCGGGCGGACGTCTCCGTGCCGATCCTGTCGCATGTGCTGCCCTCCAACGCCGACCACCTCCAGCGGGCGGTGGAGCTGGTCGAGCGGACGGGCCTGCGCCGGGTGGGCCTCTTCGGTCTCTCCTTCAAGCCGGGCACCGACGACCTGCGGGAGAGCCCGCTCGTGGAGCTGGCGGAGCGGCTCTTCGGGAAGGGGTACGACCTGCGGATCCACGACGCGAACGTGAGCCTCGCCCGGCTGCTCGGCGCCAACCGCGAGTACATCGAGACCCGGCTGCCGCACCTGGGGCGGCTCCTCGCGGACTCCGTCGGCGAGGTGCTCGACCACGCCGAGGTGGTGCTCGTCGGGACCAGGGACCCGGCCGTCCTGGCGGCGCTGCCCCGGGGCGGCAGCCCGGTGATCATCGATCTCGTCCATCTTCCCGACGCCGACGCGCGGCGGGCCGAGCCGGGGTACGTGGGCCTTGCGTGGTGACTCGACCAGCGGCGACCGGGCGACGGCCGGGCGCGCGCTGATCCTGGTGGAGAACCTTTCGGTGCCGTTCGACCGGCGCGTGTGGCAGGAGTGCGTGACGCTGCGCGACGCGGGCTGGGAGGTGCACGTCATCTGCCCCCGGGGCGGCAAGCGGGACACGGAACCGGAGGCGGTGGTCGACGGGGTGCGGATCCTCCGCTACCCGCTGCGCGCGGCCACCGGAGGTCCGGCCGGCTATCTGCGGGAGTACGGGACGGCGCTGTGGCACACGCTGCGGCTGGCGCGGAAGGTCGGCCCGGTCGACGTCGTCCACGCCTGCAACCCGCCGGACCTGCTGTTCCTGCCCGCCCTGTGGCTGAAGCGGCGGGGGGCGGCGTTCGTCTTCGACCAGCACGACCTGGTGCCCGAGCTGTACCTGTCGCGGTTCGGGCGCGGCGAGGACCTGCTGTACCGGGGGGTGCGCGCGCTGGAGCGGATGACGTACCGGGCCTCGGACGTGGTGCTCGCCACCAACGAGAGCTACCGGGACGTGGCCGTGCGCCGGGGCGGGCGGCGTCCTGAGGACGTGTTCGTGGTGCGCAGCGCGCCGGACACCGACCGCTTCCGGCCGGTGCCGGCCGAGCCGGAACTGAAGCGCGGCAAGCCGCATCTGCTCTGCTACCTGGGCGTGATGGGCCCGCAGGACGGCGTCGACTACGCCCTGCGGGCGCTGGCGAAGCTGCGCGACGAGCTCGGGCGGACCGACTGGCACGCGGTGTTCGTCGGCGCCGGGGACACCTTCGACGCGATGGTGTCGCTGGCCGGGCGGCTCGGGATCGCGGAGCACGTGGAGTTCACCGGGCGGGTCCCCGACGCGGAGCTCGTGCGGTGGCTGTGCAGCGCCGACGTGTGCCTCTCCCCCGACCCGCGCAATCCGCTCAACGACGTGTCGACGATGAACAAGGTCCTGGAGTACATGGTGATGGGCCGGCCGATCGTCTCCTTCGACCTCAAGGAGGCGCGCGTCTCCGCCGGTGAGGCGGCCGTGTACGCCCCCGCGAACGACGAGGCCGCGTTCGCCGCGCTGATCGCGGAGCTGATGGACGATCCGGAGCGGCGGGCCCGGATGGGCAAGATCGGCCAGGAGCGGATCCACGGGCCGCTGGCGTGGCGGAACTCCCAGGAGGCACTGCTCGCCGCGTACGCGGCCGCCGCTGGCGGCCGGGGCCCGGCGGCGGGCGGCGCGGGACGGGCGGGGACGAGGCCGCGCCGTTGAGCGACGACACCATACGCCTGGTCACGGTCGGGCGGTTGATCCGTCGGCGGGGGCGGCTCCTCACCGTCCTCGCCGTGCTGGGCGCGCTCGCCGGGTACGGCACCTCGGCGCTGCTCCCGGCGCGGTACACGACGTCGGCGTCGGTGCTGCTGCCGGGCGCGTGGGAGGAGCGCGAGCTGCTGACGCAGGCGCAGGTCGCGACCAGTTCGGTGGTGCTCGACCGGGTGGCGGCCGGGCTCGGCGGGACCGGGGCGGGCGGCGGCGGGCTGCGCGAGCGGGTGCGGGCCGAGGCGGCGGACGGCAACATCGTCAGGATCTCGGGCACGGCCGGCACCCCGGAGGGCGCGCAGCGGCTCGCCGACCTGGTGGCCCGGGAGTTCGTCGGCTTCGCGGCACGGATCGTCGGCGACGACGCCGACCCGGAGGCGGCGGCGCGGCTCCAGGCGCTGCGGCAGACGGTGACGCGGACCGCCCGCCGCGTCACCGAGCTGGCCGAGGCGGCCGGTCCGGGGACGTCGGTGGAGAGCGTGCAGACCCGCACCGAGCTCGCGAAGCTGCACACCTCCCTCCAGGAGGCCATGGACAAGCTGGAGCAGGCGGCTCCGTCCGCCGGCAAGGCCAACATGGTCGTCATGGGGGCGGCGGCCCGGCCGAAGGACGAGACGCCGCCGACGCGGACGCAGCTCGTCGCGGCCGGTGCGCTGCTGTTCTTCCTGCTCGCGGTCGTCGGCCACCTGGCCGCCGCGCGGGTGAGCCGGCGGCTGCGGACCGAGGCCGAGCTGGCCGCAGCGCTGGGCGCGCCGGCGCTCGGCACCCTCGACGTGCCGGACGAGCGGTCCGCGTCCGGGCCGGAGGACGGGGGGCTGGGGGCGCGTCTTCGCCGGCTGCTCGGCCTCGACGTCCGGTGGGAGGTGCCCGTGCCGTACGCCTCCGGTGGCGAGGCCGGTCTGCTGGTCCGCCACCGGCGGGTGTGCGCCCGGCTGCGGGACCGGTCGCCGGGTCCGGAAGGGCTGCTCGTCGTCGTCCCCGAGGGCGACGCGACCGCCCGGCGGGCCGCCGGCCGGCTGGCCGCCGAGGCGGCTTCCGCGGCCGCGGCCGGTGACGGGTGTCCTCCGCTGCGGGTGGTGGAGGTGCCGGTGGACCGGCCGATGGTGGCGGACCGCGCCGACGAGTCCGGTGCGCTGGTCGTGCTCGGGGCGGGCGCCTGGACGGCGGGGGAGATCGGCGGGATCGCCGAGGCGTGCGCCGACGCCGGACACGAGCTCGTCGGCGTCGTCCTCGCCGGTCCGGTGAGGACCCGCACGGCCCGGTCCGCGCGGCGCGGGGCCGCCGTCCCGGCGCGTCCGTCCGGGGACGAGACCGTGGAGGCCGCGCGGTGACGACGCGTACGACACCGGAGCCGCCGACCGCCGCTCCGCTCCTCGACCTGCACACCCTCGTGGTGGCGGTACGCAGGCGGCGCCGCCTCTGGGGCTCGGTGGCCCTGCTCGGTCTGGTCGGCGGCGCGGGGACGGCCGTCCTGCTGCCGCCGGCGCCGACCGCGGTGACGAAGGTGCTGGTCGCGCATCAGGAGGACCAGCCGACCGACCCGGGGACGCTGATCCGCACCGATGTCGCGCTGCTGCACACCACCCGGATCGCCGGCCGGGCCCTGGAGGCCCTCGGCTCCCCCGAGAAGCCCGAGGACTTCATGAAGGAGTACGAGGGCCGGGGGCTGACCAACAACCTGCTCCAGATCGAGGCGACCGGCGACGGCGACGCCGAGGCGGTGGCCCGTGTCCGGGCGCTGGCCGACGCGTTCGTCGCGGACCATGTGCGGCGCCTGCGGGAGGCGTCGGAGGCGGAGGCCCGGACGCTGCTCGACCAGCGCGAACGGCTGCGGTCGGAACTCGCCGAGGTCAACCGGGCGATCGGCGACGACCCGCCGGAGAGCGGGCCGGGCGCGTCGGCGGACCGGGAGTCGCTCTTCGCCCGCCGGGCCGAACTGACGTCACAGATCACCGAGTTCGGGCAGCGCGCGGCGGAGGCCCGGATCGGCACCCCTCAGCTCGTCGCCGGCACCCAGATCGTGGACGCGCCCCGCCCCGTCCGGTACTCCCTGCCCGCGACCGCCGCCACGAACGCCGGGATCGGCCTGGCGCTCGGCCTCGCCCTGGGCCTCGCGGCGGCGGCGGTCGGCACGGTCGTCGCGGACCGGCCGGTGCTGCGCCGCGATGTCGCCGCGCACCTCGGCGCCTCGGTGATCGCCGAACTCACGCGCAGATCAGGCTGGTTGTGGCGCCGTCGGCGGGTCCGGGCGGCGCGGACGCGGCTCGTCGTGTCCCTGGCGCGGACCGTGCGCGGTTCGGCGGAGCCCGTGTCGCTGCTGGAGCTGGGCTGCGCGCGGGCGGCCGGCGCACTCGCCCTGGACCTGGCCTCGGCCCTGTCGGCCGAGCGCCCGGTGGTCGTCGTCGACGGGCTCCCCGACGGCCGGCTCGCCGGGCGGCGACCGAGGCCGGGCGACCCCGAGGTGGTCGGCGCGGAGCGGGCCACGACCGGTTCGCGCCATGAACTCCGGCTCGGTGTCGGCTCGGTGGCGCCCGGTACGTCGTGGATCGACGTGCCGCACCTCGGCACCCGGACCGTGCTCGTGGTGCGGGCCGGGCACGGCAGCGCCGCCTGGCTGCACACCGTGGCACGGCACCTCGCCGAGCAGCACGTGGAGGTGATCGGCCTGGTCCTGATCGACCCCGATCCACGGGACAGGACCGACGGCACCCTCTGGGACGGACCCCCCGCCCCGCCGAACGGCGGAGGGAGCCGGCCGCCCCGGCGGCACGGCGTGGGCCTGCCGCGCATCGAGCGGCTGCCGACGTGGTCGGCGAGGGTCCCCGACAGCGAACAGGAGGCGCGGTAGACATGTGTGGCATCGCGGGCACCTACCGGTGGCCGGACGGGAAGGCCGTCACCGACCGGATCACCGACGTCCTCGCCCACCGGGGCCCCGACGGGGCGGGCCGGTACAGCCACGCGGCCGGGGACGGCGAGGTCCACCTGGGCCACCGCCGCCTGGCCGTCGTGGACCTCTCCCCGACGGGCGCCCAGCCGATGGCCTCGGACGGCCTCGTGCTGACGTACAACGGCGAGCTGTACAACGCGCCGGAGCTGCGGGCCGAACTCGCGGCGGCCGGGGTGCGGTTCCGCGGCACCTCCGACACCGAGGTGCTCCTGGAGGCGTGGCGGCGGTGGGGCACCGGCTGTCTGCCCCGGCTGCGCGGCATGTTCGCGTTCGGGATCTTCGACGAGCGGACCGGTGAGCTGGTGCTCGCCCGCGACCAGCTCGGCGTCAAGCCGCTGTTCCTGCTCCGGCGCGGCGAGGGGCTGGTGTTCGCCTCCGAGCTCAAGGCGCTCTCCGCCGCGACCGGCGGTCTCGACGTGGATCCGGCGGCGCTGGTCGCCTCGCTGCTCTACCACTGGGTGCCGGACTCGCGGTGCGCGTTCCGCGAGGCGGAGAAGCTGCCCCCGGGGAGCTGGCTGCGGATCGGGCCCGGCGGGCGGGTGGAGCGCGGCACGTTCTGGCGGCTGCGGGAGGTGGCCGCCGAGGGCCGGGAGCGGGCCCGCTCCGGCGAACTGCCGGACCTGGCCGCCGTGGTGGAGGAGTCCACCCGGCGCCACCTGCTCTCCGACGTGCCCGTGGCGACCTTCCTCTCCGGCGGTCTCGACTCCAGCTACCTGACCGCGCTCGCCGCCCGCGAGCGGCCGGGGATCTCCGCCTACACGATCGGCTTCCGCGCCGAGGACGCCCGCTTCGAGGCCATGCCGGACGACCTGGGGTACGCCCGGCGGGTCGCGGAGCGGTACGGCGTCGACCTGCACGAGATCGAGATCGCGCCGGACGTGCAGGACCTGCTGCCGCGGATGACGTACCACCTGGACGAGCCGATCGGCGACCCCGCCGCGATCAACACGTATCTGATCTGCTCGGCCGCCCGCGAGGCCGGGGTCAAGGTGATGCTCTCGGGGATGGGCGCCGACGAGCTGTTCGCCGGCTACCGCAAGCACCTGGCCAACCTCCTTGCGCTGCGCTACCAGCGGGTCCCCCGGCCGCTGCGGCGCGGACTGTCCGCCGCCGTGGACCGGCTGCCGGTCGCCTCGGCCCGCCGAGGCTACCGGTCGGTGCGGTTCGCGAAGCGGTTCCTCTCCTTCGCGGACCTGCCGGAGGAGACCGCGTTCCGCCGCAGCTACACCCTGTACGACCGGGCGGAGCTGCTCGCCCTCGTCGATCCGGACCTGGCGGGAACGGTCGACGACGTGCTGGCCGAGCACACGGACGTGTACGGGGACAACGACCTCGACGACTTCGTCAACCGGATGTGCCTGGGCGACGCCCGGATGTTCCTGCCGGGCCTCAACCTCGCCTACACCGACCGGTCGAGCATGGCCGCGTCGACCGAGGTGCGGGTGCCGTACGTGGACGTCGAGGTGGTCCGGGCGGCGTTCGCCGTGCCCGGCGACCGCAAGATCGTCGGACGGCAGGGCAAGGCCGTCCTCAAGGAGGCCGCCGCCACCGTCCTGCCCCGGGAGATCGTGTACCGGCCCAAGGGCCTCTTCAGCGCCCCGCTGCGGGCCTGGATGAGCCGGGACCTGGCGCCGCTGGTGCGCGAGGTGGTGCACGACGGCGTCCTCGTCGGCTCCGGGCTGCTGCGCCGCGACGCGCTGGCCCGCATGGTCGCCGAGGACGCGGCCGGGCACCGCGACTACTCCAAGCACCTCTGGCACGTGCTGACCCTCGAACACTGGTACCGCGCCGCGACCTCCGGGTCCGTCCGGCACGGCGACTCGAACGCGTAGAGAAACAAGGGGACTTCGGGTGAAACAGGTTGTGCAGAACTACAAGACCGGCGAGCTGGCGGTGCTCGACGTGCCCACCCCGGGGTGCAAGCCGGGCGGGGTGCTCGTCCGCACCGCGTACTCGCTGATCTCCACCGGCACCGAGCTGATGAAGGTGTCCGAGGCCGGCATGTCGATGGTGGGCAAGGCCCGCTCCCGGCCCGACCAGGTCGCCAAGGTCATGCAGAGCGTGGCCGTCAACGGGGTGCCCGCCACCTACCGCAAGGTGATGGGCAAGCTCGACTCGTACACGCCGCTCGGCTACTCGCTCTGCGGGGTGGTCGAGCAGGTCGGCGAAGGCGTCGACGACGTCAAGGTCGGCGACCTCGTCGCCTGCGCCGGCAACGAGCACGCGCTGCACGCCGAGGTCAACTGGGTGCCGAGGAACCTCTACGCCCGCGTCCCGGACGGCCTGGCGCCGCGCCACGCGGCCTTCGGCACCGTCGGGTCCATCGCCCTCCAGGGCGTCCGCCAGGGCGAACCGCGCCTCGGCGAGGTGGCCCTGGTCATCGGCCTCGGCCTGATCGGGCAGCTGGTCGCGCAGCTGCTCACCGCCTCGGGGGCCCGCGTCGTCGGCGTGGACCCCGACCCGGAGCGCTGCGCGCTCGCCGAACGCCTCGGCGCGGTGGCCTGCGGCGATCCGGCGTCGGCCGCCGTGGAGGCCGCCGTCGCCGAGCTGACCGACGGGCACGGCGTGGACCAGGTGTACCTGGCGGCCGGCGGCGCCGACAACCAGCCCGTCGAGCTGGCGGCCCGGCTCAGCCGGGACCGGGGCCGGGTGGTGGACATCGGCAAGTGCCGCCTCGACCTGCCGTGGAACGCGTACTACGAGAAGGAGCTCGACGTCCGGTTCTCCCGCAGCTACGGACCCGGCAGGTACGACCCGGAGTACGAGCTCGACGGGCGGGACTACCCGATCGGCTACGTGCGCTGGACCGAGCGCCGCAACCTGGCCTGCTTCCTCGACCTGCTGCACCGGGGCCGCGTCGACGTCGAGCCGCTGGTCTCGCACATCGCCGGCTTCGACGACGCCGTCGAGACGTACCGGTCCCTGAAGGACGGCGGCCTGAAGGCCGTGGCCGTGCTCTTCCGGTACCCCGAGCAGCCCGTGGAGGCGCCGGCGCCCGAGGTGGCGGTGCCCGCCGTGCGGGGGGAGCGCCGGCCGGCCCCGCCCGTCCGGAGGCCGGTGCGGCTCGCCTTCGTCGGCGCGGGCAACTACGCCACGTCGATGCTGCTGCCGCACCTCGTCGGACGGGACGGCGTCGAGCTGTCCGCGGTCGTCACCACGACCGCGCTGTCGGCGGCCAACGCGCGGCGGAAGTTCGGCTTCGCCGCGGCCACCACCGACCTCGACGCCGTGCTGGGCGACCCGTCCGTCGACGCCGTGTTCGTCGTCACCCGGCACAGCTCGCACGCCGCGCTGACCCGCCGGGCCCTCCTCGCCGGCAAGGCGGTCTTCGTCGAGAAGCCGCTGGCGCTCTCCCAGGAGGAGCTCGCCGGAGTGCTCGCGGCCGTCGAGGAGTCCGGCAACGACCGGATCCAGGTCGGCTTCAACCGCCGCTTCGCGCCGCTGCTCCAGGAGGCGCGGCGCCGGTTCGGCCCCCGGACCGGCCCGGCGAGCCTGCGCTACCTGGTCAACGCGGGCCGCCTCCAGCACGGCAGCTGGTACCTCCGGCAGACCACCGAGGGCTCCCGGTTCGCCGGCGAGGGCGGTCACTTCATCGACACGGCCAGCTGGCTCCTCGGCGCCGACCCGGTCTCCGTGTACGCGGCGGCCACGCCAGGCCACCACGACCTCCAGGTGGTGCTGGGCTACCCGGACGGCTCCACCGCCACCCTCAGCTACGTCACCACCGGCGCCTCCGCCTTCCCGAAGGAGACGCTGGACCTGATCGCGGACGGCAAGGTGCTGAGGCTCGACGACTTCGTCCGCGCCTCGGTCCACGGCCCCGAGCGGTGGGTCAGTTCCCGGCTGCCGAAGGCCCGGGACAAGGGCCAGAACGCCGAACTGGCCGCGTTCGTCCGGGCCGTGCGGACCGGCGGTCCGATGCCGGTGCCGCTGGAGTCGCTGGTCGCCACCACGGCCGCCACCCTCGCCGTCCAGGCCGGTCTGGCGTCCGGCGCGCCGGTGACGCTGGAGCGGCCGCGATGACCATGGGCCCCACCTGGTACCTGCGGCGGCTCTCCCGGATGGGCCCGCGCGAGGTCGGCGGCCGGACCGTCGACGCGGTCCGCCGCCGGCGGTGGCGCTCGGCGCGCCCGCGCTGTCCGCGCGTGACCGGCGCCCGGTTCACCGCCGTGCTGCCCCCGGGGACGCTCGCCGCGGTGCCACCGGACGCCGCGAAGCGGCTCGTCGCCGAGGCGGACCGGCTGCTGGCCGGCCACGCCCGGTACTTCGGCGTCGACCGCGACGACATGGCCGACCCCGACTGGTGGTACGACCCGAAGACCGGGCGCCGGGCGCCCTGGGGCCACGCCTTCGACGTGCCGTACCGGGACGAGGAGACGGTCGGCGACATCAAGCAGATCTGGGAGCCGTCCCGGCACCAGTACCTCACCGTGCTGGCCGCCGCCTACGCGGTCACCGGCGACGAGCGGTACGCCGAGCGGGTCGCCCTCCACCTGCGGTCGTGGTGGGCGGCGAACGCGCCGCTGCGCGGGGTGCACTGGACCAGCGGCATCGAGCTGGGCATCCGGCTGCTGTCCTGGGTGTGGATCCGGCGGCTGCTCGACGGCTGGCCCGGCGCGCCGGGCCTCTTCGAGGACAACCCGGTGGCGCTCCGCCAGATCTGGCACCACCAGCGGTGGCTGGCCGCCTTCCCCAGCCGGGGGTCGTCGGCGAACAACCACGTCGTCGCCGAGGCCGCCGGGCAGTTCGCCGCGGCCTGCGCCTTCGGCTGGTTCCCGTCCTCGGCTCGGTGGCGGGCCGACGCGCTGCGGTCCCTGGAGCGGCACCTGCGCGGCAACACCTTCCCGTCCGGCCTCAACCGCGAACTGGCCACCGAGTACCACGGGCTCGTGCTCGAACTCGGCCTCGCCGCCCTGGCCGAGGCGGACACCGCCGGCGTGCCGGTACCGCCGTCGGTGCGGCTGGTGCTGCTGCGGATGACCGACGCGCTCGCCGCCGTGGTCGACGACCGGTTGCGGCCGCCGCGCCAGGGCGACTCCGACGACGGGCACGGCCTCGTCGTGGACGGCCCGGACACCGACCGCTGGGGCTCCCTCCTCACCACCGGGGACGCCGTCTTCGGCCGGCTCGCCTGGTGGCCCGAGGTGCCCGGCACCGATGTGCGCACCGCGCTGCTCGGCGCGCTCGTCCGGCCGTACGGGAAGGGCGGGGCCGCACCGGCCGTGCGCCGCCCCGCGGCCCGGCCCGCGCACTTCGCCGACGCGGGGATGACGATCCTGCGCGGTCCCGGCGGGATCTGGTGCCGCTGCGACGCCGGCCCGCACGGGTTCCTGTCGATCGCCGCGCACGCCCACGCGGACGCCCTGTCCGTGGAGGTCCGGCACGACGGGGTGGACGTGCTCGCCGACCCGGGGACGTACTGCTACCACGGGCAGCCGGAGTGGCGGCGCTACTTCCGGTCCACCCTCGGCCACAACACCCTGGAGTGGGCCGGCGCGGACCAGTCCGTCTCCGGCGGCCCTTTCCTGTGGACCCGGCACGCCCGCGGCCGGGTGCTGGCCGCGGACACGGGCGGGGAGGTCGCCCGCTGGTGCGCCGAGCACGACGGCTACCGGCCCGTGGTGCACCGGCGCCGGGTGGAGCTGAGCGCGGCGGACCGGGAGCTGCGGGTGGTCGACGAGGTGCGCGGCGACCGGGGCGAGGTGCGCCTGGTGTTCCACCTGGGGCCGGCGGTCGCGGCGGAGCTGACGGGGAACCGCGCGGTGCTGTCGTGGGACCGCGACGGCGAGGTCCGCTCGGCCGGACTCGACCTGCCCGGGGAGCTGTCCTGGCGGGCGCACCGCGGCGAGACGGGGCCGCCGCTCGGCTGGTACTCGGCCGGCTTCGGCCGCAAGGAGCCCAGCACGACGCTGGTCGGCACCGGTGTCGCCGACGGCACGCGGCGGTTCACGACCGTGCTCGGGTTCCACGGCTAGGCGGGCTCGTGGGGATCGAGGGGATCGAGGGGCTGGAGGGGGAGGCTTGGGGAGCGAGGGGGGTCGCGTGAGGGCCGCACCGGGCCGCCTCGGGCTGCCGGACGGGCCCGGCGTGACGGGCACGGGCACCTGGGCGACGCCGTCCGGCGCGGCCGGCCCGCCGAGGGCCGTGGGGATCGCCTGGGCGCTGCTGGGGCTCAACACGCTCGGCTCCGCCGGGGCGAAGACGGTCGTCCCGCTCCCCCGCTCGCTCATCCAGATGGGCACGATGGGCGCGCTGGTCGCCGCCTTCGGGCTCGCGCTCGCGCTCAACCTGCGGCTGCGCGTCCGCCCCAGCGCCTTCGTGTTCCTGCTGACGCTGCTGCTCGTGCCGAGCGTGCTGTCCAGCGTGCAGCTGGAGGTGGGCTTCGGGGCGCTGTTCCGCTGCGCCCGGCTGGCGCTGTTCGTCGCCACGCTGTGGCTGCTCAGCCGCTGGTGGGACGAGAGCGCGGCGTTCGTCCGCTATCACGTCCGCATGTACGTCGCGGTCCTGGCGCTGGTGGCGGTCGGTCTGCTCGTCGCGCCGGGCACGGCGCTGCCCGAGTACTACGGGGAGCGGCTCGTCGGCGCGCTGTGGCCGCTCACACCGCCGCAGATCGGGCAGTACGCGGCGGTGGTGGTGGGCCTGACCGTGCTGCTCCTGCTGGGGCGCGGGACCACGCGGGCCGGTGCGGCGGTGGTCGTCGTGCCCGCCCTGGTGCTGCTCGCGATGACCCACACCCGGACGGCGACGCTGGGGCTGCTGATCGGGCTCGTGCTCGCGATCGGCTCGCTCTTCCTGACGAGCGCGCCGGCCCGCCGGTTGTTCGCCTGGGCGGTGGTGTGCGCGGCGGTCGCCGCGGTGGTGTTCGGCTCCGCGCTGCGGGCGTGGTTCCTGCGCGGGCAGAGCCAGGAGAGCTTCTCCAACCTGACCGGCCGGGCGAAGGTGTGGGACGCGCTGCTGGCCGAGCCCCGCTCGCTGCGGGAGCGGCTGTTCGGCACGGGCCTGGGCGACAAGTCGTTCGACGGCCTGCCGATCGACAACAGCTGGCTGGCCGTCTACCACGAGCAGGGCCTGCTCGGTGTGGTCCTCGTGGCGGGGATGCTCCTCGCCCTGGGCGGCGTGGCGCTGCTGCGCCCGCCGTCGCTGCCGAGGGCCTGCGCGATCTTCCTCGTCACGTACTGCGCGCTGTCGTCGTACACGGAGGTCGGCCTGGGCGACGCCTCGGCGTATCTGCTGCATCTGACGCTGGCGGCGGCGCTGCTCGCGGCGCCCGCGCCGGCCGCTCCGCCCACGGCGGCCACGCCGCCGGCACCCGACCCTTCCCGACGACGTGTCCCGCGATGGGCCCGGAGGTGACCTGACCATGCGTGTCCTTGTGGTGCACAACCGCTACTCCTCGGCGCAGCCGAGCGGGGAGAACCGGGTGGTGGACGAGGAGGTGGGGCTGCTGCGCGCGGCCGGCCACCGGGTCGAGCTGTTCGAGCGGCGCAGCGACGACATCGCCCGCCGGTCCCTGCCCGGGAAGGTCGCGGTGCCGCTGCTCGTGCCGTGGAACCCGGCGGTCCGTACGGAGCTGGCGGCGCGGCTCCGGGCCGGCCGGCCGGACGTGGTGCACGTCCACAACGTCTTCCCGCTGCTCTCCCCCGCGGTGCTGGCCGCGTGTGCCGACGTCGGCGTGCCGGTCGTCGCCACGCTGCACAACTACACGCAGGTGTGCCCTCCGGGGACGCTGCACAGGGACGGCCGGCCGTGCTCCGAGTGCGTCGGGAGGACGGTGCCGCTGCCGGCCGTACGGCACGGCTGCTACCGGGACTCGCGGCCGGCGACGGTGCCCCTGGCGGTCGGTCTCGCGGTCAACCGGCGGCGGTGGTGGTCGGGCGTGGACCGGTTCTTCTGCATCTCGGCGGCGCAGCGGGACGTGCTGGTGCGGTCGGGCATGCCGGCCGGGCTGCTCGTGGTGAAGCACAACTTCGTGCCCGAGCCGGGCGTCCGCCGGGAGGGCGACGGGGAGCACCTGCTCTTCCTCGGCCGGCTCGCGGAGCCCAAGGGGGTGCGGTTGCTGATGGCGGCATGGGACGCGCTGGCGGCGGAGGGCGGTATGGGCGTGCCGCTGGTGGTGGCGGGCGCGGGCCCGCTGGAGCCGGAGGTGACCGCGTGGGCGGCGGGCCGGGACGACGTGCGGTACGCCGGTCTGTACGGCCCCGAGGAGTGCCGGGATGCCGTCGCGCGGTCGGTCGCCGTGGTGGCGCCGTCGCTGGCGCGGGAGACGTTCGGCCTGGTCGTCGCGGAGGCGATGGCGGCGGGGGTGCCGGCGGTCGCCGCCGGTCACGGCGGGTTCGCCGAGCTCGTCGAGGACGGGGTGACGGGGCTGCTGCACCGGCCGGGGGACGCCGTTTCGCTCGCGGAGTGCCTGCGGCGGATCGCGGCCGGGCCGGAGGGCAACCGGGAGATGGGCCGGGCGGCCCGGATCCGGTACGAGCGGGGCTTCGGCCCGGCCGTGGGCCTGGCGCGCCTGGAGGAGGAGTACCGGTCCGTGATCGCGGGCCGGTCCGGCGGCGGGGGCGCCCCGCCGCCCGCAGGGGAAACGACCGGCAGGAAATCGACTGGCTCGCCGCGGGTCCGCCCGCGCGGGCGGGATGGGGGAAGCAGATGACACGGTGCAGGCTCTGTGGTGCGGCGGCGCTGACCAGCGTCGTCGACCTGGGGGCGACCCCGCCGTGCGAGAGCTTTCTGGCGGCTGACGAACTGGACCTGCCGGAGCCCACGTACCCGCTGCACCTGCGGGTCTGCGCGGAGTGCCGGCTGGCGCAGCTGCCGCCGCTGATCACGCCGGAGGAGACGTTCACGCAGTACGCGTACTTCTCCTCGTACTCGACGTCCTGGGTGGAGCACGCGCGGGCGTTCGTCGGGGAGGCGGTGGACCGTCTCGGGCTCGGCCCGGACGCCTTCGTGGTGGAGGTCGCGAGCAACGACGGGTATCTGCTGCGGCACGTGGTGGAGCGGGGGATCCGCTGCCTGGGCGTGGAGCCGTCGGTGAACGTGGGGGCGGCGGCGCGGGAGGCGGGCGTGCCCACGCTGACGGCGTTCCTGTCGCCGGAGACCGGTACCGCCGTCCGCGCGGAGCACGGCCCGGCGGACCTGGTGGTCGCGAACAACGTGTACGCGCACATCCCGGACGTCATCGGGTTCACGCGGGGACTGCGGGCCCTGGTCGCCGACGACGGCTGGGTGTCGATCGAGGTGCAGCACCTGCTGACGCTGATCGAGGGGAACCAGTACGACACGATCTACCACGAGCACTTCCAGTACTACACGGTGGCGTCCGCGGCGCGGGCGCTGGCGACCGGCGGCCTCGCGCTCGTGGACGTCGAACCGCTGCCGACGCACGGCGGCTCGATCCGGCTCTGGGCCCGGCCGGCCGAGACGGCCGGTGAGCCGTCGCACCGGGTCGCGGAGGTCCTCGACCGGGAGAAGGCCGCCGGGCTCCACGAGCCGTCCGGGTACACCGCGTTCTCCGCCCGGGTCGCGAAGGTGCGCAGGGACCTGCTGCGGTTCCTCGTCGACGCGGCCGAGCGCGGCGAGACGGTCGTCGGCTACGGCGCCCCCGGCAAGGGCAACACCCTCCTGAACCACTGCGGCATCCGGCCCGACCTCCTCGCGTACACCGTCGACCGGAACCCGTACAAGCACGGCAGGTTCACCCCCGGCACCCGCATCCCGATCCTGCCGCCCGAGCGGATCGCCGCCGACCGTCCGGACTACGTCCTGGTCCTGCCCTGGAACCTGCGGACCGAACTGGTCGAGCAATTGGCCTACGTGCACGAGTGGGGCGGCCGGCTCGTCTTCCCCGTACCCGAACTGAGCATCGTCGAGGTGACGCGATGAAGGTCGTCCTGTTCTGCGGCGGTTACGGGCTGCGCATGCGCGCCGGAGCCTCCGACGACGTGCCCAAGCCGATGGCGATGGTCGGCCCCCGGCCGCTGATCTGGCACGTCATGCGGTACTACGCGTACTTCGGGCACACGGAGTTCATCCTCTGCCTCGGGTACGGGGCCCACCACATCAAGGAGTTCTTCCTCAGCTACGAGGAGACGACCTCCAACGACTTCGTGCTGCGGGGCGGGCGGACCGAGCTGCTGTCCACGGACATCGCCGACTGGACGATCACGTTCGCGCAGACCGGCATCGAGTCGCCGATCGGGGAGCGGCTGCGCCGGGTGCGGCCGCACCTGGAGGGCGAGGAGATGTTTCTCGCCAACTACGCCGACGTGCTGACGGACGCGCCGCTGCCGGAGATGATCGACCGGTTCGCGCGGCGGGACGCCGGCGCGTCGATGATGGTGGTGCCGCCGCAGTCCTCCTTCCACTGCGTGGAGCTGGGCGAGGACGGCCTGGTCGGGGGCATCACGCCGGTGAGCGAGCTGCCGCTGTGGGAGAACGGCGGCTACTTCGTGCTCCGCCAGGAGGTCTTCGACCACATCCCGGAGAACGGCGACCTGGTCGCCGACGGCTGCGCGGCGCTGGCCAAGCGGGGGCGGCTTGTGGCGCACCGGCACCGGGGCTTCTGGAAGCCGACCGACACCGTCAAGGAGCGCGCCGCGCTCGACGAGGCGTACGCCCGGGGCGACCGCCCGTGGGCCGTGTGGGAGCGGGACCGCGCCGGGGCGGGCGCGTGATCGGGCTGGGGGCCGGGCGGCCCCTGGAGCGGATCGCCGCGGTGGGCGCGCACTGCGACGACATCGCCATCGGCGCCGGCGGCACGCTGCTCACGCTGTGCCTGGCCCGGCCGGGCGTCCGGGTCGACGCGCTGGTCCTCACCGGTGGCGGCGGCGAGCGTGAGGACGAGGAGCGGGCCGCGCTCGCCGCGTTCTGTCCGGGCGCCGACCTGCGGCTGACGGTGCTGAAGCTGCCGGACGGCCGGCTCCCCGCGCACTGGGAGGAGGCCAAGTCGGCGGTGGAGGAACTGCGCGCCCGGACCGATCCGGACCTGGTGCTCGCCCCGCGTACCGAGGACGCCCACCAGGACCACCGCGGGCTCGCCCGGCTGCTACCCACGGCCTTCCGCGACCACCTCGTGCTCGGCTACGAGATCGTCAAGTGGGACGGCGACCTCGGCCGGCCCGTGGCCTACCAGCCGCTGACGCCGGAGGTCGCCGAGCGGAAGGCACGGCTGCTCCAGGAGCACTACCCCTCACAGCGCCACCGGCCCTGGTACGACCGCGAGGCGTTCCTGGGTCTCGCGCGGATCCGCGGCATCGAATGCCACGCCCGCTACGCCGAGGCGTTCGCCGTCTCCAAACTCACTCTCGATCTGGGGGAATGAACCGTGCGCGTACTGCTGACCGGACACCAGGGCTACCTGGGCTCCGTGATGGCCCCGGTCCTCGCGGCCGCCGGGCACGAGGTCGTCGGTCTCGACTCCGGCCTGTTCGCCGACTGCGTGCTCGGCCCGCGCCCGGCCGATCCCGCCGGGCACCGGGTGGACCTGCGCGACGTCACGGCCGAGCACGTCGCCGGCGTGGACGCCGTGATCCACCTGGCGGCGCTCTCCAACGACCCGCTGGGGTCGCTCGCGCCCGACCTCACCTACGACATCAACCACCACGCGTCCGTCCGGCTGGCCCGGCTGGCCCGCGACGCCGGCGTAGGGCGCTTCCTGTACGCGTCGACGTGCTCGGTGTACGGCGCCGCCGGCGGCGACGAGCTGGTCGGCGAGGACGCCCCGCTGCGCCCGGTGACCCCGTACGCCGAGTCGAAGGTGCGGGTGGAGGACGACCTGCACGCGCTCGCCGACGCCGACTTCACCCCGGTCTACCTGCGCAACGCCACCGCCTTCGGCCACTCCCCCCGGCTGCGCGCCGACATCGTCCTGAACAACCTGGTCGGCCACGCCCTGCTGTCCGGCGAGGTCCTGGTGCTCTCCGACGGCACCCCGTGGCGCCCGCTGGTGCACGCCGCCGACATCGCGCGGGCCTTCACGGCGGCCCTGGAGGCGCCCCGGGAGGCGGTGCACGACCGGGCGTTCAACATCGGCAGCGAGACCAACAACGTCACGGTCGCGGAGATCGCCGCGCAGGTCGCGGAGGCGGTCGACGGCGCGAAGGTGGTGATCACCGGGGAGAACGGCGCCGACCCCCGCTCGTACCGGGTGGACTTCTCCCGCTTCCGGGCCGCGATCCCCGGCTTCGCGTGCTGGTGGACGGTGAAGCAGGGCGCGCTCGAACTCGCCGACGCCTACCGCGAACACGGCCTGACCCGCGAGGACTTCGAGCGGCGCTTCACCCGCCTCGCCGTGCTGCGCGCCGCGTCCGAGGCCGGCGCCGTCGACGGGACCCTGCGGTGGCGCCGGTGACCACGCCCGGCGAGGAGATGCACGCGCTGGTGGAGCGGCTGTACCCGATCTGCCGGAGCATCACCGGCGACGGGGTGCGCGCCACCCTGGACATCGTCGGCGAGCACCTGCCGCTCGACGTGCACGAGGTGCCGACCGGGACGCGGGTGCTGGACTGGACGGTGCCGCAGGAGTGGAACATCCGGGACGCGTACGTCGCCGACGCCACCGGCCGGCGGGTCGTCGACTTCGCCGCGTCCAGCCTGCATGTGCTCGGCTACAGCGTCCCGGTGGCGGCGCGGATGCCCCTGTCGGAGCTCCGCGGCCACCTGCACACCCTGCCGGACCACCCCTCCTGGGTGCCGTACCGCACCAGCTACTACCGGCCGGAGTGGGGGTTCTGCCTGGCCCAGGAGACGCTGGACGCGCTGCCGGACGGCGAATACGAGGTGCGGATCGACTCGACGCTCGCCGACGGGCACCTCACCTACGCCGAGCACGTCGTCCCCGGGCGGGTGACGGACGAGGTGATCGTCTCCTGCCACGTCTGCCATCCGTCGCTGGCCAACGACAACCTGGCCGGGATCGCCGTGGCCGTCTTCCTGGCCCGTGAGCTGGCGGAGCGGACGCCCCACTACACGTACCGGTTCCTCTTCGCGCCCGGCACCATCGGGGCGATCACCTGGCTGGCGCGGAACGCGGAGCGGATCGACCGGGTGAGGCACGGCGTCGTGCTGGCGTGCGCCGGGGACCGGGGCGACCTGACGTACAAGCGGAGCCGGCGGGGCGACGCCGAGATCGACCGGGTGATGCGGCACGTCCTGGAGACCTCCGGACGCCCGCACCGGGTCGTCGGCTTCACCCCGTACGGGTACGACGAGCGGCAGTTCTGCTCGCCCGGATTCGACCTCGGCGTCGGCTCCCTCACCCGCACCCCGTACGCCGGCTACCCGGAGTACCACACCTCGGCCGACAACCCGGACTTCGTCTCCCCCGAGGCGATGGAGGACACCCTCGCGGTCTGCCGCGAGGCGTTCGGCGTCCTCGACCGCAACCGCCGCTACACCAACCTCAGCCCCTACGGCGAACCGCAGCTGGGCCGGCGGGGGCTGTACGACGCGCTGGGCGGGCGCAGCGACACGCGGCAGGCGCAGATGGCGATGCTCTGGGTGCTCAGCCTCTCCGACGGCGAGCACGGTCTGCTGGACGTCGCCGAGCGGTCCGGGCTGCCGTTCGACACGGTCGCCGCCGCGGCCGACGCGCTGCGCGACGCCGGGCTGATCAAGGCATGACGCCGCAGAC
Organism: Streptomyces sp. NPDC085460; assembly: GCF_044541975.1. Lineage (NCBI taxonomy): Bacteria > Bacillati > Actinomycetota > Actinomycetes > Kitasatosporales > Streptomycetaceae > Streptomyces > Streptomyces sp. NPDC085460. Next base: position 128,292 of record NZ_JBITTO010000007.1, read on the forward strand.
CGCCGAGGGGGAGACGACCGCGCCGGCCGGGCGCGGGTCCGGGCGGCGGGCCCTCGCGGGCCGGCTCTCCTGGGGCCTCGCCGACCAGGCGGTGTGCAGCCTGACCAACTTCGCGGTCGGCGTGTACGTGGCCCGCTCGCTGGGGCTCGCCGCGTTCGGCGTGTTCAGCCTGGCCTGGGTCACGTACGGCGTGGTGCTCGCCGTGTCCCGGGGCCTGGCGACCGACCCGCTGGTGGTGCGCTTCAGCGGGGTGCCGGACGCGGCCTGGCGCGCGGCGACGGCCCGGTCGACGGGGACGGCGCTCGGCGTCGGCGCCGTCGTCGGCGCGGTGTGTCTCGTGGCCGGCCTGCTCGTCGGCGGTCGCGTGGGCACCGCGTTCGCCTGCCTGGGCGTCGTCCTGCCGGCGCTGCTGCTCCAGGACGCCTGGCGGTTCTCCTTCTTCGCCGCCGGCACCGGCCGCAAGGCGTTCGCCAACGACCTGCTGGGCGGGGTCGCGCTCGTCCCCGCCATGGTCCTCGCGGCGGGCGTGGGCAGCGTGGCCGCCTTCGTGCTCGCCTGGGGAGCGGCCGCCGCGGTGGCCGCCGGATACGGCCGCCTCCAGTCCGGCATCCGGCCCCGGCCGGGCGCGGCGCGTCGCTGGATCCGCGAGCAGCGCGACCTCGGCTACCGGTACCTGGCCGAGAACGCGGGCGTCGCCGGTGCGGGCCAGCTGCGGGCGTACGGGCTCGGGGCGATCGTCGGGGTCGGCGCGGTGGGGGTGGTGCGCGGGGCGGAGCTGCTGCTCGGCCCGTTCCTCGCCGTGCTGATGGGCCTGTCCCTGGTCACCGTCCCGGAGGCGGCGCGGGTGCTGCGGCGGGCCCCGCACCGGCTGCGCGTCTTCTGCCTGTTCCTCGGCGGCGGGCAGGCCGCCGCCGCCCTGCTGTGGGGCGCGGCGCTGCTCCTGGTGCCCGACCGGCTCGGCGCGTTCGTGCTCGGCGGCGTCTGGCACCCCGCGTCGGAGCTCATCGTGCCGGCCACGCTCGGCGTCGCCGGCGCGAGCCTCGGCACCGGTGCGGCGGCCGGGCTGCGCGCGCTCGCCGCCGCCCGGCGCGGCCTGCGCTGCCAGCTGATCGCCTCCACCCTCTACGTCGGCGGCGGGCTCGGCGGCGCGGTGGCGGCCGGCACCGCCGGCTCGGCGTGGGGCGTCGCCGCCGCGACCGTCGTGAGCTCGGCCGTGTGGTGGCTGGCCCTGCGCTCGGCCCTGCGCGCCCACGCGGACCCCGCCGCCGGTGAAGCCGCGACCACCGGAACGACCGGAACGACATCAACAGCGAAGTGAGGACGTCATGACCGCCCGACCCCGGCTGAGCATCGGCCTGCCCGTCTACAACGGCGAGGAGTACCTCGCCGAGTCCTTCGACGCCCTCCTCGGCCAGACGTACGAGGACTTCGAGCTGGTCGTCTCCGACAACGCCTCGACCGACGGAACGGCGGACATCTGCCGCCGGTACGCCGAGAAGGACTCCCGCGTCCGCTACCTCCGGCTGCCCCGGAACATCGGCGCCGCCCCGAACCACAACCACGTCTTCACGCAGTGCCGGGGCGAGCTGTTCAAGTGGGCCTCGCACGACGACCTGTACGCCCGTGACCTGCTGCGCCGCTGCGTGGAGGCGCTGGACGAGCACCCGGAGGTGATCCTCGCCCACGCCGACCAGGCTGTCATCGACGAGGAGGGCCGGGTGAAGGTGCCGTACGCGTACGGGCTCGCCACGGCCTCCCCGCACGCGCCGGTCCGGTTCCGCAGCATGCTGTTCGAGCCCGGCGGCGACGACTTCTACGGGGTGGTGCGGGCCGATGTGCTGCGCCGGGTGAAGCCGCACGACAGCTACCACCACGCGGACCGCACCTTCGTCTCCGAGCTCGGTCTGCACGGGCCCTTCCACCAGGTGCCGGAGCTGCTGTACTTCCGCCGCGACCACCCGACCCGGGCCGAGCGGGCCAACCCCTCCAAGCGGTCCCGGTGCGTCAACCTGGACCCGCGCCGGGCCGGCCCGCTGCACCCGACGCCCCGTCTCCTCGCCGAGTACGTCTGGGGCTTCGTCGCGGCGATCCGGCGGGCGCCGCTCTCCTCCGCCGACCGCCGCGCCTGCTACCGCCACCTGGCCGAGTGGGCGGCGAGCCGGGCCCGGCCGGGCGCCGGCGAGCGCGTCGAGGACCGGGCCCCGGTGGACCCGGCGCAGCTGTCCGTCTCCGTGGACGACCTGGTCGCCGGGCGCGAAGGCCGACGGGCGTGACGCCGGTACGGGTGGGGGTCTTCGGCCTGCTGGGCTCCGGGAACCTCGGCAACGACGGCTCGCTCGAAGCCGTCCTCGGCCACCTCCGCGCCACGCGCCCCGAGGCGGTCGTGGACGCGCTGTGCGGCGGACCCGCGACCGTGACGGCCCGGTACGGGATCCCCGCCACGCGGCTGCACTGGTACCGCGGCGAGTACCGGACCGCGTCCCGCGCGGGCGCGATCGCCGGCAAGGCGCTGGGCAAGGTCGTGGACGCCGTCCGCACCGCCGCCTGGGTGCGCCGCCACGACGTGGTGATCGTGCCGGGCATGGGCGTCCTGGAGGCCACGCTGCCGCTGCGGCCGTGGGGTTTCCCGTACGCGCTGTTCCTGCTCTGCGCCTCGGGGCGGCTGCTCGGCACCCGGGTCGCGCTCGTGGGCGTCGGCGCGGACGCGATCGCCGACCGGCCGACGCGGGCCCTGGTGCGCTGGTCGGCCCGGCTCGCCGCGTACCGCTCCTACCGGGACACGCTGTCGCGGGACGCGATGCGGGCGATGGGCGTGGACACCGCGCGCGACCCGGTCCACCCGGACCTGGCCTTCGCCCTGCCCGTGCCCGAGGCTCCCTCGGTTCCCGCCCCGCCGGGCCCCGCGGGGCGGGTGTGCGTCGGCGTGATGGCCTTCCGCGGCGGCAACGACGACCGGGACCGGGCCGACGAGATCCACCGGCGCTATCTGGACGGTGTGACCCGTTTCGTCCGCGCGCTCGCCGCCGAGGGCAGGACGGTCCGGCTGCTGACGGGCGACGCGTGCGACGCGCCGGTGGTCGACTCGATCCTCGACGCGGTGGACTCGCCGCTGGTGACCGCCGCGGAGGCGGCCTCGCTCGGCGACCTGATGCGGGAGACCGCCGCCGCCGACACGGTGGTGGCGACCCGCTACCACAACCTGGTCTGCGCGCTGCGGACCGGCACCCCGGCCCTCGCCCTCGGCTACGCGGCGAAGAGCGAGGCGCTCATGGCCCGGATGGGGCTGGCCGCCTTCTGCCACCCGGCGCGCGAGGTCGACGCGGACCGGCTGCTCGACCGGTTCCGCGCGCTGGAGAAGGACGCGGCCGGCCTGCGCCGCACCCTCGCCGACCGGAACCGCGCCGTCGCCCGCGAACTCGACGCCCACTTCCGGGCGTTGACGACCGCCCTGTTCCCCGACACCGTCCCCACCCCGCGAGAGGCACCATGAAAGCGACCGAAGTACCGGCGATCGCCGGCGCCTACCTGTTCGAGCCGACGCCGCACGCCGACGAGCGCGGCTCCTTCTGCCGCACCTTCGACGCCGACGTGGTCCGCTCCGTCGGCCTCGACCCGGACGCCTTCGTCCAGGACAGCCTCTCCCGCTCGGTCCGGGGCGTGCTGCGCGGGCTGCACCTGCGCTCCGGCGCCGGCGAGGCGAAGCTCGTGCGCTGCTCGTACGGGCGGATCTTCGACGTCATCGTGGACCTGCGGCCCGGCTCTCCGACGTACCGCGCCGTGGCCACCTTCGAGCTGTCCGACGCGACGCAGACGACCCTCTACATCCCGGCGGGGTGCGCGCACGGCTTCCAGGCGCTGACGGGACCCGCCGACGTCTCGTACCGGATCGACCGCCCGCACGACCCGGCCGAGGACGTGACGATCGCCCACGACGACCCCGAACTCGCCGTCCCGTGGCCGCTGCCGGTCACCTCGATGTCCCGCAGGGACCGGGAGGCACCGAGCCTCGCCGAGGTCCTGAAGCGGCGGGAAGGCTGACGTGGCCGGGGAACCCGAGGAGTTCGCACTGCCCTTGTCGCGGGCGGCGAACGAGCGCCTGCACGCGATGGTCCCCGGCGGCGCGCACACCTACGCCAAGGGCGACGACCAGTATCCCGAGGGCCTCGCGCCGGTCATCAGCCACGGCCGGGGCGCCCACGTGTGGGACGTCGACGGCAACCGGTACGTCGAGTACGGCTCCGGCCTGCGGTCGGTCAGCCTCGGCCACGCCCATCCGCGCGTGACCGAGGCGGTCCGGCGGGAGCTGGACCGGGGCGGCAACTTCGTCCGGCCGTCCGTGGTGGAGATCGAGGCGGCGGAACGCTTCCTGGCGACGGTGCCCACCGCCGAGATGGTGAAGTTCGCGAAGAACGGCTCCGACGCGACGACCGCGGCGGTGCGCCTGGCCCGCGCCGCCACGGGACGGGCGCGGGTCGCGATCTGCGCCGACCACCCGTTCTTCTCCACCGACGACTGGTTCATCGGCACCACCCCCATGGCGGACGGCATCCCGCCGGCCACCGCCGCGCTCACCGTGCGGTTCCCCTACGGCGACCTGCCGGCCACCGAGGAACTGCTCAGCCGGTACGAGGGGGAGATCGCCTGCCTGATCCTCGAACCGGCCACCCAGACCGAGCCTCCCCCCGGATACCTGACGGGCCTGCGCGCCCTGGCCGACCGGCACGGCTGCCTCCTGGTCCTCGACGAGATGATCACCGGCTTCCGCTGGTCGGAGGCGGGCGCCCAGAGCCTGTACGGGGTCGTGCCCGACCTGTCCACCTTCGGCAAGGCGCTGGGCAACGGGTTCGCCGTCGCCGCCCTCGCGGGCCGCCGCGAGCTGATGGAGCGGGGCGGGCTGCGGCACTCCGGCGACCGGGTGTTCCTGCTGTCCACCACGCACGGCGCGGAGACGCACGCGCTGGCCGCCGCGACGGCCGTGCAGACGACGTACACCGAGGAGGGCGTCACGGCGCGGCTGCACGCCCTCGGCGAGCGGCTGGCGGCCGGGGTCCGCGAGGCGGCGGCGAGCATGGACGTGGCCGATCACGTGCTCGTACGGGGCCGGGCCAGCAACCTCGTCTTCGCCACCCTCGACGAGCACGGGCGGCCCTCGCAGGAGTACCGCACCCTCTTCCTGCGCCGGCTCCTCGCGGGCGGCGTGCTGGCCCCGTCGTTCGTGGTGAGCGCCGCGCTCGACGAGGCCGACATCGACCACACCGTCGAGGTGGTGGCGCAGGCGTGCGCGGTGTACCGGAAGGCGTTGGACGCCGGCGATCCGACGCCGTGGATGGGCGGACGGGCGGTGAGACCCGTGTTCCGCCGCAGGGCCTGAGGAGGTGCCGGCGGGGCGGCTCCGGCGCGTCCCCCCGTCCCGGCCGGTCAGCCGTCGACGGCGACCGCGGCGGACCGGCCGGCGATCCGGTCGATCAGCCACGCGGTCGCCGGCACCACCGCGAGGGCGGTGCACAGACCGCCGAGGGTGTCGGTCGGGTGGTGGGCGGCGAGGGCGACCTGCGCCCAGCCCATGACGGCGCCGGCGGCGAGGGCGGCGACGAGGGCCAGGAGGGCGCCGGCCGCCCGGCCGAGCCGCCCGGCCGCGAGCAGCGCGAGCACGAGGGCGTACGCGGTGAGGAAGCCGGTGTGCCCGCTCGGGTAGGAGAGGTATCCGTCGTGGATGGTGCGCCCGACGAGCGGCTTCAGCACCTTCGTCGCGCCCACGGTCAGACCGGTGCCGGCGACGACGAGCACGGCCGCGCGGGGCCGCCGCAGCAGCAGGCAGACGCCCACGGCGGCCAGGACCAGGACCGCCGCGCCCAGCGGCTCGCCCAGGAAGTCCACGGCCAGGGCGGCCCGCCGCCCGCCCGGCATCGTGCCCGCCACGGCCTCCCCGATCCGGGCGTCCACCCCGCCGGACTCACCGGCGCCCGCGTACCGGACCCCGATCAGGACGACCGCCGACGCGGCCAGGGCCGCCGTCGGCCCGAGCCACGTCCGTGACGGCGGGGGCAGCAGGGCGGCCGGCGTGTTCCGCAACTCGGCTCCTCGGGACGGCGGGACCGCACACGACGCCCACCACCCTAACCACCGCCCGGCGCCGCCGAGTTCAGCACCTGACCCAGTGGCCCGGGGAGGTCTCCTTGAGGGTGCTGGTGACCATGACGTTCCACAGGCCGAGGTGCTGCTCCGAGCCGTTGGCGTAGGTGTGGCCGCCGAGGTGGTGGGCCCGGCCGGCCTGCGTGTGGGCGTAGTTGCTGGCCGTCACGCAGACCGGCGCGGTGCCGGTGGTGGTGGCGGTGACGGCGGCGCTCCTGGCCCCGGGCGTGCCGGCCGCGTCCACGGCGGCGACGGTGTACGCGTAGGCCGTGCCGGCGGCCAGGCCCGTGTCCGTGAAGGCCGTACCGGCGGTGATCGGCGCCGGGTTGGCCTTCGTGCCGTTCCTGTACACGTCGTACGAGGCCGCGCCCGGCACGGCGTTCCAGGCCAACGAGACGCTGGAGGAGGTGGTGGCGGTGGCGGCCAGACCGGTCGGCGCGGGCAGGGACGGGGTGCCGGTGGGCGCGCCGGCGCCGAGGGCCGCGGCCATGTTCATCACGGCCGTCATCTGCGGGCCGCTCTTGTGGGCGTAGTCGGCCGACTTGTAGCCCCACCAGTCCCAGCAGCCGCGGGGGTTGCCGGTCATGGTGGTGGCCTGCGGGTAGAGGACGATCAGGTCGTTGGTGTCGGCGTACTCGTTGAGGTACGCCTTGTCCATGAGCGCGTTGCCGACGAGACCGAAGTACTGGTAGCAGCCGTGGAGGGTGACCATCAGCTTGCAGGACGCCCCGTCCTGGCAGGACCTCGGGACGTACGCGAAGCCCTCGGTGCCCATACTGATCGCGCTCGGGCTGCCGCCGGGCGTGTACGCGCTCTGGTCGAAGCGCACGAGTTTCCCGGTCAGGGCGGAGGAGGTGGCGGGCTTCACGCTGCCGAGCAGGTGCGTGAGCATCTCCTCGACCGGGTCGCCTCCGCAGGTGTTGACGTACGGCGAGCTGGTGGAGGTGCACGCGTTGGGGCCGATCGGGCTGACCCAGGCGTGCCCGGCGGCGGAGGTGTTGTCGTTGACGACGTCGGTGCCGAGGTCGCGGTAGTAACGCGCGAGGTCGTCGTGCACGGCCTGCTTGACGGTGGTGTCGTTGGTGCCGTGGAACAGCCACACCTTGTCGCCGGCGAGGTTGGCCACCGGGTCGAGCTTGCCGGCCGCGGCCCGGTCGCGGGTCAACTGGGCGAGCTGGGCGGGGGTCTTGCGGGCCTGGAAGGTGTCCATGCAGGCGTACAGGGCGGTGTTGAGGTTGTTCTGGGCGCAGTCGTACGGGCCGGCCGAGAAGATTCCGGCGCCCTGGAACACACCGGAGTAGGCGACGTGCAGCTGGTTGGCCATGAATCCGCCGGACGAGAGGCCGCTCACGTACGTCTCGTCGATGTCGTACCGCTCCAGCGGGCCGGCGGTCGGCGGCGGCACGGCGGCCGTCACGGGGGCGGCGGTCGCGGCGGCGATGCCCACGGCCGCGAGGGCGGCCACGAGGAGCCGTCTGACGGTCGCCTTCGCGGCCACGTGGGAGAGCGTCGGGGCGGGTGTCTTCACGGGTGCCTTCGCGGGCTGCTTCATGAGGGTGTTCACGGGGATCTTCATGGGGTCTCCGGAAGGGGAGCGGGGCGGTGGTGGGGATGCGGACATCCTGAGGACAGCGGGCGGCCCCGGCCCACATGTCGTCCCACCACTTCCACGGCCGCCGATGTGGCGTGCCCTGCCATAGAAACGAAAGGTTCCGGCCACCCCGTGCCCGGCGGCGGCCGATCGTGCCGCCCTCCGTGTGGCGTGAGGGGCGTTTCCACTAGGTTGTGACCCCCGCACCCGTCCGAAGAGTTCGTCGAAGGGCTGACCTCGACCGTGGAACAGCTGACCGGGGAGGACCCCGCGCACATAGGCCCGTACCGTCTGATCGCCCGCCTCGGCGCGGGCGGGATGGGCCTGGTCTACCTGGGCCGCAACGACCTGGGGCGTACGGTCGCCGTCAAGGTCGTGCAGGCCGAACACGCCCAGCACGGCGAGTTCCGGCGGCGGTTCGCCCGCGAGGTGGCGGCGGCCCGGCGGGTGGGCGGGGCCTGGACCGCCGACGTCCTGGACGCCGACACCGAGGCCGCCGTGCCCTGGGTGGCGACCCAGTACATCCCCGGACCCGACCTGACCACCGTCGTGGGGCGGGACTTCGGCCCGCTGCCCGAGCACTCGGTCCGCACCCTCGCCAACCGTCTCGCGCTGGCCCTCCAGGCGGTGCACGAGGCCGGCCTGATCCACCGTGACCTCAAGCCGTCCAACGTCCTGATCACCGTGGACGGCCCGCGTGTCATCGACTTCGGCATCGCGCGCGCGATGGACGGCCTGGCCGGGGACAGCCTCCACACGCGCACCGGCATGCTGATCGGCTCGCCCGGCTTCATGTCCCCGGAGCAGGTGCGCGGCCTCGAACTCACCCCGGCGTCCGATGTGTTCTGCCTGGGCGCGCTCCTCGTCTACGCCTCCACCGGACGCCTCCTCTTCGGCGCCACGGACACCGGTCTGAACGCCCACCTCTTCCGCGTCGCAGAGGAGGAACCGGACCTGACCGGCGTGCCCGACGCGCTCGTCCCCCTCGTCCGCGCGTGTCTGCACAAGGACCCGACGCTGCGGCCCACGCCGCACGAGGTGGCCGCGCACACGGCGACGGCCGCCACCGGCGAGGCGGACGAATGGCTGCCGGGGGCGGTACTGGCCCAGCTCGGCCGCCGCGCCGCGCATCTGCTGGACTACGCGCCCGCCGCCGTACCCGCCCGGCCCGCGTCCGCCCGGCCCGCGCCCGCGTCCGCCCGGCCCGCGCCTCACGTGTACACCCCGACGGCCCCGGCGCTCGCCGACGCCCCGCCGCTCCTGCCGTCCGGCCCCTGGAGCGCGCCCACGTCACCGGCCGGCGCCGCGCCTCCGGAGGTGTCACGGCCGCGGCGCTGGTGGGGCCTGGCGGCGCTCGCCCTGGCCCAGCTGATCGTCCTCTTCGACGCGGCGTTCTCCAACACGGCCATGATGATGAACGGCGCGAGCCGGGACCTGGGGCTGCCCGGCGACGGCCTGAAGGTCTCGTCCACGGTCTATCTGGACCTCATGCCCCTCGCCTACGCGCTGGCCTTCGTCCTGGTCCTGCTGTGCGGCACCCGCGTCGCGGACCGCCTGGGCCGCAAGAGGGCCCTGCTGCTCGGCCTGACGGGCTTCGCGGTGACCGCCGTGCTCGGCGGTCTGGCGCCCTCCGGCGAGCTGTGGATCGCGGCCCGCGCCCTCCAGGGCGCCTTCGCCGCGCTCGTCTCGACCTCCGCGCCGCTCCTGGTGTCCCCCGCCTTCCCCGACCCCCGGGAACGCCGCAAGGCGGTCGGCCTCCACATCGTGATCGCGGGCATCGGCCCGGCCCTCGGCCTGCTGATGGCCTGGATGGTCGCCCTGGGCTTCGCCTGGCGGTCGTGCCTGCTCGCCACGGTCCCGTTCGCCCTGATCGCCCTGATCGGCGTGGCGACCCTGGTCCATGACCGCCCGGGCCGCACCGGCGCCCGCCTCGACTCCCTCGTCGCGCTCTTCGGCGCCCTCGGAGTGACCGCCGTCAGCGGAGCCGTCCCGCACTTCACCGGCCAGCACGTCGTGCTCCCGGTCGCCGGGCTCCTCCTGGCGGCCTACGTCTGGCGCCAGACCGTGACGTCCGCCCCAACCCTCACCCCCGCCGGCCCCGCCCTCCGGGCCCCGGCCGTTCCGCTCGCCGCGATGGCCCTGACGAACGTCGCGGCGGTGGCCGTCCTCTTCGCCACGGGTCACCTGCACTCCTGACAGAGCCTTCCCGAGCGGACGAGGAGCGGCTAGCACTCCTCGTCGGCTCCCGCGCCGTCCGGGTAGCGCCCCGCCGGCCAGTCGGCGAAGAGCGTGTGCTCGACCTCGTCGCGCGCCGGCGTCCGCTCGGTCGCGGGCCGGATCATCGTCACCGGCGCGTACGCGACGAGGACCCGGTCGTCGTATCCCTCGGCGCCCGGGAACGGCGCGACGGCGACGTGCACCGGGGCGTCGTCGGGCACGCCCACCAGCGCCTCGCGCAACCGCCCCACGGTCCAGACGACGGGCCGGTGTTCGGTCTCGACTCCACTCTCTTCCATGCGCGGAGGCTACCGCTCGTCGTCCGGGCGCGTGAGGGGCGTCCGGCGGCGCGCTACACGGTCGCCGGTCCGTCGAGCCGGGGCGGTACCCAGGTGTGGTGACGGAGGATCATGCGGGTCGCGGCGCGCGAGGGGGTCAGCCGCATCGCCGTGTTGCGCAGGGCGACGGCCGCCGGGTGGGAGAGCCGCTGGCCCATGCGTCCCGCCTGGCGGGCGGCTCGCGCCACCGCCTGGCTGCGCGGCCGGCGCTCGGCGTCGTACCGGGCGAGCCCGGACTCCACGGTCGGCTCGCCGGCGAGCGCGGCGGCGAGGGCGACCGCGTCCTCCAGTGCCTGGCACGCGCCCTGCCCGAGGTGGGGGGTCATCGCGTGCGCCGCGTCGCCGAGCAGCGCGATCCGGCCGACGGCGTACGCGGGCAGCGGAGTGCGCAGTTCGTCGACGTCGTGGTGGAGCACGGCGTCGGGGCGGGTCGCGTCGAGCAGGGCGGGGATCGGCTCGTGCCAGTCGCGGAACCGGCGGCGCAGCTCGCCCAGCGGGTCGGCGAACCGGTGCCCGGCGGGGAGGTCGAGCACGGCGTGCCACTCGGCCCGCCCGTCCGTGAAGGCGATGTGCCCGAACTCGGACCCCCGCCCCCAGGTGAGTTCGAAGTCGGTCCGCAGCGCGACGGGCCGCTCGGTGATGGCGCGCAGCACGGTCGATCCGCTGTAGGCGGGCCCTGGGTGGCCGGGGAAGAGCAGGCGGCGCACCGCGCTGCCGATGCCGTCGGCGGCCACCACGAGATCGGCGTCGAGGACGGTGTCGCCGCAGTGGATCCGTACCCGTGTCGCCTCGTCCCCGGTACGCCGTTCAGGCGAGGGGTCGGCCTGCCGCACCGACGTGACCTCCGAGCCGATCCGCAGCGCCCCGGCGGGCAGGCCCTCGCGCAGCAGCCGGTGCAGCGTGGCGCGCGGGATGCCCATGATCGGGGTGCCGACCGCCTGCTCCAGCGCCGCGCCGTCCATGCGGGTCAGCCAGCCGCCGCGCGGTGTGCGGGTGCCGCCGCTGTACTGGCCCCGGGAGGCACGGCGTACGGCGGCGCCGACACCGAGCGCGTCCAGGGCCCGCAGGCCGTTGGCGGCGAGCGAGATCCCCGCGCCCGCGTCGTCGAGGACGGCCGCGCGCTCGACGACCGTCACGTCCCAGCCGACGCGGCGCAGGCCGATCGCGGCGGCGAGCCCGCCGATGCCCCCTCCGACGACCACTGCTGTCCCGCCCATGCCGTACCGCCCTCACTCTCACGTCCACCCAGTCTTCTACATCTGTAGAAGAAGGAGGCTAGCCGAGTCTCTACAGGTGTAGAAAGGGGGTATGGCTTCCGATCGACGTACGCTCCTCGCCGACGCGGCACTCGACGTCCTGGCCGACGACGGGATCCGCGGCCTGACCCACCGGGCGGTGGACCGCAGGGCCGCCCTACCGCCCGGCACGACGTCGGCGTACTTCCGCACCCGGGCCGCCCTGCTCACCGGGCTTGTCACCCGCCTCGTCCAGCGGGACCAGGAGGAACTCCACGCGACGGCCGAGGAGTTGCCGCCTCTGCGCACCGTCGAGGACGTGGTCGACGGTCTGGCGCTGCTCGCCCGGCGACGCCTCACCGGCGAGGGCCGGCGCCGCTCGCTGGCCCGCTACGCCTGCGCCGTCGAGAGCGTGCGCGACCCCGAGCTGCGCGAACTGCTCGTCCCGCGCGAGAACTCCGGGCGCGAGGCCGTCCGCCTGTTCCTCGCCACGCGGGGTACTCCGGACGTCGAGAACCGCACCCACACGCTGCTCACCTGCGTCGACGGGCTGGTCTTCGACCGGCTCGTGACCGGCGGCGACGTCCCGCGCGAGGCCCTGGAGGGCCTGGTCGCCGCGGCCCTGCGCGGGACCCCGGCCGCGGCCGCGTCAGGACGAGGGCGCGCTTCCTGACGCCTCCTCGTCCTCCTCCCCCTCCTCCCCCTCCTCCGGCAGATGGAAGTAGACGGTGCCCGACCACCAGGGGCCGTGCTCGGTCGCCTCCGCTGTGATCACCACGTCCTGGACCTCGACGGGCCCCAGCGCCTCGACGGAGTCCGCCAGCCGCAGCAGCAGCGCGGGAACGCTGTCGCACCCTGGGCCGGCGGGGTTGGCCTGCGAGAAATGACGCACGGTCCCAGGCGTCGGGATGTCCGTCACGTACCGATCCCAAGCGCCCGGTTCACCACGTCCACCGCGGCGGATCCTCGCCCGTGAGCCCGTCGACGGATTCCCGGATGAGGTCGGCGTGACCGGCGTGACGGGCGTACTCCTCGACGAGGTCCAGGAGAACGCGACGGAGGTTGGGCCGCTCTCCGCTCCGGGTGGTGTAGGCACCGAGCTGGTCCAGGCCGCCTTCGCCGACGGGGGTGCCGCACCACAGCCGTGCGAAGTGGCGGTCCTCCACGTGCGCCAGGTGCTTGAGCAGCCCGCCCAGCGTGATCGCGGAGGTGCCGAGGGTCGCGCGCAGGCCGGCAGCGTCCAGGCCGGAGCACTTCCAGGCGAGCGTGGCCCGCCGGCGTTCGAGGGCGCCCAGGACGGCCGCCGCCTCGGTTCCGGCGAGGGGAGGCTCCGGCCATGGCTCGGCTGCGATCTCGGTCATGCCGCCCGAGCCTGGCGAACGCCACGGACAGGACGCCGGGTCAAGGCGCCGGGTTCCGCGGAGCGTCCATCGCCCGCTCCCAGAGGGCCAGCCCTTCCCGCAGGAGCGCACGCACCGCCGCGGCCTCCTCGCGTGTCCAGGGCTCCTCGCCGTACGCCTTCTCCCAGGCGCGGTCGGCCACCGGCCCGCGAGCGAACCGGAGCGGCCCTGCCCCCACACCACGGGCGAGGTCCTCGACGAAGTGCCACGCGTCGAGCAGCAGCCCCCCGGACGCCGCACCGCGCTCGGAGCCGGGGCGCTCGACCCACCCCCGTACGACGTCCAGATCGATCGCGCCCTCGTCCTCCCACCCGAGCGACCAGCCCTTCCGGTCGCCGTACTCCTGGAGGGCGTCACGGTCCGCGAACACGAGCAGTCCCCCGCGCTCACCGACGACGAACTCGTCCAGCGCGTCACCCACTCCGGGCCGCCAGACCAGCGTCACGCACTCCGCCCCGCTCACCACCCGGTACGGAAAGTGGTCGACCATCCTGCCCCTCCCCCCAGCCAGGCCGCCCCGTCCGCTCAGGCGTCCCACGCGCGCGGGCGGTCCATGGCCTCCCACTCCGGGCGCAGCAGCGAGAACACGGCGAGGTCGTGGCGGCGGCCCCGGTGGAGGCAGGCGGCTCGGCTGACGCCCTCCCGCACGAATCCGGACCTGGCGAGGACGGCGAGCGCGGGAACGTTGTCGGTGTGGGTCTCCGCGGTGAGCCGGTACATCGGGAGTTCACCGAACGCCAGGTCCACCAGGGCGTCGAGGCCGGCGGTGCCGTGGCAGCTCGGCGTCCTCGACGTCGAGCGCGGCGAGGCCGATCGCCCCGGCCCGCCAGGAAAGCTCCCTGGTGATCTCCACCTCGTCCTCGTGGCCGGTGTTCCCGGTTTCCCCGCGCATGGGCGGATGATACGAGCGCCGCAGCGCTCGGACCAGGGGGTTTTCCCCTCCTGCGCCGGGGGCTCCCGCCGTGGGCTCCCGCCGGCCCGTCCGGGCAGCGCATTGCGGTGATCTTCCGGCGAACCACCCGAATCCCGCATGGATGTCCTAGGGGGTGATCGTTTCTGCATGATGCTCTCGCCCTCGTGAACACACGTACCAGACTCGCTCTCGCGAGCGCCGTCATGTCAGCGCTGGCCCTCTCCGCCCCGACCTCGACGGCCCACGGCTCCGTCTCCGCCGGCCCGGATCCCGTTCCGGCACCCCTCGAAACCGCCGCCAACGCGGTGCCCGGCGAGTACATCGTGACCCTCGGCCGGACGATGAACGCGACCAAGGCCGCGGAGAAGCTGAAGCTCAAGCCCACGTTCGTGTACGAGAAGGCGATCAACGGGTTCGCCGTGCCGCTGACCGCGGCGCAGCTGGACATCGTCCGGAAGACGCCGGGGGTGATGTCCGTCGAGGAGGACGCGGTGGCGGTCGCCCCGCCGCTGCCGGCCGCCCCGGTGACCGGACGCGCCCCCGCCGCCTCCTGGGGCCTGGACCGCATCGACCAGTCGCTGCTCCCGCTCGACAACGACTTCACCACCCAGGGCAGCGGCGCCGGCGTGACGGCGTACATCCTCGACTCCGGCATCGACTACACCCACGACGAGTTCGGCGGCCGCGCCTCCTTCGGCTTCGACGCGATGGGCGACGGGCGGGCCGGACGGGACTGCAACGGCCACGGGACGCACGTCGCGGGCACCGTCGCCGGCAGCACGTACGGGGTCGCCCGCAAGGCGAACCTGGTGAGCGTCCGCGTCCTGGGGTGCGACGGCCGCGGCACGTACTCCGGGATGATCGCCGGGCTCGACTGGGTCGCCCGGAACGCCCGGCAGCCGGCGGTCCTGAACGGTTCGCTGGGCGGCGACCGGTCCACGGCCCTGAACAACGCCACCACGGCCCTGCGCGCCGCCGGCGTGCTGCCCGTCATCGCGGCCGGCAACAGCGCGAAGGACGCCTGCACCGTCTCCCCCGCGTCGGCGGACGGCACGCTCACCGTCGCCGCCTCCAACCAGTGGGACGAAGAGGCGTCGTTCTCCAACTACGGCCCGTGCGTCGAGGTGTACGCCCCCGGCCAGGACATCGTGTCGGCCAGGATGGGCGGCGGGTCCGTCGCCCTGGACGGTACGTCGATGGCCGCCCCGCACGTGACCGGCGTCGCGGCCCTCTACAAGGCCGAGCACCCCACGGCGACCCCGGCCGAGGTCGCCCAGTGGATCGACGGCCAGTCGACGAAGGACGTCCTGAGCAACGTCAGCGCCGGCACCCCCAACAAGCTGCTCTACACGGGCGGCCTGTAGCCGGACCCCGCGTCCCGTCGGCGCCCGGCCGGCGGGACGCGGGCCGCCGCCCCCTCGATCCCTTACGGCACGCCGGGCGTCACGACGGCAACCGGTCCACCGCACCGGAGAGTTCGTCGGCCGCCGGCCAGGCGCGGGGGTACGGCGTGCGCATCGTCCCGGCCGCCACGGGGGTGTGGGGCGCGGCGGCGTGGAGGCGGCCGTCACGGCGGACGACGGCCCCGCTGCGGAGCATGGTGGTGACCAGTTCCTCCGCGAGGGCTTCCGGCGTACGGGCGAGGAGCGCGGCGGCGTCGGTGAGCCAGGCGCGTGCGTGCAGGTACGACTCGACCTCGCCGGCCGGGATTCCCCCGCGGATCATCAGCGCGAAGGCGAAGATCCTGCGGGCGCCGTACCAGACCGCGCCGTCCGGGTCGTCGACGAGCCGCTGGGCGCGGCGCAGCGCGGCGGCGAGGGTCGCGGCGGGGTCGGCGGGGAGGGGGCCGTGGGAGGGGAGGATCACCCGCGGGGCGAGGTCGGCGAGCCGCTTCAGGGAGGCGAGCGCGGTGGCGGCGGCGTCGGGCCCGTCGAGGGCGAGGTTCACCCAGCCGGCGTCGTAGTCGGACAGCGCGTCGCCGACGACGAGCAGGCGCTCCTCCGGCTCCCACAGGGCGAGGTGGCCCGGGGTGTGACCGGGGGTGCGGACGACGGCCCAGTCGGTGTCCCCGAGGCGGAGGATCTGTCCGTCGGCGAGGGCGAGGTCGACGGTGTACGGGGCGACGGGCTGGTCGAGGTACTCGGCCGAGCAGCAGCCGGGGTCGCGGCGGGCGAGCGCTTCCGCCTCGGGCGCGCCGGCGGCGATGCCGGCGCCGTGTGCCTGGAGGAGGGCGTTGGCGCCGACGTGGTCGGAGTGCCAGTGGCTGTTCACGACGAGGTCGAGGCGCCCGGTCCGCGCCCGGACCCAGGCGGCGGTCTCCTCGGCGTGGCCGACGAAGCCGGTGTCGACGAGGGCAGGGTGCCGTCCGGGCAGGAAGAGGGTGTTGGCGTCGGGGAACGGGCGCTGCCACCACGTCAGCCACGACGGAAGCGCGGGCGGGGGCTGGGAGGAGGAAGAGGGAGGGGTCGGCTGGGCCACGGACGTGCTCTCCTCGGGGATCCGTATCGGGTGGGCGGTCTGCGCGGGCGGGGCGGGGTGGGGCGGAGCAAGCGGGGCGGGGCGGGCGGAGCCGGCGGGGTGGGGGCCTCAGGCGGCGAGACGTTCCACCAGCAGGAGGGCACCGATGGCGATCATCATGGCACCGCTGACGCGCGTGACGATGCGGGCGGCCGAGGGCCGGGTGGCGAGGACCGTGCGGGCCAGGACGCCGACGGCGAGGTAGACGACGGCGCAGACGGTCAGGTGCACCGTGCTCAGGAGCCCGGTCTGCGCGGCGACCGGCCAGCCCGTCACGGGGTCGATGAACTGCGGGAAGAGCGAGAAGTACAGCAGCAGCGCCTTGGGGTTGAGACCGCTGGTTCCCGCGCCCTTGAGCAGGACGCGCAGGGCGGACGTCTCCGCACCTCGCTCCGCCGCCGCGGGCGTGACGGGCTGCCGCAGGACGCCCCAGCCGAGCCACAGCAGGTACCCGGCGCCGGCGACGGTGAGCGCGGTGAGGGCGGCCGGGGAGCCGGCCACGATCACGGCGACGCCGGCGACGGCCACGAGCGCGTACGCCGCGTGCCCGGTGAGCAGGCCCGCGACCGCCGGGACGACGGAGCGGTCGCGCAGTCCGGCGGAGATCGCGTAGGCCCAGTCCGCGCCGGGGGTGAAGACCAGGAGCAGGTCCACCGCCAGGAAGGCCGCCAGCGTCGTCGTGTCCATCGTCGGTTCGTTCCCTCTCGCACTTCTCTTGTTCTGCGAGGGAACGGTAGGCGGAACGCGCCCGAAGGTGTTTGCGTCTTTACCCCATGATCACGCCTTCTGGGGAAGAATCTTCTCCATGGACGCACTTGACCGGAAGATTCTTGCCGAGCTCCAGCAGGACGGCCGTCTGACCATCACCGAGCTGGCCGCCCGGGTGCGGCTCAGCGTCTCGCCCTGCCACCGCAGGCTGCGCGATCTCGAACGCGAGGGCGCGATCCGCGGCTACCGCGCCGTCGTCGACCCCGCCGCCCTCGGCCTGCACTTCGAGGCCCTCGTCTTCGTCACCCTGCGCTGGGAGACCCCCGACACTGTCACGGCCTTCGAGGAGGCGGTGGCCGACGTCCCCCACGTCCTCCGGGCACAGCGCCTCTTCGGCGAACCCGACTACCTCCTGCGGGTCGCGACCGCCGACCTGACCGCCTTCCAGCGGCTCTACGACGAGCGCCTCGCCCGCCTGCCCGGCGTGCAGCGCCTGACCTCCACCCTGGTCATGAAGAACGTCATCGACGACCGCCCGCTGCCCGAGAGCTGACCCGAGCGCCCCGCGTCCACGCCCGCGCCACGCCCCCGAAAACTCTCCGAAATAAATCTCCGAAGAAAGTCGGGCGGGGATGTCGAGAAACCGCGTCCGGCTTCGTCCCCGGGGTGAACGCGACCAGAATGGGCCGCACCAGCACCGAGGAGAACCACGATGGCCAAGTACCTGCTGCTGAAGCACTACCGAGGCGCCCCGGCCGCGGTCAACGACGTGCCGATGGACCAGTGGACCCCGGAGGAGATCACCGCTCACATCCAGTACATGCGCGACTTCGCGGCCCGGCTGGAGAAGACCGGCGAGTTCGTGGACGGTCAGGCGCTCGCCCCGGAGGGCGCGTGGGTCCGCTACGACGGCGAGGGGCGTCCGCCGGTCACCGACGGCCCCTTCGCGGAGACCAAGGACCTCATCGCCGGGTGGATGATCATCGACGTCGACGACTACGAGCGCGCCGTCGAGCTGGCCGGGGAGCTGTCGGCCGCCCCCGGCGCGGGCGGGGAACCGATCCACGAGTGGCTGGAGGTGCGCCCCTTCCTCTCCGCGCCTCCGACCATCACGGAGTGACGCCTCCGATGGACGAGGTCCTGCTCAGGAGCGTCACCCCGAGCGTCCTCACGGTCCTCGTACGCCGCGGAGCGGACTTCGCGGCGGCCGAGGACGCGGTGCAGGAGGCCCTGGTGGAGGCGCTCCGGGCCGGCGCCGCCGACGCCGGCCCGGCCGGTGCCGACTCGGCCGGTGCCGACTCGGCCGGTGCCGACTCGGCCGGTGCCGACTCGGCCGGTGCCGACTCGGCCGGTGCCAACTCGGCCGGTGCCGTCGGCGCCGACGCCGGCCCTCGCGCGGGCGGTGACGGCGCCCTCCGCGATCCCAAGGGCTGGCTGATCACCGTGGCCTGGCACAAGTTCCTCGACGCGCGGCGGGCCGACGCGGCCCGCCGACGGCGGGAGGACCGTGTCGAGGAGGAGCCGCCACCGGGACCGGTGCCGGCCGCCGACGACACGCTCCAGCTGTACTTCCTCTGCGCCCACCCGTCGCTGACACCGGCCTCGGCGGTCGCGCTCACCCTGCGCGCGGTCGGCGGGCTGACCACGCGCCAGATCGCCCGCGCCTACCTGGTCCCCGAGGCGACGATGGCGCAGCGCATCAGCCGGGCCAAGCGGACCGTCTCCGGCGTGCGCCTCGACCGGCCCGGCGACGTCGCGACCGTGCTGCGCATCCTCTACCTCGTCTTCAACGAGGGCTACTCCGGGGACGTCGACCTGTCCGCGGAGGCGATCCGGCTCACCCGTCAGCTCGCGGCGCGCGTCGACCACCCCGAGGTGGCGGGGCTCCTCGCGCTGATGCTCCTGCACCACGCGCGGCGCGCGGCCCGCACCGGGGCCGACGGCAGCCTGGTGCCGCTCGCCGAGCAGGACCGGGGCCGCTGGGACACCGCCCTGATCGCCGAGGGCGTCGGGATCCTCCAGGCGGCCCTCGCCCGCGACCGGCTGGGCGAGTTCCAGGCGCAGGCCGCCATCGCCGCGCTCCACGCCGACGCGCCCACGGCCGCGGAGACCGACTGGGCACAGATCGTCGAGTGGTACGACGAGCTGGTGCGGCTGACCGCCAACCCGGTCGCCCGCCTCAACCGCGCGGTCGCCGTCGGGGAGGCCGACGGCCCGCACGCCGGCCTGGCGGCCCTCGCCGGCCTGGACGCCTCGCTCCCCCGCCACACCGCGGTGGCCGCGTACCTCCACGAGCGCGCCGGTGACCTGACGACGGCGGCCCGCCTGTACGCCGAAGCGGCGCACAAGGCTCCCCACCTGGCGGAACGCGACCATCTGACCCGCCAGGCGGCCCGCCTCAACACCCGCCGGCAGCGGCCCTGAGGGGCCGCTGCCGTCCGCCGGGCGTGCTCAGCACCTCACGTCGGTGGCCGGGCGCTCGCCGGTCGTCAGGAAGCGGGTGACGGTGCGGTCGCCGCAGGCGTTCCCGGTGCCGCCCGCCGAGAGCAGGTAGGCGCCGTGGCCGCCGCTGTCGACGGAGACCAGGCGGGCGCGGTCGCCGAGCGCCGCGCGCATCTTCAGGCCGGAGGAGTGGGGGGTGGCGGGGTCCCGCAGGTTCTGGATCATCAGGATGTTCGACGGGCCGCCGTCGTGGAGGCGGACCGGCTTCTCCACCGCGCCGCCCTTCCAGAAGGAGCAGGGCGTGATGTTGGCGGGCATGCCGCCGGTGAGCGGGTGCCGGGCGCGGTCGGCGGCGACCGCGCGGGCGTACGCGGGTACGGAGCGGGGCCAGTCGACGTCGTTGCAGATCACGCCCACGGTGATCGCGGCGGGCTCGTCGGGCATCGCCCCGGACAGCTCGGGCGGCAGCACGGGCACGCCCTCCGGGTCGAGGGCCTGCCCCACGAGGCGCGCGAAGCCGGGGAAGGCGGCGTCGGAGTAGAGGGCGAGCTGGAGGGCCTGCCGGAAGGAGGCGCCCGTGAGCGGGGCGCCGGCCACGGCGGTCGGGCGGGGCGCCCGGTCGAGCCGGGCGGCGAGGTCGAGCACGAGCGCGCGCACGTCCTCCGGGGTGTCGGCCAGGCGCAGCCCCTGCGCCGCGCGGTCCGGGTGGGAGGCCCAGGCCGCGAAGTCGGGGAAACGGTCCTCGGCGCCCTTCGCCATGTCGGCGAGCCAGCCGCGCGCGACCCGGCGCGGGTTCGGGTCGGCGCTGCTGTCCAGGACCCAGCGGTCGGTCCGCCGCGGGTACTCCTGCGCGTACCGGGCGGCGACGTACGTCCCGTACGAGGTGGCCCACGCCGACATCTTCTCCTCGCGGAGGGCCCGGCGCAGCAGCTCCATGTCGCGCAC
Organism: Streptomyces sp. NPDC085460; assembly: GCF_044541975.1. Classification (NCBI taxonomy): domain Bacteria; kingdom Bacillati; phylum Actinomycetota; class Actinomycetes; order Kitasatosporales; family Streptomycetaceae; genus Streptomyces; species Streptomyces sp. NPDC085460. The sequence goes on from NZ_JBITTO010000007.1 coordinate 148,730, forward strand.
CTGGTTGGCGGTGGTGAGGCTCCTCAGCGTGGCGCCGCCGTTCCGGGCGCACGCGTCGGCGATGCGGCGCGCCCGTTCGACGTTGGAGCCGATCGACCCGTCGGCGGCGGGCCAGGACCGCAGGGTCACCATCCACCGGTCCTCCTCGGCGAGCCCGCACCGCGCCTTGACCGAGCCGCCGACCCCGCGCGGGTCGAAGGCCACCAGGTCGTAGGCCCCTCCGGTCTCCTTCGCCAGCGCCGCGCCCTTCTGCGCGAGGCGCTGCACCCCGGAGCTTCCGGGCCCGCCGGGGATGACGAGCAGCGTGCCGCGGCGGGTCTCCGGCCGGGTGCCGGGCAGCCGGGAGACGGCCAGATCGACGCGGGGACCGGTGGGGTCCGCGTAGTCGAGCGGCACGGAGAGCGTCGCGCACCGCTGCCCGTCGGCCGGCTTGACCGAGGCGGGGCAGTCGCCCCACGTCAGCGCACCGCCGGCGGCCGGGGCGGTCGGCCTCCCGGCCGTGGTCCCGGCGGCGTTCGCGGGGCCTCCGGCGGCGAGGAGACCGGACGTGGCGAGAGCGGCGACGGAGAGGGCGGAGGCCAGAAGTGACGTACGTGCGCGGTGTGTTGTCATGCCCTCAGCTTGCCGTCCGGCTCCGCGTCGGCCCCATCCTGCCACCGGGCCCATCGGGGGTGAGGCCAGCCCGACCTCAGGGGCGGGACGGGCCGGCCTTCCGGGCGGCGGGCGTCAGCGGGCCAGCCGCGCGTCGATCAGCGCCTTGAACTCCTCGTAGGAGGAAGGCGGTGCGATCCTGATGCCGTCGGCGAAGAACGTCGGCGTGCCCTGGACGCCGAGTCCGAGGCCGTCCCGCTGGTCGGCCTCGATCCGCCGGAGCGTGGCCGGCGCGCGGACGGCGGTGTCGTACGCGGCCATGTCGAGGCCGAGGCCGTCGGCGTAGGCGCGGAAGAGGGACGCCTTCGACTCCTTCGACTCGCCCCACTCCTTCTGTGTGGCGAACAGCTTCGCGTACATGGCCTCGAACGCGCCCTGCTGGGCGGCCGCTTCGACGGCGAGGGCGGCGGTGGTGCTGTTGCGGTGGCCGGGCATGGGGAAGTAGCGGGCGACGAAGGTGACCCGGTCGCCGTACTCGGCGCGCAGCCGCTCCACCGTGGGGTACACGGCTCCGCAGCCCTCGCACTCGAAGTCGAGGAACTCGACGATCGTGAGCTCGCTCTTCTTCGGCGAGGTCAGCCGATGGCTGGTGTCGCGCACGGCGCGGGCGTCCACGGCGGGTTCGGTGTCGAGGGCCGTGGTGGCGTCCTGGGGAGCGAAGAGGAGGAAGGAGCCGAACGCGACGGCGAGGGCGGCGAGGAGGACTCCGGCCGCGAGGAGGTTCTTCTTCAGCTTGGTCATGGTGCCTCGGGTGTGGGTGAGGGGCGGGAAGGGCGCACGGTGGGCCGCCGCCGCGCGGGGCCCGGTCCGGGTCGCGCGCGGGCCGGACGGCGCCGGGTCCCGCCCCCGCTACACCGCTAGGGCGTGTCTGACAATTGGCGTCGGATCAGGCCGGGTCGTCCGGTGCGTGCGATCGGCGTGCGGCCGGGGCGCCCTTGTAGCGGAGCTACTTGGGCGTTTCGGCCGTGCGGCGAGCGTGCGTGCCGGACGGGCCGGACCCGACGGGAATTGTCAGACACGCCCTAGGGCGTACGGAAGCGGCGGGCGGCGCTCGGCCCGGTCGCGGCGGGAGGCGTGGCCGAGGGGGCCACGCGGGGCGCGCGGCGGGGCTCGGCCGCTGACCGGTCGCGGGACGAGGGCGGAGTGCGGGAGCCGCGGGCCGGCGGGCCGGCGCTCGGCGGCGGGGCGGGTTCCGGTGACGATCCGGAGCGGCCGGAGGAGGTTCAGGACGGCGGCCACGCCGGCGCGCACGGACGCGGTGTGGCCGCGCAGCCGCTCCGGGACGCCGAGCAGGCGCACGGCGAGGACGAAGGTGATCAGGTGCCCCGCGAAGAACGCCTCCGGCGGGACTCCGACGGCGGTGACGTGGTCTGCCACCGCGTCCGCCCCGCCACCGGGCAGCCGGACCAGGGCGCAGGCACCGGGGACGGCGTACGCGAGCTGGTGGGCGAGCTGTGCGCCGGCGAGCGCGGCGAGGAGCTGGGGGTCGGTGAGGCGCCGCCGCGACAGCGCGTACGTGCTGGTGGCGGGCCCGGCGAGGAGTGCGGCGAGGAGCGCCCAGGGGGCGAGGTGGCCCTGTGTCAGCAGGTGGAAGGCCAGGGGCAGCAGCACGGTGGTCCCCGCGACCGCGGCGGCCACCGCTCCCCGGCCGGCGTCACGGGCGCGCGCCGTGAGGCGCGTCGGTGGCCGGGGCGGGGAGGGCATCGTGTCGCGCTTTCGTGGTGCCGGGGGCGTCCTCACGGCACCGCGGCGCCGTGAGGTGTCCGCGCAGCGTATCCGGCGGGGTCGCGGGGCGGCTCGGCCGGGGGGCGCGTCCCACCCGTCGCCGGCGGGCGGTGGCGGCGTCCTCGACGGCGGGCGGTGGCGGCGTCCTCGACGGCGGGCCGCAGCCCACGCCGGCGCATCACACGGGAGGGCGCCGCGCGGTGCGGGTGGCCGGGCCCGAGAAGCGGAGGTGGCCGTCGGCGATCCCGTCCCTGCGGAGCAGCCGGCGGTCGCTCCGGTAGCTGGTCGAGGTCGCCCACGGCGCCTCGGGTCCCTGCCGGGGCAGCCGGTCGAGCGCCCGCCGCACGTAGCCGGCGCCGAAGTCGAGCATGGGGCGGGTGGGCAGGCCCGGCTCGCTCTCGGGCCGTGCGGTGTCGTGACCGTGCCGGTCCATGTGGGCGAGCACCCGGCAGACGTACTCGCAGAGCAGTCCGATCTTGAGGGTCCAGGACGCGTGGGTGTAGCCGATGGCGATGTTGAGGTTCGGGACGCCCGACAGCATCGTGCCCCGGTGGAGGAGCGAGTCGGCGGGCGAGACGTCCCTGCCGTCGACGGTGAGCCGCATGCCGCCGAGGAGCTGGATGTCGAGTCCGGTGGCGGTGACGACGACGTCCGCGCGGAGTTCGCGGCCGGACCGGAGCAGGACGCCGTCCTCGGTGAAGGTGGTGATCCGGTCGGTGACGACCGAGGCCCTGCCCGCGCCGATGGCCTTGAACAGGCCGCCGCCCGGGTCCGCGCAGAGGCGCTGGTCCCACGGGGCGTACGGCGGGCTGAAGTGTTCGTCGACCGGGAAGCCGGCGGGCAGGTGGCGGGCGTTCGTCGCGCGGATCAGCTTCCTGGTCGCGGTCGGGAAGCGGCGGGCGAAGCGCCAGATCAGCTGCTGCTTGACGATGTTCTTGCGCCGTGTGGCGGTGTGCCCGCGCTCGTCCCCGAGCGCGGCGCGGAGGAGGCGGGCGAGCCTGTCCTCCTTCGGGACGGGCACGATGTAGGTGGGTGTCCGCTGGAGCATCGTGATGTGCGCCGTGTCGTCGGCCATGGCGGGGACGAGGGTGACGGCCGTGGCGCCGCTGCCGATGACGACCACGTGCTTGCCGCGGTGGTCGAGGTCCTCGGGCCAGTGCTGGGGGTGGACGATCCGGCCGCGGAAGCGCTCGCGGCCCTCGAAGTCGGGCGTGTATCCAGCGTCGTGGCGGTAGTAGCCGGCGGCGCAGAAGATCCATCCGGCGGTGAGGACGATCCGCTCGCTCGTGCCCGTCTCCGGGTCGGTCCGCTCGACGCGGACCGTCCAGCGGGCCGTCGCGGAGGACCAGGCGGCGGAGACGACCTTGTGGTGGTGGCGGATGTGCGCGTCGAGGCCGTTCTCGGCGACGGTCTCCCGCAGGTAGGAGAGGACGCGGGAGGCGTCGGCGACGGACTCGCGGTCGCGCCACGGCTTGAACGCGTAGCCGAAGGTGTAGAGGTCGGAGTCGGAGCGGACGCCGGGGTAGCGGAACAGGTCCCAGGTCCCGCCGGAGGCGCCGCGGGCCTCCAGGATCGCGAACGACCTGGCCGGGTGCCTGAGCCGCAGAGAGCGGCCGGCCCCGATGCCGGAGATCCCGGCGCCGACGACCAGGACGTCCAGGTGCTCCGGAGCGTCCGCGTCCGGTCTCCGGTCCGGGTGCGGCTGCTGCGGGTCCTGTGGCCCCCGTGGCGCGTACGAAGTCATGGGAAAGAGGATGCGTCATCGCGGATCGCCGTTCGACAGCGGAGGTACGGTCCCGCTAGTTTAGGTAGACCGACCTACCTAGTAGAGGGGCGTGGACGTGCCGGAGCACGGGAGTGGACAGGGGGCCGGGAGCGGGCGGCGGCGGCCCGCCCGGGAGCGGTTGCTGGCGGCGGCCGCCCGCCGGTTCTACGCGGACGGCGTGGCGGCGACCGGCATCGACGCGATCACGGCCGACGCGGGCGTGGCGAAGATGAGTCTGTACAACAACTTCTCCTCCAAGGCCGAGCTGGTCCGGGCGTACCTGGACGCGCGCCACGAGGAGTGGCTCGGCCTCTACCGGGCCCGCCTGGAGCGGGCCGACGGTCCCCGTGAGGGCGTCCTCGCGGTGTTCGACGCGTACGCCGACCACGCCGCCTTCGCGTACGAGCACGGCTTCCGCGGCTGCGGCCTCCTCAACGCGGCCGCCGAACTCCCCGTCGGCGACGAGGGCAGGGACGTCGTCCGCGCCCACAAGGAGGAGGTCGAGCGGCTGATCGCCGGCCACCTGGAGGAGCTCCTGCCCGCCGCCGACGGCCCGGACGGCCCCCGCCTCCCCGACCGGGCGGATCGGGTGCGGGACACGGCCGAGCACCTGTCGTTCCTCCTGGAGGGCGCGATGGCCCGCGCGGGTCTCGAAGGCGACGGCGGCCGCGTCCGGCACGCCCGCGCGCTCGCCTCGTCCCTGCTGGACCGGCTGTGAGCGGCGCCGGGGCGGGCAGGGGCGCCGCGTGCGTGCTGGCCGCCTCCGTGCTGTGGGGGACGACGGGTACGGCGGCGACCTTCGCCCCGGACGTCGGCCCGCTCGCCATCGCGGCCGTCGCCATGGGGCTCGGCGGCCTGCTCCAGGCCCTCGTCGCGGCCCCGCGGATCGCCGGGAGCGCGGCGCGCCTGCGGGAGCGGCGCGGCACCGTCCTGCTCGGCGCCGTCTCGGTCGCCGTCTACCCGCTCGCGTTCTACAGCTCCATGCACCTCGCCGGCGTCGCGGTCGGCACCGTCGTCTCCCTCGGTACGGCTCCGCTCGCGTCCGCCCTGATCGAACGCGTCGTGGACGGCCGCCGCCTCACCCGCCGCTGGCTCCTCGCCGCCGCCCTCGGCCTGGCCGGAACGGTCCTGATGTGCGTCGCCGAGGCCGCCCACGCCTCCGGCGGCGCGGGCCGGGCGTCGCCGGCCGGCACGCTGGCCGGCATCGGCCTCGGGGTCGTCGCGGCGGCCACGTACGCCCTGTACGCGTGGGCCGCCCACCGCCTGATCACCGACGGGATCCCCTCCCGACCTGCGATGGGCGCGGTCTTCGGCCTGGGCGGGCTGCTGCTCCTCCCGGTCCTGGCGGTCACGGGAGCGCCGCTGCTGGCCTCGTGGTCCCATGCCGCTGTGGGCGCGTACATGGCGCTCGTGCCGATGTTCGCCGGGTACGTCCTGTTCGGCTGGGGCCTCGCCCGCGTCCCGGCCAGCACGGCCACCACCCTGTCGCTCCTCGAACCCGCCGTCGCGGCCGTCCTCGCCGTCCTGGTCGTCGGCGAGCGCCTGCCGGGCGCGGGCTGGGCCGGCGTCGCCCTGGTCGGCGCCTGCCTCGCCGTGCTGACCACGCCCTCGCGTACGTCACGAGGCCCCGGCCACCCGTCCCCTGCCGGACCACCGGTCCGCGCCACGGCCCCGGCCGCCGCGCAGCAGTCGCAGCCCGGGGCGACCGCGCCGACCGGGTGAGGCGCGAGGCCCGCCCTCCGGCCGCCTGACGCCCGCTCAGGTCGCGTCGGCGCGGCGGGTCCGGCTCCCGAGGGCCTGGCCGGCGAGCAGGACCGCACAGGCGGCGGCGGAGAGCAGGCCGCCGGCGAGGACGGTGCCGCGCACGTCGGCGAGGGACAGGACGAGCCCGCCGAGTGCGGCGCCGGCCGCGATTCCGGCGTTGTAGGCACCGGAGTTCGCGGCGAGCGCGATGTCGGTGCGGCCCGGCGCGCAGTGCAGCATCGCGTTCTGGGTGGTCATGAAGACCGGGCCGAGCGCGCCGCCGACGAGGACCAGGAACGCCACGGCCGCCACCGGATCGGTCCCGGTCGCGTACAGCCCGAGCATGCCCACCGCCTGGGCGGTGACGGCGGCGGTCAGCGCGGCCCGGGGGAAGCGGTCCAGCAGGGCTCCGGTGACGGTGACCCCGGCCAGGCAGGCGAGGCCGAAGGCCATGAGGAGGGCGCTGACCGTGCCCGGCGCGAAGCCGCTGACCTCGCCGAGGAACGTCACGACGTAGGTGAACGCCGTGAACGCCCCCGCGGCCGCCAGGGCGCCGGTCGCGAGGACGATCCCGAACCGGCGTGCGTCCGGGCCGAGTCCGTACGCCGCCGGTTCCTCCTCCGGGCGCGAGGTCGGCAGCAGCGCGGCGATCGTCACCAGCGAGGCGCCTCCCAGTCCCGCGAGGAGGGCGACCGGCACCTGCCACTCGCTCTGCCGGCCGAGCCAGGTCCCGAGGGGCACGCCGAGCACGAGCGCGAGCGATCCCGCGACGGAGAGCGCCCCGACCACGCGCCCGCGCACCTCGGGCGGGAACAGCCCGACCGCGACGGGACCCATGACGGCCCAGAACAGCGCCTGGGCGAGCGCGGTCAGCAGGCGGGCGCCGAGCAGCACCCCGTAGGAGGGCGCCAGCGCGGCGACGAGGCTGGAGACGACCAGCGCCGCCAGGAGCGCGGTGAGCACGTGGCGCCGTGGTACGGCGCGCACGGCGTGCGCGAGCGGCACGGACGCGACGGCGACGGTCAGGCCGTAGCCGGTGACCAGCAGGCCGACGGCCGAGACCGATACGTGCAGGCCGTCGGCGATGACGTCGAGGAGACCGATGGGCAGGTTCTCGGCGGTGTTGAAGGTGAAGGCGGCCAGCATGAGCGCGGCAAGCACCGCCCGTCCGCGCCAGGACGCCCGCCGTGGCACGGCCGCGTGCCCTCGTTCCGCGCCCGCCCGCCGCACCGACTCCGTGGCACCGTCCGTGACTCCTCCCCCTCGTGAACGAGGGGGCTTCTCGCTATGCCGGGTTGGCGTCGCGACGGACCAGCCCGGCCCGTAGAACGTTGATCGCGCCCACCGTGTCCGCGTGCGCCTGGTGGCCGCACGAGACGCAGTGGAACTTCTCTTGCGTGGGCCGGTTCTCCTTGGCGGTGTGCCCGCATTCGGGACACTGCCGTGAGGTGTTGCGGGGGTCCACGGCCATCACTTCCCGTCCGGCGCTTTCAGCCTTGGCGGTGAGGATCTGGAGGAACACCCCCCATCCGGCGTCAGCGATCGAGCGGTTGAGCCCGGCCTTCGCGGCGGCCCCGTTGAACAGGAAGCTGCCCGGCTTCCCGGGGTCGGGCTTCGGCGCGGGGGCCTTGCCCATGCTGCGGATCCTGAGGTCTTCATGCGCGATGAAGTCGTGCGCACGGACCAGGCCGAGCGCGGTCTTGTGCGCGTGGTCCAGCCGCTGACGGCGAACCTTGCCATGCAGCCTGGCGACCTTGTCCACGGCCCGCTGGTGGTTCTTCGTGCGCCGGTCGCGGCGCACGCGAGGGAACCGACAGAGGGCCTGCTGTGCTGCTTCGAGCTTCGCGGCAGCCCGGCGCCCGTGACGGGGGTTGGCGACGAACTCACCGTTGGAGCCGGTGAGGAAGGTGGCTATGCCCAGGTCGATACCGACCACGCTGCCGGTCGCGGGCAGCGGTTCGGGCTGGTCCTGCTCGGCCGTCAGCACGACGAACCACTTTCGGCCCTCGCGCTTGACCGACACGGTCTTGACCTTGCCGACCACGGGCCGGTGCTGGTTGACCTTGACGTGGCCAACGCCCTGGAATCGGACGCGGGTGACGGGGTCGTGCGGGGTGGAGTCCCAGCGGCAGCCGTCGCCGTCCTTGGGGAAGTCCACGGTGTCGAACCAGTTCACGCCCCGGAAGCGGGGGTACCCCGGCTTGTCCCCGGCCTTGATCCGGCGGAAGAACGCGGCGAACGCCTTGTCCAGCCGACGCAACGTCGCCTGCTGAGCGGAGAACGACCAGCGGCCCTGACGCTCCGGGTCGAAAGCCCGGATGTCCTTGAGCTGGGCGGACTGCTGCCCGTACCGGACGGTCGTCTTCGAGGTGTGCCGGTAGGCGTCACGGCGTTCCTGCAAAGCCCCGTTGTAGAGCGAGCAGTGGTCACGCAGCATCGCGGTCAATGCGGCCCGCTGGCCCACGGTGGGCCGCATGAGGAACTTGTACGCACGGATCATCCGGCCCCCCTTCCTGAACGGCTTCGAAGATCCTCCTACCCTTGGCGTAGGTCACCACGCTGGGAGCCGAACCCCGATATTCGCACAGGTCGTCACGTCGCCTGCAGCCTCCATGCCCACTTGGTGTTCGTCACGAAGTACCGGCGCGGCATCTTCGATGACGCCATGCTGAAACGGTCCGAAGAGATCATGCGGGAGGTGTGCGGCAGCTTCGAAGTGGAGCTACGCGAGTTCAACGGCGAGGCCGATCACGTCCACCTCCTCGTGCATTACCCGCCGAAGATCGCCCTGTCCAAGCCGATCAACTCGCTCAAGGGCGTCAGCTCCCGTTACCTGCGGGCCGAGTACACCGGCCGCATCGACCGGATCGGCATGGGGCCGGTGTTCTGGTCCCGCTCGTACTTCGCCGAGAGCTGCGGCGGCGCACCACTGACGGTGATCCGCCAGTACATCGAGCAGCAAGAACGTCCACTCTCACGTGCAGGTCAGAGCAGTCCTGAGATGCATTTCCTCCCCGGCTAAAGCCGGGGATACCCTGCAAGATCAGGGATGGAGGTACCTCACCAAGCGCGCGCTCGCGCCGCAAGGAGGTGTCCGCGGGCCCTGCGGGGCGGTGGGCCCGCGGTCGCGTCATCGGACCACGCGGTGGCGGAGGTAGACGACGTTCGCGCCGAACGTGCGGGTCTCGACGAGTTCGAGGTCCACCCGGCGCTCGTCGCGCGGGAAGAACGGGATGCCCCCGCCCACCAGGACCGGGTGGACCATGGCCCGGTACTCGTCGATCAGGCCCGCCGCGGCCGCCTCGGCGGCGAGCGTCGCCCCGCCGATCGCGATCTCGCCCTCCCCCGGTTCGGCCCGCAGCCGCTCGATCTCCTCGGCGAGCCCGCCGGAGGCCAACCGCGTGTTGGTGCCCTGAACCTCCGTCAGCGACCGGGAGAACACCACCTTGGGAAGCGGGTTCCACAGGGCCGCCCATTCACGCGAGGCGTCGTCGAGCGACGGGTCCTGCTCGGCGGTCTCCCAGTACAGCATCGTCTCGTGCAGCCGCCGCCCGAGGAGGTGGACGTCGATCGTGCGGATCTCGTCGATCCAGAACCGGAACACCTCGTCGTCCGGGTCCGTCCAGTCGAACCTGCCGTCGGGCCCCACGATGTAGCCGTCGAGGGAGACGCCCATGGAATAGGTCACGCTGCGCATCAGAAGAAGACCACCTCGGTCGCGTGCTCGGCCGCGCGCCCCGGCCGCTGCCGCGGGCGCGCCTCCTCCGGCCCGCGCGGTCGCGCGCGCCGGGTCGTCCCACGAAACCACACCCCGTGGAGCGGCCCGGTCCGGCTCGCCGGGTGCCCTCTCGCCGGGGAGCCCTGGGAGGGCTCCCCGGCCGGCTCGGCCGCGCGCTACTTGGCCGGCGGTGCGTCGAACCGCACCGAGCGGAGTTCGAGGGTGTCCTTGGCGGGCTTGCCGTGGGCCTTGAGGCGCCACTCGGCGCCCTGGCAGTTCGCGCCGACGTAGACGGTCACGGCCGCGTCGGTGTCGTTGTGCGGGCCGTAGCCGGGGAGCTCCTCGTCGTCGCCGACGGCGTGCAGGTTGACGCACTTGCCGCCGTGCGGGTCGTGCAGGGTGACGTGCCGCTCCTGGCCGTAGCCGTCGACGTACTTGTAGTGGAACTCGCCCCGCGCCGCCTGGGCGGACCCGGCCGTCGACAGGACGAGTGCGAGGGCGGCGACGGTGGCGCCGAGCGTGGTGCGCAGCTTCATGGCAGGAGGCCCCTTCGGAAGATGATCAAGGAAACAGCGGTCACCCTACGAAGGCGGGGGACGGGCGAATCGATCCGGCGGACCGGCGAAGGGCGCGTGTCGCCCCGGCACCACCCGTACGGGCGCACCGGCGCGGAGGCCGGGTACGACGGCGGGGAACCCCGGGCCGCTGTCGCCCCGTTCCGTCCTCCGGCCGTCCATACGAGCGGCGGGCCGGGTGATTCCGCGTGTCGCCGCGAGCAAGATCCGGCGGCGAAACGTATCTCTCGTTCCATGACCCATGACATGGAACACTCGCTGTACGCACACCTGCGCGAGCGCTTCGGTGACGAGGCGGGGTGGCCGGAGGCGACCGCCCTGATCGCGCCCTACCTGCGGATCGTCGTCGACGCGCTGGGGCCGGAGGACGCCGTGACGTTCCTGACGGCGGTGCGCTCGGCGCTGGACGAGGAGACGGCCCGGGAAGGAACGATTCACCTCGGGTTCGGCGCGCATCTCTGGTCGCGGCTCGACGCCGTCTCCTGGGACGGCTCGCCGGCCAGGACCTCGGCGTGGGAGGCGGCCCTGGCCATGCACCGCCTGGCCGCGCTGATGCCCTCCTCCCGGCTGGCCGACCTCGTGGACATCGGCCTGCGGTCCTGCCGCGCCCTGCGCGTTCCCGCGGGGCGGTAGGGCGGCGTCCCGCCGGGGCACGGGCGGCGGCCCGTGCCCCGGCGCGGTCAGCAGAGGATCCGGAAGGGACCGTGGCCGTGGTCCGCCGGCGGGGTGCCGGCGGCGGGCCGGCCGCTGGGGAGCACGGGTCGGCCGCACGAGACGAAGAGGTCGTCGTAGCGGGTCCGGGAGCGGGACCGGTACGCGGGCGTGGACCGGGCGAGCATCCTGACGACCTCCTCCGCCAGCATCAACTGGTACTGGCAGGACTCCTCGTTGAGGCCGCCGATGTCGCCGGTCGCGACGTGGTTCTCCTGCCGGCAGCCGCCCCCGCAGAGGTAGCGGGCCCAGCAGCCGCCGCACACCGGGTGCTCGTCGACGGTGCGCCGCCACTCGGGGTGCGCGCGGGTGATGCCCCGCTCGCCGGTCCCGACGTCGAAGCCCTCGTCGCCGACCAGGCGGTGGCACGGGCTGATGCTGCCGTCCGGGGAGTGCGTGTAGTACGTGCGGCCGCCGGAGCAGAAGGCGAGGGCCGCCGCCCCCTCGGTGATCATCTGGACGGTCCTCTCGTACTCCAGCACCCCCTTGAAGCGGTTGCCGGGGTCGAAGAGCTTCGGGTAGTGGTCGAGGAAGTCCCTGAACTGCTCGACGATGCCGGGCTGGAGGAAGTGGTTGATGTACCGGATGTCACCCCGCGGCTCGGACAGCGTGCGGTCGCCGAGGGTGAGCGCGACGGGGACCGTCGTGCCCTTCCGGACCGGGTAGACGCCCGGGTAGATCTGGAAGTGGTCGAAGAGGTCGAGCCGCCACAGGGCGAGCACGCTCTCCTTGAGGGACGGTTCGGCCGTGGCGATCGTCATCCGCGCGACGAGCGTGACGTCCTCGCCGCACTCCTCCCGCAGCCGGCGCAGGTTGCGGACGATCCGGTCGTACGACCCCTTGCCGTTCTTCGCGGGGCGGTTGGCGTCCTGGACCCGGCGGCCGCCGTCGATCGAGACCGAGACGACGAAGTTGTGGTCCCGGAAGAGCGCGGTGGTGCCGGGCGGCAGGAGCGTCAGGTTGGTGGAGACGCGGTGCGCGAAGCGCGTGCCGGTCCGCGCGGCGACCTCGTCGGCGCGGGCGCAGATCTTCCGGATGACGCCGAGGTTCGCCAGGGGTTCCCCGCCGAAGAACTCGAAGCGGACGCGCTGGGACGGGGCCGCGTGGGTCTCGATGAAGTCGAAGATCCAGCCGATGGAGTGCTCCCCCATCGCCTCGGTGATGCGGCCGTAGTCCCCGCCCTCGGCGAAGCAGTAGGTGCAGGCGAGGTTGCAGACGTTGGTGAGGTTGACGTTGACGGCGAAGTCGGCGCCGTCGGAGAGCGCGCTCCCCGCGAGGAGGGCCCGGTGGGTGTCGTCGCCGACGCCGGCGTCCGTCCTGAGCCGGTCCCACGCCCGCCGCTCGGCGGGCAGCAGGTGGTCGACGCCGGCTTCCAGACGGCGGGCGGTCGCGGCCGGGGCGAGCAGCAGGCGGTGGTTGCCGGTGATCAGGACGGCGGCGGTGCCGCTGTCCCGGTCGTCGGCGTGGGCGTCTTCGTCGCCGGGGCCGGGGCCGGGGCCGGGGCCGGGGCCGGGGCCGGGGCCAGGGCCGCGCAGGGGGATGACCCGGTAGTCCGTTCCGTGTCTCATGGCCGCGGGCTCCGGCGGGGGTCGCGGGCGAAGAGGGGCAGGGGCGAGACGTCGCCGTTGTGGGTGCCGGCCGTCGCCTCGACCGTGGGGAAGTGGGCCCGGTCGAAGACCTGGTGGAGGGTGGACTCACAGGCGCGGTCCACGGCCACCAGCACGCCGGTCTCGCCCGGTGTGCTCTTCGCCGCGATGGAGCGGAAGCTCTCGTGCGGCGCGAGGTCGATCACCTCCCACGACCGGTCCGCGGTGGCGTCGCCGAGGCGGCGGGCGTACGCCCTCGCCGGGACGGCGGAGGTGTTGCGCAGCTGGTAGTGGAGCGCGCGTACGTCTCCGTGCCAGTCGAAGCCGGCGACGGACAGGTCCTGTCCCGGCGGGAGGTCCCGGACCCGTTCGCGCGGCCGGGCGTCCGGGAGCAGGGTGATGCCGGCGTGGCTCCCGCAGCCGGTGCAGCGGCCCGCGGCGTCCACGCCGACGAGGTCGGCGTTCAGCCCGTACCGCGTGACCTGGAGCAGTCCGCACGCGCCGCAGCGGGTGTCGGTCGAGGCGGTGTCGTAGACGTTGCCGAGGTAGACGTGCCGCAGCCCCATGCCGAGGGCGGTCGCGCGGGCCTTCTCCAGGCGGTCCACGGGGGTGCGGATGGTGTGCGTCATCTTGTAGTCGGGGTGGAAGCGCACGAAGTGGGTCGGTACGTCGGGGCTCAGCCGTTCGCCGACGAAGGCGGCCATGTCCCGGGCGGTCCTCTCGTCGTCGCTGAGGTCGGTGACCATGAGCGTGGACACCTCCACGTGCTTGCCGGCCCGGAACACCCGCTCCGTTCCTTCGAGGACGGGCTCCAGCCAACCCTTGGTGATCCGCCGGTAGTACGCGGGGTCGAGGGACTTGATCGACACCGAGAAGATGTCGATGACCGGGAGGAGTTCCTCGATCGCCTCGCCCGTGATGAAGAACGCGGACTTGTAGAGGTTGACGATGCCGGCGGCCTTCGCGAGGGCGGCGGTCTCGACGACGAACTCGTGCCACACGACGGGGTCGTTGTAGGTCCAGGAGATCACGCCGATCCCGTGCCGGACCGCGATGTCGACGACTTCCTGGGGCGTGTAGTGGTGGACGTCCTTGTCCTCCGCGTAACGCGCCTGCGAGGTCTTCCAGTTGTGGCAGTAGTCGCAGTTGAGCATGCAGCCGATGTTGCCCATGGAGAGGATCCGGGCGCCGGGCGCGTAGTGGAACACGGCCTCGGTCTCGATGGTCTCCTCGGTGGCGTGCACCGACCGGCCGTAGTTCAGCGTGACCAGCCGCCCGTCGCGGTTGGCCCGCACGCGGCAGAAGCCGTGCTGGCCGGGGCGTATCCGGCAGTTCCTCGGACTGAGGTGGCAACGGACGACGCCGTCGGCGAGGCGCTCTTCGAGCCGGGCGGGGCGGGCCTCGCTGTTCCAGGCCGGCTTCGGGGTCGGGTTCGGGGGCGGGACCGGGTTCGGGTTCGGATTCTGGTGCGTCACAGGCTGTCCTTCCGAGAAGGAGGTGACCGGCGGGACGTGCGCGGTTCGCAGCTGGAGCGTTCGAAGGAAGCCGGGTGGTGAAGGGGCGGGAGAGACTGCTCGCCGCGATCCGCCCCGTTAACCACCACTCTGTCGGATGAGGATTGTTGAACGTTCCTCACCGTTCCTGGCGACGAGCATGACCGAGCGTTCTCACCGGCGTCAAGAACCCCGACCGCCGGAAGCGCGGCGGACCGTCGGCCCGGAGGACGACGACGAGGCCCCGCCGGCCGTTCCGGTTCGCCAGGGCGACCTGTTCGGGCGGCGGGGCCTCAGGGTGGGGATCAGGCGGCAGCGCGTCAGGCGACGGCGGTGCCCTCCAGTTCGACCAGCTGGCCGGGGATCGCCAGGCGGGTCACCCCGAGCATCGTCGTCGTCGGCGCCACCCGCGCGGCGCCGAGCCGGGCGGCCAGGACGCCGTAGTGCCGGACGAGCAGGTCGACGTCGGTCGTGTAGACGTTGAGCCGCACCAGGTTCGCGAGGGACATCCCGGCGCCGGCGAGCACGGCCTCCACGTTGTCGACGCTCAGCGCCAGTTGCGCCGCCATGTCACCGTCGTGCAGCGGCTCGCCCTTCTCGCTCATCGCGGTCTGGCCCGAGAGGTAGAGCGTCCTCGACTGGCCCGACACCACCTCCCCCTGGTTGAAGCCCCTCTCCACCGACCACGTCACCGGGTTGACCGCGGTTCGCTCCATCACCACTCAGCTCCCTCGCCTCACGCGCCGTGCTTCGGCGCCGTGGAAAGGAGCCTCCCAAGCAATCACGACATCCCCTGTCACGTATTCCGGTACGGTTTTCGTATGCGCGCCGACCGGCTGGTCTCCCTGGTGCTCCTGCTCCGCCGCCGGGGCCGGCTGACCGCCGACACCCTGGCCCGTGAGCTGGAGGTGTCCACGCGTACGGTGCTGCGCGACATCGAGGCGCTGTCCGCGGCCGGTGTCCCGGTCTACGCCGAGCGCGGACGGCACGGCGGCTTCTCGCTGCTGCCCGGTTTCCGGACCGAGCTGACCGGGCTGAACCACGACGAGGCCCTCGCGCTGCTCACCGCCGGATCGGGGCGCGGCGAGCAGGCGTTCGGGCTCGGTTCGGCTCTCGCCTCGGCGATGCGGAAAGTGGTCGACGCACTGCCCGAGAGCCATCAGACCACCGCGAGCGACGCGGCCCGGCGCTTCCTCGTCGACCCGGAGACCGACCTCCTCGCCCGCCGGCTGGTCACCGACCGGGTCCCCGGCACGACCATGAGCGAGGTCCGGCGCGCGGTCCTCGCGGGACACAAGCTCCGCATCCACTACGCGGCCACGGGCCAGTCCCCGCGGTGGCGCACCGTGGACCCGATCGGCCTCGTGACCGTCCGGGACAGGTCCTATCTCCTGGCCACCCGCGCGGGCGAGGACCGGACGTACCGGCTCACGCGCGTGCTGGCCGCCGAGGAGCTCCCCGAGGCGGCGGAGCGGCCGAACCAGGTCGACCTCGACCGGATCTGGCGCGAGCGCTCGGCCCGCTTCCTCTCCGGCAGCGACCACGTCACCGTGCTGCTCCTGGTGGACCCGGCGCGGCGCGAGGAACTGCTGGACACGGCGCTGGCGGTCCGCGCGGAGGAACCCGACGCGGACGGCCGGCTCCGGCTGGAGCTGATCTTCCAGGACGCGCGGCACGCCGAGTGGGCCCTGTGGCAGCTCGGCGCGGACGCGGAGGCGCTGTCCCCCCGGTCGCTGCGCACCGCGCTCCGCGACCGGGCCGCCGGACTCGCCGCCCTGTACGCGTCGCCGGCGGGCGCCGGCCGTGAGGCCGGGCGACCGGCGGCGGATCGCCGCGTCACCGGGCGGTGAGGCCACCGGCGCGGGCGGTCGCGCGGTGGGTGCTGGGGTGGTGGCCGGTGTGGCGGAGGAACAGGGTGGTGAGGGTGCCGGCGTCCTGGTAGCCGACGTCGGAGGCGATGGTGGCGATGGGGCGGTCCGTGGTCTCCAGGAGGTGCCGGGCGCGGCGGACGCGGGCGGTGTGGAGGTGGGTGAGCGGGGTGTGTCCGGTCTCGGCGCGGAAGCGGCGGAGGAGGGTCCGGGTGCTGACCCCGAACTCCGCCGCCAGGGCCCGGAGGTCGTAGCGGGTGGCCAGGTGCTGGTCGAGCCAGCGCATCACACCGGCGGAGAAGGCCCGTCCGGCGGCCGGGAGGAGGTCCGGGTCGACGTAGGGCGTCTGGGTGGAGCGGGTGGTGTCGAGGAGGGCGACGCGGGCGGTGCCGTCGGCGATGCGGGGTCCGTCGTGGTCGCGGACGAGGCGGAGGGCGAAGTCGTACATGGCGGTGAAGGCTGCGGTGGTCGTCACGCCCCGGTCGGTGAGGACCAGTTGGTCCGGGCGCGTGCGGACGTCCGGGTAGCGGCGGGCGAAGCGGTCGGCGTACAGCCAGCTGGTCGTCGCCTCGCGGTCGCGGAGCAGGCCCGCCTCGGCGAGGAGGAAGGCGCCAACGCAGATCGACACGACCGTGGTGCCGGACTCCGCGGCCGCCCGGAGGGTGGCCAGCTCGGGCGTGAGGCCGGCGAGCGTCGCGTCCAGGTCCAGGGCGGGGGTCAGGGCGAAGCCGGGCACGAGCAGGACGTCGGCGGGACGGACCGCCGAGACGTCGATCCGGGCGCCGCCCGCGGCGAGGACGCGCCGGCGCGGCGAGACCACGGAGGTCTCGTACGCGGGCTCCGTACGGCCGTGCGCCGCGGCGACGTGACCCGCCATCGTGAGGAGGTCGGGGACGCCGTGGACCTCCGACGCGAAACAGCCGGGGTAGGCGAGGACGCTCAGTCTGAGGGGGCTGCTCATGCGGACGTCCGATCGTGGGAAGGGGTGGCGGGATCGGCGGGTATCTCGGCGATGACGCCAGTGTCGCCCACCGTGCGGGGGCCGTCATCCTGCCTGCCATGGGACACGTGAGAAGGCAGTGCGACGACCCGCTGGACGACTTCGAGCGCCGGGAGGTCGAGGTGGAGGGCGTGGAGAAGCGCGTGTACGTCTCCGGGGACGGGCCCGCGGTCGTGATCATGCCGGAGATGCCGGGGATCAGTCCTGACGTGGCCCGGTTCGCACGGTGGGTAGGGGCCACCGGCTTCTCGGTGTACCTGCCGTCCCTGTTCGGGGTCGACGGGGCCTACCCGCGGACCGAGGCGGCCGGGGAGGTCGTGCGGCGGGCCTGCGTCAGCGCCGAGTTCCGGGCCTTCGCCGGGGGCGGTACGAGTCCGGTGGCGGCGTGGCTGCGGGGCCTGGCGCGGGCGGCGCACGCCGAGCGGGGCGGGCCGGGGGTCGGCGCGGTCGGGCTGTGCTTCACCGGGAACTTCGCCCTGTCGATGGCGCTGGAACCGGCGGTCGTCGCGCCCGTGGTCAACCATCCGTCGCTGCCGCTCGACGATCCCGCGGGCCTCGAACTGAGCGAGGACGACGCCGTGGCCGTGGCCGAGCGGCTGCGGCGCGACGGGCTGAGGGTGCTCGCGTACCGCTTCGAGGGCGATCGCTGGTGCACGGGGCAGCGCTTCGCCGCGTACCGGGCGCTCCTCGGCGACGCGTTCGACGGGCGCACGCTGCCCGCCGAGGCGGCGAACGCGGACCCGCCGCCGTTCTTCCGCGAGGTCGTGGGGTGCGCGCACAGCGTCGTCACCGCGCATCTGGTGGACGAGGCCGGCCATCCGACCCTGCGCGCCCGTGACGAGATCATCGCCTTCCTGAAGGAGCGGCTGGCCGGTCCGAGCGCCGGCCCCCCGCCCGCGCCGGAGGGCTGAGGCGGGCTCAGGACAGGAGCGGACGCCAGTGGTCGGCGGAGTCCTTCAGGTCGTGGACGACGCGCTCCAGGAAGACGCCGGCCTTGGAGAGGCGGCGGGCGGCGGGGTTGTCGGGGCCCAGGGCCTCGGCCGCGTCCATGGCGGCGTGCGCCGACGCGAGGGTCTGGCGGACGCTGACCACGATCGAGTGGTACCAGGCGTCGTCGTCGACGACGTAGACGTCGCGCCGGCGGTGCGGGTCGCGCTCGCGGCGCACGTACCCCTGCTGGAGAAGGAAGTTGACGGCCACCGAGACGGAGGCGGGGCTGACCTCCAGGCGGTGGGCCAGTTCGGCGGCGGTGCGCCGGCCGTCCTCCGAGAGCAGCAGGTCGACGTGGACGCGCGCGGTCATACGCGGCATCCCGGATCTGACCGCGATCTCGACGATCTCGACGATCTCGTCGCCGGTCGCCTCGCGCGGTCTCCCGGCGGCGCGCGCGGACGCCGGGGCCGCGCGGTGGGCCCGGTCGGCGGTCGCCCGGTGGGCCCGGTCGGGGCGGTAGGCGTGGGCGCCGCCGTTGCGCGCGATCTCGCGGCTGATCGTGGACGTCGGGCGGTCGAGCCGCCGGGCGATCTCGGCGTAGGAGAGGCCGTGGGCGAGTCCGGCCGCGATGTGACGGCGCTCCTGCTGGGTCAAGCGTCCTCCTGGCATGGCGCCCAGTATTGCCTTCGAAATCGCCCATTGCAACGCTTCGTTGCGTTCGATCCCAGGCCATTGCATCAATTTCCCTTCTCTACCTGCACATTCACGAATTGACGATTGACGATCTCGTGAACGCAACGTAGCTTTCGGAATACATCAAACACGTCATATCGCGAGATGAGGACCGGTCATGAGCGCACCCCTCCACACCGTCGCGGCGATGCCGACGGAGCGTCGGCCCGGCTGTCCGTTCGATCCGCCGGCCGAGCTGCTCGACGCCCGGGAACACGGACCGATCAGCCGGCTCACCCACCCCGGCGGCATGCCCGGCTGGCTGATCACCGGGTACGACCTGGTGCGGTCGGTCCTCGCCGACCCGCGGTTCAGCTCGCGCAAGGACCTGCTGAACGTGGTCGACTTCGAGATTCCGCCGGCGCCCCCGGGCGAGTTCCTGCTGATGGACGATCCGGAGCACGCCCGCTACCGGAAGCCGCTGGTCGGCAAGTTCACCGTGCGGCGGATGCGCCTGCTCACCGAGCGGATCGAGCAGGTCACCGCCGAGTGCCTGGACGCCATGGCGGAGGCGGGGCCCACGGCGGACCTCGTGACCGCCTTCGCCAAGCCCATCCCCACCATCGTGATCTGCGAGATCCTGGGGGTGCCGTACGAGGACCGCGCCTCCTTCCAGCAGCAGATCGACACCTTCATGGGCGGGGAGGTGAGCGACGAGGAGCTCATCGCGGCCTACACGGCCACCCAGGAGTACCTGGCACGGCTGGTGGCCGCCAAGCGCGCGCACCCCACCGACGACGTGCTCAGCGAACTCACCGACAGCGACCTCTCCGACGAGGAGCTGAAGGGGATCAGCCTGATCCTGCTGGCCGCCGGCTTCGACACGACCGCGAACATGCTGGCCCTCGGGACCTTCGCGCTGCTCCAGAACCCGGAGCAGCTGGCTGCCCTGCGCGCCGACCCCTCGCTCACCGACGGGGCGGTGGAGGAGCTGCTGCGGTACCTGAGCGTGGCCAAGACGTTCATGCGGACGGCCCTGGAGGACGTCGAGGTGGGCGGGCAGACCATCGAGGCAGGGACGACGGTCGTCCTCTCGTACCACACCGCGAACCGCGATCCCGAGCGGTTCACCGACCCCGGCGCGCTCGACATCCGCCGCCCGTTCGACGGCCACCTGGCCTTCAGCCACGGCATCCACCAGTGCCTCGGGCAGCAGCTGGCCCGCATCGAGATGCGGGTCGCGTTCCGCGCGCTGATCGAGCGCTTCCCCACGCTGCGGCTCGCCGTGCCGGCCGAGGAGGTCGCGCTCCGCCCGGAGAGCGCGGACATCTTCGGGGTGAAGAGCCTTCCGGTCACCTGGGACGCGAAGTGACGGGCGCGAACCGGCTGTCCGTCGACCGGGAGCGGTGCATCGGCGCCGGGATGTGCGCGATGACCGCGCCCGCCGTCTTCGACCAGGACCCCGACGACGGGCTCGTCCTCCTGCTTGAGGCCGAGCCGGCTGCCGGCGACCGCGCGGCCGCGCGCATGGCCGCCGGCGTCTGCCCCTCCGGCGCGATCACCGTGCCCGACGCCGGTCCTGGCGGGCCGGGAGGGCCGGGTAGTTCGGGCGGGCCGGGCAGTTCGGGCGGGCTGGGCCGGGCGGCGACGCCGGGCGCCGGCGGCGCGTAGCCGGGCCGCCGGCGGCCCCGGCGGGAACGGAACCCGGCTCGTGGCCGGGTTCCGTTCCCGCTGCCGTCGCACCCGGGATCCGTTCCCGTCGCGTGCCGGATCCGTTCCCGTCGCGCCCGGAATCCGTTCGGGCTCCCGTCGCGCCCGGGGTCAGGCCAGGACCCGGAGCGCGGCGGGCTGGACCCGGAGGGTCACCGGCAGGGTCGCGTCCACCTCGCCGTCGGCGCCGTACGGCAGGGGGCGGTCGGCCTCGATGCGTATCTCCTTGCCGCGCAGGACCTCCACCTGGGGGCGGTCCAGGTGGGCGCCCGTCTTCAGCTCGTTCATCATGGCGAAGAAGAGCCGCTTCGGGGCCTGCCGTATCACCACGACGTCCAGCGTCCCGTCGTCGACCCGGGCGCCCGGCGCGATCTTCCGCCCGAAGCCGTAGAAGCCGGAGTTCGCCGCGACGACCGTGTAGCCGGTGCGTTCGTGGCGTACGCCGTCGATGGTGATGCGGTAGTCGGCGGGCTTCCAGGCCAGAACGGCCCGCAGGCCGCCGGCGTAGTACGAGGCGGCGCCCCGGAGGATCCGGGAGTCGTTGGCGTGCCGGTTCGCCACCGCGTCCACGCCCGCGTACACACTGCCCAGGACGCAGGTCCTGGCGTGCGCGGCGGACTCGACCTCGATGGTGTCGACGGCGCGCGGCTCGCCGTGGAGCAGGACGGCGGCGAGCCCCGGCGCGTCGGTGGGCAGGCCCAGGGCGCGGGCGAAGTCGTTGCCCCGCCCGGCGGGCACCAGGCCGAGCACGGTGTCGGTGCCGCTGAGCGCGCCGCCGACCCCGCCGGCCATGCCGTCCCCGCCGACGGCGAGGACGACGTGGCCCCGGGCTCCGGCGTCCCGGGCGAGTTCGCGGGCGTGTTCCAGGCTGCGGCTGTAGACGGTGTCGAGCCGGGCGCCCGCCTCCCGCAGCAGCCGGGCCAGCGGGAGCAGGCCGGCCGTACCGCTGGAACCCCCTGCGGTGGGGTTGACGACTGCGGTGAACTGTCGCATGGGTGAGACCTCCGGGCGGCAGGAGAGGGGGTCAGCGGACGGGGACGAGGACTCCGGGGTTGAGCACTCCGGAGGGGTCGATCTCGGCCTTGACGGCCTGGAGCATGCGGATGCCCAGGGGGCCGATCTCCTCGACGTACCAGTCGCGGTGGTCGGTGCCGACGCCGTGGTGGTGGCTGATGGTACCCCCGGCCGCCAGGATGGCGTCGTTGGCCGCCCGCTTCGCCGGGGCCCAGTGGGCCACGGGGTCCTCGCCCTGGGCGGAGACGACGGTGAAGTAGAGCGAGGCGCCGTTCTCGTACGTGTGCGAGATGTGGCACATGACGAGCGGCGGGGTCCCCGCCTCGGTGAGCGTCTCCGTCAGCGCGGAGCGGACCGCCGCGTACAGACCGGGGATCGCGGACCAGAAGGCGGCCGTCTCCAGGGTCTCGGCGAAGGCGCCGGCGTCGAGGAGGGCGTCGCGGAGGTAGGGGGCGTTGTAGCGGCCGTGCTCCCAGCGGTCGCCGGGCTCCTCGCCGAGGTACTCGCCGTCGCAGGCGAGGAGGACCTCGCGGGCGGCGGCGCGGCGGGCCTCGGTCTCCGCCTCGGTGCCCTCGTATCCGACGATCGCCATGCAGCCGGGGTTCTGCGGGAGTTCGGTGCTGCCGATGGCGTCCGGCTGGGCGAGGCCGACGAAGGTCTCGGACTCGTCGGAGAGCCGCAGCACGGTGGGGCGGGGGCCGTCCTGGGCGAGGCGGCGCAGCGCCGCCGTGCCGGCCTCGAAGGAGGCGAAGCGCCACCCTTCGTAGATCCGCCGGGCCGGCAGGGGCCGGATGCGGACGGTCACGGCGGTGATGACGCCGAGGGCGCCCTCGGAGCCGAGGATCAGCTGGCGGAGGTCGGGGCCCGCGGCGGAGCGGGGTGCGCGGCCGGTCTCCAGGGTGCCTTCGGGGGTGGCGACGGTGAGGCCGAGGACCATCTCGTCGAAGCGGCCGTACCCCGCGGACGCCTGGCCGCTGGAGCGGGCCGCGGCGAAGCCGCCGACGGAGGCCCACTCGAAGGACTGCGGGAAGTGGCCGAGGGTCCAGCCCTGGGCGTTGAGCAGCTCCTCGCAGCGGGGGCCGCGCAGGCCGGGCTGGAGCGTCGCGGTGCGGGACACCTCGTCGACGGCGAGCAGCTGGTCCATGCGGCGCAGGTCGAGGGCGACGAACGGGCGCTTGGTGGCGGGCGCGAGGCCGCCGACGACGGAGGTGCCGCCGCCGAAGGGGACGGCGGCGAGGCCGTGGTCGGCGCAGGCGCTCAGCACCGCGAGGACCTCGTCGTGTCCGGCGGGCAGCACGACGGCGGCGGGGATGTCCTCGACCTCGCCGGCGCGGATGCGCAGCAGGTCGGGGGTGGACTTGCCGCGGGTGTGGCGGATCCGGCTCTCGGCGTCCTCCCGCAGGCCGTCAGGGGCGGCGACGGCGGTACGCAGCGCGGCGCGGGCCTCGTCGGCGAGGGCCGGGGCCGGGGCTTCGACGGCGGCGAGCCCGGTGGGGCCGCCGTCGCGGGGGGTGACGCCGAGCAGGTCGCGCAGGAGGCCGGTGACCGCGTCGGGCAGGGGTGCCGCCTTGGCCGGGTCGCCCCAGCCGCTCCACAACATATCCACTTCGAGGGTTCCTCACGGTCTGGTGCACGGGCTGGTTCGGGTGCCGGCCGGCGGGCCGGCCGGCGGGTGGTTCCCCGTGGACGGCCGGCGGGCGGCTCGCGGAGCGTTCGCGGCTGGACTGCCGCTCGGCCCGTCCGGGTATTACACTGTGACAGATGACGCCCATTCGTCACAACCATGCAGACGCAGATCCCGTGCTCGACGCCGCACGCGACTGCGTGCTCGCCGTCGGCGTACGGCGAACCACCCTCACCGACGTCGCCCGGCGCGCGGGGGTGTCCCGGATGACGCTCTACCGGCGCTGGCCCGACGTGCGCAGCCTGGTCGGCGACCTGATGACCCGTGAGTGGATCGGCGTCGCCGCGGGAGCCATGCCCCCGTCCGACGAGACGCGGCCCGAGCGGGAGCGCATCGTGGAGGGGCTCGTCGCGGGCGCCGCCGCCTTCCGGGCGCACCCGCTCTTCCACAAGATCATCGACGTCGATCCGGAACTGCTGCTGCCGTACATCCTCGACCGGCGGGGCGCGAGCCAGGACGCCCTCCTCGGCCTCCTCCACACCGCGCTCGAGGACGGCCACGAGGACGGTTCGGTCCGCCGCGCCCGGGCGGACCTCCAGGCGCGGTCCCTGCTCCTCGTCGTCCAGTCCTTCACGCTGTCGCTGCGGACCATGACCGACGAGACCGATCCCGAACTGAGCGAAGCGGCCTTCCTCGGCGAGCTGCGCACCCTGCTGGAGAGGACCCTCACCCCGTGAACCCCACGAGCGGCATCGCCCTGCCCGGCTCCTCCCTCGACGCCGAGCGGCGCCGACGCGAACTGGAGCGCCTCGCCGACGGATCCGGTGCGTCCGGTGCGTCAGGCGGATCCGACGGCGTCCTCGACGTCCTCGTCGTCGGCCTCGGCGCCACCGGCGCCGGCGCCGCGCTGGACGCCGCCACCCGCGGGCTCAGCGTCGCCGCGATCGACGCCCACGACCTCGCGTTCGGCACCTCGCGCTGGAGCTCCAAGCTGATCCACGGCGGCCTGCGGTACCTCGCCTCGGGCCAGCTCGACGTCGCCCACGAGAGCGCCGTCGAACGCGGCGTCCTGATGGAGCGCACCGCCCCCCACCTCGTCCGCGCCCAGCCCTTCGTGCTGCCGCTCACCCCGCTGGTGAGCCGCGGCCAGGCCGCCCTCGCGCAGGCCGGGTTCCTCGCCGGCGACCTGCTGCGGGTCGGCGCCCGCACCTCGCGCCGCACGCTGCCCCGGCCGCGCACCCTCTCCGCCGTCGAGACCCGGCACCTCGCCCCCGCCCTCCGGTCCACCGGGCTGCGCGGCGGCCTCCTCTCCTGGGACGGCCGGCTCTCCGACGACGCCCGGCTCGTGACCGCGATCGCGCGCACCGCGGCGGCCCACGGCGCCCGGATCCTCACCCGGACCCGCGCCCTCGAACTCCACGGCGACGGGGCTCTGGTCCGCGACGAGACCACCGGCGAGACGCTCCGCGTCCGCGCCCGCACCGTCGTCAACGCGACCGGGGTGTGGGCCGGCGGCCTCGTCGACGACGTCCGGCTGCGGCCCTCGCGCGGCACCCATCTCGTCCTGCGCGCCGAGGACCTGGGCCGGCTCTCCAGCGGCCTGCACATCCCCATCCCCGGCGAGACCAACCGCTTCGTGCTGGTCCTCCCCCAGGGCGACGGACGCGTCTACGTGGGCCTCACCGACGAACCCGTCGACGGCGACGTGCCCGACGTGCCGGAGGTCCCCGAGACGGACATCGGCTTCCTCCTCGACGTGCTCGGCTCCGCGCTCGACGTGTCCCTCCAGCGGTCCGACGTCGTCGGGGCCTTCGCGGGGCTCCGGCCGCTGCTCGACACCACGGACGCCTCGGGCCGCACCGCCGACATCTCGCGCCGCCACGCGGTCCTCACCTCCCCCGAGGGCATCGTCACGGTCGTCGGCGGCAAGCTCACCACCTACCGGCGGATGGCGCAGGACGCCGTCGACGCCGCCGTCGCCGCCCGGGCCCTGGACGCCGGCCCGTGCCGCACCGCGTCCCTCCCCCTGGTCGGCGCCGCCGCGCCGCGCGTCCTCGCCGGGCTCGACGTACCGGCCCGGCTCGTGCACCGGTACGGCTCCGAGGCCCCGGCCGTCCACGCCCTCGGCCTCCGGGACCCCGCGCTCGCCGAGCCCGTCGTCCCCGGTCACCCCGTCACCGGCGCCGAACTGGTCTGGGCCGTCCGCCACGAGGGCGCGCTCGACGTCTCCGACGTCCTGGACCGGCGCACCCGGATCGGCCTGGTCCCCGAGGACCGGGCCGCGGCCGAGCCCGCGGCGCGCGCGGCGCTCGCCGCCCCGGCCCGGGTGGGCTGACGGGCGCCCCCGGGCGGCGGCACCCGGGGGCCCTGGGGCGTCAGGAGACGAGCCGGGTGTCCACCTCCCGCAGCTTCACCGTGCAGAGGCCGCTGCGCTCGGCCTTCACGTCGGTGACCTCCAGCTGGGTGCCGGGGGCCAGGATGTACTCCTCCTCGCCGGTGAAGGCGGAGAAGCTGCGGATGCCCACCGCCCGGGCCGGCGTGACCTCGAACAGGGTCCGCTTGCCGCGGCTGCCGAGGAAGGAGCGGGCCACGCCCAGCTCGGAGGTGCAGGAGGAGACGCCCCACCACGTGACCGTCTCCCCGACGGGGTACTGGCCGCGCAGGTCCAGGGCGACGCCGCGCCACAGCGGCTCGGTCCGGGCGGGCAGCGACTCCACCGCGGCGAAGAGCAGGCGCAGGTAGGGCAGGTAGGGGACGACGCGGGCGCGGTCCGGCGAGCGGAGGACGGCGTTGATGTTCCGGTAGAAGCCGGACTCGCAGGTGTACAGGAAGAGCGCGGCGATGGCGTCGGCGGAGAGTCCGCCGCCCGCCTGCTCGTCGGCACGCCGCTTGCCGAACTCGCGGGAGCGGTCGATGTGCCCGCCGAGGCCGCGCAGCACCTGGGCGACCGGGGCGACGGCCTCCTCGAAGGGCATCAGCGGGGTGTCGAACACGCCGGTGAGCGGGGGCAGGACGTGGCCCTCGTCGCGGACGCTGGTGAGCCGCTCCAGGTACAGCTGGTGGAGCTCCATGGTCGAGGCGATGAAGGCGCCCATCCGGGCGGCGACGTCGTCGTCCTGGCCCCCGGCGCCGCCCGCGGTGCCCTTGCCGGCACCGGCGGGGGGCTGGTTCCAGCCCTTGCTCGGCAGCCAGTCGACGGCGTCGGCGCCGAGGGACATCAGGGCGTCGTTGACGGTGGCGAGGTGGTCGCCGTCGCAGAACAGGTCGCCCTGGGCGGCCGGGTTGGCGTGGTCGAGGTGGCGGACCTCGACGCCGGGGTACTTCTTCTCCAGCCGCTGCACGGTCCGCTTCAGGCTGCGGGCGTGGGCGCCCCACCAGGCGAAGACGACGCCCCGGTCCTCCGGGTCCTCCGCGTCCTGCTTGGCGCGCAGGATCTCCTCGACGATCCGCTCGGAGACGGGCCGCCAGAAGCCGGTGTGCAGGTCGGTGCCCATGGCGCCGTCCGCGCTGGCCGTCAGCGAGGCGTTGAGCAGGAGGACGCCCTGGGTGAGCATGGCCTGGAACCACTCGGGCGGCTGGACCGTGTCCCGCTCCTTCAGGAGGGCGCGGATCTCGGCGATGGGGGTCTTCTTGACGATGCCGTACTTCCACATCGCCGCCGCCTTGATGAGGCAGCGGATGCTGACGACCCGTCCGAACTGGCTGTCCTTCCAGTCGTTGAAGGTGTTGTCGAACATCGCGATGCCGGTGGCGCTCTCCGGCCGCGGGTAGGGGTTCTGCCCGAAGACGACGACCTTCCACTTGTGCGGCGGATGGGGCTTGAGCGCCTGGAAGGTGAGCTCGCGGACCGGGACGACCTGCGGGCTGCGGCCCGGTCCGATGAACCGGTCCGCGTCCGGCCGGGCCTCGATGACGGGCTTCAGGACCGGCAGCCAGGGCTCGCCTCCCCCGGTGAAGAGCTCGGCGAGGGCCAGGGGGTCGTTCGGGTCGGGCTGGGGGGTGGCGGTCGTGGTCGCTGCGCTCATGGCGGGGGAACTCCCGGTGGTCGTACCTGCGGGGTCGGAGGTGCCGGCGGCCGTGTCCCCGGCGGGTGTGGCACCGGCGGCCGTGCCCCCGGCCTGGGTGTCGCCGGCGGACGGTTCGGCCTGCTCAGGCGCAGTGGGCGCACCCTTTGGCTGGAGCTCCTTCGCCGACTGCTCCTTTGGCAGCGGCTCCTTTGCCGGACCCCCCTTTGCCGGCTGCTCCTTTGCCGCCTGCCCCTTTGGCAGCGGCTCCTTTGGCAGCGGCTCCTTTGGCCGGAGCTCCCTCGGGCGGTGTGATCCGTACCCGCGTCGTGTGCGGCCTCTGCTCGATGCCGGCGAGCTGCGAGGTGATGGTCGCGCGCAGCTCGTCGTCGTCCTCGAACCAGTGGTCGTGGAAGAGGGTGTATCCGGTCCACATCAGGTTGGCGCAGACCCGGGCCGGGACGCGGCCGGTTCGGGCGCCCATCCCGACCAGGGCCACCGACCGGATGCTGCCCGGCGCCTTCCGGTTCTGCCGGTGCACGGCCTGGAAGGCCGCCGCGCAGGCCATGGCGACGTTCAGCGTCTCGCTCACGTTCTGCGAGGAGGCGACCATGGTCGGGGTCGAGATCACGAAACGCGGCACCGTCGCCCCCGACGGGACGCACACGGCGCTGCCGACCGGCATGCTCCCGGCGAACCGGTCACGGATCGCCTGCCGCACCCGCAGCTGGATGCCCGCCCCCAGGTGGCGCTTGATCGCCGCGTCGACACCGCCGTCCATCCGGCCGGCGGAATTCGTCGGCGTGACCCAGGCGTCCACGTCCTCGTCGAGGATCGAACCCCGCCGGATCTCGATGCCGGGCACGTCGGCGAAGGCCGCCCGCCACGCCTCCACCACTCCCTCGCTGACGTCCGTCAGTACCACCCGCAGCGCGGTGCCCACCTGGTCGTATGTCATCGAAGCCCCCTGTCGGAACGATCTCCTGCAACACCTCCGAAACTAGTGGGCACCACTGACAACGGCCCCCGCCGCAGCCCCGCCTGAGCCTCAGTCGGGCTTCCTGGCCATCACGACGACACCCGGCCCGGCGAACTCGTCCGCGGGGAGCCGCAGCTCGGCCACGGTGCGCAGTCCGGCCCGCTCGACCAGCTCCACCAACTGCTCCGGCCGCCACCGGTGCGTCGTCCACCGCACCGGCACCCCCCCGTACGCCTCGGTGCGGAGCAGGTCCCCGTCCCCGACGTGGGTCGCGGTGATGAGGTGTCCCCCGGGCTTCAGGGCCCGCGTGAAGGAGGCGAGGACCTGCGGGAGGACGTCCCGGGGGAGGTTGAAGAGCGACCACCAGCCGAGCACGCCGCCGAGGGACGCCTCGTCGAGGGCGAGTTCGGTGGCGGAGGCGACCGCGAAGCGGCACTCCGGGTACAGGCGGCGCGCGTTCTCGATCATCCGGGGCGAGAGGTCCACTCCGGACACGTCGAGGCCGCGCTCGGCGAGGTAGCCGGTCACGGTGCCCGGCCCGCAGCCGACGTCGAGGACGGGGCCGAGGTCGCCCACGCTGTCGGCGAAGGCGTCGATGGACGCCTTGAGCCACGGGTGGACGCGGATGTCGCCCATGCCCGTCGTCGTCATCATGTGGGCGTAGTTGTCCGCCACCCGGTCGTAGGACTCGCGTACCTCGTCGAGGTCGGCCGGGCGGTCGATGGGGTGTGCGCTCATCGGCCCACGATAGGACAGTGGCCTGATGTCCTATGCCCGGGGCATCGTCTTCCGCGAAAGCGCCTCGCTCCCGGCGCACTTGGTGTCTAGTGGAGGACGAACGCGATCACCGACCGAGGGAGCAGTACGGATGGCGAGTGTGGAGACGTCTCTCAAGGAGGCGATGACCTCGATCGAGGGCAGTGTGGGGGCCGCCCTTGTCGACTACACGAGCGGCATGGCGCTCGGCACGCTGGGCGGGGGCAAGGACCTCGACCTGACCGTCGCGGCGGCCGGCAACACCGACGTGATCCGGGCCAAGCTGCGGACCATGGACATGCTGGGCATCGACGACGGCATCGAGGACATGCTGATCACCCTCGGTACCCAGTACCACCTGATCCGGCTGATCAAGAGCCGGGGCGGCAACGGCCTGTTCCTCTACATGGTCCTGGACAAGGACAGGGCCAATCTGGCCATGGCCCGGCACCAGCTGAGGCGCATCGAGGCGGAGCTGGAGCTGTAGTCCTCGTCCCGCCGCCCGGCTCCGCACGCCCACCAGTTGAAGAAGTCTTCAAGTCGGCACATCTGAAAGTGATCAGTCGAGGGTGGGCCGGAGCCGGGACAGGCGAGAATGACGGCCGTCCGTGGATCAGGGATGATCAAGGATCCGGCCGGTCGGGCCGTCGTCGTCCGGGGAGTCGATCCGGGGGGAGTGTCGTCGCATGCAGGTGCCGCTGTACCAGGCCAAGGCGGAGTTCTTCCGCATGCTCGGGCACCCCGTCCGGATCCGGGTGCTGGAACTGCTCCAGCACGGCCCCCTGCCCGTCCGTGAGCTGCTCAAGGACATCGAGGTGGAGCCGTCCAACCTCTCCCAGCAGCTCGCGGTGCTGCGCCGCTCCGGCATCGTCATCTCCATCCGCGACGGCTCCACCGTCAGCTACGCCCTCGCCGGCGGCGACGTGGCGGACCTCCTGAAGGCGGCGCGGCGCATCCTCACCGAGCTGCTCGTCGGCCAGCGCGAACTCCTGGAGGAGCTCCGCCACGCCGACGGCGCGGCCGTTCCGCACCAGGCGGGGGATGATGAGGGCGGAACGACGGAACACGAGGTCAGGAGCGTGCATGGCGAAGCGGGTGCACCAGCCCCGTGAGGACGCGGAGTTCGATTTCATCCTGCGGATGAGCGGAGTCCCCGTGCTCGCGTACTTCATCGGGACGTGGCCCAAGGCGATCGAGCCCTGCCGGGAGATGGACCTCGTCGTGGGCGAGCTCGCCGACGCGTACGCGGACCGGCTGACGGTCGTGCGCACCGACATCACGCGCTGCCCCGACGCGACCCGGCGGCACGAGGTCGCCGGCGCCCCGTCGTACGTCCTCCTGAAGGACGGGGCGGCGGTCGCCCACGGCACGGGACCGATGTCCCCGACCGCGCTGCGGGAACTGGTCGACGCCCATCTGTGAGCCGGCCGTGTCGGGTCAGTGCCCCGGCGCGGCGGATCCGGACAGCCGGTCGAAGGCGGCGGTGACGCCGGCGGTGCGGGCGAGATCCATGAGGGTACGGGCCATGACCGGGCCCGGGTCGCGCGCGAGGGTCACCAGGCCGACGGTGACGGGCCGGGAGGGCGCCGCCATCGGCACCGCCCGCATGCCGCTCGCCACCCCGAAGACGTTCAGCCAGGCGGAGGGCACGATGGTGGCCCAGCGGCCCGTGCGGACGTGGGCGAAGAGCGCGGCCACCGAGTCGGTCTCGACCCGCGGCGACGGCCGCAGCCCCGCCTCGGAGAACACCTCCTGGAGCACCCGCCGCCCCTGCATGGTCTCGGCCAGGAGACAGAGCGGGAGCCGGGACGCCTCCGCCCAGGTGGCCTCGGAGCGGCTGCCGAGGCCGTCGGCGGAGGAGTCCTCGGTGAGGAGCACATACCGCTCCTCGTACAGCGGAACCGTCCTGAAGCCCTCCCGGACGCGGTGCAGATACGTCACTCCGGCATCGATCTCGAAGTTCTGGAGCTGCCGGAGGATGTCCTCGGAGCGCAGATCCGCTCTCAACTCGACGGTGACGAGCGGGTGCCGGCCGCAGAAGGGGCCGGTCAGCAGGGCGACCGCGCCCGAGGCGGTCGGGACCGCGCCGATCCGGAGCCGGCCGCTGAGTCCGGTCCGCAGGGCGTCGACCTCGCTCTTGAGGGAGTCGCGGTCGGCCAGGATCCGCTGCGCCCAGAGGACGATCCGCTCGCCCTCGGGGGTCAGCCCCTCGTAGGTGCGGCCGCGCCGCACGAGGGAGACGTCGAGCTCGTCCTCCAGCTTCCGGATCGCTTCGGACAGCGCGGGCTGGGAGACGTAGCACGCCTGGGCGGCACGGGCGAAGTGGCGCTCGCGGGCGAGGGCGACCAGGTACTCCAGTTGACGAAACAGCACTCCACGGGTTTATCCGAACGCCGGTCGGAACGCCACCACTGCCACCGTGTCGGTCACCCCGGCCCTTCGCGCTCCGGCGTGATCCGTTCCTCGCCCGCGTACACGTTCATCGAGGCGCCGCGCAGGAAGCCGACGAGGGTCAGTCCGCTCTCGCAGGGGCAGCAGTCCGGAGCGTAGGGCGTGCCCGACGATTTCCGCTCCAGCGAGGCGTCCGGGGCGGGCACGCCGGGTGCCAGTCCGACGTCCACCACGTTGTAGGTGTTCCCGCCGTCGGAGGTGGCCCCGGCGCAGTAGCGGATTCCGGCCACGTCGGCGGCGCTGCGCACCACGCCCTCGCCGACGAGGAATCGAAAAGGCGGGCCCGGTCTTCCCGGGCGAGGTTTCGGGCGCCGCCGTGCCGGCGGGTTCCCTTGGTGCGGGGGATTTTCCCGGGTGTACAGCGGGAAGTCACGGGACGGTCGTGGAGCGGTGGCTCTCGGGCGCTCTTCTTGGGGCGCTCAGCGCCGGGCCCCGGCCGCCGCTCCGTCGCCGTCCCGCCCGACGTTTCGCCCCGCTGTCCCGTTTCGTCCGTTCTAGTTCCGGAGGACCACTCCCCCATGGCCGACCTCGATCGCCGCAGGTTCCTTCAGCTCGCCGGTGGTGCCGTCGCGTTCAGCGCGCTGTCCGAGTCCATCGCCCGCGCCGCCGCCATCCCCGCACAGGGCTCCACCGGCACGCTCCAGGACGTCGAGCACATCGTCGTCCTGATGCAGGAGAATCGTTCCTTCGATCACTACTTCGGGTCGATGAAGGGCGTCCGCGGCTTCGGCGACCCCCGGCCGGTCACCCTGCCCAGCGGGAAGTCCGTGTGGAACCAGTCCGACGGCTCGAAGGTGACGCTGCCGTTCCGGCCGGAGAGCGCCAAGCTCGGGATGGAGTTCCTCCAAGGGCTCAACCACGACTGGGCGGGCGGCCAGAGCGCCTTCAACAAGGGCCGGTACGACAACTGGATACCGGCCAAGTCCAAGGCGACGATGGCGTACCTCACCCGGGACGACATCCCCTTCCACTACGCGCTCGCCGACGCGTTCACCATCTGCGACGCCTACCACTGTTCGTTCATCGGCTCGACCGACCCGAACCGCTACTACCTGTGGTCCGGTCACACCGGCAACGACGGCACCGGCGGCGGCCCGGTCCTCAACAACGCCGAGGCCGGCTACGGCTGGAAGACGTACCCCGAGCGGCTGGAGGCGGCCGGGGTCTCCTGGCGGGTCTACCAGGACATCGGCGACGGCCTGGACGCCGCCGGACACTGGGGCTGGATCAACGACGCGTACCGCGGCAACTACGGCGACAACTCGCTGCTCTACTTCAACACCTACCGCAACGCGCAGCCCGGCAACCCGCTCTTCGAGAAGGCCCGGACGGGCACGAACGCCAAGGCGGGAGAAGGCTACTTCGACCGCCTGCGCGCCGACGTGCAGGCCGGCCGGCTGCCGCAGGTCTCCTGGATCGCCGCCCCCGAGGCGTTCTCCGAGCACTCCAACTGGCCGTCGAACTACGGCGCCTGGTACATCGCGCAGGTCCTCGACGCGCTGACGTCCAACCCCGACGTGTGGGCGCGTACGGCGCTCTTCATCACGTACGACGAGAACGACGGCTTCTTCGACCACGTCGTCCCGCCGTACGTCCCCGCCTCGGCGGCGCAGGGCCTGTCGACGACCCCCACCGCGCTCGACCACTTCCCGGGCAAGGCCGGGTACGTCGCCGGGCCCTACGGCCTCGGGCCGCGCGTCCCGATGCTCGTCGTCTCGCCCTGGTCCACCGGCGGATACACCTGCTCCGAGACCTTCGACCACACCTCGGTGATCCGCTTCATCGAGCGCCGCTTCGGCGTCCAGGAGCCGCAGATCTCCCCCTGGCGGCGTGCCGTCTGCGGCGATCTGACCTCGGCCTTCGACTTCACCCGCGCGCAGACCGGGCCGGTCTCGCTGCCTCCCACCAGCGGCTACTACCCGCCGGACCGCGACCGGCACCCCGACTTCCCGGCCACCGCCCCCGCCGTCGGCACCATGCCCCGCCAGGAGCACGGCGCCAAGCCCACCCGGCCGCTGAAGTACGCCCCGTACGTGGACGGCTCCGCCGACACCGCGGCCGGCACCTTCCGGCTCGCCTTCAGCGGCGGCCCGGCCGCCGGCGCCCAGTTCTACGTGACCTCCGCGAACCGCACCGACGCCCCCTGGACCTACACGGCGGCGGCGGGCAAGTCCATCGCCGACACCTGGAACACCAAGTACTCCAAGGGCACCACCGACCTCACCGTGCACGGCCCCAACGGCTTCCTGCGCCGCTTCCGCTCCCCCGGCAAGACCGCCGTCCCCGAGGTGACGGCCCGTCACAACGCCGCCACGGGCGCCCTCGACCTCACCTTCACCAACGCGGGACCGACGACGACGGTGACCGTCACCCACGCCTACGCGGGCGGTCCGCGGACGCTGACGGTGGCCCGGGGCGCGACGGTCACCCACACGGTGCCGCTCACGGACTCCGGCCGGTGGTACGACGTCACCGTCACCTCGGCCGCGCACGCCGACTACGTACGCCGCCTGGCCGGGCACGTGGAGACGGGCGCGGAGGGGGTGACCGACCCCGGGATCCTCACCCACTGACACCGGCCCCGCGGGCGCCGTGAACCGGTCACACCGGGGTCATGGCGCCCGTCCGGGTGCGGAAGGTCCGCCGGTAACTGTCCGGGGGCACCCCCAGCGTCCGGTTGAAGTGCCGGCGCAGGGTGGTGGCGGTGCCCATGCCGGTGGCCGCGGCGATGGCGTCGACGCCGTCGTCGGTCCGCTCCAGGAGCTCCTGGGCCCGGCGGATCCGCTGGGCCAGCAGCCACTGGAGCGGGGTGGTGCCGGTCGCCGCGCGGAAGTGGCGGGTCAGCTGGCGCGAGCTCAGGCCGGCCCGGCGGGCGAGGTCCTCCACGGTCATCGGCCGGTCGAGGCGCTCGACGATCCAGGGGAACAGGGCGGTGAGCGGGTGGTCGTCCTGGGCCGGTACCGGGGCGGTGACGAACTGCGCCTGACCGCCCGAGCGGTGCGGCGGCACGACGAGCCTGCGGGCGACGGCGTTGGCGACGGCGGAGCCGTGGTCCAGACGGACCACGTGCAGGCACAGGTCGAGCGCGGCGGCCTTGCCGGCGGAGGTGAGGACGCTGCCGCCGTCCACGTAGAGCACGTCGGGGTCCACCTCCACCTCGGGGTGGCGGGCGGCCAGCGCGTCGGCGTGGGCCCAGTGGGTGGTGGCGCGCCGGCCGTCGAGCAGCCCGGCGGCGGCGAGCACGAAGGCGCCCGTGCACAGGGAGACGATCCGGGCGCCCGCCGCGTGGGCCGCGCGCAGCGCGCCGACCAGTTCGGCGGACGGCTCGACGTCGACGTCGGCCCAGCCGGGGACGACCACGGTGCCGGCGTCCGCGAGCCGGTCGAGACCGTGGTCGGGTGCGAGGCGGAACGGACCGAAGGGCACCGGGCCGGGCCCGCAGACGGTCAGGTCGTACCAGGGGACGCCCACCGCGTCGGGAGCGGATCCGAACACCTCTTGGGCGACGGCCAGTTCGAAGTGCAGCATCCCGTCGGTGACGGCCAGGGCGACTGAGGGCATGTCCGGAAGTGTACGGGGCACGTCGTTTCCGACACTCACCGTTGCCTGTTCAACCATTCCAGGATGGGGGTGCTCGATCGGACGCGGCGAGGACGTCGGACGCGGCACGGGAACAGGGAGAGACCTCATGGCGGCGGGACAGACGGTGACGGTGTACGGCGCTTACGGACACACGGGTCGGTTCGTGGTGGCGCACCTGCGGGAGCGCGGGTTCGTCCCGGTCCTGGCCGGGCGTGACCGGCGGAAGCTGGAGGCACTGGCCGCACGGTACCCAGGACTTGACGTGCGTCCCGCGCCGGTCGACGACCCGGTGGCGCTCGACCGGGCCCTCGCCGGCGCCGACGCCGTCGTCAACGCGGCGGGGCCGTTCGCGACGACGGCCGCCCCCGTGATCGAGGCGGCGCTGCGGGCCGGGATCCCGTACGTCGACGTGGCGGCCGAGATCGAGGCCAACGCCGACACGTTCGCGCGGTTCGCGGACCGGGCGAAGACGGCGGGCGCGGTGGTTTTGCCCGCGATGGCCTTCTACGGCGGTCTCGGCGACCTGCTGGCCACCGCCGCGCTCGGCGGTCTCACGACGGCGGACGAGGCCCACATCGCGTACGGGCTCAGCGGCTGGCAGCCCACCGAGGGGACTCGGCTGGCCGGGAAGGTGTCGGCGGAGCGGCGCGGGGGCCGCCGGGTCCGCTTCACCCAGGGGAGGCTGGAGTACCACACGGACGCGCTGCCGACACTGACGTGGCCGTTCCCCGAGCCGATGGGCCCCCGGTCCGTCGTCGGCGAGTTCACGATGGCCGACGTCGTGACCCTCCCGAGCCACCTCTCCGTCCCCACCGTGCGGACCTACATGTCCACCGAGGCGGCCGGCGGCGTCACGGGCGCGGACACTCCGGCCCCGACGGCGGTCGACGCGCGGGGCCGGTCCGCGCAGACCTTCCTCGTGGACGTCGTCGTGCGCTCCGGCGAAACGGAGCGGCGCGCCGTCGCCACCGGCCAGGACATCTACGCCGTGACGGCGCCGCTCGCGGTCGAGGCGGTCCACCGGATCCTCACGGGACGCACCCGCACGACCGGCGTCGCCTCCGCGGGCGAACTCTTCGACGCGCCGGACTTCCTCGACTCCCTCGCCGCGTCCGGGCACCTCGCCTGGGAGCATGGCACCGCGGTGGTGGGGTGAGGCGCCCGCTCGGGTACGGGCCGGGGGGCGGGCTCGGCGGTCAGCGGGGGTCGCGGAGGTCGCGGAGGCGGCGGAGGTACGTGGCGGTCAGGGAGACGGCCGGGTCCTCGTCCTCGGTCAGACCGGCGAGGGCGCGGGAGGCGACGGGGCCGGGGATGTCGGCGAGGGCCTGGGTGAGGCGGCCCCGGGACGCGGGCGCGGTGGCGGGGTCGGCGAGACGGGCGACGAGCCGGGCAGCAATGGCGTCCGCCGCGTCCATGGCGGTGCCGTCGCCGGGACCGGCGGGCATGTCCGTGTCGTCGCCAGGACTGGCAGCCGTGTCAGGGCGGTCGCCTGGACCGGCGGGCATGTCCGTGGCATCGCCAGGACTGGCAGCCGTGTGAGGGTGGTCGCCTGGACCTGCGGGCATGTCCGTGGCATCGCCAGGACTGGCAGCCGTGTGAGGGTGGTCGCCGGGACCGGCGGGCATGTCCGTGTCGTCGCCAGGACTGGCAGCCGTCTGCGTGCCGTCGCCGGGACCGCCGGCCAACGGGGTGTCCTCGCCAGGACCCTCGGCGGCGCGCGCGAGGGCCGCGAGTGCGTCGGCCGCGTCCGTGTCGTTCCGGCCGTCCGCGACCATCGCGACGAGCTCCGGGATCGCCTCGGGCACGCCACGGGTGCCGAGGGCCAGGGCCGCCCGGCCGCGGACCACCGGATCGGAGTGGCCGAGGGCGTCGCGGAGCCGGGCCGTGGCGTCGTCGCCCGGGAGAGCGGCGAGGGCCAGGACGGCCCGCTCACGCACCTCCGGCGCGGGGGCGGCGAGGGCCCGTGCGAGGAGCGCGGGGCCGCCGTCGCCCGAGCGGACCAGCGCCCAGCGGAGCGCGCCGGCGACATTGGTCTCCGTCTCGCCGAGCGCGGCCTCGACCAGTGCCTCCACCGGTACGGGAACCCCGTCGGCCGACGACAGGACGGCCCGCTGCCGGATGTCCCTGCTGGCCGAACCGAGCGCCTGGAGGAGCGCGACGACCCGGAGGGCGTCGTCCCAGCTGGAGGGTGCGGTGGCGTCGAGGCGGCGGAGCCGGGTGAGCAGTTCGGTCTCGGCGGCGATGCGGGCGCGGGTCTGGTCGATGAGGTCGCCGACGAGCTGTGCGGGGGTGAAACCGGGGTCGTCGAGGGCACGCCCGATCTCCCGCAGCGACAGGCCGAGCGAGCGCAGGCTCTCGATGTGGAAGATCCGCCGGATGTCGTCGTCCCGGTACTCCCGGTATCCGGAGCCGGTGCGGCCCGAGGGCCGCACCAGACCGAGCGACTCGTAGTGCCTGAGCATGCGGGCGCTGACGCCGGAGCGCCGCGCCACCTCCCCGATCAGCACGCCCACGTCCTCTCGTTCCTCCGGTTCCCACGGGTACGCCCCGGGCGGAGGACCTAGTCTCCCGCCTGCCCGGACCCGCCCAGCGCCACGACGCGCTTCGCCTCCTCGATCGCGTACGCGAAGCCGGTGTCGGGGTCGGCGAGGATCCGCTCGGTCGCGAGCGCGTGCGCGCGGACGTCCGGGTCGGGGTCCCGCGCGGCACCGTTCAGGACCGTCAGGATCACGTCGCCCAGCTCGATCAGCGCGCGGCTGAGGCTGAGCTGCGTGTCCCGCCCGCCGCGGCCCAGCTGCGTGGCGAGGACCTCGGCGAGGGGGCCCTGGGCCCCGTCCGGCACGAGCAGCACCGCCGTCCGCCACGCGGCCCGCGCCACCTCGTCGTCCGGGTCGGTCAGATGCCCGCGCGTGATCGCCGGCCATGCCTGCCGGTCGCCGAGCTTCGAGAGCGTGTGCAGGGCCTGGCTCCGCGCCTGGGCCCGTTCCGAGCGGAGCTCCTGGAGCATCCTGGGGAGCGTCAGGTCGGCGGGGAGCCGGGTCAGGGCCCAGGTCAGCATGTCGCGGACGAAGAACTCGGGCTCGACCGCGCACCGCTCGACGAGGGTGTCCACGAGCCGGGCGTCGGGCGCCGTTCCGGCGGCCATCGCGGCCCGCAGCCGCACGGACGAGCGCCCGTCCTCCAGGGCTCGCACGACCCGCAGGACCTCCGCGTCCCGCTCCACCCCGCGTCCCCGTCCCTGCTCCTGCTCCGTCATGGTCATCGGGACCACCTCCTCGACCGGCAGTCAAAGGCTTGTCACCGTGTCAAGGTCAAGCGGACCCCGCCCGCTGCCACCCCTGGCCCCCTCCCGCTGCCGCCCCTGAGCGAGCCTCAGTGCGCCCCTTGCGCGCCGGGCGCGCCTCCCGGTGGGACTCCTGCGGTGCGCGCTCGCCGGAACCGGTGAATACGGGGGTGGGCAGGTGGGGTCGGCACGTGCGTCGGGCACGTTCCCGCCAGCGGTTCTCGCCGTTGAGAGGGATGGGCATGACGAGCCACGCCACCGAGGCAGTACTGGAAGACCTCCTCCATCGCGAGCTGCGTGCCACGGGCACCGGCGAGCGCTGGACGACCGCGTCGGACGACCTGTGGTGCCGGGTGGCACCGCGCTCCGGCGAGCAGCGCCGGCAGGGCTGGAAGCTGCACCTGTCGGCGACGGCCGCGTCCGCGCCGGCCGTTCTGGCGAAGGCCCTGGAGGTGCTGCTGCCGGACGCGTCGGGGTTCAAGTTCGCCCGGTCGCTGGAGCGGGTGAGCGCGCTCAACTCCCGGGCGACGCCGCGCGGGAGCTCCGGCAAGTTCGTCACCGTGTACCCGCGCTCGGACGCC
The DNA here is from genome assembly GCF_044541975.1 of Streptomyces sp. NPDC085460. Taxonomy (NCBI): domain Bacteria; kingdom Bacillati; phylum Actinomycetota; class Actinomycetes; order Kitasatosporales; family Streptomycetaceae; genus Streptomyces; species Streptomyces sp. NPDC085460. The sequence continues at coordinate 187,154 of NZ_JBITTO010000007.1, forward strand.
GACGCGGCCCGGCTCGCCGGGGAGCTGCACCGGGCGACGGCGGGTCTCGCGGGGCCGCGGATCCTGTCCGACCAGCAGTACGCCGTCGACAGCCTCGTGCACTACCGGTACGGCGCCTTCGTCGCCCGGCGCCGGCTGTCCGCGGACGGCCTGCTGGTCTGGTACTTCGAGGACCCGGACGGGAACCCGGTGGAGGACCGGCGGACCGGCGCGTACACGCCGCCGGAGTGGGCGGTCAGCCCCTTCCCCGCCCCGGTGCCCGGCGCGGCGCGCCCGGCGGGCACGGAGACCCGTCCGGTGGTGCTCGGCGGCCGGTTCTCGGTACGGGAGGCGATCCGGCACACCAACAAGGGCGGTGTCTACCGGGGCAGCGACGTCCGCACGGGCGCCCCGGTCGTCATCAAGGAGACCCGGCCGCACGTGGAGGGCGACGCCTCCGGCTTTGACGTCCGTGACTGGCTGCGAGCCGAGGCGCGGGTGCTGGAGAAGCTGCGGGGCACGGGCCTGGCGCCGGAGCCGCTCGCGCTGTTCGAGCACGGCGGGCACCTCTTCCTGGCCCAGGAGGAGGTGCCGGGCGTCCCGTTGCGCACCTGGGTCGCCGAGCGCTTCCGTGACGTCGGCGCCGAGCGGTACCTCGCCGAGGCGACGGAGCAGGTGTCCCGGCTGATCGACCTGGTGGCGGCCGCCCACGCCCGAGGCTGTGTGCTCCGGGACTTCACGCCCGGCAACGTGATGGTCCGCCCGGACGGCGAACTCCGCCTCATCGACCTGGAGCTCGCCGTCCTGGCGGAGGACACCCCGCTGCCGACCCGGGTGGGGACGCCCGGTTTCAGCGCCCCCGAACGCCTGCTGGACGCTCCGGTCGCCCCGTCCGGCGACGCCTACAGCCTCGGCGCGACCGTGTGCTTCGTCCTGACGGGCAAGGTGCCGAACCTGCTGGACGAGGAGCCGGCGGACCGGCCGGCGGAGCAGCGGCTCGCCGCCTGGCTGACCGCCTGTACCGCCTCCGTACCCCTCCCGGACGGCATGCGGGAGCTGATTCTCGGGCTGATGCGGGACGATCCGGCCGAGCGGTGGGCCCCGGCCGGGGCCCGGGAGGCCCTGCGGACCGCCCGCCCGGCGCCGCGCGGTGCCGCGCGCACCGGAGACGAGCCGGCCGGTGACCCGATCGAGGCCCCCGTCGCCGACCACGAACCGTCCGGCGACCCGACCGTGGCCGCCGTCGCCGGCCACGAGCCGTCCGGCGACCCGATCGAGGCCGCCGTCGCCGGCATCGTGCGGCACCTGGTGGACACGTTCACGCCCGGTGGCGACCGGCTGTGGCCCGTCTCGACCCGGGCCGGCGAGACCGATCCCTGCACCGTGCAGCAGGGCGCGGCCGGCGTGCTGGCCGTGCTGACGCGGTACTTCGCGCTCACCCGCGATCCGGCAGTGCCGGCGGTGCTGTCCGCCGCCGGCCGCTGGATCGCCGACCGCACCGACCCGGCCGGCGCGCGGCCCGGTCTGCACTTCGGCGCCCGGGGCACCGCCTGGGCGCTGTACGAGGCGGGGCGCGCTCTCGACGACCGGGAGCTCACCGACCACGCGCTGGCCCTGGCCCTGGCCGCCCAGGAGCCGACGCCCAGCCACGACATCACCCACGGCACGGCGGGCGGCGGACTCGCCGCGGTCCACCTGTGGCGGCGCTCCGGTGACCCCCGTCTCGCCGAGGTGGTGGCCGAGGCGGCCGACCGGCTGAGGTCCGCCGCGCGCCGCGACGGGCCCGGGGCGAGCTGGCCGGTCCCGGCCGAGGCCGTCGCGGAGGAGGCGGGCAAGCGGTACCTCGGTTTCGCCCACGGCACGTCCGGCATCGGCTGCTTCCTCCTCGCCTCGGCGTCCGTGACGGGCCGCGCGGAGGACCTGGACCTGGCCGTGGCGGCGGGCGAGCACCTGGTGGCGCACGCCGTGGACGTCGGCGGCGCGGCCCAGTGGCCCGCGCAGGCCGGGGACGTCCCCACGGCCCCGTACTGGTGCCACGGCTCGGCCGGCATCGGCTCGTTCCTGGTGCGGCTCGGCCTGGCGACCGGGGACGACCGGTTCGGCGGCCTCGCCCGCCGCTCGGCGCGGGCGGTCGTGGAGCGGGCCTCGCGGGCCGCCCTCACCCAGTGCCACGGTCTGGCCGGTAACGGCGACCTGCTCCTCGACCTGGCCGACGCCACCGGCGACCTGGCCCACCGGGCGAGCGCCGAGGGCCTGGCCCGTCTGATCGTCTCCGAAGGGGCCCGCCGCGGCGGCCACGTCGTCTTCCCCAACGAGTACGGGGACGTCTCGACGGGCTGGAGCGACGGCTCCGCCGGAATCCTGGCGTTCCTTTTGCGGGTCCGCCATCCCCTAGAGCCCCGGCACTGGATGGTCCAGCAGCCGGTTTGAGCGGCAGAGAGCCTGCCGCCGCCTCACTGAGAAGGAGAATGCCATGGAGAACCAGGACCTCGAACTGCTCGCCCGCCTGCACGCCCTTCCGGAGACCGACCCGGTCGGTGTCGACGGAGCGCCCTTCGCCGCGACCTGCGAGTGCGTCGGCCTGCTCACGCTCCTGAACACCGTCTGTATCGGCATCAGCTGCGCGTAGCGCGCACCGCCTCCTCCGGCCGGCTGCTGTCCCGGGGCAGTCACCGGCCGGAGTGAGGCCCCCCGGCCGGCCGGGGGCGCGGAAGGCGCCGCTCCCGTCGCCTCCCCGTGCCCCCGGCCGGCCATCGACGGCGACCCCTGGACGAGGACGTGCCCCATGCAGCTCCACGCCCGTGACCACGAGCCCGCCGGCACGCCCGCGCCCGCACCGGCGCCACGCGCCGACGCCCGCGATCCCGCACTCGCCATCAGCACGCGGGGGCTGGTCAAGAGCTACCCCGGTCCGGGCGGCACCACCACCCACGCGGTGAGCGGCCTGGACCTGGACGTGCACCGGGGCGAGACCTTCGCCTTCCTCGGGCCGAACGGCGCCGGGAAGTCCACCACGATCGCCCTCCTGTGCGCCCTCGCCCGCCCCACCTCCGGCCGCGCCACCGTGGCCGGCGCCGACGTCCTGGCCGAGCCCGAGCGGGTACGGCGCCGGGTCGGCCTCCTCTTCCAGCACAGCGCCCTCGACCCGGACCTGACGGCCGAGCAGAACCTCCGCGTCCACGCCCGCCTGTACGGGCTCCGCCGCGCGGAGGTCCGCCGGCGCACCGCCGAGGTGCTGGAGCTCGCCGACCTGGCCGACCGGCGGCGCTCCCCGGTCCGCACCCTCTCGGGCGGCATGCGGCGGCGCCTGGAGATCGCCCGGCAGCTGCTGCACTCCCCCGGCGTGCTGTTCCTGGACGAGCCGACCACCGGCCTCGACCCGCACGCGCGCGCCCGGATCTGGGAGCACCTGCGGGCGCTGCGCGACCGGGACGGCAGCACGCTCTTCGTCACCACCCACTACCTGGAGGAGGCGGAGCACTGCGACCGCCTGGCGATCATCGACCGGGGCCGGCTGGTGGCGGGCGGCACGCCCGGCGAGGTGAAGGCGGCGATCGGCGACGACCGGGTGGTGCTGCGCACCAGCGACGACGGGGCGGCCCGCCGGATCGCGGGGCTGCTCGTGCCTCCCGAGCGGACCGTCCACGTGGACGCGGACGGCGTCTGGCTGCGGGTGCCGGACGGCAGCACGTGGATCCCCCGTCTGTGCGCGGCCCTTGAAGTCCACGGGATCGCCGTGCACGCCGCGTCCGCGACCCCGCCCACGCTCGACGACGTCTTCTTCCACCACACCGGCCGCAGCATCACCGGCCCCGCGGGAACCGGAGGCGGCCGATGACGGCCCTCACCCTGCCGACGCCCGCCGACAGCACGACGGAACCGCGCCGGACGGGCCGGCTGCGGCGCGAACTGCGCGCGGTCCACGCCCTGGTCCACCGCGATCTGCTCCGGCTCGCCCGCCAGCGGGTCCCCACCGCGCTGATGCTGCTCCACCCGGTGCTGTACCTGTTCATCCTGGGCGGAGGTCTGGCGGCGCTCATCCCGGCGGGTTCGCTGGGGGTCGGCTACCAGGCGTACCTCTTCCCCGGCATGCTGATGATGACCGTGCAGACGCCGGCCATCATGGTCGGCATCCGGCTGATCACCGACCGTCAGAGCGGCTATCTGCGCGAGCTGCTGATGGCCCCGGTCAGCCGGTCCACGCTGCTGCTGGGCAGCTGCGCGGGCGGCACGCTGGTGGCGACCGTGCAGGGCGCCGTCCTCCTCGGTCTGGCCGGGGCGGTCGGGCTGCCGTACGACCCCGTGCTGCTCGCGCTGCTCCTCGGCGGCATGGTCCTCATCTCCTTCACGCTCACCGCGCTGTCCCTGGCGCTGGCCGTGGGGCTGCGCAGCCCGGAGACCTTCCACACGCTGCTGGGCGTGGTGATGATGCCGCTGCTCTTCCTCTCCGGCGGCTTCTTCCCCCTGGCGTCCCTGCCCGGCTGGGCGCAGGGGCTCGCCGCCGCCAACCCGCTCGCGTACGGCGTGGACGTCCTGCGCCGCTCCATCACCCTGCGGGTTCCCGAACAGGCGGCGGCCGGCGGCGTCGAGTGGGCGGGCCGCCGGCCGCCCCTCCCGCTCGAAGCGGGCCTCCTCCTGGCCGTGGGCGCGCTGGCCCTGGTGTGGGCGGCCCGCCGCTTCAGCCGCCCGGAGTGACGGGGCCCCGCCCGGCCGTCACTCCGCGGGGAGCTGGTGGTCGGCCCAGACGTACGTCTCGGGCAGGAGGTCCGCGACGGGGACGGCGCGGAGGCGGTCGGCCGCGCCCACGAGGACCCTGAGGTCGGGGAAGTAGTCGAGGAGGACCTGGCGGCAGCGGCCGCACGGGGGGACGACGCCGCGCTCGCGGTCGCCGACGGCGACGACCGTCTCCAGGTCGTGGACGCCCTGGGCCGCCGCCGCGCCGATGAGGACCAGTTCGGCGCAGGGGCCTCCGGTGAAGTGGTAGGCGTTGACGGCGGTGACGATCCGGCCGTCGCGGCCCCGGCCCGCCGCCGCCATCGTGTGCGCGTCGCCCCGGCAGCGGGTGCGGGCGACGTGCGCCGCCGCCCGGACCAGTTCCGCGTCGAGGGCGTCAAGGCCGTCGAGAGCGTGGAGGGGCGCGCGGGGGCTGTCGGTGCCCTGCTTCCCGGCGCTGGTGTTCTGTGGGGGCATCGGCTCCGCTTCCTCGGGATGGTCCGGTCGGACGACGACCTTGGCGCCGGTGCGCGGGGAAGCGCAAGCGGGTTCCGGCCGCGGGGCGTGCGGGGGGGGATCGTTCAGGCGTAACGCTCCGCCAAAGTGCGGACGGTGGCGGCGATCCGCGCCCGCAGCTCCGCCGGGGCGAGGACCTCCACCTCGGCGCCGAGGGCGAGGAAGGTGGCGTGGGCGTGGTCGGTGCTCTCGACGGGCAGGGTGGCGCGGGTCCAGCCGTCGGGTTCGGGGACGCCGTTCTCCGCGAGGGCGCGGGCGGCGGCGCCGGTGAGCCGGCCGGCACCGAGCGGGGAGATCCGTACGACGGCCTCGCCCTGGTGGAGCCGGGCGTGGAAGTCCCGCTGGCTCTCCCTCCAGTGCGCGGCGAGGTCGAAGCCGGGCGGGAGGGGCGCCTCCTCGTCGGTGACGGTGAGGGAGATGATCTGGTCGACCCGGTACGTACGCGGGCCGGGGCCGGCGACCAGGTACCAGCGGCCCGCCTTGAGCACCAGGCCGTACGGGGCGAGCCTGCGGTCGACCTCGGCCGGCTCCCGCCACCGCCGGTAGCTCACGGCGAGCACCCGGCCGGCGCGGACGGCCTCGGCGACCTCCGGCAGGAACGGCGCTTCCGTGGACTCCGCGTACCAGCCAGGCGCGTCGATGTGGAAGCGGGTGCGGAGCCGGTCGACGTGCTCGCGCAGCGGGGCGGGCAGGGCGGCGCGCAGTTTCAGCTGGGCGTCGGCGAAGTGGCCGCCGAGCCCGAGTTCGTCGGCGGCGACGGGCAGCCCGGCGAGGACGAGCGCCTCGGCCTCGCGCGCGTACAGGCCGGTGAGCCGGGAGCGGTGTCCGGCGAGCAGCCGGTAGCCGCCGCGGTGCCCGGCGTCGCCGTACAGCGGCACGCCGGCGGCGTGCAGCGCCTCGACGTCCCGGTAGACGGTGCGGACGGAGACCTCCAGTTCGTCGGCGAGCTCACCGGCGGTCATCCGGCCGCGGGTCTCCAGGAGGAGCAGGATCGACAGAAGACGGCTGGACTTCACTGACACACGGTGTCAGTGAAGGGCTCCTACAGTCCAGCCATGGCTTTCGCGGAGAAGAACCTCTTCGTGCCGGAGCCCGTCGAGATCGGCGGCCGGCACATCAAGCGCTATCACGTCACGTCCGACCCGGCCGGCATCGCACCGGAGGTGGAGAAGGCGGCCCACGTCCTGCTCCCCGAGCTGCTGCCGCCGCCGGACGGCACGCCCGCCGCGAGCTTCGTGGTGCTCCACCGGGGCGGCGACACGGGGGCGTACCTCAACGTCTACAGCTGGGCGTGGGACAACGTGCTCCACTTCGCCGAGGCCGCCGCCGGTCAGCCCGCGCTCGACTGCCCCGACACCGACCCCACGCACTTCGTCCGCCTCACGGGCACCGCCCGCGACCGGTCCTGGATCGGCTGCGTCTGGGAGCTGGCCCCGCTGGAGCACGAACGCACCGCCTGGATCCGCCACATGCTCGCGCCCGCCACCCCCGACCTGCCGGGCTACCTCGCGGACTCGCTGCGCACCGGCACGACGGCGACGGCCGGCGCGACGAGCGCCGGCGGAGGGCCGACCGGATGAGGTCATGGACTTCAGCCGTCGTCGTACGGGGGTCGACGACGGCTGAGGTCCCGGCCGCTACCGGAAGGCCGGCAGGTTGCGCGCCACCCAGGCGCCGAAGGGGGCGGCCGGGCGGCCGAGGACGGCCGCCACGTCGGGGCTGACCCGCCGCTCCTCCGGGAGCGGGAGGCCGAGGACGTCGAGGGTGCCGGTCACGACGTCCTCCGGCATGAACCGCGCGAGGTGGGTGCGGGCCTCGTCGCGGGTCAGTTCCGCGAAGGCGACCTCCTCGCCCAGGGCCTCCGCGAGGATCTCGGTCTGCCGGCGGGGGCTGATCGCCTCGGGTCCGGTCAGTTCGTACGTGCGGCCCGCGTGTCCGTCCTCGCGCAGCGCGGCCGCCGCGACGGCGGCGATGTCCGCCGGGTCGACGACCGGCAGGGCCACGTCCCCGAACGGCGCGTGGACCGTGCGCCGGGTGCGCACCGTCTCGGCCCAGGCGAAGGCGTTGGACGCGAAGCCGCCGGGGCGCAGGACGGTGGTGTCCCGCCCGGAGGCGCGGACGGCCGCCTCGAACTCCCGCAGCCGGGCGTGCGAACGGGCCGTGGGCCTGGTGGCGCTGACCTGCGAGGAGACGAGGACGATCCGCTCGACCCCGGTGTCCTTCAGGCCGTCGAGGAGGGCGGTGGCGGCCTCGCCGTGGCTGTTGAGCTCTCCGCCGAGGAGGAGGAAGAGGGCGCGGGCGCCCTCGGCGGCGGACCGCAGTCCCGCCACCGTGCCCATGTCGGCCTGGATCCACCGGACTCCGTCCGACGGCCGTACGGGCTCGGCGGGCCGGGCGTGCCGCGAGACGGCGACGACCTCCTCCCCCGCCCCGGTGAGCAGTTCCACGAGCGTCCTGCCGATGTTGCCGGTCGCACCCGTCACGGTGATCATCCCGTACCCTCACAGTAGTTAGTTAGCTGACTGACTCACTTGATGGGCGTGACCGTAGCACGCGGCGACCCGGGGTTGTCTATAGTCAGTTGGGTGACCAACTCAGTGAATCGGCGGGAGCAGGCGTCCCAGAAGCGCCGGCGGCTCACGGCCGCGGCGGCCGTGGTCCTGCACGAGCAGGGCGTGGAGCGCACCACGCTCGCCGACATCGCGCGCGAGGCCGACGTCCCGGTCGGGAACGTCTACTACTACTTCAAGACCAAGGACGAGCTCGTCCGGGCCGCGCTCGCCGCGCACGGCGCGCACCTGGACGAACTCACCGCGCGCCTGGAGGAGTTCGAGGACCCTCGGGCACGCCTGAAGGCGCTGATCGAGGGGTGGATCGCCCAGCGCGACACCGCCGCGCGCCGCGGCTGCCCGACCGGGACGCTCGCGGTCGAGCTCGACAAGCGCGCGGACGGCACCCTGGACGCCGAGGTCGGCGCGGTGGTCCGGCGGCTGCTGGACTGGGCCGCCGACCAGTTCCGCGCCCTGGGCCTGCCCGACCCCGAGGGCCTGGCCCTCACCCTCGTCTCCGGCTACCAGGGCATGTCGCTCCTGGCCAACGCCCTGCGCGACCCGGACGTCATGACCCGCGAAGGCACCCGCCTCCTGGGCTGGCTCGACTCCCTCCGGGTCCCGGACGACCCGGCCTGACCACGTCGGCCGCCTCCCGGCCACCCGGGGGCGGCCGCTCACGGGTGGCCGGGGGCGGCCGCTCACGGGTGGCCGGGGCCGGCCGCTGCCCGGTCGCCGGGCCGGCCTCCACCGGTCGCCCGGGCCGGCCGCTACCGGTCGCCCGGGCCGGTCGCGAAGGCCAGTGGGGGTGCGATCGCCTGGGCGTCGGCGCCCTCGCCGACCCAGAGGCCGATGTAGAGCGCGGCGGTCGCCTCCAGCAGGGCGGCGCGTTCGAGGCCGCCGCCGGAGACGGGGAGGCAGCCCGCGTCGCGGACCAGGGTGCGGACGAGCCCGAGGGCCGTCTCGTCGTCCCCGCAGACGGGGACGGCCAGCGGGCGGCCGTCGAACACGGGCGGCCGCATGCGCCAGACGTCCTCGTGGCAGAGGTTGAACGCCTTCACCACGTGCGCCCCGGGTGCCGCCGCCGCCAGGCGCCGCGCCGCTGACGGCCCGCCGTCCGTCAGGAGGCGGAAGCCCGCGCCGACCGGATTGGAGCAGTCGAGCAGCGCCTTGCCCTCCAGCTCCGTACGCACGCCCCGTACGACGTCCGCTCCCGCCGCGAAGGGCAGCGCGGCGAGCACCACGTCACCGGCCGCGGCGGCGGCGCTCAGGCTGCCGGACTCCGTGCCGGAGCCGACGCTCCGCGCCAACTCCGCCGCCCTGCCCGCGTCCCGGCCACCGATGGTCACGCGGTGCCCGGCCCGCGCCCAGTGGGTGGCGAGGGCGTCGGCCATGTTGCCCGTTCCCAGTACGCCGATTCTCATCTCGTGCCGCCTCTCGTCGACTTGATCCGTACGGGACGACGCTAGAGCGCGGCTCAGGCACCATTCGGTACGTGACGACGACCGACCCTTTCCTCGCCGACTGCCGCGCGCGGCTCGCCTTCGACCTCCTGTCCCCCACCTGGAACTCGGTGGTGCTGTGGTCCCTGCGCGACGGCCCTCTACGCCCCGTCGAACTGCGGGAGCGGATCGGCGGCATCAGCTCCAAGGTCCTCAACGAGGCCCTGCGCAGGCTGCGTTTCAACGGGCTGATCGACCGCCGGGCCCATCCCGGATCACCACCCCACGTGGAGTACGAACTCACCGCCCTGGGCCGTACGTTGCTCCCGCCCATCGAAGCCTTAGGCGCCTGGGCCCACGAGTACGGCGACGAGGTCATGGCCGCCCAGGACGCGGCGCGGGAGGAGGCGGACCAGGGGTGACCCGGGCCGACGGGGCGCCCGCGTCGTCGGCCGGGCCCGTCATGTAGGGCCAGGTGATGGCGGGGGCGGGGTGGGCCGTGCCCTGCGGGCCATGGTGGGTGGCGGTGCGCGGGGAGGGCGTGAAAGGGGACCAGTCGGCAGGGGGCGTGCCGTCGAGGGCTGCCACCTGTTCGGCGGGGATCGCGTCCGAATCCGCCTCCGTGCCGCGACCCAGGTGGTTCAGGAGGTAGTTGAGGAGGACCGCGACCAGGCAGCCGGCGGTGATGCCGGAGCCGAGGACGGTCGCCACGGGCGCGGGGAGGCGGTCGTAGAAGCCCGGGTCGAGGACGGGGAAGAGGCCGAAGGCGAGACTCACCGAGACGATCAGGGCGTTGTGGCCGGTGCCGAGCGCGGCCTTCGCCAGCGTGCGGAGGCCCGCGACGGCGACGGAGCCGAAGAAGACCACGCCCGCGCCGCCGAGTACGGGCAGGGGGACGAGGGCGACGAGCGATCCCAGGACGGGGACGAAGCCCATCAGGACGAGGATGGCGCCGCAGAGCGTGACGACGTAGCGGCTGCGGATCCGGCTGAGCGCGACCAGGCCCACGTTCTGGGCGTACGCCGTGCTGGTGAACGCACCGAGGACGCCGCCGACGGCCGTGGCCAGTCCGAGGGCGCGGAGGCTTCCGGCGAGGGTCCGGTCCTGGGTCGGGCGCTCGGTCACCGCGCCCAGCGCCAGCAGCGCGGCGGTGGACTCCGTCATGGACACGAGCATGACGACGACGGCCGTGGCGATCACCGTGGGCACGAACTGCAGTGCGCCGAAGGCGAAGGGCGTGGGCAGGGCGAACAGCGGTGCCTGGGTGAGGGCGTCGAGGTCGACCTTGCCCAGAGGGACGGCGATCAGCGTGCCGGCCAGCATCCCGATCAGGATGGCGACGCGGCCGAGGAACCGGCCGGAGAGCAGGCGGTGGACGGCCAGGGTGATCGCGAGGGTCGTCGCCGCCAGGGCGAGGTTCGCGGGGGAACCGTAGCCGGGTGCTCCGGGGTCGCCGCCCCGGGCCCAGGTGCCGGACACCGGCAGCAGGGAGAGGCCGACAAGGGTGATGACGCAACCGCTGACGACGGGCGGGAAGAACCTGACCGGCCGACAGAAGACGGGGGCGAACGCGAGGCAGAGGACCCCGGCCACGAGCGTGGCACCGAAGATCGCGGGGAGCGCGTCGTCGCGCCCTTGGGCGGCGGCGGTGGCGAGGGCCGGCGAGACCACGGCGAAGGACACCCCGTTGACCAGGGGCAGCCGGGCGCCGACTCCGAAGACGCCGAGGGTCTGGGCGATCGTGCCCAGGCCGGCGACCAGCAGGGTGGCGGCGAGCAGGGCCGAGAGCTGGGCGGGGGTCAGCCCCAGTGCGCCGCCGATGATCAGCGGTGGAGCGGTCAGGCCGGCGTACATGCTCGCCACGTGCTGGAGCGCGGCGGGCAGCAGGCGGCGGGCGGGAAGGATCTCGTCGACCGGATGCGGAGGGGTGGACGGCTTGTGAGCAGCGGCGCGGGAGCGCAAGGCGGGTCCTAGGGACACGGCCCTCGGGCAGGGATGCCGTGGGCGTGCGGGCGGGGGTGACCGGCGCCGGGGGACGGCCCGAACCGGGGTGCGGTCGCCCGGACGTGCCGCATGGGGTGGGCGACAGCGACCGGTCATTCCGCAGTGCGGAAGAAGTTTTCCGCTGTGGACGGTCGGGACTTTATGACCCGGCCCCTCCCTCGTCAACTCCCCCAAGAAGCCGCGCCAGTTCTCGCCGAAGTCTGGAGGAAACACCAGTCGTCGCCCCTCCGATCCCTCCGTCCTCGCACGGCAGCGGCCGCAAAGCACAAGGTCAACGGGGAGCCGCACACTGGGGTCATCGGACGAACCCGCCGCCCCGACCCCCGCGGGCCCCCCGATCCGAAACACCCGGCCCTTGGCCGGAACCCCCTCGGGTCCCTACGGTGTCCCGCTATGCCACCCGCAGACGACCCGTACGCCCTGCCTCCCTTCGCCCCGGCCCGCGCCGCGGCGATCCGCCGACAACTCGGCCTGACGACCGGCCAGGTCGCCTGGGCCGTCGCCGCCTACTGCGGCTCGCCCGTGCACCCCGATCTCGTCCACGCCTGGGAAGCCGGCACCATCGCACCCGAGAACGACCACGTCAAAGCCCTCGCGGCCGCCCTCTGGTGCTCCCCGGCCGACCTCGTCGGAGAAGCCACCACGCTCGCCCAGTGCCGCACGGTCGCCGGACTCACCGTGAACGAGACGGCGGCCGCGCTCGGCATCACCCGCGGCCAGTGGGAGCAGGCGGAACGCCGCAACCACTGGCGGGGCACACCCGCCCAGACCCAGGCCCTCCTCAGGACCCTCTGTCCGCCGCCGCCCTGCTTCGTCGCCGCCTGCGGCAAGTCCGCCCAGCTCCGCGTCCTCCTCCGGGAAGCCGTCACGACCTGGTGGCCCCCCTACGTCGGCCCCCTCACCCGGATCGTGCCGCTCGACCCCGCCCTCCTGCACCACGCCCTCGAACGCCTCCACCGCGCCTATCAGCACCGGGAGGGCGCGACGGGCGGTCCCGTCCACCAGGCCGCCCGGGCCGAGGCACGGGCGGCGGACTTCCTCGAACACATCGACCGACACCTCTGGCAGCACCTCCGCGAGGCGCTGAATCCCGCCGACGACCCGAGCCGTCCCACCCCTTGACACCCGGGCCGCACCGTGAGGAACTGTTGCGACTTCGCCGGACGGAGTGACCCCGCATCACGGACGGATGCGCGGCGCCGGCCGAGGGCACCACAGGAATCCCAGGGACACGAATCCCCTTCCTGACGACCCCTGGCCTTCTTCACTCCCCGCTCTCCGGCCACGGCCCCCCGCAGGATCGACGGCCCTCCCGCCGCGCCCTCGACGCCGCGTCCTTCCCCGTACCACCCCGCACCCGCAGAGCCGCGCGTCCCCGACGCCGGCTCTCCCCTAGGGCTGCCCGCGTTCCCCCGGGAGCGCCGCGGCCAGGAGGTACCCCATGCCCGAGACCCACCCCGCCCCGGACCCCACGAAGCCCGAGCCCGGGACCGCCTCACCCCCTGACACCCCCGGCACCCCCGACACCAAGGCGAGACCCGACGCCACCCACCCCGTCGATCAGATGCTGCCCCCGCTGAAGCTCTTCAGCGCCGGTCTGCAGCACGTCGCCGCCATGTACGCCGGCGTCGTCGCGCCCCCGCTGGTCGTCGGCATCGGCGTCGGTCTTTCCACCGCCGACATCGCGTTCCTGATGAGCGCCAGCCTGTTCACCTCGGGCATCGCCACGCTCCTCCAGACGCTCGGCTTCTGGAAGGTCGGAGCCCGGCTCCCGTTCGTCAACGGCGTCTCCTTCGCCGGCGTCGCCCCCATGCTCGCCATCGCGAAGGCCGAAGGCCCCGAGGACGCCCTGCCCGTCATCTACGGCGCCGTGATCGTCGCCGGCGTCTTCGGGTTCTTCCTCGCCCCCTTCTTCTGCAAGCTGATCCGCTTCTTCCCGCCCGTCGTCACCGGCACCGTCATCACCCTCATCGGCGTCTCCCTGCTGCCCGTCGCCTTCAACTGGTCCCAGGGCGGCAACCCGCAGGCACAGGACTACGGCAGCCTCACGTACATCGGCCTCGCCACCGCCACCCTCCTGATCACCGTGGTCCTGCGCCGGCTCCTGACGGGATTCCTCAAGCAGATATCCATCCTGCTGGGACTCGTCGCCGGCACGCTCCTGTCCCTGCCGCTGGGCGTCGCCGACTTCAGCGCCGTCGGCGACGCCGACATCATCGGATTCCCCACCCCGTTCCACTTCGGCGCCCCGCAGTTCGCGGCCGCGGCGATCATCTCCATGTGCATCGTGATGCTCGTGTCGATGACCGAGTCCACCGCCGACGTCCTCGCCCTCGGCGAGATCGTCGAGCGGCCGGCCGACGAGAAGACCCTCGCCGCCGCCCTCCGCGCCGACGGCCTCGGCACCGCCCTCAGCCCCCTCTTCAACGGCTTCGCCGCCAGCGCCTTCGCCCAGAACGTCGGCCTGGTCGCGATCACCAAGGTCCGCAGCCGCTTCGTCGTCGCCGCCGCCGGCGGCATCCTCCTCCTGCTCGGCCTCTGCCCGCTCCTCGCCTCCGTGGTCGCGCTCATCCCACAGCCCGTCCTCGGCGGAGTCGGCATCGCCCTCTTCGGAACCGTCGCCGCCAGCGGCATCCAGACCCTCGCCGGAGCCGCCCTCGAACGCGGCGACAACGTCCTCATCGTCGCCATCTCCCTCGGCGCCGGCATCATCCCCATCGCCGCGCCGAACTTCTACCACGCCTTCCCCGAAGGCGCCCGGATCGTCCTCGACTCCGGCATCAGCACCGGCTGCGTCGTCGCCGTCCTGCTCAACCTCGCCTTCAACCACCTGGGCCCCAAGCCCGCCGACGCCCCCGAAACCCCGCCCGCAGCACACCATCACTGACACCACAGCCGGGTGCGCCCCTTCCCCACGGGAGGGGCGCACCCGGCTGCCCGGCGGCCTACGCTCTCGGCATGATCGCCACTGTGCAATGCGTCGTGCTGGACTGTCCGGACGTCCGGGAGCTCGCCCGGTTCTACCAAGCGCTCCTGGGCGGGGCGGTGGACCGCCCGGATCCCCGCTGGTCCCTCGACGACGACTGGTCGACCCTCCACACCGACGGCGGCCTGGTGCTGGCGTTCCAGCGCGTGACGGACCACCGCCCGCCGCGCTGGCCCGACCCGGCCCACCCCCAGCAGTTCCACCTCGACCTGGGCGTCGAGGACCTCGACGAGGCGCGGGCGCGGGCCGTCGCGAGCGGCGCCACCGTCCTCGACGGCGGCGGCGCCGAGCGCGGCTGGTGTGTCCTCGCGGATCCGGCGGGTCACCCCTTCTGCCTCGTACGGGACTGAGCCCGGACCCTTCCTGCCCCAGCCCCAGCCCCAAGCCCCTGACCCGGCGCGGGATCTTCCCTCGCCGGGTCAGGTGGCGAGTTCGGCCTCGAAGCCGGAGAGGAGGGCGTTCAGGGCGAAGGTGAAGCGGCTGTCGGCCCGGTCGTCGCCGGCGGCCCTGGCGGCGGCCACCAGGCGGGGGTACGCGTCCTCGTCCAGGGCGGTCATGATGCCCGCGTCGTCGACACGACCCGCCTGGGCGGCGGCGTGGCCGACGACGAAGCCGGTGAGCGAGTAGAGGACGTCGAGGGTCCTCGGCAGCGGGAAGCCCGCCTCGTGGAGCATGCCCACGACGGCGTCCAGGGTGCGCAGGTTACGGGGGGTCACCGCCGGGCGGGAGAGCAGCAGGGGCACCGTGTGGGGGTGGGCGGCGAGGGCGGCGGCCAGGGCGTGGGCGTAGGCGCTCAGGTCCTGGCGCCAGGTCGCGGCGCCGAAGTCCGGGGGGACCGCCTCGGCGACGACCTGCTCGATCATGCCGTCGAGCAGGGCGGTCTTGTTCGGGACGTGGTGGTAGAGGGTCATCGCCTCCACGCCCAGTTCCGCGCCGAGCCGGCGCATCGACAGGGCGTTCAGGCCCTCCCTGTCGACGAGCTTCAGGGCCGCCCCGAGGACGTCCTGACGGCTGAGCCCCGCCCGCTGCCCGCGGGCCCTGTTGGCGGCCACGGCGCCTCCTTCCTCCGGCCGACCGGCCCTCGCTCCGGGCCGGTTCGGTCGTTCCCCACGATTGACGATTCTTACGCCGTAAGTATAGCGTCGCCCCGCATCGCAGCCTTACGACGTAAGAATCGCGGGCTGTTCCACTGACCGACGGGGGCGAACATGGGTGTGTCCATCAGCGAGTCGACCGAGGAGAGTCCGGCGACCGGGGCGAGTGCGGCGGAGGATCCCGCTCTACGGCCGCCGGCGCGGCTGCTGCGGCCGTACGCCCGGGGACTGGCCGCCGTGGCCGCCCTCCAGGTCGCCGGCGCCGTCGCCGGACTGGCCCCGCTGCTCGCGGTCGTGGAGCTCGGCCGGACCCTGCTCGCGCCCGGACCGGTCGATCCCGGGCGCGTGCGGTTCCTCGTGGTCGCCGGCGCGGTCGGCCTGTTCGTGAAGCTGGTGCTCACCGCCACCGCGGCCGGGATCGGCCATCTCCTCGACGGGAACGTCCAGTTGGCGCTGCGCCGGGCCCTCGCCGCACGGCTGGGACGGGTGCCGCTCGCCTGGATCGCCCGGCATCCCAGCGGCGAGCTGGCCAAGGTGGTGGGCGACGACGTCGGCGCCGTACACCCGCTCATCGCCCATACGCCCGGCGAGCTGACCTCGGCCTTCGTCGTCCCGGCGGTCTCCCTCGGCTACCTCCTCACCGTCGACTGGCGGCTCACGCTGATCACGCTCGCCCCGGTGCTCGCCGCGGTCGCGCTGGTGCCCCTGATGATGACCCCGGCCCGGCTCCGCGAACAGGCCGCATTCGACTCGGCGATGGCGCGGATCGCCGTCTCGGTCGTCGAGTTCGTCCAGGGCATCGCCGTGGTGAAGGCGTTCGGCGGCGGCGAACGCGCCCACCACCGGTTCCGTACCGCCGCCGACGACTTCGTCTCCGTCTTCCGCCGCTGGGTGCACGGCATCTCCCCGGTCGCGGCCGGGATGCAGCTGCTCCTCTCGCCCCCGTTCGTCCTGCTGACCGTGGTGTGCGGCGGCGCGGCCCTGATCGCCGGCGGCGGGACCGAGCCGGCCGATCTGCTGCCCTTCCTGCTCCTCGGCCTCGGTCTCACCGCCCCGGTGGCGGCGCTCGGACACGGCTTCGACGAGGTGCAGGCCGCCCGCCGCGCCGTCGGCCGGATCCGCGAGGTCCTCGCGGTGCCGCCGCTGCCCGAACCCGCGGCCCCGGCGGTGCCGGACGGCCACCTGGTCGAGCTGCGCGGCGTCCGCTTCGCGTACGACACCGGCGGGCCCGAAGCGTCCCACCGGACCGGCGGGCCCGAGCCGTCCCACCCGTCCGGCGGGCAGCCCGAACCGTCCCACCGGTCCGGCCGGACCGAGGTGCTGCGCGGGGTCGACCTGGTCCTGCGGCCGGGGACCGTCACCGCGCTCGTGGGCGCGTCGGGGGCCGGCAAGTCCACGCTCGTCCGGCTCCTTCCCCGGTTCGCCGACCCGACGGGCGGCGCGGTCCTGCTCGGCGGTGTCGACCTGCGCGACCTGGCCGACCGCGAGCTCTACCGGCGCGTCGCCTTCGTCTTCCAGGACGTCCGCCTGGTGCGCGCCTCGGTCGCGGACAACATCGCGCTGGCCGTGCCGGAGGCCGGCCGGGAGGCCGTCGAGCGTGCCGCGCGGCTCGCGTACGTCCACGACCGCGTGGTCCGGCTGCCCCGCGGGTACGACTCGGTGATCGGCGAGGACGCCCGGCTGTCGGGCGGCGAGGCGCAGCGGATCGCGCTGGCCCGCGCGCTGCTCGCCGACACCCCCGTCCTGGTCCTGGACGAGGCCACCTCGTTCGCCGACCCGCACACCGAACGGGCCGTACGCCGGACCCTGGACGCCCTGCGGGAGGACCGGACGGTGCTGGTCGTCGCGCACCGCCTGGAGACCGCCGCCGGGGCGGATCTGGTCGCGGTACTGGAGGACGGGGTGATCGCCGAGCACGGCACCCCGGCCGAACTCCTCGCCGCGGGCGGCGGGTTCGCCCGGCTGTGGGACGCCCGGCAGGCCACCCCGCGCGCGGCGGGCGGTGAGCGGCCGTGACCGCGCCGCACCACCGCCGCCACCCGAACGACCCCCACCCGCACCGGCACCCGCACTCCCAGTCCCACCCGCACCCGCACCCGCACCCGCACC
This sequence comes from Streptomyces sp. NPDC085460, assembly GCF_044541975.1. Classification (NCBI taxonomy): domain Bacteria; kingdom Bacillati; phylum Actinomycetota; class Actinomycetes; order Kitasatosporales; family Streptomycetaceae; genus Streptomyces; species Streptomyces sp. NPDC085460. The sequence goes on from NZ_JBITTO010000007.1 coordinate 204,546, forward strand.
CGCACCCGCACCCGCCGAGGAGGCGACCTCGATGATCCGGATCCTGCTGCGCGTACTGGGCGAGGAGCACCGCCGCCCGCTGCTGCGCGCCCTCGCCCTGATGACGGCGGCGGCCGTCGTCGAGGGCATGTCGTACGCGCTCCTCGCGCCCGTCCTGCGGGCGCTGCTCAACGGCGCCCCGGCCGACGCGCGGCCCTGGCTCGGCGCCTTCGGGGCGGCCGTGGCCGGCTACGCGGTCCTGCGCTACCTCGGCGACCTGGCGGCCTTCCGCGTCGGCACCTCGCTGCTGCGCGGGGTGTACCACCGCCTCGGCGACCATCTGGCCCGGCTCCCCGTCGGCTGGTACGGGCCGGCCCGGGTCGGCGAGCTGTCCGCCCTGGCCGGACAGGGCGTGCTGCGGGCGATGAGCGTGATCGCGCACCTGCTGGCGCCGGCCGTCTCCGCCGCCGTGACGCCCCTGACGATCGTCGTCGTGGTCCTCGCGCTCGACTGGCGGCTGGGCCTGGCCCTGCTGGCCGCCGCCCCGGTGGTGACCGGGATCCAGCTGCTCACCGGACGCGTGACGGCGGCGCAGGACGCCGACCGGGCCGTCCGCGACCGCGAGGCGACCGGCCGGGTCGTGGAGTACGTCCAGGCCCAGCCGGTGCTGCGCGCCGCGGGCCGCACGGCGGAGCGCTTCCGGCTGCTGGACGACGCCCTCGACGACGTCCGGCGTGCCTCACGCCGTGCCACGCTCGCCGCGCTCCCCGGGGCGGTCGGTCTGACGCTCACCGTGCAGGCGGTGTTCACCGCGGTCCTGGCCCTGGGGGCGTACCTCGCGCTCGGCGGGGAGATCGGGGCGGCGGCGCTGCTGACCGTGCTGGTCCTGACCGCCCGCTGCGCGGATCCGCTGCTGTCGCTGGCAGATCTCGGCGGGAGGCTGCGCGGCGCGCACGGCGAACTGGTGCGGCTCGACGCGGTGTTGCGGACCGCGCCGCTGCCGCAGGCCGCCGATCCTGTCGAACCGGCCGGACACGGCCTCGAGTTCGAGTCGGTGGTCTTCCGCCGGGACGGCCGGACGGTTCTCGACGGTCTGTCGCTGACCGTGCCGGAGGGGCGGCGGCTGGCGGTGGTCGGTCCGTCGGGCGCCGGGAAGAGCACCCTCCTGCACCTGCTCGCGCGCTTCCACGACGTGGACGGGGGCGTGGTGCGGGTCGGCGGCGCGGACGTCCGGGACGTGCGCGCGGAGGCGTTGATGGCGCGGTTCGCGGTCGTCTTCCAGGACGTCCACCTCTTCGACGGGACCATCGAGGAGAACGTGCGCCTCGGCCGCCCCGGAGCCTCCGGCGAGGAGGTGCGCGCCGCGGCGGCCGCCGCCCGGCTGGACGAGGTGGTCGAGCGCCTGCCCGACGGCTGGGCGACGGCCGTCGGCGACGGCGGCACCCGGCTCTCCGGCGGTGAGCGCCAGCGCGTGTCGATCGCCCGCGCGCTGCTGAAGGACGCGCCGATGGTGCTCCTGGACGAGGTGACGTCCGCCCTCGACCCGGTGAGCGAGGCGGCCGTCCACGCCGGCGTCGAGCGGCTGGTGCGGGGCAGGACCGTGGTGATGGTGGCCCACCGGATGCGTACCGTCCGCGACGCCGACCGGATCGTGTTCCTCGACGGCGGCCGGATCGTCGAGGAGGGCGACCACGACGAACTCCTGCGGCTCGGTGGCCGGTACGCCGAGTTCTGGCGACTGTCCTCGGAAGCGGTGCCCGCCTCCGCGCCGGCGCCCGTGCCGACGCCGGCCTCCGCGTCGGCACCGGCGCCCGTGCCGGGCGGTTCCCCCCTCGGCTGACGCGGACCGTGACGAGTTCTCGCCAAGGAACCGTGGGTTCCGCATCTGTGGCGCGGAGCGGGGGAGCCATGGGGGAGACCGTCGCCGTCCGTGCGGCGACGCCACGCCCAGCGTTCCGTGAGGAGCCGTCATGCCCCTGTCGTCAGTCCCCGGCGAACCCGTCCTCACCGCCGACTTCGCGTCGCCCGCGCAGTGGGTCGCCGGCCGGTCCTGGGCCTATCCAGACGGTGGGCCGGTCAACCCGCTCGACAACAAGCTCGACCACCTGGTGGAGGATCCCGCGTACAGCCGTTCCGGGGTGTTCCGCGCGAGCCGCCGCCGTGACGGTCTCTGGGACAGCGGGCTCCTCACCACGGAGGGGAGCGCCGAGGCGTTCGAGGTGCGGGCCGGTGACGTGCTGGAGGCGCGGGTCAGGCTGCCGGAGGAGACGGGGGCCTGGCCGGCGATCTGGACGTGGCGCGACGGCGGGCAGGAGGTCGACGTGTTCGAGTACCACCCGGACAACCCCGACCTCCTGGAGCTCTCCAACCGGGTGCGGGGCACCCACCTCTACCACCGCTCCCCCGCCGTGCGCCCCGGCGGCTGGGTGGAGCTGCGGACCGAGTTCGGCGCGCGGTCCGTGGTGTGGTGGGTGAACGGCGCCCGGGTGTTCGCGGACGGGCGGGGGGTGGGGCGCTCCTGGCACGCGTATCTGATCGTCAACCTCTCGGTGTGCGCGGGTCGTTACCACCCCGCTCCCGATCCGGGGACGGACGAGATGTCCTTCGAGGTGTCCGACCTGCGCGTGTACCGCTCGGGCTGACCGCCTGCGCGTGTACCGCTCGGGCTGACCGCCTGCGCGTGTACCGCTCGGGCTGACCGCCTGCGCGTGTACCGCTCGGGCTGACGGCCCCCGCGCCGCGCGAGCCGCTTCAGTCCCTGGGGCCCGGTCCCACGGGCGTCATGCCGTGCGCGACGGCGAGCCGCGACGCCCCGCCGGAGGCGAGGTGGCCGAGGGCGGCGAGGGCGCGCTCCGGGTCGGTGGCGGTGGTGAGGACGCCGCCGGCGAAGGTCGAGGTGATGGCCGTGTCGCCGGGCAGGGGGCCGACCACGGTGACCCCGGGGAGGTCCTTCAGCTCGCTGTGCTGCTGGAAGGCGAGGTCGGCGCGGCCGGACGAGAGGAAGTCGCCCGCGGGCACGCCGGGCGGGGCCTGGACGAGACGGTCGGCGAGGGTGCCGGCGAGGCCGAGCCGGTGGAGCAGCTCGATCAGGGCCGTCCCGCTGGGTCCGGTGGAGTACGCGATGCCGCGTGCGGAGGTCAGGGCGGTGCGGAGGTCGTCGACGGTGGCGAGGGCGGGGGCCGGGCCGCCGTCGGGGACCGCCGCGACGACCTGGGAGGTCCACAGCGGGCGGACCGTTCCGGGACGGAGCCGGCCCTCCCGTTCGAGGGCGGTGACGGCTCCGGCGGCGAGGACGAGGAGGTCCGCCTCCGCGCCCTCGCGGACGCGGCGGGCGATCTCCACGCCGCCGGCCGAGTCGAAGCGTACGGGCGTGCCGTGGGCGCGCCGCAGGTGCTCGCCGAGCTCGGCGAGCAGGGGCCGGGTCGCCATCGAGGACAGCCCCCTGAGTTCCTGGTGCACGTCGGCTCCTCACGTCATGGGGATGGGGTGGGGCACGCGCGGCCCGGGGGCTCGACGCCCGTCTGCGAGACTGACGGCGTGAGCACGACCCGGAGCACGGCGGCAGGAAAAGTACTGGAGGTCCTCGCGGCCTTCGACCGCGAGCACCCCGCCCAGACACTATCCGAGATCGCCCAGCGCACCGGTCTGGCCCTGAGCACCGCGCACCGGGTGGTGAGCGAGCTGGCGGCCTGGGGGGCGCTGGAGCGGGGCGAGGACGGGTCGTGGCACGTGGGGCTGCGGCTGTGGGAGATCGCCGCGGGCTGCCCCCGGACGCAGATCCTGCGGGACGTGGCGCTGCCGTTCATGCAGGACTTGTACGAGGTGACCCACGAGAACGTCCAGCTCGCGGTGCGGGAGGGCACCGAGCTCGTCTTCGTGGAGCGGATCTCCGGGCACCGGTCGGTGGAGCTCCTGACGGGGGTCGGGACGCGGTTCCCGGTGGGGGCCACGGGGATGGGGCGGGTGCTCCTGGCGTACGCGCCGCCGGACATCCAGGGGGAGGTCCTGGGCGCTCCGCAGCGGGCGTGGACGCCGCACACGGTCACCGATCCGAGGACGCTGCGGACCCAGCTGGACCGGATCCGGCGCGAGCAGGTCTTCGTCAGTGACCGGCAGCTCTCGGAGAGCACGGTGGCGGTGGCCGCGCCGGTGCGGATCGGGCGGAAGGGGCCGGTGAGCGCCGCGCTGGGCATCGTGATCACGGCGCGGGGCGGGAGCGGGGCGCGCGGGCTGCGCGAGCCGCTGCTGCGGGCCGCGTACGGGATCTCCGACGAGCTCGGCAGGCGTACCCGGACGACGGACTGAGTTCCGGACCGGCTTCCGCCTGACGGAAACAGCGCAGACCAGGGGCCGGGCAGGCTGGCAGCGTTCGAACCGCTTCACCGTTCGAAACGTCCACAGCTGCTTGGGAGATGCCATGGCCGACGCCCCCGTCGACTCGATCGTCTCGGTTCCGGTCGCGATCGTCGGGGCGGGCCCGGCCGGGCTCATGCTGGCGCATCTGCTCGGCCGCGCCGGGGTGGAGTCGGTCGCCGTCGACACCCGGACCCGCCACGAGATCGAGACGACCCAGCGGGCCGGGATCCTGGAGGCCGACGTGGCCCGGGACCTGGTCGAGACGGGGGTGTCGGACCGGGTCCTGCGCGAGGGGCACGAGCACGAGGGCATCGAGGTGCGGTCGGCGGGACGCCCGTACCGCGTCGACTTCAAGGAGCTCGTCGGCGCCTCCACCTGGCTCTACCCGCAGACCGACGTCTTCGCCGACCTCGCGGACGCCCGCGCCCGCGACGGCGGGACGGTCCACTTCGGGATCCGGGACACCGAGGTCGCCGGCGTCACGACCGACGCCCCCCGGGTCCGCTACACCGCGCCGGACGGCGGCCGGCACGAGATCCGCGCCCGGTACGTCGTCGGCGCGGACGGGTCGCGGAGCATGTGCCGCGACCTGGTGCCGGAGGACCGGCGGACCCGGTACGGCAAGGAGTACCCCTTCGCCTGGTTCGGCGTCCTCGCCGAGGCGCCGCCGAGCGCGCCCGAGCTGGTCTACGCCCGCTCCGAGCACGGTTTCGCGCTGATCAGCCAACGGACCGAGTCGGTGCAGCGCATGTACTTCCAGTGCTCCCCCGACGAGTCCCCCGACGCCTGGCCGGACGACCGGATCTGGGAGACGCTCCAGGCCCGGGTCGCCGGGGAGGACGGCTTCCGGCTGAAGGAGGGGCCGATCACCGAGCGGACGGTGCTGCGGTTCCGCTCCTTCGTGCAGGAGCCGATGCGCTGGGGCTCCCTGCTGCTCGCCGGCGACGCCGCGCACACGGTGCCGCCGACCGGCGCGCGGGGGCTCAACCTGGCCTTGCACGACGTGAAGGTGCTGGCCGGCGTCCTCGTCCGGGCGCTCGCCGGAGCGGGCGAGGCCGCTCTGGAGGAGTACCAGCCGCGGGCCCTCCAGCGGGTGTGGCGGGCGCAGAACTTCTCGTCCTGGATGACCGGGCTGCTGCACACCGCGCCGGGCGCCTCCGCCTTCGACCTGCGGCTCCGGCTCGGCGAGCTGGACAACGTGGTCGGCACGCGCGCCGGACGCGCCTACCTGGCCGAGCAGTACACGGGCTGGCCCACCCGCGAGCACTGACCACCCACCCGCACGACCACGAGGCTTCCCCATGATCATCGACTGTCACGGTCACTTCACCACCGCGCCGCCGCAGCTGGCGGAGTGGCGCGACCGGCAGATCGCGGCGGCCGAGGGCCGCGGCCCCGCCCCGGACCCCGGCGAGCTGCACATCACCGACGACGACCTGCGGGCCGCGATCGAGGCCAACCAGTTGCGGCTGATGGACGAGCGCGGCACCGACCTCACGGTCTTCTCGCCGCGTGCCAGCTTCATGGCCCACCACATCGGCGACTTCGCCGTCTCCTCGCGGTGGGCGCGGATCTGCAACGACCTGGTCCACCGGGTCGCCGGCCTCTACCCCGGCCGCTTCGCCGTGGGCGCGATGCTGCCGCAGTCCCCCGGCGTCGACCCCGCCACCTGCCTGCCCGAGCTGACCCGCGCGGTCGAGGAGCTGGGCGCGGTCACGGTGAACCTCAACCCCGACCCGTCGGGCGGCCGCTGGACGGCGCCGCCGCTGACCGACCGGAGCTGGTACCCGCTGTACGAGGCGCTGGTCGCGTACGACGTCCCGGCGATGATCCACGTCAGCACCTCGTGCAATCCGGCGTTCCACACCACCGGCGCGCACTATCTCAACGCCGACACCACGGCGTTCATGCAGCTCGTGCAGGGCGATCTGTTCGCCGACTTCCCCGCGCTGCGGTTCGTCGTCCCGCACGGCGGCGGCGCCGTCCCGTACCACTGGGGGCGCTTCCGGGGCCTGGCCATGGCGCTCGGCAGGCCGGACCCGGAGGCGCTGCTCGACAACGTCTTCTTCGACACCTGCGTCTACCACCAGCCCGGCATCGACCTGCTGACCCGGGTGGTCCCCAGCCGGTCCGTCCTCTTCGCCAGCGAGATGATCGGCGCGGTCCGCGACCTCGACCCGCGCACCGGCCACCACTTCGACGACACGAAGCGGTACGTGGACGCCACCCCGCACCTGTCGGACGAGGAGCGCGCCGCCGTGTACGCCGGCAACGCCCTGCGCGTCTACCCCCGACTCGCCGCCCGCCTCGCCGCGGCCGGCCGCTGACTCCCAGGACGGAGAAGGACCCATGGAACACACCGAGATCGGCGTCGTCCGCACCCGGATCGACCGGGCCGACCCGGAAGCCGTCGCCGCGCTGTCCTCGTTCGGCGTCGCCACCGTCCACGAGGCGATGGGCCGGACCGGGCTGATGCGCCCCTACCTGCGCCCCGTCTACCCGGGGGCCCGGATGTGCGGCACGGCCGTGACCGTGCTGCTCCAGCCCGGCGACAACTGGATGCTGCACGTCGCCGCCGAGCAGATCAGGGACGGGGACGTCGTCGTCGCCGCCTGTACGACGGAGAGCGAGGACGGCTTCTTCGGCGAGCTGCTCGCCACCTCCTTCCGGGCGCGCGGCTGCGCCGGCCTGGTCATCGACGGCGGCGTCCGCGACGTCGCCGACCTGGAGGGGATGGACTTCCCCGTCTTCTCCCGCGCGGTGCACGCCAAGGGCACGGTGAAGGCCACCCTCGGCTCGGTCAACGTGCCCGTGGTCTGCGGCAACGCCCTCGTACGCCCCGGGGACGTCGTCGTCGCGGACGCGGACGGCGTCGTCGTGGTGCCGCGCGAGCGGGCCGCCGAGGTGGCCGCCGCCTCGGCCGCCCGCGAGGCGAAGGAGGAGGGCAAGCGCGCCCAGTTCCGGGCGGGCCGGCTCGGCCTCGACCTGTACGGCATGCGCGGCCCGCTGGCCGAGCTCGGACTGCGGTACGAGGACTGAGGAGCACGCATGACCACGGAGTTCGTCAAGACCCCCGGCTGGCTGGACTGGTACGCCGGTCCGACCCGGCCCGCGTACCGGCTCCCCGAGGGCGCCGTCGACGCGCACTGCCACGTCTTCGGCCCCGGGGCCGCTTTCCCGTACGCCCCCGAGCGCAAGTACACCCCGTGCGACGCCTCCAAGGAGGAGTTGTCCGCGCTCCGCGACCGCCTCGGCTTCGCCCGCAACGTCATCGTGCAGGCGACCTGCCACGGCGCCGACAACCGTGCGATGGTCGACGCCCTGCGGGCCTCCGGCGGGCGGGCCAGGGGCGTGGCGACGCTGCGGCCCGGCGTGACCGACGCCGAGGTGCGGGAGCTGCACGAGGCCGGGGTCCGGGGCGTGCGGTTCAACTTCGTCAGACGGCTGGTGGACGCGGCGCCGCGGCGGGACCTCCTGGACGTCGTCGAGCGGATCGCGCCGTACGGCTGGCACGTCGTCGTCTACTTCGAGGCGGCCGACCTGCCGGACCTGCGGGACTTCCTCCTGTCGATCCCGGTGCCCCTGGTCGTCGACCACATGGGCCGTCCCGACGTCTCCAAGGATCCGGACGGGCCGGACTTCGAGGCGTTCCTGGACTTCCTGCGGGCCCGCACCGACATCTGGTGCAAGGTGACCTGTCCGGAGCGGCTGACGGTGAGCGGCCCGCCCGCCCTGGACGGGGAGCGGGAGGCGTACCGCGACGTCGTGCCGTTCGCCCGGCGGGTCGTCGAGGAGTTCCCCGACCGGGTGCTGTGGGGCACCGACTGGCCGCATCCCAACCTCACCGACCACATGCCCGACGACGGCCTCCTCGTCGACTTCGTCCCGCACATCGCACCGACGCCGGAGCTCCGGCACAGGCTCCTGGTGGACAACCCGACGCGCCTGTACTGGCCCGAGGCCGACTGACCCCCTCCCTCGATTGGAGTTCCGGCATGGCGCTGGACAAGACCTACAAACTGGTTCCGGGGACGACGATCTTCGACGCCGAGCAGTCGGCCAAGGGCTACCACCTCAACCAGTTCTGCATGTCCCTGATGACGGCGGAGAACCGTGCCGCCTACCTCGCCGACGAGCGCGCCTACCTGGACGCGTGGCCGCTGCGCGAGGAGCAGAAGCGGGCCCTGCTCGACCGCGACCTGAACGCGGCGATGCGCGAGGGCGGCAACATCTACTTCCTCGCCAAGTGGGGCGCCACGCTCGGGTTCTCCTTCCAGCAGATGGCGGGCTCGATGACCGGCATGACCGAGGAGGAGTACCGCGCCATGATGGCGGGCGGCGGCCGGCCGGTGGACGGCAACCGGATCGACCACGCGGTGCTCGAAGCCGCGCACGCCCCGGCCGCGCCGGCCGAGCACGCCACGATCACCGGCGCCGTCTTCACCTCGCACGTCCCGGCGATCGGCGCGGCGATGGACCACGGCAGGACCGAGGAGCCCTACTGGCGGCCGGTCTTCGAGGGGTACGAGTTCTCCAGGGCGTGGGCGCGGGAGAACGTCCCCGACGTGGTCTTCCTGGTCTACAACGACCACGCCAGCGCCTTCGACCAGTCGGTGATCCCGACCTTCGTGCTCGGCACCGGCGCCGTCTTCCCCGTCGCCGACGAGGGGTACGGGCCCCGCCCGGTGCCGCCCGTCGAGGGCGACCCCGAGCTGGCCGCGCACCTCGCCCATTCCCTCATCCGGGACGACTTCGATCTCACCCTCGTCAACGAGATGACCGTCGACCACGGGCTGACCGTCCCGCTGTCGCTGATGTTCGGCGACGTCGAGACGTGGCCGTGCAAGGTCATTCCGTTCCATGTGAACGTGGTGCAGTACCCGGTGCCCTCCGGGGCCCGCTGCTTCGCGCTCGGCCGGGCCCTTCGCAGGGCGATCGAGTCGTACGACCGGCCGCTCACCGTGCAGGTGTGGGGCACCGGCGGCATGAGCCACCAGCTCCAGGGCCCGCGCGCCGGCCTGATCAACCGGGAGTGGGACAACGCCTTCCTCGACCGGCTGGTCGAGGACCCGGCCGGCCTGGCCGGGGTGCCGCACCTGGAGTACGTCGAGGAGGCCGGCTCCGAGGGCATAGAGCTGGTCATGTGGCTGATCGCCCGCGGGGCGATGAGCGACGTCGACGACGCGGGCGAGGTCGACGTCCAGCACCGCTTCTACCATGTGCCGGCGTCCAACACGGCCGTCGGACACCTGATCCTGGAAAACCGTCCCCGGGCCGAAGAGCCCGCCGTGAAGGAGTGACATGACTGACGACCGGACCCTGCGGATCGCCCTGGCCGGCGGCGGCGCCTTCGGCGCCAAGCACGCGGCGGCACTTCGGCGGATCGAGGGCGTCGAGGTGGCCGCCGTCGTGAGCAGCGGCCTCGAACGGGCGCGGAAGTTCGCCGCGGAGCACGGCGTGGGCCGCGCCGCCGCGACGCTGGACGAGGTGCTGGCGATGGACGACATCGACGCCGTCGTCCTCGCCACCCCCACCCAGCTGCACGCCTCCCAGACGCTGGCGTGCCTCGAAGCCGGCAAGCACGTGCAGGTCGAGATCCCGCTCGCCGACTCGCTCGGCGACGCCGAGGCGTGCGTGGCGGCGCAGGAGCGCACCGGGCTGGTCGCGATGGCGGGTCACACCCGCCGCTTCAACCCCAGCCACCAGTGGGTGCGCCGGCGGATCGAGGCGGGCGAGTTCGGCATCCAGCAGATGGACGTGCAGACGTACTTCTTCCGCCGGAAGAACCTCAACGCGCTCGGGGAGCCGCGCTCCTGGACCGACCACCTGCTGTGGCACCACGCCGCGCACACCGTCGACCTGTTCGCCTACCAGACGGGGTCGCCGATCGTGCAGGCCCACGCGGTGCAGGGCCCGGTCCACCCCGAGCTCGGCATCGCGATGGACATGTCGATCCAGCTGCGGGCGGCGAACGGCGCCATCTGCACGCTGTCGCTGTCGTTCAACAACGACGGCCCGCTGGGCACGTTCTTCCGCTACATCGGCGACACCGGCACGTACCTCGCCCGCTACGACGACCTGTTCACCGGCAGGGACGAGCCGATCGACGTGAGCGGTGTCGACGTGTCGATGGACGGCATCGAGCTCCAGGACCGGGAGTTCGTGGCGGCGATCCGCGAGGGCCGGGAGCCGAACTCCTCGGTGGCCCAGGTGCTGGCCTGCTACCGGACGCTCGCGGCGCTGGAGGAGCAGCTCGCCGCCGCCCCGTTCGCGTGAGCGCGCCGGGACGGGCCGCCGGCGGTTCGCTCAAGATCCGCTCAAGTCTCTTGCGGGGGGCGGTTGGTGGCGGGCAGGGTCGGTAGCGCCATCGACCATGGCGCTACGGGGGAACACCATGATGAAGCACACGAAGGGCTGGGCGACGGCGTGCGTCGTCGCCGGGCTGCTCGCGACCACGGCCGCCTGCTCGTCCGACGACCAGGCCCGTCCCGACCCGACGGCGACGCCCACGGCGGAGTGCGCCACCGGCACGTACGCGTGGTCCGACGTCGTACGGCGGGACGTCCTGACGGGCGTCGCCGAGAAGCAGACGTTCGGCAAGAACGGCGGAATGCTCACCCAGCCGTTGCGGCGGCTCCAGACCCCTCGCACCGAGGCGACGACGGAGACGGGCCCGAAGGTCGACCCGGTGACCGCGCTGCGTTCGCTGGGCGCCCACATCGGCGGCGCCGGCAAGGACTCCGCCTTCTCCGAGGCGGGCCGGCCCGCACCGCGCGTCGACGGCAACACCACCAACAGCTCGGGGCCGGGCACCCTGGTGACGTACGCCTACGTGGAGGAGGTCACGGCCGCCTTCCGCCGCACCTGCGCCGGCGGCGAGCCCTCGACGGGCCGCGCCACCAGCTGGACCGTCGAGGGTTCGGGCGTCCTCGACTGCGGCCAGCCGCAGACCGCCTTCGACGACAGCGAGCCGGCCCGGGAAGCCGCTCTGCTCTCCTGCGCCCCCGGCGCCCCGGCCACCAAGGACTGAGGGTCGTTCCGCGTGTCGCGCGGTGACTCCGGCCGGGCCGGGCAGCGGGGCCAGGACGGTCTCTAGCCGTCCGCCCGCGCGCAGCGGAGCGGCTCGACGTCGCGCTTCGGGGCCCAGCCCTCCGTACCGGCGGGAAGGCCCTCTCGCGCGCGGTCGTCGAGACGCACCCGGTACCAGTCGCCGGACTCCCGCAGGACCGTGACGTCGTCGCCGGCGCGCAGCACGCCCGGGGAGGAGCGCGTCGCAGCGGGGCCGGTACGGAGGTGGAGCGTGCCGGCGGCCTCGTAGCCGCACGGGTCGAACCCTCCGGGGGCGGCGGGGGCGCGGGTGACCGCCGCCAGGAACACGGCCGTGAGGACCACGCCGAGCATCGACGTCATGCGCATGCCCCCGCAACGGCCCTCCCCCGGCGGGGTCACGGGCGCGGCCCGCATCTCACCCCCACGGGCGACACCCCGGCCCGGGTCACGTCAGCAGACGGCGGACCTCCCGGGCCGCGGCCGGAACGGGGCCGATGACCGGGACCGGGAAGCGGTGCCGGAGGGCCTCGGCGGCTTCGCCCAGGGGGCCGCCGCCGATGACGACCGCCTCCGCGCCGTCCTCCCGTACGCAGCGGTCGACGGCCTCGGCCAGACGCTCCGTCATCTCGGCGGGCGTCGCGGCCAGTCGGCGGGGGTCACCGGCGGTGAGGCGGAGGCCGGTGTACCGGGCGGACCGGCCGAGGCGTGCGACGCGGGCGTCGATCGCGGCGGCGAGTCCCGGGGTGGTGGTGGCGATGCCGAAGCGGCGGCCGTCCGCGCCGGCCTCGCGCAGGGCGGCCTCGGCGATGCCGACGACGGGGACGGAGGCGCGGGCGCGGAGGTCCTCGACGCCCGGATCACCGAAGGCGCTGACGACGAACGCGGCCACGCGGTCGCCGCCGGTTCCCGCGAGGAGGCGGTCCGCCGCGTCGAGGACGTGGCCCGCCGCCGCACGCAGGGCCTCCTCGTCGACGAGCATCGGCGGTCCCGCGGCGACGGTGACGCCCCGGACGTCATGCCCGTCCTCGGGACGCAGGGTACGGCGGGCGATGGCGGCCATCATCGCGGTGGTGGCCTCGTCGGTGTTGGGGTTGATCCAGGCCACGAACGTCACACGCCGAGTCTACAAACCCGCCCGTCCGGCCCCACCCTCCACTGACCACGGCCGGCGGACGGCCGGCGCGGGGCCCGAAGCCGGCCGAGGAGGGCCGCCCGTCCGGGGAACCGGGGTCAGCGGACGAGCGGCGGCGTCCCCTGGGCGGCGGCTGCTGCCGCCAGCGCGGCGACGATCTCCTTGAAGTCGGCGAGCTTCTCCGGTTGACGCCGGGCCCCCCACCACACGGCCCGGTCGCGGGCCCGGAGGGTCGGGGTGGCTCCACGGGCGAGGAGGTGGCGGACGACCTCGGGGCGGGGCATGCCGGCCGCCCATTCGAGCGGGGTCATGCCATGCCGCCCTTCCTCGATGTCCGCCCCGAACTCCAGGAGCAGGTCCACCAGGGCGCAAGGATCGCCGTGGGTGGCGGTGGCGGCGTGGACGAGGGGCACCCAGCCGAACCGGGTCTGGGGGCCCGTGGGCGCGCCGGCGACGAGCAGGAGCCGCACCACCTCGCTGTGTCCCCAGCCCAACGCCGCGGTGAGCGGGGTCTGGTCGCCGCCGTACTCCCCGATGAGCTGCGCCGGATCCGCGCCGGCCCGGAGGAGCAGGTCGACCACAGGGGCGTGGCCAGGGCGCACGGCCGCCTCCAGCGGCGTCTCGTGGCCGCCGCCCTGGTCGTCGGGCGCGGCGCCCGCGCGCAGGAGCCGTTCCGTCGTCGCCGCGTCACCGTCGCGCGCGGCGGCGACCAGGCGGTCCGCGGCGTGCGCCGGTCCGTTCCGTTCTTCCATGCGGACCATCGTGCCCGAGGGGGAGGTCGTGTCCGGCCCCTGTCGCCAGATGCTACTGGGCGGTAATGTGCGGGCCCGTCCACAGTCTTGGGGGAAGCGCATGGGTGCAGTCACGGCTTTCGATCCGGTGGCCGAGCATGAGCGGACGCGGGTCCTGCTGGAGGCCGCGATCGGGCGGCTGGTCGAACTGGTCGGCGGGATCGGCGACCTGGAGGTCCCGTCCGGGGTGCCGGTGTGGTCCGTCGGGGACGTCGGGGCGCATCTCGCCGCCGTGTACCTCGCGTACGGGACGGCCGTCCCCGGCGAACGGCACGGCGGGGCCGCCGGGCGCATCGACTGGGACGCCCTGCCGGCCGTCAGGGAGGGGACGTTCGGCGCTCGCATCGCCGCCGTGAACGCGCTGTCCGTCGGGCTCGTCGCCGGGGCGGAGCGGAAGCGGCTGGGCGTGATCCTCGCCGAGCGGGGCGCGGCCTTCCTGCGGGACTCGGCGGGACTCGCGCCCGACACGCCCGTGCCCGCGCCCTGGTACGGGCCCGGGCGGACCGTCCCGCTCGCGGCGGCGACCGGTCTGATGCTCAGCGAGACCCTGGTGCACGGGCTCGACATGGCGCGCGGCATCCGCCGGCCGTGGGCCCTCGCGCCCGAGGAGGCGTCCCTGGTGATCGGGCAGGCGATGGTGACGATGATGCCGCTCGCCCTCGAAGCCGAGCGGGCGAAGGGGGTACGGATCGCCTTCGACCTGGCACTCAAGGGCGGTCCGCGGCTCGCCGTCGTGGTGGAGGACGGCGCCGCGACCGTGACCCGCGATCCGGCGCCGCGCCCGTACGACTGCCGGATCACGGCGGACCCCGTGGCGTTCCTGCTCGTCTCCTTCGGCCGCGTGCCGGTCTGGAAGGCGGTCGCCCTGGGCCGGATGCGCGCCGGCGGCCGCAGGCCGTGGCTGGCCACCCGCCTGAACCGCCTGATCACGGCGCCTTGATCACGGCGCCTCGATCACGGCACCCGCTCAGGCCCCGCCCGCGAACCGCCACGATTCCATGTCCCGGTAGCGGGCCGGGGCCGGACCCCGGGCGTAGTCGCTGCCGACGAGGTGCAGCCGGGCGGTCGGCCAGGCACGCCCGGCGAAGCCGTCGAGCACGCCGGCCGCGTCCGGAACGCTGGTGAGGTCCCCGCGCCGGGCCCGGGCCAGGGTCAGGTGCGGGCGCAGCGGGCGCCCCTCGTAGGGGATGCCGGTCTCCTTCACCAGGGTGCGGACGTCGTCGGCGAGCCGGTGGAGACCGGGGACGTCGCCGGCGATGCCGCTCCACAGCACCCGGGAGTCGAAGTGCCCGCCGCCTTCGAGGGACAGGTCGAGGGGGCGGCGCGCGGCGGCGAGCTCCGCGAGGGGGTCGCGCAGCAGGGGCACGGTGGCCGTGGGCAGCTCGCCGAGGAAGGCGAGCGTGATGTGCCAGTCCTCGATGCGGTTCCAGCGCATGCCGGGGTGGGCCGCGTAGGCGGGTGCCAGGGCGCGCGCGAGTTCGTCCTTGGCGTCGTCGGGCGGCGCCAGGGCGATGAAGACGCGGATGGTGGCGGGCTGGATCGAGTCGTTCACACGTCGATTCGTACCGTGCCGCCCCCGGAGCCGTGCGGGCGGGTCCCGGTAGGCGGTGAGTACGGGGCTGGTGCGGGGCCGGTACGGGCCGGTACGGGTACGCGGGATGGTGCCGGTCGGCGTACGGGCTGGTGCGGAGCCTGCGCCGGGACGGTACGGAGCCGGGGACGGGGCGACCCCCGGGTCCGGGGCGGTACGGAGCCGGCACCCGACCCCGTACCGTCCCCGTACCAGCCTCGTACCGCCCCCGCCCCGCCCCCCCGTACCGGCAGTCAGCCCCTGCGGTTCACCAGTCGCCGTCCGCGATCGGCGTGCCGGGCGGGGGCGGCGGCGGGCCGAGCGGCTTGATCTGGGACGGGGAGGGCGGCGTCCACGGGTCGAGGTCGTCGCCCAGCCACTCGCCGACGGGCTTCACGTCGGCGAGGGTGCCGGAGGGTGCGAGGTCGGTGCCGTCGGTGTCGAAGTAGTCGTACCAGGGCAGGCCCGCGCGCGTGTAGGCGGCACGGTCGGCGGGCGACGGCGGGGGCTCCTCGCCGGTGATGCGGCGCCACTCGGGCGGGGTCACCAGGTGGACGAAGACGCGGGCCTCGGCGGTGTCGGACCAGTCGCGGGCCGGCCGGTCGTCCTGGTACACCTCCTGCCGCATGGAGCCGCCCGCGCCGATGCCCATCGCGGCCCCCGCCGGCGGCGCGCCCGCCGGCGCGGCCATGGGCATCGGCGGCGCGCCGCCGTAGCCGAACGACGGCGCGGGCGGCGGGCCCGCGGCCAGGCGCCTGGCCCGCTCCTCCGCCTGGCGCCGCTGCTCCTCGCGCCAGGCGGCGCGGGGCTTCGGGGCGAGCGGGAACGCCTGCAGCTGGAGGCCGCCGACGGTCTCCTCGCCGGTGACCTGGCCCTCGACGGTGGCGCCCATGCCGAGCGGGACGGCGACGAACTGGCGCACCGTGCCGTGGCCCGAGTTGATGCCGTCGAGCCACGGCTGGCGGGGCAGCACGACGTAGTTCTGCGGGCGCCGGGAGAGCCGCCCGGTCCACTTCTCGCCGGAGATCGCGCAGACCTTGCCGACGCCGACCTGGAGCGCGGTGGGCTCCGGGCTGCCGGCGAAGCTGAGCCACATCGCCTCGCGCAGGTAGACCGGGAGCATCACCCCACCCTTGGCGCGCCACTGCTCGGGCACGGTGTCGGGGTAGTCCTCGACCCGGCGCAGCGGGAACGTCCCGAGTCCCGGCGGCAGCCGGTGCGTACCCGTCTCGGGCAGCCGGAGCGTCCGGACGAACCGCACTCGTGCCCCGTCCCCCAGCACCAGACTGTCTCCGTCGATCCTCGCCTCGTTGGCGACCACCGCGTCTCCCCTCGTCCCGTCGTCTCCGTCCCCCGTTACACGTTCGGCCACGGCGGCCGGTTCCCGACCCGCCCCGTGCGCGCCGCCGGCGGGGCGCGACTTGTCGCGGACACCCGTCCGCACTATCTTGCATTGCATGGTTCCTGGTAACGCAAAGAACGAGGCGGGGGGCAGGGTCCCCAGCCAGCTCCGCAAGGGAGTGCTGGAGTACTGCGTCCTCGCGCTGCTCAGGGAGGAGCCGAAGTACGGCGTCGAACTCCTCGCCGAGCTCGCCGCGGTCAGCGTGATGACCACGAGCCAGGGCACCATCTATCCCCTCCTTTCGCGGCTGCGGCGGGAGGGGCTCGTCGACACGGAGCTGCGCGAGTCCCCGAGCGGGCCGCCGCGCCGCTACTACGCGCTCACGCCTCTCGGCCGGGCCGCGCTCGCCGAGTTCGCGGGGGCCTGGCCGGACTTCCGGAACGCCGTCGACCACTTCCTCAACGACCCGCAGGGGGACCCCGCATGAACGCCATCGACCACCCGCTCGTCGCGGCCTACCTCGACTCCGTGGCCCGCGAGACCGCCGCGCTCCCGGCCGACCGCCGGGCCGAACTCCTCGCGGACCTGCGCGAACACATCGAGGTGAGCGACGCCCGGGACGACGCCGGGATCCGCGCGGTCCTCGCCGAACTGGGCGACCCCCGCACCGTGGCCGCCTCCGCCCTCGCGGAGGAGGAGCCGCGCGCCACCGCCTCCCCCGCGCCGACGGGACCGCTCTCCGGCCGCCAGGCCGCCCGGCTCGTCGCGGTGCTGCCCGCGCTCGGCGGCCTGCTGGCCCTGGCCTCCCCGTTCGCGGGCACGCTGGTCCTGGCGATCGGTGTCGCGCTGCTGTGGAGGACCCCGCTGTGGGACGCCCGGCACAAGCGCATCGGCACGGCGACGGCCGTGGCCGTGCCGGCGCTGCTGCTCCTCGGCGGTCTGCTCCTCGCCGGCGGCCGGCTCGGCCCGGTGGAGGTGCTGCTGATCGGCGTCCTCGGCGTCGGCGTGCCGGCCTCGGGCGTCCTGGTCCTCCTCAGGGCGCTCCGCGACTGACGCGACGCCGGGCGGCTACTCCTCGCGGGCGAAGTCGGCCTCGGCGCGTTCCTCGTCGAGGGTGGACTGCGCGTGGGCGTAGAGGTCGTGGACGAACGCCCTGGCGTCGTCCTGGGAGATCCCGGGACCGAGGCGGAGCAGGCGTGCGGTCCAGCCGGCCAGCGGGTCGGTCTGCTCTTCGGCGGCCATGGCGTCTCCTTCGGTCCTTCACGGTGCGGCGCGCCCTCCCTCACCATCGTCCGCCGCGCCGGGGCCGCCCGCAATCGCCGGGTGCGGCTCGCGTCCGCGCACCCGGCGGGCCGTGTCGCGGAGCCAGCGGGCGCTGCGCTTGGGGGTGCGCGCCTGCGTGCCGTAGTCGACGTGGACGAGGCCGAAGCGGGCGGCGTAGCCGCAGGCCCACTCGAAGTTGTCGAGGAGCGACCAGGCGAGGTAGCCGCGGACGTCGGCGCCGGCCTCGCGGGCGCGGGCGACGGCCGCGAGGTGGGCGGAGAGATAGGCGGTGCGGTCCCGGTCGTCGACGTGTCCTGCGGCGTCCGGCTCGTCGTCGTACGCGGCGCCGTTCTCGGTGATCACCATGGGGGTGCCGGGGTAGTCGCGGGCGATGCGCAGCAGCAGGGCGGTGAGGTCGTGGGGCATGACCTCCCAGCCGAGGCCGGTGACCGGGAGGCCGCCGTGCGGGAGGCCGCGGGTGACGGGCCGGCCGAGGGGGTCGGTGGCGGCGCCGTTCTCGTCCGTGCCCGAACTGCGCATCGAGCGGTAGTAGTTGACGCCGAGGGTGTCGATGGGGGTGGCGATGGTGTCCAGGTCGCCGTCGCGGACCGGGATCTCGGTCCCCTGGGCGGCGAGGTCGCGGATCAGGTCCTCCGGGTAGGCGCCGCGCAGGATCGGGTCGAGGTAGAAGCGGAAGCCGAAGGCGTCGGCGCGGCGGGCGGCCTCGCGGTCGGCGGGGCTGTCGGTGGCGGGGGCGCTGGTGCCCAGGAGGTGGGTGACGGCGAGGTCGAGCGGACGCCGGGCGCCGTCGCGCAGGGCGCGGGCGGCGAGTCCGTGGGCGAGGTGGAGGTGGTGGACGGCGGCGACGCCGTCGGCGAGGGACCGTCCGCCGGGCGCGTGGATGCCCTCGACGTGGCCGAGGACCGCCGAGCAGAACGGCTCGTTGAGGGTGGTCCAGTGGGTGACGCGGTCGCCGAGCCGGTCGTGGACGAGCGCCGCGTAGTCGGCGAACCGGTGGGCGGTGTCCCGGGCGGGCCAGCCGCCGGCGTCCTGGAGCTCCTGCGGCAGGTCCCAGTGGTAGAGGGTGAGCCAGGGGGTGATGTCCCGGCCGAGGAGCTCGTCGACCAGCCGGTCGTAGAAGGCGAGGCCCTTCGGGTTGGCGGGGCCGCGTCCGCCGGGCTGGACGCGTGGCCAGGAGACGGAGAAGCGGTACGTGTCGAGGCCGAGCTCCGCCATGAGCGCGACGTCCTCGGGCATGCGGTGGTAGTGGTCGCAGGCGGTGTCACCGGTGTCGCCGTTGTCGACGGCTCCGGGCACGCGGCAGAAGGTGTCCCAGATGGAGGCGGTGCGGCCGTCCTCGGCGGCGGCCCCCTCGATCTGGTAGGCGGAGGTGGCGGCGCCGATGCGGAAGCCGGGCGGGAGCCGCGCGATCAGGGCGTCGTCGGCGGGGAAGCGGGCGTCGGCGGTCATGGGTGGGTGCTCTCCGGTGGAAGCGGTACGGGGGCGGGCCGGACGGCCGTGACGGGCGTCCGGCCCGCCCCCGTACGAAGGGACGGGTCAGGGCAGGCGGTGGTCGGCGTTCAGCACCGTGCCGCGCTCGGGGCGGTACAGGTCGAAGCCCCGGGTGTCGCACTGGAGACCGCCGTTGATGCACTGGTCGACCAGGGCCTTGAGGGTGCGCTCCTCCCACGCGTTGAAGAAGTCGTAGTGGAAGGAGTAGCCGCGGCCGCTGGCCAGGCGGACCTGGCTCATGTCGCCGTTGACCGGCCACGCCATCTTGAACTCGATCATCGGCAGGGCGACCGGGTGGGAGGCCGGGCACATGTTGTCGTTGGTGCCGGGCTTCACGACCGGGTAGGCCATGTGGCTCTTGTGGTCGGGGGTGTCGAGGTGCAGGCCGTTCCAGCAGCTGGGCGCCTGCATGCGCAGGTTGAGCTGGACGTCGGGCCGCTCCGGACAGTGCGCGGGGATGTCGGTGTTGAAGAAGCTGTCACCGCACTCCCAGCCCTCGACGAAGCCCTTGTGGCCGCGGAACTCCTGCTCGGTCTGGTTCGGGTTGCCGACGACGTACCGCAGTCCCTTGGGGAAGGGACGCACGCTGCGGTAGTCGGTGACGCCCGCCTTGTAGTAGATGACCTGCGGGCCCACCGGCAGGATCTTCTGGTCGCCCTTGAAGAGCGTGGGCATCCAGTAGGCGGAGGCGTCCGCGGGTGCCTTGCAGGTGGTGGTGCCGCCGTAGAGGGAGCCGGTGGTGCTGGCGGCGTCGGTGGAGGTGTTGCCCATGAACGTGTGGTCGTGGGACTTGCCGAACTGGCCCGGGTAGACGATCGGGTCGTCCGGGGCGGTGTGGGTGACGGCGCAGCCGGCCTGGAACTCGTGGTGGTAGGCCGGGGGCGGGGTGTCCGTGGACGGGGTGACGCCGGTGACCGGCGGGTTCGCGGGGATGTAGCCGTCTCCGTCGGCGTCGTCGCCCGACGCCTGGGTGGAGGCGGCCATCCGGTGGCCTTCGTGGTGGGCGGCCGCGGCGACGGCGGGCGGGACGCCCTGCTCCGGGTCGGTGGCCTGGGCCATCGTGCCGATGCCGAGGGCGCCGGCGATGAGGGCCGTACTGACGAGAAGTACCGAGAGCCGCTTCGGACTCGATCTCATGGGGATCTCCTCAGTGAGGGGGAGGGGGTGGTGCGTGCCGGTCAGCTGTAGACGCCGAACTCGTGGAGCGAGTAGCCCCATCCGGTGCCGCGCGCGGTCATGTGCAGCCGCACGTGCCGGGCGGTGGCCCCGGACTCGATGGTGTCGATGTCACCGTTGCCGGCGGTCTGGGTGTGGATGGTGCGCCAGTTCTGGCCGTCGTCCGAGACCTGGACCTCGTAGGCGCGGGCGAAGGCCGGGTCCCAGACGAGCTGGAGGCGGGAGAAGGAGCGGACCGAGCCGAGGTCGACCTGGATCCACTGGGGGTCGGCCCAGTCACTGGCCCAGCGGGTGTTCGGGTTGCCGTCGGTGGCGTGGGAGGCGGGGCAGGGGCAGTCGCCGTAGGACGCCTGGGCGGAGGAGGCCGTGGTGGGCCGGCCCTGGGCGATGTTCGTGCCGGTGACGGGCGGGGCGACGACCTTCACGGACTTGGTCTCGATGCCGGCGTTGCCGCGGCCGTCCTCGGCCTGGATGTAGACCTTCCACACGCCGAGCTTCTCGGGCGCGGTGACGGCGAAGGTGTTGTTGCCCAGGGAGCGGTACTGGGCGTCGATCAGGCGCTTGTCGCCGTTGGCGTAGTTCCCGCTGAGGTAGATCTTGGGGGTGATCGGGTCGCCGTCGGGGTCGCGGATGTCGGCGCGGACGGTGAACTCGCGGCCGGCCGGGGCCGACGTGGGCGTGCTGACGGACATGTTCGTGATGACGGGCGGGGTGTTGTCACCCGCCGTCGACCCCGCGTACGCCTTCTTCACGGCGTAGTACGACAGGCGCTTCAGCCCGTCGGGCAGGAGGTTGAACCAGACGCCGCCGAAGTCGTGTTCGAGTCCGTAGTGGAACATCGTCGCGCCCAGGGCCACGCCCTGGTGCCCGGTGATGCACCCCCACGCCTTGGTGTACGCCTCGGCCTTCTGGACGTCGGTCGGCTCGTCGGGGATGCCGTTGACGTCGTCGGGCACCTCCCATTCGCCGGCGTTGCCCGTCTCGGTGATGATGTACGGCTTGTCGTACCCGCCGTTGATCCAGTCCTGGCGCACACCGCAGAGGTCGCCGTAGGCGTTCATGGAGTACAGGTCGAGGTCCGGGGCGTTGCGCTTGTAGTAGGGCCAGGCGCCGGTCCACGCGTCCGTGGAGGTCACGGGGTGGTCGGGGTCGATGGAGTGGATCTTCTTGGCGACGTCGTTGACGAAGGAGGTGTAGGCGTTGCGCTGGTTCTCCAGCTCGGTGCCGCTGTAGCAGTTCTGCAGGCCGAGGACGGACTCGTTGCCGACGTTCCACATGAGCGTCGCCGGGTGGGACTTGTAGGTCTCGACCCACTTGGCGAACTCGGTGAGCATGTTGTTCTTGTATGTGGTGTCGGTGACGTAGTTGACGCAGCCGCCGGAGCCGGGGCCGCCTCCGGGCTGGAGCCAGAAGCCGTTCATCACCTTGAGGCCGTGGGCGGCCGCCGCGTCGAGCAGCGGCTTGCTGGAGGCGTCGGTCCCCCAGGTCCTGACCGTGTTGACGCCCATGGACTTCAGATCCGGCATGTAGCGGGGGGCGTCGGCCATCGCCGGACCCCAGGTGAGGCCCTTCACCGTGTACGGCTGGCCGCCGACGGTCAGCTGCCAGTTGCCCTGGGAGCCCGTCACGCGTACGGCGCCCTGCGGCGGGTTGGTGCCGCCGCTCTCGCCGTACACCTGGAACTCCCAGAGCGAGTAGCCGTAGCCGCTGGAGCGGACGAGGCCGTTCATGCGCACGTACCGGCCCGTACCGGAGATCGCGAGGTCGTCGGTGCCGCCGTCACTGCCGGTGACGGTCTTCGCCGTGCGCCAGTCGGTGCCGTTGTCCGAGACCTGGATGTCGTAGTTCCTGCCGTACGCGCCCTCCCAGGTGAGGACGACACGGCTCAGGTTCCTGGTGGCGCCGAGGTCGACCTGGATCCACTGGGCGTCGCTCCACTGGCTCGCCCACCGGGTTCCGGTGAGGTTGCCGTCGACCGCGGCGGACGCGGGGAATGCCTCGCCCTCGATGGAGGAGGCGGTGGCCGTCCTGCCCTGCGACAGCAGGGTCTCCGCGGCGCTCGCGGCCGGGGCGGTGGCGAGGGTGGTGAGGGAGGAGGCGAGGAGCGCTCCGAGGGTCAGGGCTGCCGCCGCGCCGCGTGTGCGGCGGGCCGGCGCGGCCATGGAGGGGGGATGGGACATTGCGGCTCCTGATGTCTGTGGCGGTGACGTGCGACCGGTGGCCGGCGGGGGCTCGCCCGCCGGCGCGACGCCCTCCGGACCCGAACGGAAAGCTGGCATGCTCCTGTCACTTCGCGTGACGCGCGGGGGTGGAGGCGTCCTGGCCGGTCGCGTGGTGCGGGAAGTGCCCCCGGGCCGGGGCGCGGGGACTGTTCACCCGGCCCGGGGAGTTGCGGTCGGCTCCGTCGCGTTACCGGCTACCGGTGGCGAGGAGACGGCTCGTCACGGGAAGTTGGCGACGGTGGACGGGACGGTGGAGGTGCCGGCGGGGATGGTGGACGCCCCGGTGTCGTTGATGACGTGGTTGTAGTGGCCCATTCCGCCGAGGGAGACCACCAGGAGGCTGTGGAACTTCACCCCCGGCTTGACGGGTGCCTTGAAGCCGTGGTCCTGGACGATGGTCGGGTCCACGTTGTAGTTGCAGTAGCTGCCCAGGCCCCACGCCTCGTGGGTGTTCACGGAGTCGTCGACCCGGTAGGCGGCGTAGCCCTTGGTGGCGCCGTTCTGGATGGCGGCCTGGTTGGGGGCGTCGTACGCCTTCTCGTTCTGGTAGAAGATCGTGCGGCCCCGCTCGCCGTACCACTCGACGTCGTACTTGTTGAAGTGCTCGACGAACAGACCCGTGGCGAGCACGTCGTCGCCGTTGACGCGGACGCCGTAGTCGGCCCGGTTGGTCTCCCAGCCCCAGCCCTCGCCGTGGTCGGCGCGCCAGACCCAGGTGTGGTCGATGATCGTGTCGTCGCTGTTCACCACCATGCTGGTGGTGGCCTTGCCCACGTGGGCGCCGCCGATGCGGATGTAGACGTCCTGCACGGTGGTGGGGTTGGCGGCGTGGTCCGCGGAGGAGTTCTGCGGGCCGAGCTCCAGCAGGGTCGGGGAGTTGACCGGGCCGGCGTCGATGAGGAAGCCGGCGAGGCGGACGCCGTCGACGTCGGCGACCTTCATCGCGGTGACGCCGTTGTCCGGGATGATCGTGGCGAGGCCGAGGCCGAGCACGATGGTGTTGGCGCGGTTCACGTTGATGGTCTGGTCGACGTGGTAGACGCCGGGCGTGAACAGCAGGTGAAGGCCCTGGGCCAGCGCCTGGTTGATCGTGGCGGCGGTCGCGCCCGGCTTCACCACGTAGAACTGGCTCAGCGGGATCGACTCGCCCTGCGGCGTGCCGTTGGCCCAGCTGGTGCCGCGGGCGTTGACGCGCTTGGACGGCGCGAAGACCTTGTACTCGTTGCCGTCGAGGTAGAGGTACGGCTTCTCGCGGGAGATCGGGGTGGTGTCGAGCGTGGTGTAGCGGGGCTCCGGGAAGGAGGTCGCCGGAGCGCCCTCGACGCCCGAGAAGGTCTGGTTCCAGACGCTGTTGGACCAGCCGCCGATGGAGCTCTCCCGGGTGTACCACTGCTGCTGGGAGTAGTTCCCGACCGGGCCGTCGATCTTCGAGTCGGCGATGTAGCCGCCGGAGGCCCAGCCGTAGCCGTTCGGGGCGAGGTTGAGGCCGCCCTTGACGTGCATGCGGCGGAAGGAGGACGCCTGCGAGACGGCCCAGCGGTTGGTGCCGTTGACCGGGTTGAGGGTCAGGCCCTCGGCGCCGCGCCAGAAGTTCTGGGTGGCGTTGCCGTTGAACCAGCCGGCGTCGACGGTCACGTCACCGTTGATGGTGGTGTCGCCGGGGCGCAGTCCGAGGCCGGCTATCTGGGTGTAGAAGCCGATCTGGGCGTTGAGGCCGTTGTACGTGCCGGGCTTGAAGAGGAAGGCGTGCCGGCCGTTGCCGAACTGCGCCGACTCCTGCTCCTGGAACACCTGGTCCAGCTTGGCCTGGATGCCGGGCGTGGCCGGGTCGAAGACGTGCACGTTGGGGCCGAGGTCGCCGCCGCCGGGCAGCGTCGGGCCGGTGCCGTCGTTGTCCCCGTACACCTGGAACTCCCAGAGGGAGTAGCCGTATCCGGTGCCCCGGGTGAGGCCGTTCATGCGGACGTAGCGTCCGGAGCCCGAGAGGGTGACCTCGTCGGTGCCGCCGTCGCCGGCCGAGACGGCGGTGACGGTGCGCCAGTCGGTGCCGTTGTCGGACGCCTGGATCTGGTAGCTCTTGCCGTAGGCGCCTTCCCAGGTGAGGACGGCGCGGCTGAGCCGCTTGCTCGCCCCGAGGTCGACCTGGAGCCACTGGGGGTCCTGCCACTGGCTGGACCAGCGGGTGCCGAGGTCGCCGTCGACGGCGGCCGAGGCCGGGTAGACCCCGCCTTCGAGGGAGGAGGCGGTGGCCGTCTTCCCCTGCGAGAGCAGGGTCTCGGCGGCCTGGGCCGAGGTGGTGGGGACCACCGCGAGCAGGGTGCCGGCCAGGGAGGCGACGAGGGCGCCGACCATGGAGCGGCGGAGGGGGGATGCGGGGCGCCGGCGTGCCGGCGGGGACCCGTTGGAGGACATGGATCTCCTCGGTGATGCGTGACGGACACATGGGAGAGCGCTCTCCGAAACCTTGCATGCGACCGGAGTCGACGGTCAAGCCATGTGACACGACTTTTCTTTTGGCTTGCATTAAGGATCGACCGGATCGGGGGCGGGTCCGTCGCGGACGCCCCACCCACCGGACACGCCGCACCGATAAAGTGCGTGGATGGGGAATCGAGGTCCGACCCTGGAGGACGTCGCGCGCGAGGCGGGCGTGTCACGCGCGACGGTGTCCCGCGTGGTCAACGGCGTGCGGAACGTGGCTCCGGACATCCAGGAAGCCGTCCGCGCCGCCGTCGCCAGGACCGGCTACGCGCCCAACCAGGCCGCCCGCTCCCTGGTCACCCGGCGCACCGGCGCGGTCGCCCTGGTCCTGTCGGCGACCGGCGGCTCCTTCACCGCCCGGCTCTTCTCCGACCCCTTCTTCGGGCGCGTGGTCGACGGCGTGCTCCCGGTGCTCCGCGAGCGCGCGGTACAGCCGGTGCTGCTCGTCGCCGAGTCCGAGCCGGCCCGCCTCCAGCTCGTCGAGTACCTGCGGCGGGGCGGCGCCGACGGGGCCGTCGTGGTGCCGCTCGACGAGGAGGACCCGCTGCCCGGGATGCTGGAGGCGGCCGGGCTCCCCGTGGTGCTCTTCGGGCGCCCGCCCGCCGGGGTCGACTGCGGCTGGGTGGACCTGGACAACGACGCGGGTGCCCGGCTGGCCGCCGAGCACCTGTGGGCGGCCGGACGGCGGCGGCCCGCGGTCGTCGCGGCGCCGGAGTCGGCCCCGGCCGCCGGCGAGCGGCTGAACGGCTTCACGGCGGCGCTCGCCGCGCGCGGGGTGGACCGGGTCCCGGTCGAGCGGGGCCGGTTCACCGAGGAGAGCGGCCGGGACGCGATGGCCCGGCTGCTCGACCGGCACCCGAACGTCGACGCGGTGTTCGCCGCCAACGACCTGATGGCCCGCGGCGCCTGCCGCCTCCTCGCGGAACGCGGCATCGCCGTGCCCGGGAGCGTCGCCGTGGTCGGCTTCGACGACTCGGTGGCGGCCCGCGACGCCGCTCCCCCGCTCACCACCGTGCGGCAGCCGGTGGAGGAGATGGCCGCCGCGCTGGCGGGGCTGCTGCTCGCCCAGCTCGACGCGGGCACGCCGGGGACCGGTTCGAAGGTCTTCGAACCGGTCCTGGTCGTACGGGAGTCGGCCTGACGGGCGGAAAGGTCAGCCGCGCAGGTCTCGGCGGGCGGGGTGACGGTCAGGCGCGCAGCTCTCGGTGGGCGGGAAGGTCAGCCGCGCCGTGCTCTGTGGCCGGGGTGACGGTCAGCCGCGCCGTGCCCGGTGGCCGGGGTGACGGTCAGCCGCGCAGTTCCCGGTGGGCGCGGATGAGGTCGGCGTAGCGGCGGCCGCTGGTCTTCATGGTGCGCCGCTGGGTGGCGTAGTCGACGTGGACGAGGCCGAAGCGCTTGTCGTAGCCGTAGGCCCACTCGAAGTTGTCCAGGAGCGACCAGGCGTAGTAGCCGGCGAGCGGGGCGCCCTTGCGGACGGCGCTCGCGCAGGCGGCGAGGTGCTGCTCCAGGTAGCGGGTGCGGTCGGGGTCGTGGACGGCGCCGTCGGGGGCCACGGTGTCGGGGAAGGCGGAGCCGTTCTCCGTGACGTACAGCTCGCGGACGCCGTACTCCTCGGTGAGCCGCAGCAGCAGGCTCTCCAGGCCGGCCGCCTCGATCTGCCAGTCCATGCCGGTGCGGGGCACGTCGGGGAGGCGGACCTCGCGGGCGTACGGGACGGGGCCCTCGGGGTCGTCGGCGACGGTGACCGGGAAGTAGTAGTTGAGGCCGTGCCAGTCGAGCGGGGCGGCGATGGTCTCCAGGTCGCCCGGCTTCTCGGGGAGGTCGACCCCGTACAGCTCGCGCATGTCGGCGGGGAAGCCGCGGCCGTACACCGGGTCGAGCCACCATCGGTTGCTGTGGCCGTCCATGCGGCGGGCGGCGGCGAGGTCCTCGGGGCTGCTGGAGGCGGGCTCGACGGTGGAGTGGTTCGTCACGAGCCCGATCCGGGCACTGGGGACGGCGGCGCGGACCGCGGCGGTGGCGAGGCCGTGGCCGAGGAGCAGGTGGTACGAGGCGCGGACGGCGGCCGTGAGGTCGGTGAGGCCCGGGGCCATCCGGCCCTCCAGGTGGCCGATCCAGGCGGAGCAGAGCGGTTCGTTGAGGGTGGCCCAGTGGGTGACGCGGTCGCCGAGGCGGCCGGCGACGACGGAGGCGTACGCGGCGAGGTGTTCGGCGGTCTCGCGGGAGGTCCAGCCGCCCCGGTCCTGAAGGGCCTGCGGCAGGTCCCAGTGGTACAGGGTGACGGAGGGCGTGATCCCGGCGTCGAGGAGTCCGTCGATCAGCCGGTCGTAGAAGTCGAGTCCGGCGGCGTTGACGGGCCCGTCGCCGCCGGGGAGGATCCGCGGCCAGGCGATCGACATCCGGTAGGTGTCGACGCCGAGCTCCTTCATCAGGGCGATGTCCTCGGGCCAGCGGTGGTAGTGGTCGCAGGCCGTGTCGCCGGTGTCGCCGTTGTCGATCGCGCCGGGGACGCGGGAGAACGTGTCCCAGATCGACGGCGCGCGGCCGTCCTCGGCGACGGCGCCCTCGATCTGGTAGGCGGAGGTCGCCGTGCCCCAGGCGAAGGAGGACGGGAAGGCCGCCAGGTCGGGCTGCGGGGCGGTGTGGTCGGACACGGGGTCCCTTTCTGCGGTACGGGGCTGGGAGGACGTCACTTGACCGCACCCGCGGTGAGGCCGGCGACGAGGTAGCGCTGGAGGAGCAGGAACCCGACGACGACGGGGACGCTCACCACGAGGGAGGCGGCCATCACCTGGTTCCAGTAGACGTCGTTGAGGGTGGCGTAGCCCTGGAGGCCGACGGCGAGCGTGCGGGTCGTGTCGTTGGTCATGACGGAGGCGAAGAGGACCTCGCCCCAGGCCGTCATGAAGGCGTAGATCGCGACGGCGACGATGCCGGGCCGGGCGGCGGGCACGATCACCCGGAAGAGCGCCTTGATCGGGCCGCAGCCGTCGACCTTGGCCGCCTCGTCCAGCTCGCGCGGGATCGAGTCGAAGTAGCCGGTCAGCATCCAGATCGAGAACGGCAGCGAGAAGGTCAGATAGGTGAGGATCAGGCCCTCGCGGGAGCCGAACAGGGCGATGCCGGTGGCGTTGCCGAGGTTGACGTAGATGAGGAAGAGCGGCAGCAGGAAGAGGATGCCGGGGAACATCTGCGTCGACAGGACGGTCACCGTGAAGACCCGCTTGCCGCGGAAGGTGTAGCGGCTGACGGCGTACGCGGCGAAGATCGCGACGATCACCGACAGGACCGTGGCTCCGCCCGCGACGACGATCGAGTTCACGAAGTAGTCGGCGAGCGGGACCGTCTCCCAGATGTCGAAGTAGGGGGCCACGGTGAGCGCGGACGGGATCCACTCGAACGTGCCCGACACGTCCTCCAGCGGCTTCAGCGAACTGGACACCATCACGTACACCGGCAGCAGCACGAAGACGGTGAGAAGGGTGAGGACGATCCGCCGGGTCCACAGGAAGGACCGGGGCGGGGCCATCGGGGAGCGCGGACGGGCCGTGCGGGCGTGGGCGGCGTCAGACATCGGAGGTCTTCCTTCCGCGGGTGGTGAGCAGGAGGTAGACGCCCGTGACGACGAGGAGGAAGAGCAGCAGGAGCACGGACATCGCCGAGCCGGTGCCGAAGTTCCACGTCTGGAAGGACGACTGGTAGATGTGGAGCGAGATGAGGTCCGCGGCTTCCGGCGCCGCCTCGCCGAAGAGGACGAACGGCGTGTTGAAGTCGTTGAAGGTCCACAGGAAGAGGACCAGGACGAGGACCTGGTTGACGGAGCGCAGGGACGGCAGGGTGATGTGCCGGATCTGCTTCCAGACGCCGGCCCCGTCGAGGGCGGCGGCCTCGTACATCTCCCGGGGGATGTTCTGCAGGCCGGCCATCACGGTCAGGAAGGCGAAGGGCCAGCCCTTCCAGACGGAGACGACGAGCAGGGCCCAGAAGCTGTTGTCCCCGATGAGCCAGAAGGCGGGGCTGTCGCCGATGCCGAGCTGGTCGTGCAGGACGTGGTTGATGACGCCGTTGTCCCGCTGGAGCATGAACGCCCAGGTGATGACGGCGGCGTAGACGGGCAGCGCGTACGGGACGAGGAACAGGGTGCGCAGGAAGCCCCGGCCCCGGAAGTTCTCCTGGAGGAGGACCGCGGCGGCCGTGCCGAGGAGCCAGCACAGGCCGACGGAGAGCACCGTGAACTGGCAGGTGGTCAGGAAGGACTTCAGCAGCGACTTCCCGACGGCCGCGTCGAAGTCGAGCGAGACCGAGAAGTTGTCCAGTCCCGACCAGGGGGCCGACGACCAGTCGCGGATGTAGAACTGGGTGAGCTCCTTGAAGCTCATGCCGATGCCCATGAGCATCGGGACGAGGTGGACGAGGAGTTCGAGGAGCAGGGCGGGCAGGAGCAGCAGGTAGGGCAGTGCGATGCGGCGACGCCCGGAGCGGCGCGGGGTGCGCGCCCCTCCGGGTGTGGCCTTGCGCACCGCCGGCTCCCGCGCGGGGGTGACGGCGGTCTGGGTCATGGGGCCGGTGCCTACTTCTTGGGCATCTGCTGCTGGGCCTTGTCGAGCTTGGCCTTGACGGACTCGGTGGTGACGGGCCGGCCCGCGGCGGCGTCGGCGAAGAGTTCCTTGACGGCGGTGCCGACGACGGTCTCGAACTGCGACTCCTCCGGAACCTGCGGGAGGGCGGCGGCGCTGGAGGCGAGGGTGTCGCGGATGACGGCGAGGGACGGGCCGGAGAAGGCCGCGTCCTTCTGGGCCGTCTTGACCGGCGGCACCGAGCCGTACGTCTTGTTGAGGGCGATCTGCTCCTCGTCGCTGGTCATGTACTTCACGAACTTCAGGGCGCCGTCGAGGTTCTTGGTGTTCTTGAAGACGGCGATGTTGATGCCGGCGACCATCGAGTTGGTGGCGGTGCCGGTGCCCGGCTTGCCCGAGGGGACGGGGGCGGGGACGACGCCCCACTCCGCCTCCGACATGCCCTGGGAGGCGAAGGTCTGGGAGGGGGTCTGCCAGAGGACCATGCCGGTCTTGTCCTTGGCGAAGTCGCTCAGGGACTGGTTCTGGGCGTACTCGGCGTTGCCCGGGGCGACGATCTTGTGGGTGGCCATGAGGTCGACGTACTGCTTCACGGCGGCGACGGCACCGTCGGAGGTGAAGTCGGGCTTGCCGTCGGCGGTGAAGAAGTCGGCGCCGTGCTGCTTGCCGAGGACGAAGACCTGGTGGATGTTGTTGGAGAGGTTGGAGCCCTCGACCCCGATGCCCCACTTGCCGTCCTTGCTGAGCTTCTTGCCGGCGGCGGCCACCTCGTCCCAGGTCGTCGGCGGCTTGGCTATGCCGGCGTCCTTGAACATCTGCTTGTTGTAGTAGAGGGCGTAGGCCATCGAGTACAGCGGGACGGCGGCCGGGTCCTGGCCGGGGGCGCCGGTGGAGCCGAGGGCGGAGTCGACGAAGCGGTCCTTGCCGCCGATGGCCTCGAAGTTCTTCGCGTCCCAGGGCAGCAGGGCGCCGGTGGCCTGGAGGGAGGCGCTCCAGGTGTTGCCGATGTTGAGGACGTCCGGGCCCTGGCCGGAGGTGGTGGCGGTGAGGATCCGGTTGAGCAGGTCGGACCACGGGATCACCTCCAGCTTGACCTTGACGCCGGTACGGCGCTCGAACTCGTCCAGTTCGGGCTGGAGGACCTTCTTGTCGACCTCCAGGCTGGAGCCCTGGTTGGTGGCCCAGTACGTGAGGGTCTTCGTCGCCTGGCCGCCGCCGTCCTCTCCGCCGCCGCAGGCGGTCGCGGTGAGAACGAGGGAGAGGGTGACGGCACCCGTGACGGCGGCTCTGATTCTGCGCATGGCTCCTGGCCCCTTTCAGGGAAGGCGGGAGGACCGACAGGGGGAGCGCCCGGACCGCCCACCACCGCATCGGCTTAATTTAGGATGTGAGTTAAACCCCATGAGAAGGTCGCGTCAAGGCTTGTCGTGCGGGTATGTTGCAGCGGACGACTACGAGGGGCGGGGACGAGAGTGCACGCGAAGAGTGGCCGCACGGTGCGCGACCTGCGGCGCGAGAACCGGACGGCCGTGCTGCGCAGGCTCTATTTCGACGGCCCGACGAGCCGGCTCGCGCTCGGCCCCGCGACCGGGCTCTCCTCGGGTTCGATCAGCAACGTGGTCGCGGAGCTGGTCGCCGAAGGGCTCGTCGAGGAGGCCGGCAGCATCGACTCGGCCGGCGGCCGGCCGCGCACCCTGCTGCGGATCGCGCCGGACTGCGGCTGCATGATCGGCGTCGACATCGGCGAGACCCGGGTGCGGATCGAGCTGTTCGACCTCGCCCTCACCGAACTGGCCCGCGCCGAACGCCCGCTGGCGCCGTCGGGGCCAAGGACCGCGCGGTACGAGGTGGCGGTCGTGGTCGCTCACCTCCGGGACGGCATCGCCGAGGTGCTGCGCACGGCCGGGGTCCCGGCGGAGCGGCTGCTCGGCGTCGGGATCGGCGTCCCCGGCATCGTCGAGCGGACGCCGGAGGACGGGGCGGTGGTGCACGGGCAGACGATCGGCTGGGACGCGGTGCCGCTGGAGCGGCTGCTGCGCGAGACGGTCGAGCTGCCGGCCGAGGTCCCGTACCGGATCGAGAACGGCGCCAAGACCCTGGGCCAGGCCGAGATGTGGTTCGGCGCGGGGCGCGGCGCCCGCAGCGCCGTGGTGGTCCTCTTCGGCTCCGGAGTCGGCGCGTGCGTGGTGACGGACCCGCTGGGCCCCGGACGGGCCCTGGAGTGGGGCCATCTGACCGTACGGGTCCGGGGGCGGCGGTGCCGCTGCGGCGCCCAGGGCTGCCTGGAGGCGTACGCGGGCGCGGAGGCCCTCCTCGCCCGCTGGCGCGAGGCGGGCGGCGCGCCCCCGCCCGGCGCCGACGAGGAGACGGCCCTGACGGCGATGCTGGACGCGGCGTACCCGCCGGAGGCCACGGGGGCGGAGCGGGTGGGCGCCGGGGCGCGGCCTGGCGGGGCGGGGCCGGACGGGGCGGGGCCTGACGGGGTGGAGCCCGACGGGGTGGAGCCCGACGGGGCGGGGCCCGACGGGGCGGCCATCGCGGTCCTCGACGAGACCGCCGAGTACCTCGGGGCCGGGCTCGCCGATCTGATCAACCTCTTCCAGCCGGAGCGGATCCTGGTCGGCGGGTGGGCGGGGCTCCAGCTCGGGAGCAGGTTCCTCGGCTCCGTGGCGGCGTACGCCCGCGCCTACGCGCTCCGCCACCCCGGCGGCCGTACGCAGATCGCGCTCGGCACACTCGGGCCGGAGGCGGTGACCGTGGGGGCCGGGCTGCTGCCGCTGGTGGACTTCTTCGCCCAGGGCGGGCGCCGGCCGGAACGGGCGCCGAGCGCTCCGGCGCCCGCCTGGCAGACCGCGCTGCGGGACCGGGTCACCACCTGAGCCCGGTCCGGCAGCGGCAGCGGCACCGGCACCGGCACCGGCACCGGCACCGGCTACGCGTACGGGTCGAAGGGGATGCCGGCCGGCTTGGCCTTGGCGAGGTGGTCGGCGAAGCTGCCGTCCTTCAGGCCGAAGTGGGCGCTGCCGAAGTTCGCCTGGCTCAGCTTCTCGCGGATGCCGGGCGGGTAGCCGTTCCAGCCGACCAGCGCGGGGAACTGCCAACTGCCCCGATGGTTCTCGGGCGGCTCGTCGTTGGCGTTGGCGGCCCGGAAGCAGTGGGTGCCGATGCCGTCCTTGTGGTAGACGATCTTCGGGTGGGTGCCGTCCCAGCGGATCCGGTCCCGGGCGTGGACGGTGAAGGACCCGTGGTTCGAGGTGGAGACGTACTGGGCCTGGCCGTTCTGGATCCAGACCACGACGTGCTCCCAGTCGTGGCGGTGGCCGCCGAGCCCGCTGCCCCAGACGGCCTGGTCCTTCTCGAAGTAGAGGCCGTAGAGGACCGCGCACCAGCCGTTGTCGCAGAGCGAGCGGGCGTAGCCGTTGGTGCTCGCGAGGTCCGACGCGTCCCGGCACTGCCCGCTGACGGTGCCGGACGGGTTGAGGCCCGGGTTGAGGGTGCCGTCGGGGCCGATCGCCGCCGTCGGGTAGCAGCCGTCGGTGTCGTAGTCGTACGCGGGCTGGTACGTCCGCTCCAGGGCGTCCGCGTTCGCGGGGAGCGCGGGGGGCGGGGCGGCGAGGGCGGCGCCCGGGAACGCGAGGAGCAGCGCGAGGGCGCTCCCGAGGACGGCGGCACCCTTCGTGACGCGGCGCGAGGTCTTCAACTCCGGCTCCCTGAGGGGGTCGAGGGGGTGAGGGTACGGGGGTCGTACCGTGGTCCGGACGGGACGGACGACCGCGCCCTGACATGCCCACCCCAAGTCGCCCCCAAACGGCCGGCAACCGCCGGCCGGCCGGTAACGTCCTGATCAGGGACGCCGGGGGACGAGCGGGGGACGACCGAGGAAAGGACGGGTGCACGTGACGGGGCGGGAAGGAGAACCGGGCGCGCGGTGGCGGCGGCGACGGCTCCGGCGGACGCCGGACGGCGGGCCGACACCGGAGGGCGGGCCGCCCCCGGGCGGCGTGCCGACGCCGGACGGCGTGCCGACCCCGGCGAGCGGGCCAACCCCGGACGGCACGCCGACGCCGGACAGCGGGCCCACCCCGGAGAGCGAGCCGACGCCGAAAGGCGGGCCGCCGTCGAACGGCGAACCGACGCTGAACGCCGGGCCCGAGCCGGACGGCGGGCCCACCCCGGACGGCGGGCCGACACAGAAAAGCGAGCCGACGCCGGACGGCGGGCCCACCCCGGACGGCGGGCCGACACTGAAAAGCGGGCCGACGCCGGACGGCGAGCAGACGCCGGAGAGCGAGCCGACGCCGGACGGCGGGCCGACCCCGGACCGGCCGACGCCGGACGGCGGGCCGGCCCCGGACGGCGGGCCGACGCCGGACGGCGGGCCGACCCCGGACCGGCCGGCGCCGGAGAGCGAGCCGGCGCCGGAGAGCGAGTCGGCGCCGCCGCCCAGGCGCTCGCGCGGGTGGGTGCTCGGCGGCCTCGGGCTCGTGACGGGCGGGGTGCTCGCGCTGCACCGCTTCGTGCCGAACACGCCGGGGCGGCTGGGCAGCCTCCTGGAGACGTTCCTCTTCTGGCTCGGCCCGTTCACCGTGCTCCTGCTGCTCTGCGCGGCGGCGCGCCGCAGCCGCACCGCCCTGATCGCGCTGCTCGTCCCCGTCGTGGCGTGGACCGCCTCCTTCGGCCCCCTGCTGCTGCCCGGCGACCCGCCCGGCGCCCGCGAACTCACCGTGCTCCAGCACAACGTCGCCGACGACAACGCCGATCCGGCCGGCACGGCCCGCGCGCTGGCCGACGCCGGCGCCGACCTGATCGCCCTCCAGGAGCTCGTCGATCCGGCACTCGCGGTCTACCGCCGGGAACTCGCGCCCCGCTACCCGTACCACTCCGTGCACGGCACGGTCGGCCTCTGGTCCCGCCACCCGCTGGGCCCGACGCGGGCCCTCGACATCAAGCCGCCGGACATCGCCGAGCCCTGGCAGCGGGGGCTGCGGGCCGAGGTGCGCACGCCGTACGGGGAGGTGGCGGCGTACGTCGTCCACCTGCCGTCCGTACGCCTCGGGGCCACCGGCCTGGCGTCGGCCCGGCGCGACGAGAGCGCCGCCCTCCTGGGACGGATCCTCGCGACGGAGCGCTCCGCGCGGGTGATCCTGGCCGGGGACCTCAACGGCACGGTCGACGACCGCGGCCTGGCCCCGCTGACCTCGCGCCTCGACGCCCCCGAGCGCGGCCTCGCCCTGAGCTACCCCGCCGCGCTTACGGTCGCGCGGATCGACCAGGTCCTGGCCCGGGGCGGCACCGTGGCCCGGATCCGCCCCCTCCCCGCGACGGGCAGCGACCACCTCCCGGTCCTGGCCCGGATCGCCCTCGACATGGCTCCCCCGAGCGGGGGTTGAGCGAAAAGCGGCCATTGTTCACCCGCGGAACGGGTCCGTCGGCGGCGTGCCCCTCAAGGGGGCACCCTGTCGGTGATCGTCCGCATCGTGGACAGCCGAGGGGCGCGGCCTGGAGGGTTCGCGGCCGGTCCGGCTTCCGGTTCCCCGATCACGCACAGCGGACACCGAACCGTCAAGCGCACAGGGGAGCTTGACCGGAAGCACACGCCCCCTGGTCCGCCCCCCGCGCTCCCTGTACCTTCCGTCCTGACCCCGCCGCCGACCGGGGTCGCGACCCCCACCTTTCCGGCCATTCCCGGCCACGACCGCCCAGCGCATCGCCCGCCCCTCCCCTCCCCCCGGTGGTTCCGCATGCCCGCTGCCCCCGCTGTGCCCGCTCGGCCCCCGACCCCCCGTCTCCGGCGTCCCGGCTCCGCCGGCGTGTGACCCTTCCGCCCGGCCGGACGACCGCCGCCGGGCCGGACCCGCCAGACACGGACGGCCTGCGCACCCGCCACCCGTCCGCCGTACGACCAGGCATCACCGGCCCGCGCCACGACCCGCGGCCGGGTTCGGACTCGGGGAAGACGGAGACATCGTGCGATTCCAACTGCTGGGGCCCCTGAGCATCACCGACGGACGGGACACCGTCGTGCTCCCGCCGTCCAAGCCGACCTCCCTGCTCGCCGCGCTGCTCGTCCGCCCCGGCTCCATCGTCTCCACCGACCGGCTGCGCGGGGCGGTCTGGGGCGAGGAACAGCCGACCACCGCCAAGGCCGCGCTGCAGAGCTGCGTGCTGCGGCTGCGGCGGCTCTTCGCCAAGTACGGCATCGAGGACCAGGCCGTCGTGGCGGTGGCCGGCGGCTACCGCATCGACGCCGACGCCGGAACCCTCGACCTGCTCCACTTCCGCCGGATCGTCGAGCGGGCCACCACCGGAGACCCCGGCTCGGAGCTGTACGAGCTGCGCGCCGCCCTCGCCCTCTGGCAGGGGCCGCTGCTCGCCAACGTGCCCTCCGAACTGCTCCACCGCGACGAGGTGCCGCGCCTCGCGGAGGAGCGGCTGCGGGTCCTGGAGCGGGTCGTCGACATCGAGCTGGAGCACGGCCGATGTCGCGAAGCACTCGTCGACCTGTGGGAGGTTACGCGCGTATACCCGGCGCACGAACGCTTCGCCGAACAGCTGATGACCGCGCTCTACCGGCTCGGACGGCAGACGGAAGCGCTCGCCGAGTACCGGCGCATCAAGGAACAGCTCCGCGACCGGCTCGGCGTCGACCCCCGCGCCGAGCTGCGGAGGCTCGAACTGGCCATGCTGCGCGGCGAGGACCTGGGTCCCGCCGACAGCGGACGAAGACCGCTCCCCCCGTCCGGACCCACCGCCCGGACCACGGTGGAGGGCACGGCCGGAGCCGTCCTGGAACGGACCGCGGCCCCCGGCGCGCGGCGGCCCGCCGGAACCGGCCCCACCGCCGCTTCCCCCGCCCCCTCGGCGATCGCCGCCGCGCCACTGCCGACCGTGCCCGGCTTCACCGGCCGCCAGGACGAGGTCGACGCCCTGGTCAGACTGCTGACCAGGGGCGAGGCCGACGGCGGACGCGCTCCCGTCGCCGTCCTCTCCGGCGCCCCCGGCATCGGAAAAAGCGCTCTCGCCCTCCACGTCGCCCACCTCGTGGCCGACCTCCACCCCGGCGGCAGCGCCCTGGTCCAGCTCACCCACCCGGACGGCACCCCCCGCACGGCCGAGGAGGCCGCCGCCGAGCTGCGCGCGGCCCTGCCCGAGGAACCCGGCGCCGGGCCCGCCCTGCTCGTCCTCGACGACGTGGTCCACCCCGACCAGGTGCGCCCGCTGCTCACCGCGCACGCCGGCGCCGCCGCGCTCGTCACCAGCCGCACCGGGCTCGCCGCCCTGGTCGCCACGCACGGCGGCACCGTGCACCGGCTCGGCCCGCTCGCCCCCGCGGAGTCCCGCGCGCTGCTCACCACCGCGCTCGGCCAGGCGCGGATCGACGCCGAACCGGCCGCCGCACGGCGCCTCGCCGACACCTGCGGCCACCACCCGCTCGCCCTGCGGATCGCCGCCGCCCGGCTGCTGACCCGGCCCCGGCTCCGGCTCGCGGACTACGCCGACTGGCTCGGCCACGATCCGGCGGGCCGCCTCAGCCTCTCCGACGACCCCCGCACCTCCGTGCCGCAGCGCCTCGACGAGGCCCTGGGCCGGCTCTCCCCCGCCCTCGCCGAGGCCCATCTGCGCCTCGCCGCCTGCCCGTTCGAACCGCTCACCGCCGAACGCGCCGCCGCCGCCCTCGACGTGCCCGCGGACACCGCCGAGCTGATCCTCGAACGGCTCCTCGACGCCGGCTTCCTGGAGGAGGGCCTGCCCGGCGCCTTCCGGCCGCTCGCCCTGCTGCGGGCGCACGCCCGCCGGACCGCGGGCGCCCCCGCGGGACCCCCTCCGGCCCCGCCGCGACGGCCGCTGCCCGCCGCGCTGCGCTGACGGCCCGTTCCCCGCACACCGTCCGCTCCCGCCGGCGCCCCAGGCGCACCGCGCCGTCCCGCCGTCCCCACCGCGCCCTCCCCACCCCCTCGGCGACCGGTCCCGCACCCCGGGCCGGCCGTTCCGCCCCGCCAAGACCCGCCACGAGAGGTGTGACGCACGCATGAGCAGCTCCTCACCGTCGTACTCGGACGTCGCCGGAACCCGGCCGCGAGTCCGCCGCGATGTCCTCTACACCCGCACCCCCGACGGCGTGATCTTCCACAACGCCGACGGCGGCTTCCGCCTCACCGGCGCGTCCGGCTACCGCTTCGCCACCCTGCTCCTCCCCCACCTCGACGGCTCCCGCTCCGTCGAGGAGATCTGCGGCGGCTTCGGCGACCGGCAGAAGGCGATGGTGGGCGAGCTGGTGAAGGCGCTGTACGCACGCGGCTTCGCCCGTCCCGTCCCCGAGCCCGCCGACGACCCGGCGGCCCCGGCGACCGACCCCGCGGCGGCCGCGCGCTTCGCACCGCAGATCGCCTACGTCGACCACTACACGGACGACGCCGACGCCCGCTTCGCCCGCTACCGCGCCACCCGGGTCGCGGTCCTCGGCGACGGCCCCGTCGCCCGATGGTGCGTCCTCTCCCTGCTCCGCAACGGCTGCGCCGCCGTCGGCGTCGAACCCGCGCTCGCCGACGGCACCGGCGCCACCACCGCCGAGGACTTCGCCGCCGTCCGCGCCGAGGCCGCCGCGCTCGCCGCCGAGGGCTGCCCGGTGGAGCTCGCGACGCTCCCCGCCGGCGGCACGGGCTGGGCCGCGTACGAGGGGTACGACCTGGTGGTGGCCGCCGCCGCGCCCGGCACCCCGGGCACGGTGCTCGGCCTGCTGCGCGCCGGCGTCCCGGCCGGCCGGTCGCTGCTGCCCGCCTGGACCTTCGGCGACCGCGCGGTGGTCGGCCCGGTGATGAACGACGAGGCCACCACCTGCTGGGCCTGCGCCGCGCTCCGGCTGGGTGCGGCGGGCGCGGCGGCCGACGCCGCCGCGCTGTGGAGCGGGACCGCGCTCGGCACCGGGACGGCGGGTCCCGCGCCGGCCGGGCCGCTCGCCGCCATGCTGGGGAACCTCCTCGGGTACGAGGTGTTCCGGCTGACGACCGGCGTCCTGCCGGCGGAGACCCGGGACAAGCTGCTGGTCCAGCACACCGCGACCTTCGACGTGGCCGCCGAGCCGCTGCTGCCGCACCCGCGCTGCCCGTTCTGCGCGGGGCCCGCCGCCGAACCGGAGCCGGTGGAGCTGACGTCGGCGCCCGCCCGTCCCGCCTTCCTGCCGACGGTCGCCACCGCGCCGGACGACGACGCGGCCCAGGGCCCGCTGGCCGAGCTGGAGCGGCGCTCGGCGCTGGTCCGGCCGCACGCCGGGGTGTTCACCGGCTACGCGGACGAGCGGCTCACGCAGACGCCGCTGAAGGTCGGCGCGGTCACCCTGGGCCTGGGCACCGGAGGCGCCCGGACGATCACCGCCTTCGACACGCACCACACCGCCGGGGCGCGGCTGCGGGCGCTGAACGCGGCGGCCGTCCTCTACGCCGAACACGTGGTGCCCGCCACGTCGCCGGCGGCGCCCGGACTCCCGGAGGTGGCGCCGGAAACCCTCACGATCGCGTCGGGGACGGGCGGTTCCGGTGCCGCGACCGCGTGGACGGCCGGGACCTCGCTGCTGACCAAGGAAGCCGTACGGCTGCCGGCCGGGGCCGTGCGGCCCTTCGGCGCGGACAACGCCGACCGTCGCTTCGAGCCGACCAGGGCGGGTGCCGGGGCCGGCGGCGACCTGCCCGAGGCGGCGGCGGCCGGGCTCCTGTCCGCGCTGGCACACGACGCCCTGCGCCTCGCGCTCGCCGGCCGGGGCCGGGTCGCCGTCCTCGCGCCCGAGGCGTGCGGGGAGGACCCGGAGCTGACGTTCCTGCTGCGCTCGGCCGTCCTGCTCGATCTGGACCTCGAACTGCTCGACCTCGGTGAGCGGGACCGCTCGGGCGTCTCCGTGGTGCTGGCCCGGACCGCCGGGGCCGGTGGCGGTCCGGGCCGCTGGGCGGTCGGCGCGGCGCCCGACCTGCCGGGCGCCGCCGCCGACGCCGTACGGGAGCTGCTCGGCGAGGCCCAACTCGCGGACGAGGGGCCGGAGTCGAGGATCGCCGCCGATCCGGGCGATCCGCTCCTGCGGGACCTCGACCCGGCGCTCGTACGGGTGACGGAGACCGGTGCGGCCGAGGGAGCAGGGGCGCCGGTGGGGTGGGCGCGAGTCCTGGAGCGCCTCGCGGCGGCCGGGCGGGACGCCTTCGTGACGCCCACCCACGCCGCCGACCTGCCGGCGGCGGGCATCGTCACCGTCCGCGTCCTGCTGACCCGGGCGGCCGCCGATGCCGGCTGAGACCAGCGCTCCCCCGGAGCGCGGGACACCCCGGGGTCCGGAGACCGCCTCCCCCGAGCACCCGGCGGCGGACGCCTTCGCCCGGTCCCTCGGCGCCGCTCTCGCCGAACTCGCGGCGGACCGGGAGCTCGACGTGGCGGCGCTCGGGCTCGCGGACGCCTACACGGCCGCGCCCCGGCCCGCCGACCGGGCCGGCGGGCTGCCGGTGCGGCTGTACGGGCGTCAGATCGTGATCGGGCCGCGGCCGTCGGCCGACGGGGCGCCCGGCTGCGCGACCTGTCTGGAGCGGCGCTGGCAGGGCGTACGGTCGGTGCCGCTGCGCGAGGGCCTCGAACTGGGCGGGGACACCCGGGCGGCGGGCGCGTGGCCGTACGGCGTCCCGTTCGCGGCGACGGCCGTGGCCGCGCTGGTGGCGGGGCTCGACGGGGAGCCGGCCGGTCCCGGTCCGTATCCGTACGTCCGGCTGCTCGACCTGGACTCGCTCACGGTCCGCACCCATCCGCTGGTCCCCGACCCGGAGTGCCAGGAGTGCGGCCGGACGGGAGCCGACACGGCGGAGGGCGCCGAGCCGGTCCTGCGGGCCGCGCCGAAGCACCGGCCCGGCGCGTTCCGGGTGCGGCCGGTCGAGGCGTACGGGCTGCCGGTGGACGCCTTCGCCAATCCGCACTGGGGCGCGGTCGGCCCGTCGGTCGTCTTCGACGTGGCCTCGACCACGACCTCCGCCACCGTCGGCTGCTTCTCGACCCGTTCCGGCGACTATCTGCGGGAGACGTTCTGGGGCGGGCACGCGGACACGTACGACCGCAGCCGGAGCATCGGGGTCCTGGAAGGGCTCGAACGGTACGCGGGGATGCGGGCCCGCACCCGGCCCGCCGCGCTCGTCGCCTCCCTCGACGAGCTGGGTCCCGGGGCGGTGGACCCGCGCGAGACCGGCCTGTACGACGACGCCTTCCACCGGGCCAACCCCCGGGTGACGCCGTTCGCGCCGGACCGGCCGATCCCGTGGGTGTGGGGCTGGTCGCTGCGGGACCGCAGGCCCCGGCCGGTGCCGGAGGTGCTCGCGTACTACCACGCGCCGGGTCTGGAGCACCGGTTCGTGCAGGAGAGCTCCAACGGCTGCGCGTCCGGCGGCAGTCTGGAGGAGGCGGTCTACTTCGGCCTGATGGAGGTCGTCGAGCGGGACGCCTTCCTGCTCGCCTGGTACGGGCGGCGGGCGCTGCGCGAGATCGACCCGGCGACCAGCGCCCGGCGCTCCACCCGGCACATGGTGGACCGGCTGGCGATGTACGGCTACCGGGCCCGGTTCTTCGACACCCGCGCGGGGTTCCCGATCCCGGTGGTCACCGCCTGCGCGGAGCGCGTCGACGGCGGCATCGGCCGGATGTGCTTCGGGGCGGGCGCCGGGCTCGACCCGGAATCGGCGCTCGACTCGGCGCTGTGCGAGATCGCCACCGACGCGGTCAACCTGGTCGGCAGGACCGTACGCGACGAGGCCAGGCTGCGGGCGATGGCCGCCGACTTCGACCTGGTCACGAGCCTGCACGACCATCCGATCCTGTACGGGATCCCGGAGATGGGCCGGCACGCCGACTTCCTGCTCCGGCAGGAGGAGCCGTGTCCTCCGCTCGCCGTCGCCGACCTGGCCTGGCCCGACGCCTCGGGGCGGGCCGCGTCGCCGGATCTGCGGGAGGACCTGCTGCGGGCGGTGGACGCGGTGGCGGCGGACGGCTTCGACGTGGTCGTCGTCGACCAGACCCTGCCCGAGCAGCGGGCCCTCGGTCTGCACACCGTCAAGGTCCTGGTGCCCGGACTGCTGCCGATCGACTTCGGGTGGGCGCGGCAGCGCGCCCGCCACATGCCCCGGATGCGGGCCGCGCTCGGACCCGCCGGGCTCCATCCCGCCCCCCATCCCTTCCCTTGAGCCGGCCCGCCGCCCGCCCGACCCGCACGCCATCCGAACGTCCGAAAGGGGGCCGACCCCATGGGGTACGCCCATGAGTACGCCGACGCCGTGCTGCACCGCGGCCGCGTCCCGATGGAACCCGCCGACTTCGTCCCCGACTGGC
The DNA here is from genome assembly GCF_044541975.1 of Streptomyces sp. NPDC085460. Lineage (NCBI taxonomy): Bacteria > Bacillati > Actinomycetota > Actinomycetes > Kitasatosporales > Streptomycetaceae > Streptomyces > Streptomyces sp. NPDC085460. The sequence goes on from NZ_JBITTO010000007.1 coordinate 246,339, forward strand.
CGGACGCCCCGCGCAAGGGCAAGTTCTACCCGGGGGTGGAGCCGTACGCCCTGCCGGACGGGGACGACGCCCACGCCCCGGCGGCGGCCGGACTGCTGCCCGCGCCGGGCCGCGGGGCCGAGGGGGGTTTCACGCTGCCGCTGCTGGCCGCGATGCTGAAGGACTCGTACGGCCTGACCGGCCGCCGCCTGGGCGTCCAGGCCAACAGCGACCTGCCGGGCCTGCCGCTGTACCCGCACGCCAACTGGTCGCGCGGGACGGCGGGCGGCGGCGGCCTGTACCCCGTCGGCGTGCACTGGGCCGCCGGGCCGTCCGGGCCGCTCACTCCGGGGCTGCACTACTACGACGTGCACCGGCACGCCGTGCAGCGGGTGCTGACCGGGGACGTGACGGCGCTGGTGCGCGAGGCCCTGGGACCGGACGCTCCGGCCCCGGCGCGGGAGACGGACCAGTACCTGCTGCTGTCGGTGAAGTACTGGCAGACCGCGTTCAAGTACAACAGCTTCGGTTTCCACGTGGTCTGCACCGACGTGGGGACGCTCGTGCAGACCTGGCGGGTCTGGGCCGCCGCGCACGGCCTCGCCGTCGGGCCGGTGTTCTGGTTCGACGAGACGCGGCTGAACGGGCTGATCGGCGCCGGGGGCGAGGAGGAGACGGTCTTCGCGGTGGTGCCGCTGGCCTGGGCCGGACGGCCGGACAGGAACGGTTCTCCCGCCGCGACGGAGCCGCCCGCGGGGCCCGGTCCCGCCGTGGCACGGCCGCTCGCCGCGCCCGATCCCGCCGTCCGCCACCGGGACCTGGAGCGGTCCCGTACCGTCATCGGCTTCCCGACCGTCCGGGCCATGCACGCCGCGACGCTGGCCGGTGCCACCGACCGGCCCGCGGCGGGCGCGCTCGCCGCCGCGGCGGTCCGGCCGCCGGCGGAGGAGCGGGACCGGGTGGCGCTGCCCGCGCCGGCGCTGCCGGAGGTGCCGGTGCGGCGGGTGCTGCGCGAACGGCGGTCCAGCTTCGGCCGGTTCGACGCGGCCCGGCCGCTGACGCCCGGCGAGCTGTCGGCCGTGCTCGCCGCCTGCGCGGCCACCTCGCTGGGCGGCGAGGCCGACCCGGGCGGCGGCGGATCGCTGGTGCGGCTGTACGTCTTCGTCAACCACGTCGAGGGGATCGAGCCGGGCGCCTACGCCTACGACCCCGACGACGGGGGGCTGCTGCCGGTCGTCCCCGGCGCGCAGGGGGACTTCCTCCAGGCGAACTACTTCCTCGCCAACTACAACCTGGAGCAGGCCGGGGCCGTCCTCGTGCCGACGGTCCGCACCGCGGCCGTCCTGGACGCGGTCGGCGACCGGGGCTACCGGATCGCCGTCGGCACGGCCGGCGCCGTCGCGCAGACCTTCTACCTCGCCGCCTCCGCGCTGGGCGTCGGGGCGGGCGTGGCGCTCGGCTTCGACAACGTGTCGTTCGTGGAGCGGCTGGGGCTCGCGGGCACCGAGGAGGCACCCCTGCTGATCATGCCGCTGGGGCACGAGCGGCCCCGGCCCGCCGACTTCCGCCACGAGATCGCCTGAGGGGGCCGGGATGACGACGACGACGGGGAACACGGCGGGCTGGGAGGTCGGGCGGCGCTTCCTGCTGCGGGCCTCCGGGCTGCCCGTGGAGACCGTACGGGGGCTGCGCTGCCCGCGCGCCCTCGCCTGGGCCGACGAGGTCCTGGCGCAGGAGCGGCGGCTGGCCGGCGAGGGCGAGGCCCTGAGCGAGGTGCTGCACGGGCTCGTCGAGGCCGCCGACGCCGCCGGCGACCGGGCCCGCAGGGCGCTGCTCGCGCTGCGCCGGCAGATCTTCAACAACCGGCTGCCCGCCGACCCGGACGCCGCCGAACGGCTCGTCACCGGTCTGGATCCGGCGGCCGGCGCGCGCGTGGGCGGCTGGCTGAAGGACCGGGAGCGGTACGCCGAGCTGCTCGCGGAGGGGCCCGCGCTGCTGGCGGAGGAGGTGCGGCGGGCGCGCGGCGCGCTCCGGTCGGCGCTCGCGGAGGACCGGCTGCGGCTCGGGCTGCTGCTGGCCTCGCCGACGCTGGACTCGCGGCTCGACGCGTACCTCGCGGACCCGGCGGCCGAGCCGAGCAGGCGGATGCGGAAGATCGAGCGGTCCGCGCTGACGTATCTGTACCGGACGGCCTGCAAGACGAGCCCGTTCAGCACGCTGACGCCGGTGGCGTCCGGGGTGTTCACGGACGGAACGGTCGGCGCGGGCGGTGCGGCGGGCGGGGCTCCGGCCGGCGGGGAGCTGCGCCTCGGGGAGGAGTGGTCGAGCCACGTCCGGTTGACGGTGGTGGCGCTCGCCCGCATCGCGGATCTGGTGCTCGCCGATCCCGTGCGGCGCCGGGACCTGCCCGTGGTCCTCTCCCCCGGCTGGGGCCGTGACGAGGACCGGATCCGCTATGTGCGCCAGTGGATGACGGCCGGCGACGACACGGCGGCCGTCACCTTCGACGCGGTCCGCGACCGGTTGTTCTACCTGCGGAGCAGCGGCGCCCTGGAGCGTCTGATCGGCTTCCTCGGCGCCCGCGAGGGGCTGCGGTACGGGGATCTGGTCGCGTGGCTGCGGCGGGAGCACGGGGCGGAGCCGGCGGAGTGCGAGCGGTACGCGGCGGCGCTGCTCGGGGTCGGCATCGTGCAGGCGCCCTCCCTCCGCCCGGACGTGCACGGCCCGGATCCGCTGCGCTCCTTCCAGGAGGCGCTGCGCGGGCTCGGCGCCGGCTGGGCGGAGGCGGTCGCGGACGGCCTGGACGGCCCGGCGGAGTGTCTGGCCCGCTATCCGGCCGCCGGGCTCGCCGAACGGCGGGCGCTCCTGCGGACGCTGCGCGAGGGGCTGCTCGGTGTGCTGACCGCGCTGGGCGCCGAGGAGCCGACGCTGCCGCAGACGCTGCTGTACGAGGACGTCGGCGCGGGGGACGCGGTGCCGGCGGACGCGGCGCTGCTCGGCGGGGAGACCGGTCGGGCGCTGCGCGCGGTGGAGGACGTCCTGCCGCTGTTCGACCTGACGCTGCCGCACCGGATCACGCTGCACGGCTTCTTCCTGGCCCGGTACGGGCGGGGCGGGCGCTGCGACGACCTGCTGGGGCTTGTGCACGACTTCCACGAGGACCTGTTCGACCAGTACCTGTCGTTCACGGCCAAGCGGGTCCCGTTCGACGCGGACGGGGCCTATGTGCCGGAGGAGAACTGGCTCGGGCAGCCGGCGCTGCGGAGCCTGGACGAGGCGCGGCGGCGGTTCTCGGCCGGGATGCGGGAGGCGTGGGAGCGGGACGGCGGAGCGGAGGAGCTGCGGCTCCCGGCCTCTCTGCTCTCCGGTGTGGCGTCGGAACTCGCGCCGCTGAAGGGGGACTTCGTCCCGCAGAGCCACCACCTCCAGTTCGACCTGGGCGGCGGGGGCGGCGGGCGCCGGGTGGTGCTGAACCGCTCGTACGGCGGGCTGGCCTTCCCGTTCAGCCGGTTCACCCACGTCTTCGACGGCGGGGACGGGGCGGGGGGCGCCGGTCTTTCGGAGCGGCTGCGGGAGGAGCTGCGGGAGCGGCAGCCGGAGGGCGCCGTCTTCGCGGAGCTGACCGGCGGCCCGGTGACCAGCAACCTCAATCTGCACGGGAGGCTCACGGGCCACCAGATCGTCTGCCCGGGCGAGACCTCGACGGTGCCGGAGGAGGCGCGGATCGAGCTGGACGACCTGTATCTGACGCACGACGAGGAGGCGGACCGGCTGGTGCTGCGGTCGCGGCGGCTCGGCTGCCGGGTGATCCCCGTCTACCTCGGCTATCTGGTGCCGGTGGCGCTCCCGGCGATCCCCCGGACGCTGCTGCTCCTGTCGCCGAGCACGATGACGCCGGCCGATGTGTGGGGCGGGGTGCCGGTGGGTCCCGCGGTGGACGGGGTGACCCGCAGGCCCCGGGTCGCGCACGGTGACGTGGTTCTCGCGCGGCGGGAGTGGACGGCCGCGGCGGCGGTGCTGCCGGTGCGCGGGCCGGGCGGCGACGAGTCGGCGTGGTGGCTGGAGTGGCGCCGCTGGCAGCGGGCGCACGGGCTGCCGGACCGCGTCTTCGCCACCCCGCAGCGGGACGGACGGCGGGTGCCGGGCGCGAAGCCGCTGTACGTGGACTTCGAGAGCCCGCTGTCGCTGGCCGCCTTCGACGCCCTGATCGACCGGGGCGAGGGGGCGTCGGTGGTGCTGCGCGAGATGCTGCCGGCCGAGGACGGGCTCCAGCTCGTCTCCGGGCGCGGCCGGCACGTGGCCGAACTGGCCGTCGAGACCTTCACGTTCCCCGCTTCCCCCGCCCCTGCCCGTACGGCTCCCGAGGACGGCCCGACATGCCGGAACTGACCACCCCGCACCCGACCCCCGCGTCCCCCGGCCCCTGGCTGGCGCTGCACGTCTTCTACGCGGCCAGCCCCCGGCCGCTGCTCGTGGACTGCGTGCGTCCGCTGGTCGCCCGGCTCTCCGGGGAGGGGCTGCTCGACGGGTACTTCTTCATCAACTACTGGCTGGAAGGGCCGCACGTGCGGCTGCGGCTGCGCCCGTCGAGCGCGGCCGCGGCTCCCGAGGTCCGGCGGCGGGCCGAGGAGGCGCTCACCGCGTTCCTGGCGAGCCGGCCGGCGCTGTACGAGGTGGACTCGGGCTTCCTGAAGGACTTCTACAACGCCCTGTTCGACATCGAGTTCCCCGGCGAGGACCGGACCCGGTACATGGGCGAGGACGGCCGGATGCGGCTGCGGCCGAACAACTCCTTCCGCGAGGAGCCGTACGCCCCCGAGTACGCCAAGTACGGCGGGCCGGCCGGAGTCGAGCTGGCGGAGTGGCACTTCCGGCACTCCAGCGACCTCGTCGTGGACGCCTTCCGGACGATGAACCTGCATCTGCGCACGGTGCTGCTCGGCACCTCGGCGCAGCTGATGATGGTGATGGCGAGCTGTTTCCTGCCGGAGGAGGACCGGCTCGCCGACTATCTCGACGGCTACTACCGCTTCTGGCACCGGGCGTTCCCCGACGGCGGGTTCATCGGCTCGGAGGAGTACGAGCGCGGCTACGCGGAGCTCGCGCCGTCGCTGGGCCGCCGGTTCGCCGCGGTCCGCGCGGCGGTCGGGGCCGGGGAGCCGGAGCGGCTGCCGTCCTTCCTGCGCGGCTGGGCCGAACACTGCCGGGAGCTGCGGTCGCGGGTGGAGGAGCTGACGGCGCGGGGCGATCTGCTGTTCCCCGTGTGGGAGGGGCCGGCCCGCGAGGACACCGGGCAGGAGCGGACGGAGCCCGTGGACGCGGCGCCGCTGGTGCCGCTGACGGAGGTGTCGGCGGTGCTGCCCCGGCTCCTGTCCCCGTACATGCACATGACCAACAACCGGCTCCATGTGACGATCCGGGACGAGGCGTACCTCTCGTTCGTCCTGGGGCGGGTGCTGCGCGAGGGCGTGCCGGACCGGGCGGGGGCGGGCGCGTGACGGCGGCCGCCGCCCGGCGGGCGTATCGGCCGGAGCTGCGGCCGGGGGTGCGGTTCAGCCCGGCGCTGCTGCGCGGGCCGAGGACCGTGCGCCTGATCCGGCACCCCGTCACGGGGGCCGCGTTCGAGGTCGGGGAGAAGGAGCACTTCCTCATCGCCCGGCTCGACGGCACCCGCACCCTGGACGACCTCGCGCCGCTGTACGCGGAGCGGTTCGGGCGCCGGGTCGGGGAGGAGCACTGGAACCGGCTGCTCGGCCTGCTCGGCACCCGGGGGCTCCTCGTCGGTTCCCCCGACCCGGTGGCGCCCGCCCCGGAGCCCGCGCCGCCCAACTCCCTGTGGCGGGGCAGCCGTCCGATGGTGAAGGACGCCGACGCCACCACGGCGCGGCTGCACCGGGTGCTGCGTCCGGTCCTCCACCCGGTCGTCCAGCTCCCGCTCGCCGCCGCCGTCCTCGCCCTGCTCGCGCTGCTCGCCTGGCAGGCGGGGGCGCTGGTCGCGGCGGCCGGCGGGCTGACCGGGCAGCCCGCGGCGCTCGCCGGGATCGCGCTCTTCCTCTGGTTCAGCATCACCGCGCACGAGCTGGCCCACGGGGTCGCCGCCCAGCACTACGGCGGGCACGTCACGGAGATCGGGCTGAAGTGGCGGCTGCCGGCCGCGCTGCTGTACTGCGCGGTCGACGACTATCTGTTCCTGCCGGGCCTGCGGGCCAAACTGGTGATCGCCGGAGCGGGCGCGTACCTCAACATGGTCCTGCTGCTGCCGTTCGGCGCCTGGTGGCTGCTGCTCCCGGGGGGTGCGGCCGAACGGCCCTTCGTCGCGGGCCTGTTGCTGCTCGGTACGATTCAGGGTCTGGGCAATCTGGTGCCGTTGCCGCCGCTCGACGGCTACCGGATGCTCGGGCACGCCCTCGGCACCGCCCGGCTCGCTCCGGAGACCCGCGCCTATCTGGCGCTGCGCCGGAGCGGCGGGGCGGAGGCGGTGGCCGGCTACCCGCCACGGGCCCGGCGGCTCTACACGGCGTACGCGTCGGGGGCGGTGCTCCTGGTGCTGCTCGCCGTGACGGCCACCGCCGCCCTGCTGTTCCTGCTGCTGCGGTGACCGCCGCGGCCCCCTTCCCTCCCCTCCGTCGAAGGATCACGCACCACATGAGTGAGGTACAGGCCATGTCGTCCCACCCTGCCGCCGGCGGACCGCCGCCCGCGGCCGTCCGCGTCGAGTCGGTCTCCAAGCGGTACGGGGACCGGCTCGCCGTCGACGGCGTCTCCCTGGAGATCCACGAGGGCGAGTTCTTCGGGCTGCTCGGCCCCAACGGGGCGGGGAAGTCCACCCTGGTGGAGATCATGGAAGGGCTGCGCCGGGCCGACACGGGCTCGGTCGCGCTCTTCGGCCGCTCCCCCTGGCCCCGGGACACCGGCCTGCTCCCCCGGATCGGGGTGCAGACGCAGTCCTCGGCCTTCTTCGTCCGGCAGACCGCGCACGAGCACCTGCGCACGGTCGCCGCGCTCTACGGGGCCCGCCCCGACAGCGTCGACACCACCCTGGAGTCGGTCGGTCTGACCGCGCAGCGGAACGTCCGGGTGGAGAACCTCTCCGGCGGGCAGCGGCAGCGCCTCGCCATCGCCTCGGCCCTGGTCCACGGGCCCGAGCTGATCTTCCTGGACGAGCCGACGGCCGCGCTCGACCCGCAGGCCCGGCGAGCGTTGTGGGAGGTGCTGCGCGGGCTCAAGGCGGCGGGCCGCACGATCGTCTACACCACCCACCACCTCGACGAGGCCGAGGCGCTGTGCGACCGCATCGCGATCCTGGTCGACGGCCGGATCGCCGTGACGGACTCCCCGCACAACCTGGTCGCCGCCGCGCACGCCCCGAGCCGGCTGCTGCTGCCGCTGGGCCGGCTCGACCGGCTGCGCGCGGCGGAGATCGAGGGCGTGGAGGCGGTGAGCGAGCAGGGCGGTTCGCTCGTCCTGGAGACCCACACGCCCGGCCAGGTGCTGTCCGCCGTCGACCGGCTCGCCGGACTCGACGGGGTGCAGACCCGCACGCCGAGCCTGGAGGACGTCTACCTGGACCTGACGTCGCGCCTCGCCGGCGCCCCTGCCGCCGGCACGCCCGCCGGGACGCCCGCCGCCGAGACCACCACCACGGAGCAGTGACCATGAGCGCCTACGCCGCACTGACCGGGGCGGGCTACCGCGCCCAGGTCCGGGACAAGACCACCCTCTTCTTCACCTTCGCCTTCCCGCTCCTCTTCCTCGTCGTCTTCGGCCTGATCTTCAAGGGCCAGGCGGTGGAGGAGAGCGGCCTGTCCTACCTCTCCTACACGGCGGCCGGCGTGCTGTCCTGGGGCGTGGCGAACGCCGCCGTCTTCGGGATCGCCTTCACCCTGATGCAGTGGCGGTCGGACGACATCCTGCGGCTGATCCGGATGTCCCCGGCGCCGCTGTCGGCCGTCATCGGCTCCCGGTACGTCATCGCCCTGGTCGTGGGCGCCGTGCAGTCGCTGCTCTTCGTCGGGGTGGCGATGCTGCCGGTCTTCGGCCTGGAACCCGCCTCGGGCTGGCCGCTGCTGATCCCGGTGCTCGCGCTCGGCGTGACGACCTTCCTCCTCCTCGGGGTGATCATCGGCTCCTTCGCGGACACCCCGGAGTCCGTGGCCGCCGTCGCCAACTTCCTGATGCTGCCCATGGCGTTCCTCTCCGGCTCCTTCTTCCCGCTCGACTCGATGCCCGACTGGCTCCAGAAGGTGTCGCTCGTGATGCCGCTGCGCTACCTCAACGACGCCGTCTCGCACGCGCTCGCCGGGCGCGGCGACGCCTCCGACGTCTGGGTGGGCTGCGCCGCGCTCGTGGGGTTCGCGGTGGTCTTCGGGGCGGTCGCGGTGAAGACCTTCCGCTGGACGAGGTCGTCATGAGCGCCCCGGTGGCGGAGCGGCCCGTGGAGCCGCCCATGGACCGGGCGCGGGCGGAGCTGCGGGCCGCGCTGACCCTGCGGCTCGGCACCGACGTGCCGGTGGCGCCGGTCGGGGTCACCGACGCCGCCGCCCCGCTGGGCGGCCCCGGCGCGCCGGACCCGTGGGCGGCCGAACGGGCCGCCGCCCGCGTCCACCTCACCGCCTCGGCGGTCCTCGTCGGCCCCTGGGGCGGCGACGGCACCGCGCCCGCCTGCGGGCGCTGTCTGGCCGTGCGCTGGCAGCGGCTGCGCAGCCGCAGCGAGCGGGACGCGCTGGAGACCGGCGGGCCCGAGGGCCCGCGCCCGGCCGGGGCCTGGCCGCTGCTCACCCCGCACGTGTACGACGCGGTGGCGGCGGTCTGCGCGGCGGTCCTGGGCGGGGCGGGGGCCGAACCTCCGGCGGCCCTGCCCGCCGACCGGGCGCTGCCCCAGGTGACCCGGATCGACCTGGCGACCCTCGCCGTGCACACGTATCCGCTGCTCGCCGAGCCGCTCTGCCCGGACTGCGCGCCCGCGCCGGAGGGGGCGGAGCCGCGCGCGCTGGAGCCGGTGGAGCGGCGGAAGCCGGACCCGGGAGCGTACCGGCTGCGGTCCGCCGGCTCGTACCCGATCCCCGAGGAGGCGCTCGCCAATCCGGTGTGCGGGGCGCTGGGCGGGGGGACCTGGCTCAGCGTCACCTCGCCGACGACGGCGCCGGTCGCGGGCAGCGTCTTCGTGCGCGGCTACGCCGGGCTGAACGACGTGACGTGGAGCGGGCAGGAGAACGTCTTCGCGACCAGCCGCACGCTGGCCTTCCTGGAGGGCCTCGAACGGTACGCCGGCACGCATCGGCGCGCCCCGCGCGCGCCGGTCACCGGCTCCTGGAACGAGCTGCGGGACCGGGCGGTCGACCCGGCGGAGTGCGGCTTCTACGCCGAGCGCACCTACCGGGAGGACCCGCTCGTCGCGCCCTTCGACCCCGACCGGCCGATCCCCTGGGACTGGGGCTGGTCGCTGCGCGACCGGCGGCCCGTCCTGGTGCCGTCCCGGCTCGTCTACTACAGCGCGGGGCTCCAGGCGGACAACTTCGTCTTCGAGTGCTCCAACGGCTGCGCCATCGGCGGGAGCCTGGAGGAGGCGGTGCTCGGCGGACTCCTCGAACTCGTGGAGCGGGACGCCTTCCTGAACGCCTGGTACGGCGCGGCCCGGCTGCCCGCCGTCGACCTGGCGACGGTCGGCGGCCGGGCCTCGGCGGCGATGGCGGAGCGGGCCTCGCTCCAGGGGTACGACGTGCACGTCCTGGACAGCCGGATCGACCTGCCGGTGCCGGTGGTGACGGCGGTCGCGGTGCGCCGGGACGGCGGCCCGGGGCTGCTGTCCTTCGCGGCGGCGGCCTCGCTCGATCCGCGCGCGGCGGTGGAGGGGGCGCTCTCCGAGGTCCTCACCTACATCCCGCACCTGTCCCGGCAGACGCGCGAGCGGCGGGCCGAACTGGAGGCGATGGCCGACGACTTCGACCGCGTACGGCACCTGAAGGACCACGCCCAGCTGTACGGGCTGCCGCGGATGGCGGCGCACGCGCGGGCCTTCCTGGAGCCTCGGGAGGTGCGCTCCTTCGGAGAGACCTACCGGGAGTGGGAGGAGTCGGGGCGGCCCCGGACGCTCGACCTGCGGGACGACCTGCGGGTGGTGACGGAGGCGCTGACCGGGGCCGGGCACGACGTGGTCGTGGTCGACCAGACGACGCCGGAGCAGGAGCGGATGGGGCTGCGCACGGTCAGCACCCTGGTTCCGGGACTGCTGCCGATCGACTTCGGCTGGAACCGGCAGCGGGCCCCGCTGATGCCCCGGCTGCGGACCGCGCTGCGGCGGGGCGGCCACCGGGCGACGGACCTGACGGACCGTGAGGTGCACCGGGTTCCGCACCCGTTCCCGTAGCCCTCACGCGGCGGCGCCCGCCGTCCGTGGAGGTCACGGACGGCGGGCGCGCGGCGGACCCGGACGGGGGTCAGGCGGAGCAGGAGGTGGTGCTGGTGGTGGAGCTGCAGGTCGAGGTGGAGCTGGTGCTGGTGGAGCCGGCGAGGACGACCTCGCTGGCGTCCGAGTAGTCGGAGATCTCGAAGGTCTCGGCCTCCAGCTCCAGGATCTCGTCGGCGAGGGTGCTCAGGTCCTTGTTCATGGTGCCTCCTCAGGGTCCGCGGCCCCGGCCGGGGCCGTCTGCCGTACGTCCATTGCAGCGCCCGCCGCTCACCGTTCGGCCCGCCGCCCGCTGGCATCCCGCTGGCACGCGACGCCAGCGGGGCCGCCCTCACCGACACCCGACCGCCCGACCGAAGGAGAACGCGCGTGCGCGAGTCCCGCCGTCCCTGCCCGCCCCTTCCCGGGGACGTGCTCCGCTCCGCCCTCACGCTCTACCTGGACGTGCACTCCTCCCCCGAGCCGTCCGGCGCGGAGGAGCGGACGGCCCGGGTGTTCGGCGACCGGCTCGCGGCGCTCGGCCTGGAGGAGACGCGGGGCGTCGGCGGTCACGGCGTCGTCGGGGTGCTGCGCAACGGCCCCGGCCCGCGGGTGTTCCTGCGGGCCGAGCTGGACGCCCTGCCGCTGGCGGAGGAGACGGGGCTGCCGTACGCGAGCGGGAACGGCGCCATGCACGCCTGCGGGCACGATCTGCACCTGGCCGCCGCGTGCGGGGCCGCGGAGCTGCTGGCGAGGACCCGGGGGGAATGGCGGGGGACGGTCGTGGTGGTCGGTCAGCCGGCGGAGGAGACCCTGACGGGGGCGCGGGCCATGCTGGCGGACGGCCTGTACGAGCGGTTCGGCCGGCCCGACGTGGTCCTCGCGCAGCACGCGGCGCCGCTGCCGGCCGGGATGGTGGCGCACGGTACGCCCCGGGCCCCGGTGACGGCGGCGAGCGCCGCCCTGGAGGTGACGGTGCACGGGCGGGGCGGTCACGCGGGGACGCCACACCTCACGGTGGACCCGGTCGTGACGGCGGCGGCGATCGTGCTGCGGCTCCAGGCCGTGGTGTCCCGGGAGTCCGCGCCCGGCGAGCACGTGACGCTGACGGTGGGCACGCTGCGGGCGGGCACGGCGGTGAACGTCGTCCCCGCGACGGCGTCCCTCGGCATCGGCGTGCGGGCGCTCTCCGAGGCGTCGCTCGACCGGTCGCTGGCGGCGGTGGAGCGGATCGTGCGCGCCGAGTGCGCGGCCTCGGACTGCCCGCGCGACCCGGACGTCACCGTGGCGACGCGCGTGCCGGCACTGTGGGGGGCGACGGCGGAGACGGCCGCGGTCCGGGCCGCCCACACGGCCCTGTTCGGGCCCGAGCGGGTCACGGACTGGCCCCCGTCGGCGGCCTCGGAGGACTTCGCGCTCTACGGCGGAGCGGGCGAGGTGCCGCTGGTGTACTGGATGACGGGAGTCACGGGCGCGCGCCAGTGGGCCGCCACCGGCGGCCGGGTCCCCCCGAACCACTCCCCGCGCTTCGCTCCCGACGTCCGCTCGGCCCTGCCGCCGGCGATCACGGCCCTGACGGCGGCGGCCCTCGACCGGCTGAACGGGCCCTCGACCGCTTGAACGCGCCCGCGGCCGGTTGAACGCGCCCTCGACCGCTTGAACGGACCCGCGGACGGCGGCACCGCCCGGCGGTCACCTCCCGAACGCACTGAGGGTCGGGAGCGGGTGTACGGGCCGTCAGCGCGCGCGGCCGCTTCGGGACTTGGAGGCGGGAGGGGTTGACGGGCGGTCCGGGCGTCCATAAGTTCACAGCTTGATCAAAGGCTTACCGCCTTGCGGGACACGGACGGATCCGGGCGGGCCGGATCCGGACGGCACCGCGGTGGCCTCGACGAAAGGGTTGTCAGGTGCAGCTCAATCCTCTGCGGGGCGCGCGCCACGGGGCGCGCCCACGCCGTCGTACGCTCGCCACCCTCCTCACCGGCGCCCTCGTGGCGACCGGGCTCGTCCTCACCGCGCCCACCCCCGCGCGGGCCGCCGGCGAGCGGGTGGACGTCTGGCTGACCACCACCTCCGACGCCGGAGGCCGTACCGTCACACGGGGACTCGCCCCGCAGGCACCGCTCGCCTTCGGACCGGCCGGCGGCGGCGCGGGCCACACCATCACCGTCGACGAGTCCACCACCTACCAGCGGTTCGAGGGCGGCGGCGCCTCGATCACCGACACCACCGCCCACCTCCTGCGCGGCGGCGCGATCAGCGCCGCCACCCGCGACGAGGTGATGCGCAGGCTCTTCTCCCCCACGGACGGCATCGGGCTCTCCTTCGTCCGCAACCCCATCGGCGCCTCGGACCTCTCCCGCCCCGGGCACGTCTCCCTCGACGACACCTGCTGCGACCTGAACGACTTCGGCACCAACGGCTACGACACGAACGTGCGGCTGCTGACCTCGCAGGCCAAGCGGCTGAACCCGGCGCTGCGGGTCAAGGGCGTGCCGTGGAGCGCGCCCGGCTGGATGAAGGACAACGGCCGGATGGACCAGATGGGCTGGCTGAAGTGGGAGCATTACCCCACGTACGCCCAGTACCTGGTCAGATACGTCCAGAGCTACCGAGCGGCGGGCGTCGAGGTCGACTACCTGTCGGTGCAGAACGAGCCCAACTGCTGCCAGGCCGGCAACCCCACCGCCATGAACTACCCGGGCATGAGCTGGAATCCGTCCGGCCTCGTCGAGTTCACCAAGAACCACCTCTACCCGGCCCTGCGGGCCGCCGGCCTCACCACCAAGGTCCTGGTGCACGACTGGAACTACGGCGACTACGCGAACTTCGGCGCGGCGGTCCTCGGCGACGCGGGCGTCCGGAACGACCCGCTCTTCGGCGGCATCGCCTGGCACGGCTACTTCGGCGACCCCGCCGTCGGCAGCCAGGTCCACGACCAGTACCCGTCGGTGCCGCAGTTCAGCACCGAGCACTCCGGCGGCACCTGGATCGGGAACCAGCACGACGAGGACCTGAAGGACATCGTCTCCTACGCCCGCAACTGGAGCGGCAGCCTGGTCAAGTGGAGCCTGGCGCTCAACCAGCACATGGGCCCGCACAACGGCGGCTGCGGCACCTGCACCGGGCTGATCACCGTGCAGGAGGGCGGGGCCAGGGCCGGGCAGGTCGACTACACGATCGAGTACTACACGACCGGTCACCTCACCAAGTTCGTGAAGCCGGGCGCGTACCGGATCGCCTCGACCGACAACGCGACCGTGCGGAACGTGGCCTGGCGCAACCCGGACGGCTCCAAGGCGCTGATCGCGCACAACGGCGGCGGTTCCGCTCAGTCCGTCCGCGTCGACTGGGGCGGCCAGTCCTTCACGTACAGCCTGCCCGCCCGTACCACCGCCACCTTCACCTGGTCCGGGACGCCGGGCTCCGGAGCGCCCTCCGGCGCGCTGACCGGGCTGGCCGACAAGTGCCTGGACGTGGCGGGCGGGTCGAGCGCCGACGGCACCGCCGTCCAGCTGTATACCTGCAACGGCACCGCCGCGCAGCGGTGGACGCTCGCCGCCGACGGCAGCGTCCGGGCCCTCGGCAAGTGCCTCGACGTCACGGGCGGCGCCACCGCCGACGGCGCCACGGTGCAGCTGTACACGTGCAACGGGACCGGGGCCCAGCGGTGGAACTACAACGCGACCACCCACGACGTGGTGAACACCGCCGCCGACAAGTGCCTGGACGTCACCGGCAACAGCCCGGCCGACGGCACCCGGGCACAGATCTGGTCCTGCACCGGCGGCGCCAACCAGAAGTGGAGCCACCAGCCGTCCTGACCGCCTCCCCTCCCCCGTCCTCAGGAGGACGCATGCCGCACCCGCACCACCGGCGCCCGACGCGCCGGCACCGCACCCTGGCCGCCACCGCCGTCACCGCCCTGCTCGCCGGGCTCTTCGGGGCCGGGCCCAGCGCCGCCGCGCCCGCCGCCGACGACCCCGCGCCCCGTGCCGTCGACCGCTTCGAGGGCGAGGTGCCCTTCGCGAACCCGCCCGCCGAGGGGATCTTCCCCTGGGGCGGCGACGCCGACGACCACCCGGCGCTCGCGCTCGCCGAGCGCGCCGACGCCCCCGAGGGCGCCCAGGTCCTCGAAGGCCGCTACGACATCAGCGGCTGGGGCGGCTTCACCCACGACTTCGCCTTCGACCGGCCCGCGCAGGACTGGACCGCCCACCGGGGCATCCGCTTCTGGTGGTACGGGCAGAACACCGCGCCGCTGCCGCCCGGCTCGGGCAAGCGGATCAACTTCGAGCTCAAGGACGGCGGCGCGAACGGCGAGGCGTCCGAGCTGTGGACGACCTCCTTCACCGACGACTGGGAGGGCTGGCACCTCGTCGAACTCCCCTTCTCCTCCTTCCAGTACCGCGCCGACTACCAGCCGGTCGGCGGGATCGACCAGGTGCTCGGCCTGGACCGGATGTGGGGGTACGCGCTGACCCTGCCGACCGGCGCGCCCGGCTCCTTCGCCCTCGACGCCGTCGAGCTGTACGGCACGGCGGAGCCGGCGCTGACCACGCAGGTCGTCACCGGGGCCGCCGTGCACCCGGTCGCGGAGGGCGGCGCCGCCCGGATCGACGTCACCGTGAACACCACCGGCGCGCGGCCGACCGACCAGCCGGTCACCGTCGCGTACGCGACGCGGGACGACGGCCCCGCCGAGGCCGGGCGGGACTACCGGCCGGTGGCCGGCAGCCTCGTCTTCCCCGCCGGGACACCGTCCGGCACCACCCGGTCGATCACCGTCGAGACGCTGAGGGACCGTTCCGGCGAGGTGGCCGAGACGATCCCGGTGGAGCTGACCGTCGAGGGCGCCAAGGCGCCCGCCGAGCACCCGGTCGTCGTGGTGGACGCGCACGGGCTGCCGTACCTCGACAAGCGGCTGCCGGTCCAGCGGCGGGTCGCCGACCTGCTGTCCCGGATGACCCCGGAGGAGAAGGCCGGGCAGATGACCCAGGCCGAGCGGAACGCGCTGCGGGCGCCCGGCGACATCGCCGGGTACGCGCTCGGCTCGCTGCTCTCCGGCGGCGGTTCCGTGCCCTCGCCCAACACGCCCGAGGCGTGGGCGCGGATGATCGACGGCTACCAGCTGCGCACCCGGGCGACCCGGCTCCAGATCCCGCTGATCTACGGCGTGGACGCGGTGCACGGGCACAACAACGTGGCCGGGGCGACGATCATGCCGCACAACATCGGCATCGGCGCCACCCGCGACCCGGCGCTCGCCGCGCGGACCGGCGCGGTCACGGCGAAGGAGGTGCGGGCGACGGGGGTGCCCTGGGACTTCGCGCCGTGCCTGTGCGTGACGCGGGACGAGCGGTGGGGCCGGTCGTACGAGGCGTTCGGCGAGGACCCGGCGCTGGTCACCGCGATGGAGACGGTGATCAACGGCATGCAGGGCGCGGCCGACGGGCGCGACCTGGACCGGAACGACAAGGTGCTGACCAGCGCCAAGCACTTCGTCGGCGACGGCGGCACGGAGTTCGGGTCGTCGACGACCGGCTCGTACACGATCGACCAGGGCGTCACCCGGGTGACCCGCGAGGAGCTGGAGGCGGTGCACCTGGCGCCGTTCGCGGAGGCGGTGGAGCGCGGCGCGGGCACGGTCATGCCGTCGTACTCCTCGCTCGACGTCATCGGGGACGACAAGGGTCCGGTGAAGATGCACGCCCACGCCGAGATGATCAACGGGGTGCTGAAGGACCGGATGGGCTTCGAGGGCTTCGTCATCAGCGACTGGCAGGCCATCGACCAGATCCCCGGGGACTATTCGAGCGACGTGCGGACCTCGGTCAACGCCGGCCTGGACATGATCATGGTGCCGACGAACTACCAGGAGTTCACCCGGACCCTGGTGGCCGAGGCCGGGGCGGGCCGGATCCCGGCCGCCCGGATCGACGACGCGGTGTCCCGGATCCTGACGCAGAAGTTCCGGCTCGGGCTGTTCGAGAAGCCGTACGCGGACACCACCCACCTGCCGTCGGTCGGCTCGGCCGGACACCGGGCGGTGGCCCGCGAGGCGGCGGCCGCCTCGCAGGTGCTGCTGAAGAACGACGGCGGGGTGCTGCCGCTGCAGGCCGCGCAGAAGGTGTACGTCGCCGGGTCCAACGCCGACGACCTGGGCAACCAGACCGGCGGCTGGACGATCAGCTGGCAGGGCGCCCCCGGGAAGCGGACCACCGGCACGACGATCCTCGAAGGGATGCGGAAGGTCTCGCCCGGCCTCACCTGGTCCAAGGACGCCTCCGCGCCGGTGGAGGGGTACGACGCCGGGGTCGTGGTGGTCGGCGAGACGCCGTACGCCGAGGGCGTCGGCGACGTCGGCAACGGACACGACCTGGAGCTGAGCGAGGCCGACAAGGCCGCGGTGGACCGGGTGTGCGCGGCGATGCCGTGCGCGGTGCTGGTCGTCTCCGGACGGCCGCAGCTGATCGGCGACCGGCTGCCCGCGATCGACGCCCTGGTGGCGTCCTGGCTGCCCGGCACCGAGGGCGACGGCGTCGCGGACGTGCTGTACGGGCGGAAGCCCTTCACCGGGCAGCTGCCGGTGACCTGGCCCCGCTCGGAGGCGCAGCTGCCGGTGAACGTGGGCGACTCCTCGTACGACCCGCAGTACCCGTACGGCTGGGGGCTCACCACCCTGACGGCGGCGCCGAAGGGCGGGGAGCCGGCGCTGAAGGCGCTCGGTCTCGCGGCCCGGGTGCTCCAGGCGGCCGGCCGGGGCGATTCACCCGAGGCGCGGCGTCTGGTGGCCCGGGCCCGGCTGCTGGTGCAGGATCGCATCGGACAGCGGGTCACGGAGGCGGTGGCGAAGCCCTTCGCCGAGGCCGACCACCGGCTGCTCTCCGGTGATCCGGCGGGCGCGGTGGCGCGGCTGACCGCGGCCTGGCGCGCGGCCGGCTGAGTGCGGGGCCCGGTGGACCGGCGCCTCGCGGGAGGCCGGTCCACCGGGCCCTCGGTCGCACACCAGGACGACGTTGCATAGCCATGCGGATTCATGCATACTATTGCCATGTCCAAGGTTCTCACCTCCCTTCCCGTCGGCGAGCGCGTCGGCATCGCCTTCTCCGGTGGTCTCGACACCTCCGTCGCGGTCGCGTGGATGCGTGACAAGGGCGCGGTCCCCTGCACGTACACCGCCGACATCGGCCAGTACGACGAGCCCGACATCGCCTCGGTGCCCGGGCGCGCCCAGACCTACGGCGCCGAGGTGGCCCGCCTGGTCGACTGCCGCGCCGCGCTGGTCGAGGAGGGGCTGGCCGCGCTCACCTGCGGCGCCTTCCACATCCGCTCCGGCGGCCGGGCCTACTTCAACACCACCCCGCTGGGCCGCGCCGTCACCGGCACCCTCCTGGTGCGGGCGATGATGGAGGACAACGTCCAGATCTGGGGCGACGGCTCGACCTTCAAGGGCAACGACATCGAGCGGTTCTACCGCTACGGCCTGCTGGCCAACCCGCACCTGCGGATCTACAAGCCGTGGCTGGACGCCGACTTCGTCACCGAGCTCGGCGGCCGCAAGGAGATGTCGGAGTGGCTCGTCGCCCACGACCTCCCCTACCGGGACTCCACCGAGAAGGCGTACTCCACCGACGCCAACATCTGGGGCGCCACCCACGAGGCGAAGACCCTGGAGCACCTGGACACCGGCGTCGAGACCGTCGACCCGATCATGGGCGTGCGCTTCTGGGACCCCTCGGTCGAGATCCACCCCGAGGACGTGACCATCGGCTTCGAGCAGGGCCGCCCGGTCACCATCAACGGCAAGGAGTTCGCCTCCGCCGTCGACCTCGTGATGGAGGCCAACGCCATCGGCGGCCGGCACGGCCTGGGCATGTCCGACCAGATCGAGAACCGGATCATCGAGGCCAAGAGCCGCGGCATCTACGAGGCCCCCGGCATGGCGCTGCTGCACGCCGCCTACGAGCGCCTCGTCAACGCCATCCACAACGAGGACACCCTCGCCCAGTACCACAACGAGGGCCGCCGGCTCGGCCGCCTCATGTACGAGGGCCGCTGGCTGGACCCGCAGGCCCTGATGATCCGCGAGTCGCTCCAGCGCTGGGTCGGCGCCGCCGTCACCGGCGAGGTCACCCTGCGGCTGCGGCGCGGCGAGGACTACTCGATCCTCGACACCACCGGCCCGGCCTTCAGCTACCACCCGGACAAGCTGTCCATGGAGCGCACCGAGGACTCCGCCTTCGGCCCGCTGGACCGGATCGGCCAGCTGACCATGCGGAACCTCGACATCGCCGACTCCCGCGCCAAGCTGGAGCAGTACGCCGGCATCGGCCTCATCGGCGCCGGCGGCCCCGCCATCGGAGCCGCGCAGGCCGCCGCCACCGGCCTCATCGGCTCGATGCCCGAGGGCGGCGCCGAGGCGATCGCCTCGCGCGGCGAGACCCCCGACTCCGAGGAGAAGGCGCTGGACCGCGCCGCCATGGAGACCGGCACTGACTAGGTCCCGCTGATCCCAGCGACCCGAGGAGGGGCGGCCCCGGCCGCCCCTCCTCCGTCGTTCCCACGGTTCCCGCCACGCCTTCCCGCCGTGCCTTCCCGGTGAGCGGGAAACGGCTCCTGCGCCGGGCCGCCCCTCCCTGCCAGGCTCCCTCCGTCGTGGATCCACGCCCGCGCCCCGACGGGACGGGCCCGCAAGGAGGTCGTGACGGATCATGAGGGGCGCTGAGACTCTGGCCCGGCTCGCGGACTGGGCCGCCGAGACGTACGGCGACGAGGAGGCCCTCGTCTTCGGCGGGGAACGCTGGACCTTCCGGGAGCTGCGCGACCGCGTCGACGCGACGGCGCGCGCGGTGATCGCCCAGGGGGTGCGCCCCGGCGAGGCGGTCGCCGTCTGGGCGCCGAACAGCGCCCGGTGGGTGGTGGCCGCGCTCGGCGCGGTGACCGCCGGGGCCGTCCTCGTCCCGGTGAACACCCGCTACCGGGCGGCCGAGGCCGCCGACATCCTGCGCCGCTCCCGCACCAGGCTGCTCTTCACCGAGCACGACTTCCTGGGCACCGACTACCGGGCGCTGCTCACGGAGGCCGGCGAGCAACTGCCGCTCCTCGACCGGACCGTGGCCCTGCACGCGGACGACTGGCCGGAGTTCCTGGCCGGCGGGCGGGCGGTGACGGCGGAGCGGCGGCTCGCCCGCTCGGCGGCCGTCCGTCCCGACGACCCCGCCGACGTCCTCTTCACCTCCGGGACCACCGGCCGGCCCAAGGGCGTCCCCACCGCCCACGGGCAGAACCTGCGCGTGTACGACGCCTGGGCCCGCACGGTCACCCTGCGGCGCGGCGACCGCTATCTGCTGGTCAACCCGTTCTTCCACACCTTCGGCTACAAGGCGGGCGTCCTCGCCTGCCTGCTGCACGGGGCGACGATCGTGCCCGAGGCGGTCTTCGACGCGGAGACGGTCCTGCGCCGGATGCGGGACGAACGGATCTCCGTCCTCACCGGCGCGCCCACCGTCTTCACCTCGCTCCTCCACCACCCCGGGCGCGCCTCGTACGACCTGAGCGCGATGCGGATGGCGGTCACCGGAGCGGCGAACATCCCGACCGCGCTCATCGAGGAGATCAGGTCCGGCCTCGGCGCCCGCTCCGTCTCCACCGCGTACGGCCTGACCGAGTCGACCGGCGTGGTCGCCATCTGCCCGCCGCACGAGTCCCCCGAGACGCTGGCCCGGACCTCCGGCACCGCCCTGGAGGGCACCGAACTGCGGATCGACGCGCCGCCCGGCGAACCCGGCGAGATCCTGACGCGCGGCTTCCACGTCATGCGCGGCTACCTCGACGACCCCGCGGCCACGGCCGAGGCGGTGGACGCCGACGGCTGGCTGCGCACCGGCGACGTCGGCGTGCTCGACGCACGCGGGTTCCTGCGGATCACCGACCGGCTGAAGGACATGTTCGTGGTGGGCGGGTTCAACGTGTACCCGGCCGAGGTCGAGCAGGTCCTGCGGACCCATCCGGCCGTCCTGGACGCGGCGGTCGTCGGCGCGCCCGACGGACGGCTCGGCGAGGTCGGCGTCGCCTACTGCGTCCCCGCGGAGGGCACCCGGATCGACGGCGCGGAGCTCACCGCCTACACCCGCGAGCGGCTGGCCAACTTCAAGACCCCGCGCGCCTTCCACGCCCTCCCGGCCCTTCCCCACAACGCGGCGGGCAAGGTCGACAAGGGGGCGCTGCGACGGCTGGCGGGACCCACCACCACCGGACGAGGAGCACGATCGTGAACGACAGCACCCCCACCCCCACCGACGTGGACGTCATCGTCGTCGGGGCCGGTGTCACCGGCCTGTACGCCGTGCACCGGCTGCGCGCGCTCGGCCACCGCGTGCGCGGCTTCGAGCGCGGCGACGACGTGGGCGGGGTCTGGTACTGGAACCGCTACCCGGGCGCCCGCTGCGACGTGGAGTCGGTCGACTACTCGTACTCCTTCGACGAGGAGCTCCAGCAGGAGTGGGAGTGGAGCGAGCGGTACGCCACCCAGCCCGAGATCCTGCGCTACCTCGCCCATGTCGCCGACCGTCACGACCTGCGCCGCAGCTACTCCTTCGCGACCTCGGTCCTCTCGGCCGAGCTCGACGAGGAGGCGCTGACCTGGACGGTCCGCACCGACCGGGGCGAGACGGTGTCGGCCCGGTACTGCGTCTTCGCCGTCGGCTGCCTCTCCGCCGCGCACCGCCCGGACATCCCCGGGGCGGACGGGTTCGCCGGCCCCGTGCACCACACCGGGGCGTGGCCGCACGAGGGCGTCGACTTCACGGGGCTGCGCGTCGGCGTCATCGGCACCGGCTCCTCCGGCATCCAGGCGGTGCCGCTCATCGCCGAACAGGCCGCGCACCTCACGGTCTTCCAGCGCAGCGCCAACTACAGCGTCCCGGCCGGGAACCGGCCCCTCGACGCGGCGACCCGCGCCCGGCAGAAGGCGGGGTACGCGGAGCGGCGGCGCCTCTCCCGGCTCAGCGGCGGCGGCTCGCCGCACCAGGTCCACCCGGCGGCGACCTTCGAGGTGTCCGAGGAGGAGCGGCGGTCCGCCTTCGAGGAGCGGTGGCGGCTGGGCGGGGTGCTGTACTCCAAGACCTTCCCCGACCAGCTGACCGACCTCGCGGCGAACGACGCGGCGCGCGCGTTCTGGGAGGAGAAGGTCCGGGGTGTCGTCGAGGATCCGGCCGTCGCCGATCTGCTCGTCCCCACCGACCACCCGATCGGCACCAAGCGGATCGTCACGGACTCCGACTACTACGCCACGTTCAACCGCCCGGACGTGAGCCTCGTCGGGCTGCGCGGGAACCCGATCGAGCGGATCGAGAGCCGCGGGGTCGTCCTGGCCGACGGCACCCTGGTCGAGCTGGACGCGCTCGTCTTCGCGACCGGCTTCGACGCCATGACGGGCGCGCTCGACCGCGTCGAGGTGCGGGGGCGCGGCGGACGGCGGCTGAAGGACGACTGGGCCGCCGGCCCCCGGACGTACCTGGGTCTCGGCGTGGACGGCTTCCCGAACCTGTTCAGCCTCACCGGGGCCGGAAGCCCGTCCGTCATGGCCAATGTGGTCCTCTGCGCCGAGCAGCACGTCGACTGGCTGGCGGAGTGCCTGCGCCACCTGGACGCGCACGGCTACCGGGCGATCGAGGCTCGTGAGGAGGCCGTCGAACGGTGGGTCGCGGAGTGCCGCGACCGGGCCGCCGCCACCCTCTTCCCGGCGGCCGACTCCTGGTACCAGGGCGCCAACATCCCTGGTAAGCCACGGGTGTTCATGCCGTTCATCGGCGGCTTCGGGGTGTACGGGGAGATCATCGAGCGGGTGGCGGAGGCGGGGTACGAGGGGTTCGAGCTCATCAAGGGGTGACCCGCCGGCAGAAGCGCGCCCCCGCGCCCACCGGTCGGGTGGGGGCGGGGGCGCGGGTGCGGGGCGGGTCAGGAGGGGTCGAGCGCGGCGCGCAGCACGGCGAAGGCGGAGTCGCGGGCCGTGGCCCCCTCGGGGAGGGCGCCGGCCATCGAGAGGAAGCCGTGGAACATGCCCGGATGGTGGTGGTGCTCCACGCTCACCCCGGCGGCGGCGAGCGCCTCGGCGTACGCGATCCCCTCGTCCCGCAGCGGGTCGAGACCGGCGGTGACCACATGGGCCGGCGGGAGGCCCGTGAGGTCGGCGTGGGCGAGCGGGGACGCGTACGGGTGGGTGCGGTCGGCCGGTGCGGGCAGGTAGGCGTCCCAGTACCAGCGCAGGTGGTCGGCGGTGAGGAAGTACCCCTGGGCGTTCTCCCGGTGGGAGGGGCGCGAGCGGGTGGGGTCCAGCATCGGGTAGTACAGGGCCTGGAAGGCGATCTCGGGGCCGCCCCGGTCGCGGGCGAGCAGGGTGAGGACGGTGGCGAGGTGGGCGCCCGCGCTGTCTCCGGCGACGGCGAGCCGGCGCCCGGGGTGGGTGCGGGCCGCCCAGCGCAGGGCGGTGTGGGCGTCCTCGGGGGCGGCGGGGAAGGGGTGCTCGGGGGCGCGCCGGTAGTCGGCGGCGACGACGGTGGCACCGGTGGCGGCGGCGATGCTCCGGCAGAAGGCGTCGTGGCTGTCGAGGTCGCAGAGGACGAAGCCGCCGCCGTGGCAGAAGACGACGACGGGCGCGTCCGCCCGGGTGCCGCCCTCGTAGACGCGGACGGGCACGCCGTCGGCGTCCCGGTCCGTGACGCGGGCGACGGGCGGCGGGGGGACGGCGGGCCGGGGGCGTGCGGCGAAGAAGGCGCGCACCTCGGCGATGTCGGTCATCGCGGTGCCGATCGGGGGGAACTGCGCGGTGGCCTGGTCGATGAGGGCCCGGACCTCGGGGGTGGGGTGGGTCACGCGTCGGTCTCCTTCGCGGGGAGCAGGGGCATGCGGCCGGCGGACGCCCCGCCGTCCACGGCGAGTTCGGCGCCGGAGAGGTAGGAGGCCGCGTCGGAGGCGAGGAAGGCGACGAGCCGGGCGACCTCCTCGGGCCGGCCGACCCGGCCGAGCGGGGCGCCCGGGTGGTGGGCGGTGCCGAGGTGGGCGGTCATGGCGGTGGCGATGGCGCCGGGGTGGACGGAGTTGACCCGGATGCCGTCCGGGCCGAGTTCGAGGGCGGCCGTCTTCGTCAGTCCGCGCAGCCCCCACTTGGCGGCGCCGTAGGCGCCGTGCCCCCAGATGCCCTGGAGGCCGGCCTGCGAGGAGATGTTCACGATGGAGCCGCCGCCGCTGTCGCGGATCGCGGGGGCGGCGGCGCGGATGCCGAGGAAGGGGCCGGCGAGGTTGACCCGCAGGAGGGTGTCGAGGCGGGCCGGGTCCTCGTCCACGATCGGGGACGTGGAGTAGACGGCGGCGTTGTTGACGAGGACGTCGAGCCGGCCGAAGGCGTCGAGGGCGGCGGTCACGGCGGCCGCCCAGGAGTCCGCGTCGGTGACGTCGTGGCGGACGAAGCGGGCGGCCGGGCCGAGGGAGGCGGCGGTCGCCTCGCCCTCGGCCTCGCGCACGTCGGTGAGGACGACGCGGGCGCCGAGGGTGGTGAAGAGGCGGGCCTCGGCCTCGCCCATGCCCCGGGCCGCGCCGGTGATCAGCGCGACCTTCCCGGTCAGGTCGACGGTCATCGGCGGTCCTCCTGGAGGGGGTCGGTGCGGGGGGTCGTGAGGGCGGGTCCCGTGGTCCAGCCGCCGTCGACGGCGAGCTCGGCGCCGGTGACGTACGAGGCGGCGTCGGAGAGCAGGAAGACGACCGCCCGGGCGATCTCCTCGGGCGCTCCGACGCGTCCCATGGGCGCGGCGGGGAAGCCGCCCGCGCCGCCGGGGAGGCCGAGGTGGGCGGTCATGGGGGTGTGGATCATGCCGGGGTGGACGGAGTTGACCCGGATCCGGTCGGCGGCGAGCTCCACGGCGGCGATCTTGGTGAGGCCGCGCACGCCCCACTTGGCCGCCCCGTAGCCGGCGGTGCGGGCCAGGCCCATCAGGCCGGCCGCGGAGGAGACGTTCACGACGGAACCGCCGCCGTTCGCCCGCAGCGCCGGGATCACGGTGCGCAGGCCGAGGAAGACGCCGGTGAGGTCGATGTCCACCACGCGGCGGAACGCCTCCGCCGTCTGCTCCTCCAGGGCGTGCGAACCGCCGGAGATCCCGGCGTTGTTGACCAGGCCGTCGACCCGGCCGTACGTCCGCGCGGCCAGGTCCACGACCGCGCGCCAGGCGTCCTCCGAGGTGACGTCGTGCCGGGCGAAGCGGGCGTGGTCGCCGAGCTCCCCGGCGAGCGCCCGGCCCTCCTCCTCGCGGAGGTCGGTGACCAGCACGCGGGCCCCCGCCCCGGCGGCCGCGCGGGCGGCCGCCGCGCCGAGTCCCCGGGCGCCGCCGGTGACGATCACCACGCGGTCGCGCAGGGTGTCGTCGGGCCGGCCGGTCACGCGCGGTCGCCCGCGATGTCGTCGACGGCGAGCCAGCTGAACGTCATGGCGGGGCCGATGGTCGCGCCGGGCCCCGGATAGGTCTCGCCCATGACGGCGGAGGAGACGTTGCCGGAGGCGTACAGGCCGGGGACGGGGGTGCCGTCCTCGCGCAGCACGCGGGCGGCGGCGTCGGTGACCAGTCCGCCCTTGGTGCCGATGTCGCCGGGGTGGACGGGGATCGCGTGGAAGGGGCCCTTCTCCAGCGGCGCCAGATTGGGGTTGGGGAGCGTCGGGTCGCCGTAGTAGCGGTCGTAGACGCTGTCGCCGCGGTGGAAGTCCTCGTCCCTGCCCGCGCGGGCGAAGCCGTTGAAGCGGTTCACGGTGGCGCGCAGCCGCTCCGGGGCGGCGCCGATGAGCCCGGCGAGCTCCTCCACGGTCGCGGCCTGCTTCACGAAGCCGCTCTCCCGCCACGGGCGGGGGAAGGACTGGCCGGGGAAGAGGCCCATGAAGATGTACCGGGACTTCGCCGTGGCGTCGAGGATCAGCCAGGACGGTACGGCGGTGGCGCCGCCGCGGGCCTGGTGGGCGTACATGGCGTCGACGAACTCGTGGTAGGGGGCGGCCTCGTTGGCGTACCGCTCCCCCGCCGAGTCGACGATCACCATGCCGGGGATCCCTCGGTCGGCGACGAGGAAGAAGGGCTTGGCGTCCGGGGGGACGACGGTCGGCGCGCCCCACACCTTGTCCATCAGGTCGACGGCGGCGCCGAGGGCGAGGGCCGGTTCCAGGGCGTCTCCGGTCTGGCCGTCGGCGGCGGCGCTCCACGCGGTGGAGGTGGGGGCCGGCAGGTGCTTCTCGCGCAGCGCCTGGTCGTGGGAGAAGCCGCCGGAGGCGAGGACCACGCCGCCGGTGGCCCGGACGGTGAGGTCGCGGCCGTCCCGGCGCACTCGTACGCCGGTGACCCGGCCGTCCTCCTCGACGAGGCCGGTGAGCGGCGCGGAGAGCCACAGCTCGCCGCCGAGGCGGTCGAGCGAGTGGCGCATGCGGGCGATCAGGGCCTCGCCGAGGGAGAGCGGCTTCCGGCCGGTGAGCAGCGCCTTGGCCGCGCGGGCGCCGACCTTGAGGGCGGTGCGCCGGCCGGCCCAGGTGCGGCCGACCATGTTGAGGTCGTGGAAGTCCTTGGAGGTGATGGTGAGGCCGTACGTGGGGAGTCCGGCGCGGCGCATGGTGGCGCGCCGTCCGGGGGCGAGCCGCGTGAAGTCGAAGACCTCGGGTTCGATGGAGCGGCCCTGCGGGTAGCCGCCCATGCGCTCGGGGTAGTAGTCGGAGTAGCCGGGGGTGTAGACGAAGCGGACGTCGGTGCGGTCGTGGAACTCGCGGACCATGCGCGGTCCGTACCGTACGTAGGCGTCCTTGCGGCTGTCGGGGACGCGGTCGCCGACGGTGGCGTCCAGGTAGGCGCGGGCCTTCTCGGGGGTGTCGCCGAGTCCGGCGGCGTCCAGGTGGAAGTTGCCGGGGACCCAGATGGCGCCGCCGGAGAGGGCGGTGGAGCCGCCGTAGGCGTCGGTCTTCTCGACGATCAGGGCGGTGAGCCCGCGCAGCCGGGCGGTGAGGGCCGCGGCCATGCCGGCGGCGCCGGAGCCGACCACGACCACGTCGTAGGTGTGGTCCCAGGTGCTGTTCATCGCGTTCTCCCTCGGGGAGTCGGTCCGGCGGTCGGGGCCGGTTGTTCAGCGGGTGGTGACGCGGGCGTCGGTGAGGACGGGGGCGTCGTCGCGTTCCGCGGCGCCGGCGGTCAGCAGGTGGCCGCCGGCGGTGTGCCACACCCGCAGCCGGAGCGTCTCGCCGGGGAAGAACACCCCGGCGAAGCGGGTGCGGCAGCCGGTGACGGCGGCCGCGTCGCCGTCGAGCAGGTGGTCGGTGACGGCCTTGACGGCCATGCCGAAGGTGCACAGTCCGTGCAGGACGGGACGGTCGTAGCCGGCCCGGCGGGCGGTGGCCGGATCGGCGTGGAGGGGGTTCCAGTCGCCGGTGAGCCGGTAGAGCAGGGCCTGCTGGGGAAGCGTGGGGAGGTCCACGACGAGGTCGGGTTCCCGGTCCGGGGCGGGCAGGCGGTCGGAGGGGCCCCGGTCGCCGCCGAAGCCGCCCTCGCCGCGGACGAAGACGTGGTTGCGCTGGGTGAGGAGGGGGGCGCCGTCCTCGCCGAGGAGGGTGGACTCCTGGACGAGGACGGCGGCGCTCCCCTTGTCGTACACGTCCGTCAGGCGGGTGACGGCGGTGGCGCGGGCGGCGGCGGGCAGCGGGCGGTGCACGGTGATCTCCTGGCCGCCGTGGAGGACGTGCGCCAGGTCGATGTCGACGCCGGGCGCCTCGAAGACCTGGAAGCCGACGCCTCCGGTGCCACCGGCGACGACACCGAAGGTGGGCAGGATCGTCAGGCCGTCCTCGTGGCCCTCGTACACGTAGCGCAGGGCGCGCGGATCGGTCTCGGGGACGCCCGCGCCGAGCGCCAGGTGGTACAGGCGCACGGCGCGGTCGTCCCAGACGACCTCGGTCCGCACCGGGGGCGCGGCCTTCGCCCGGTCGGGGTCGAGGGGCATCAGAAGGCCCCGACGGCGTAGCGGCTGCGGTAGTAGAGCAGCGGCCTGCGGTCCTCGCCGGCGTCGAGGGCGACGACGTGGGCGGTGACGAGGTGGTGGTCGCCTGCCTCGTACACCTCGTGCAGTTCGCACTCGACGTGGGCGAGGGCGCCGTCGATCCGCACGGTGCCGTGCTCGCTGACGCTCCAGGGGACGCCGGCGAACTTGTCGGGGCCGCTGCGGCCGAGGGCGGCGCAGGTGGTCCGCTGGTCCTCGGCGAGGATGGTGACGCAGAAGCGGCCGGCCCGTTCGATCCTCGGCCAGCTGGTGGAGGAGCGGCCGACGGCGAGCATCACCAGCGGGGGGTCGAGGGAGAGGGAGGCGAAGGACTGGCAGGCGAAGCCGGCGGGCTCGCCGCCGTCGAGGGCCGCCACGACGGTGATGCCGCTGGCGAAGCGCCCGAGGACGTCGCGGAAGACCGCGGGGTCGATCAGCCGTTCCACTGGTGGCCCCAGACGCTGTCGGCGGTGATCTCCTTGGCGACCCAGGTGGCGGGATCGACGATCAGGCCGTCCCAGCCGTACTCGACCTGGAAGCCGCCGGGGGCCTGGGCGTAGAAGGAGACCATGCGGTCGTTGGTGTGGCGGCCGAGGCTGGAGGCGATGGGGATGCCGGCGGCCTGCGTGCGGTCGAGGCCGAGGCCGACGTCGTCCAGGGTCTCCAGCTCCACCATGAAGTGCACGATGCCGGGGGGCAGGGCGCCGGGGTAGAGGCCGAGGCTGTGGTGGCGGCGGTTGGGGCTCAGGAAGTGCATCCAGTGGAAGTCGCGCTGCTCGGCGGCGGTGGGGACGGCCTGCGGCGGGAGCTTCATGGAGTCGCGGAGCTGGAAGCCGAGCAGCTTCTCGTAGAAGTCGAGGGCGGCCTCGATGTCGGGGACCGGCAGGACGACGTGGCCGAGGCCGAGGTCGCCGGTGACGAAGCGGTTGCCGTACGGGGTGGCGAGCGGGGTGTGGTCCTGGGCCTGTCCCCAGTAGAGCTCCAGCGGGTTGCCGCAGGGGTCCGTGAGGTGGATCAGGCCCTGGACGCGCCGTTCGGCGAGTTCGGCGGCGTCGGCGGTCTTGACGGCCACGCCGGCCGCCTCCAGCTCGGCGGCGGCGTCGGCGAGGGCGGTGGCGTTCGCCAGCTCCCATCCGGCGGCGAGGAGCCGGTCGCTCTCGCCGGCCTGGATCACCAGGCGGTACGCCCGGTCGTCGACGCGCAGCAGGAGGGTGGTGTCGGTGGAGCCGGGGGCCTCGGCCATGCCGAGGATGTCGAGGGTGTAGCGCCGCCACTCGTCGAGGCGGGTGGTCTCCAGGCGCAGGTAGCCGAGTGCGCGAATGTCCATGGGGAACCTCTGTGTTCGCTGAGGGGGTTCGGCGGGGTCAGTGGGTGAAGAAGTCGACGGCGAGGCGGTTGAACGCGTCGGCCTGTTCCGTCTGGGCCCAGTGGCCGCAGTGCGGGAAGACGTGCAGGCGCGCGTCGGGGATCGCCTTCAGGGCGACGAGGGCGCCGTCGAGGGGGTTGACGCGGTCCTCGCGGCCCCAGGTGAGCAGCACGGGCCGGGTGATCCGGTGGGCCTCGCGCCAGAGCATGGTGGCCTCGGCCCAGGCGGGGTTGGCGAAGGAGGCGGCCATGCGGGCGGCGCCGAGCCGGGTCTCGGGGTCGGTGGCGGAGGCCCAGCGCTCCTCGACCAGGGCGTCGGTGACGACGGACTGGTCGTAGGCCATGACGGAGAGGAAGGCGCGCAGCTGTTCCTTCGTCGGCTCGGGGGCGGCGTTGAACTCGAAGAGCCGCTTGATGCCCTCGGTCGGGTCGGGGGCGAAGAGGTTGACGGAGATGCCGCCCGGTCCCATCAGGAGGAGCTTGTCGGCCTTGTCCGGGTGGTCGAGGGCGATCCGCACGGCGGTGCCGCCGCCGAGCGAGTTGCCGACGAGGTGGGCGCGCTCGATGCCGAGTTCGTCCATGAGGGCGGCGACGGCGCGGGCGCTGTAGCTGAAGTAGTCGCGGTCGAGTTCGGGCTTGTCGGAGCGGCCGTAGCAGGGCTGGTCGACGAGGAGGGTGCGGAACGCGCGGGCGAGGACGGGGAGGTTGCCGCCGAAGTTGCTCCAGCCGGAGGCGCCGGGGCCGCCGCCGTGCAGCATGATCACGACGGGGGCGTCGGGCCGGTCCGCGGGCCGGGCCTCGTGGTAGTGGAGGGTGAGTCCGGCCGCCTTGGCGGTGCGGGAGGTCGAGGCGTACGTGAGCGCGGTCATCTGCGGCACCTCTCAGGCCATGGTGTCTTGGACATCGATGCCGAGGGCGCACTGCCCGTACATGACGAGGGCGCGCTCGGGGTCGTTGGCGGCGTGGCCGCGGCCGGTGTGGGCGTCGCGCCAGGCGCGCTGGACGGCTCCGGAGCCGGTGCGCATGGCGTTGCCGCCGGCGTTCTCCATCAGCAGGTCGACGGCGGCGACCGCGCGTTCGGTGGCGAGCACCTGGTCCCGGCGGGTGCGGGTGCGCAGCTCCATGGGGAGTTCCTCGCCGCGCTCGGCGAGGGCGTACATGGCGCCGATGTTGCGGGTGAGCTGGAGCCAGGCGGCGTCGATGTCGCTGGCGGCGCGGGCGATGCGGACCTGGGCGAAGGGGTCCTCGGCGACCTGCTGGCCGTAGGAGACGCGGAACCGCTTGCGGGTGGCCTCGGCGTAGGAGTCGTAGGCGCCCTCGGCGATGCCGACGATCGGGGTGGCGATGGTGGTGGTGAAGACGCCGGCGTACGGCAGCCGGTAGACGGGTTCGGGGTTGACCGCGTGGCCCGGCACGTCGAGGGCGGTGACGGGGCCGAAGCTGAGGGCGCGGTGCTCGGGGACGAACACGTCGTCCACGACGATGTCGTTGCTGCCGGTGCCGCGCAGGCCGACGGTGTCCCAGACGTCGTCGACGCGGTAGTCGGAGCGGGGGACGAGGAAGGTGCGCATGTCGACCGGGTTGCCCTCGGCGTCGGTGACGAGACAGCCGAGGAGGGCCCAGCGGGCGTGGTCGCAGCCGGAGGAGAAGTGCCAGCGGCCGGAGAGGCGGAAGCCTCCGTCGACGGCGGCGGCCTTGCCGGTGGGGGCGTACGAGGAGGCGATGCGGGTCTTGTGGTCCTCGCCCCACACCTCCTGCTGGGCGCGCGGGTCGAACAGGGCGACGTGCCAGGGGTGGACGCCGACCACGGAGGCGACCCAGCCGGTCGAACCGCACGCCTTGGCGATCTCCTTGACGGCCGTGTAGAAGGCCACCGGGTCGGCGGCGCGGCCGCCGAAGGTCTTCGGCTGGAGCAGCTGGAAGAAGCCGGTGTCCTCCAGTTCCTTGACGGAGGCGTCGGGCACGCGGCGCAGCTCCTCGGCCTCCGCGGCGCGTTCGCGCAGGACGGGGGCGAGGTCGCGGACTGCTGCCAGGACGTCGTCGGCCATGGGGGCATCCCCTTTCGGGTCGTGGTGGGGGAATGCCAGGACCGTACGGCGAGCCGGTCGCCGGGGTGAACGCGTCGCTCCCACTGAGCGGGAAGGCGGCGCGCGCGGTTCAGAGCATGGGGTCGCGGACGTCGAGGCCGACGGCGTCCCGGCCGAAGAGGGTGAGGGCGCGTGCCACGTCGTTGGCGGCCTGGCCGCGGCCGGTGTGGAGGTCGCGCCAGGCGCGGGAGAGGACGTCGCCGCCGCTGCGCAGGGGGCTGCCGCCGGCGTTCTCGCGCAGCAGGTCGACGGCGGTGAGGGCGCGTTCGGTTGCGAGGGCCTGGTCGCGGCGGGCGCGGGCGCGCAGGGCGACGGTGGGTTCGCCGCCGGCCCGGGCCACCGCGTACAGCTCGGCGGTGTTGCGGGCGAGCTGGAGGCGGGCGGCGTCGATCTCGCCGGCCGCGCGGGCGATGCGGACCTGGGCGAAGGGGTCCTCGGCGACGCGCCGGCCGGTCGGGAGGGCGGGGTGGGTGCGGGCGGTGTCGACGTGGTGCTCGTAGGCGCCCTCGGCGATGCCGACCATGACGGTGGAGACGGTGGTGGTGAAGAGGGCCGCGTACGGGAGCCGGTAGACGGGTTCCGGGTTGGCCTCGTGGCCGGGGCAGCGGAGGGTGGTGACGGGGGTGTAGCCGAGGGTGCGGTGGGCGGGGACGAAGGCGTCGTCGACGACGAGGTCGTTGCTGCCGCTGCCGCGCAGGCCGACGGTGTCCCAGACGTCGTCCACCCGGTAGTCGGCGCGGGGCACGAGGAAGGTGCGCATGTCGAGCGGGAGGCCGTCGGGGTCGCTGACGAGCCCGCCGAGCAGGGCCCAGCGGGCGTGGTCGGCGCCGGCCGCGAAGTGCCAGCGGCCGGTGAGCCGGTAGCCGCCGGGGACGGGGGTGACGGTGCCGGTGGGGGCGTGGGAGGAGCAGACGAGGGCGGTGTCGTCGCCGGACCACACGTCGTGCTGGGCGCGGGGGTCGAGGAGGGCGACGTACCAGGGGTGGACGCCGAGGAGGGCGGCGGTCCAGCCGGTGGAGCCGCAGGCCCGTGCGATCTCGTGGACGGCGGCGTGGAAGACCTCGGGGGCGGCGGCGAGTCCGCCGTGGGCGCGGGGGCGGAGCAGCCGGAAGAAGCCGGCGCGGTCGAGCTCGGCGACGGTGGCGTCGGGGAGGCGGCGCAGTTCCTCGGCCTCGTCGGCGCGTGCGCGCAGGGCGGGGGCGAGGGCCCGGACCGCGGTGAGGACGTCGTGGTCGCGCATGGGGTGCCTCTCGGGTCCGGTGCCCGGTTCTTGGGCTCCTCTTGGGTGACGAGAGGGAACCTACGCGTTACCGTTCCGAGACGGAACACCCCCTTCCCGCCGCCCCGCCCCCTCTGGCACTCTCCACGCAATACCGGAGATTACGGACGCGGCAGGGCTTTCGCCCGTCGCGCCGTCCGCGT
This sequence comes from Streptomyces sp. NPDC085460, assembly GCF_044541975.1. Taxonomy (NCBI): domain Bacteria; kingdom Bacillati; phylum Actinomycetota; class Actinomycetes; order Kitasatosporales; family Streptomycetaceae; genus Streptomyces; species Streptomyces sp. NPDC085460. Next base: position 278,631 of record NZ_JBITTO010000007.1, read on the forward strand.
GGGAGGTGTCGATGACGACGCATGCCGCCGAGCCCGTCCAGGACGTGCGGGCCGGAGGGGCCGGCGGGCCTGCCGAGGCCGTGGCTCCGCCGCTGCCGCCGCTGCCGCCGCTGCCGCCGCTGTCGCTGCTGGAGAAGGCGGCGAAGGTGCTCAGCGCCTTCCAGAGCGGGGGCCCGCGCCTGACCCTCACCGAGGTCGTGCAGCGGTCGGGGATCCGGCGCTCCTCCGCGCACCGCATCCTGGACCAGCTGGTGCAGCTGCGGTGGCTGGAGCGGGAGGGCCGCGACTACCGGCTGGGCATGGGCATGCTGGAGCTCGGCGCGATGGCCTCGCACCACAACCGGCTGCGCCGCGCCGCCCTCCCCCATCTGCACGCGCTGCACGAGGCGACCGGCCATCTGGTGCACCTCACCGTCCTCGACGGCTCCGAGGTGGTCTACCTGGAGCGGATCGGCGGCTCGGACGACTCCGGCGTGCCGTCCCGGACGGGCGGCCGGCAGCCCGCGTACTGCACGGCGTCGGGGAAGGCGATCCTGGCGTTCAGCGACGCCCCGGTGGTGGAGCAGGTGATACGGAACGGGCTGCGGCCCCGCACCCCCCGGACCATCACCCGCCCCGAGCCCTTCCGGGCCGAGCTGGCGCTGGTGCGGGAGCGCGGGGTGGCCTTCGACCAGGAGGAGGGGTTCCGGGGCGTCTACTGCGTCGCGGCGCCGCTGCGCGGGGCGGGCCGGGCCGTGGCCGCGATCTCGGTCTGCGGCCACGGCGTGCGCCGGGAGATGGAGCGGATCGCCCCCGCGGTGCGGGGCTGCGCCCGCCAGGTCTGGCAGTCGATGTTCGGCCCCGGGCGGCTGACGGAACGGCGGGCGGAGCCGGCGGGTGCCGTCGCGGCCGGGGTGCCGCAGCCGTCGATGGACAACATGATGACCTGGCTGCGGTTCAGCGACTGGATGTGAGGCGCTGCCGGGAGAGGCGCCTCCAGGCAGGCGCCCCCAGGTGACGCCTCAGGACAGGCGCCCCAGGAGAGACGCCTCCAGGGCGGGCGCCTCTAGGACAGGCGCTGCCGGACGGCGTCGAGGCCGGTGGCGTAGACGCCGTCCCCGAAGGCGGCCTCGACCTTCGGGACGAGGGCGTCCGGGGCGCGGTAGGAGGCGGTCCAGCGGAGTTCGGCGCCGTCGGGGTGCCCGGTGACGGCGAGCGTGGCCACGTACTCCTCGACGGGCAGCGCGAGCGGTTCGAGGAGGGTGTAGCGGTAGCTGCGGGCGGCGGGGTCCCGGGCGAGCAGCCGCTCGCGGGCGACGACCGTGCCGTCCAGCGTGAACGCCCTCACGGCGCCGGGGAGTTCGGGGTCGGCGCCGTCCTCCACCGTGGCTGGCGGAACGTGCGGGTGCCAGTCGCCGAGGCCGGCGAAGCCGCCGACGAGCGCCCAGACGGTGTCGGGGTCGGCGGGCACCACGAGGGAGCGGACGAGGGTGCGGGGGTGCATGGGGCCTCCGGGGCGGGATGCCGTCACCAGGTGCGGTCGCCGCGCAGGACGGCGTCGGCGCCGCCGTCCGCGAAGACGACCTGGCCGGTGACGAGGGTGTTCTCGGGCGAGGTGAGCCAGGCGATGAGCGGGGCGAGCTGTTCGGGCCGGGAGTGGCCGTGCAGCGGCATGGGGACGGCCCGCTCGACGAGGGCGCGGGTCGCCGGGTCGTCGAGCAGGGGCCGGGTCAGCGGGGTGAGGACCACGCCGGGGGCGACGGCGTTGAGCGGGATGCCGGCGCCGGCCCAGGCGTCGCCGGGGGCGGTGCGGCGGACCCAGCGGGAGACGGACGCCTTCGACGAGGAGTACACGAGGTGCCCCTCGCCGCGGTCCACGGCCGCGCGGGCGGCGGCCACCGCCGCCGGCTCGTCGCCCGCGTCCGCGGCGGCCATCAGGGCCGGGTCCGTGGGGTGCACGGAGTCGATGGAGCCGACGACGAGCGCCCGCGGGTCGCGGCCCGCGGCGAGGAGCGGGCGCAGTCCTTCGAGGGTGGCGACCGCGCCGAAGTGGTTGACCCTGATGGTGAGCGGGTCGAAGTGGGCGACGCCCGCGCAGGAGACGACGGCGTCGAGCCGGCCGCCGGTGAGGTCGCGGGCGCCGGCCACGAGCGCGGCCCGGCCCTCCGCGGTGGACAGGTCGGCGCGCAGGTCGCCGTCCTCCAGATCGGCGGCGAGGACCGTGTGGCCCCGCTCCCGAAGGAGGGCCGTGGTGGCCGCGCCGATGCCGGAGGCGGCTCCGGTGACCAGGTAGGTACGGGGCATGGGAGGGCTCCTCGGGGGAAGTCCGGGCGTCAGGAGTAGGTGATCCCGACCCGGTCGGTGAGCGGGAGGGCCTGGCAGGCGAGGACGTATCCGTCGGCGAGGTCCCGCGCGTCCAGGACCTCGTTGCGGACCATCCGCACCTCGCCCGAGACGACCCGGCAGGTGCAGGCGCTGCACGCGCCCTCGCGGCAGGAGTACGGGGCGTCCACCCCGGCCGCGAGGAGCGCGTCGAGCAGCGGAGCCGACGGCGGCCAGGCGACCGTACGGGTCTCGCCGTCGAGCTCCACCGTCACGGCGCCGTCCCGCTCCCCGGTGGCGGCCACCGGGGCGGGGGTGTCGAAGACGTCCCCGGAGAGGGAGAAGAACCGTTCCCGGTGGATGCGTTCGCCGGGCGCGCCGAGCGTGCGCAGCGCCCGTTCGACGGCGTCCATCAGCGGCCCCGGGCCGCAGACGAACGCCTCGCGGCCGGCGTACGGCGCGAGCGCGGCGGCGAGCCGCTCCGGGACCGGAAGGCCCTGGAGCGACTCCAGCCAGTGGACGACGAGGAGCCGTCCGGGGTGGGCGGCGGTGAGGGCGCGCAGTTCGTCGCGGAAGATCACCGAGGACTCGTCGCGGTTGGCGTACAGCAGGACGATCCGGCCGGTGCCGGCCGCGAGGACGGACTTGGCGATGGACAGGACGGGGGTGATGCCGCTCCCGCCGGCGACGAGCAGCAGGTCGTCGTCGAGGGAGTCCGGGGTGAAGGTCCCGGCCGGCGGCAGCGCCTCCACCTCGTCGCCCGCCGCCAGGTGGTCGCAGACCCAGTTGGAGCCGTACCCGCCCGCCACCCGCTTGACGGTGACCTTCAGCGGTTCGCCGGTGTGGGGCGAGCTCGCCAGGGAGTAGCAGCGGGCGACGGGCCCGTCCGCGCCGGGCAGCTTCAGGGTGAGGAACTGGCCGGGGCGGTGGGCGAAGCGGGGCGCGCTCTCCGGGGAGGGCTCCAGGACCAGCGAGCGCGCGTCGGCCGTCTCGGCGACGACCTCCACGACCCGCAGCCGGTGGGTGCGGGCGGCGCCGGTCGCGGCCGCGGGCTCAGAGGTCGACACGGACACCGTCGGCCTCCAGGGTTCCGTCCGCGACCGCGCGGTCGATGCTGGACCGCAGCGCGCGGCAGGTCCGTATCCGGGCGCTGGAGGCGCCCTGCCCGACCCGCTCGCGGAACTCGGCGCAGGCGACGGCGGCGTCGGCGGTCCACTGGACGGAGGTGTGGGCGGGGCTGAACTTCTCGCACAGGACCTGGTTGCCGCAGGCCGCGCACTGGACGGGTCGCATGTCAGGGGGCTCCGGTCTCGGTCTCCGCCGCGCGGCGGGCCAGGTTCTCGTCGACCTCGGCGCGCCAGGCCCGGTTGGCCCGCTGGGTGTCGATCTCGAACTCGAAGCGCCGGGTCATCTCGTCCTTGACGTCGGCGACGTCGACGTAGAACTGCTCGTACCAGCGGCGCAGCTGGTAGACGGGGCCGTCCTCCTCGGTGAGGAGCGGGTTGTCGATGCGGGTCTTGTTGCGCCAGATCTCGACGTCCTGCTCGAAGCCGACGGTGGCACCCTCGGCGGTGGCCGCGGCGGCCTCGGCGGCCTGCTCGTCGGTCATGCCGGGCAGCCGCCTGACGATGGCGCCGTACTGGAGGAGGAAGCTGTCGGCGTCGATCGGGTAGTGGCAGTTGATGAGGACGATCTCCATCTCCAGGCCGCCGCCGACGTCGCTGTAGAGGTGGTCGATCATGTAGGAGGGGCCGTAGTAGGAGGCGTCGGAGCGCAGCCGGCCGGAGCTGAGCGTGCCGAGTTCCATGTCGCCGCGGGGGCTGCTCTCCATGTACTGGGTGGCGACGTGGCCCTCGAAGACGTTCTTGAAGTACTCGGGGAAGGCGTAGTGCACGTAGTAGAAGTGCGCCATGTCCACGACGTTGTCGACGATCTCGCGGCAGTTGGAGCCCTCGACGCGGAGGGTCTTCCAGTTCCAGTCGCTCCACTGGCCGGCGTCGGGGCCGTGGACGCCGGCGATCTCGGGGACGGTGACCTCGGGGGGCGGCGGGTTGCCTTCGGGGTCGTGCCAGACGAAGAGCTGCCGGTTGCGCTCCAGGGCGGTCCAGGCGCGGGTGCGGGCGCGGGGCGGGACGCGGCGGGCGTACGGGATGCCGGCGCAGCGGCCGTCGCCCGACCAGCGCCAGTCGTGGAAGGGGCAGGCGACGGCGTCGCCCTTGACGGTGCCGTGGGCGAGGTTGCCGCCCATGTGGGGGCAGTAGGCGTTGAGGACGTGGAGTTCGCCGTCGTCCTGGCCCTGGAAGACCACGAGCTTGGTGCCGAACGCCTCGATCTCGTGCGGTGCGCCGTCCTTGAAGGTCTCGGCGAGGCCGAGGCAGTGCCAGCCCCGGGCGAAGCGGGCGGGAGGCCGGCCGGCTTCGATGACCCGGGCCTCGTCGTCGATCGCAGTCATCAGCTTCTCCTGGTGGTGGTGGGGTCAGTTCCCGGTGGCGGCGAGTTCGAGGGCGATGTCGATGAGCTGGTCCTCCTGGCCGCCGACCAGACGTCGTTCGCCGGCGCGCAGCAGGATCTCGGCGCCGGAGACGCCGTACCTCTCGGCCTGCCGGTAGGCGTGCTTGAGGAAGCTGGAGTAGACCCCGGCGTGGCCCATGAGCAGGGCGAGGCGGTCGAGCCGGCACTCCTCGTCCATGACGGGGCGGACGACGTCCTCGGCGGCGTCGATGATCTTCAGGACGTCGATGCCGGTGCGGATGCCCATCTTGGCGCAGACGGCGACGAACGCCTCGACGGCGGTGTTGCCGGCGCCGGCGCCGAGCCGGCGGGTGGAGCCGTCGATCTGGAGGGCGCCCGCCTTGACGGCGGCGACCGAGTTCCCGGTGCCGAGGGCGAGGTTCTCGTGGCCGTGGAAGCCGATCTGGGCGTCGTCGCCGAGTTCGGCGACCAGGGCCTGGACGCGGTCGGTGACGTCGTCCATGACCATGGCGCCGGCGGAGTCGACGACGTACACGCACTGGCAGCCGGCGTCGGCCATGATCCGGCCCTGGCGGGCCAGGTTCTCGGGGCTGGTGGAGTGGGCCATCATCAGGAAGCCGACGGTCTCCAGGCCCCGTTCGCGTGCGAGTCCGAAGTGCTGGACCGCGATGTCGGCCTCGGTGCAGTGGGTGGCGATCCGGCAGATGCCGGCGCCGTTGTCGTGGGCGGCCCGGATGTCGTCCTTGACGCCGAGCCCCGGGAGCATGAGGAAGGCGATGGCGGCGCGCCGGGCGGTCGCCACGGCGGCCTTGATCAGCTCCTGCTCGGGGGTCTTGGAGAAGCCGTAGTTGAAGGAGGAGCCGCCGAGTCCGTCGCCGTGGGTCACCTCGATCACCGGGACGCCGGCGTCGTCGAGGGCGGCGACGACGGACCGCACGTCGTCGGCGGTGAACTGGTGGCGCTTGGCGTGCGAGCCGTCGCGCAGCGAGGAGTCGGTGATCCGGATGTCGAGGGTGTCCGAGTAGGGCATGGCAGGGGCTCCTCACTCGCCCGGGGCGAGGAGCGCCCGGGCGAACTCCTCGCCGACCTTGGTGGCGGCGGCGGTCATGATGTCGAGGTTTCCGGCGTACGGCGGGAGGTAGTCGCCCGCGCCCTCGACCTCCAGGAAGATCGCGACGCGCGCCATGCCGCCGTTCTCGGGGCTGGGGTCGTCGAACTGCGGCTCGCCGCGCAGCCGGTAGCCGGGGACGTACGCGGCGACCTGCTCGGCGGTCTCCTTGACGGAGAGGGCGACGGCGGCGCGGTCGGCGTCCTCGGGGATCGCGCAGAAGACGGTGTCGCGCATGATGACGGGTGGGTCGGCCGGGTTGAGGATGATGATGGCCTTGCCGCGGGCGGCGCCGCCGATGGTCTCGATGCCGCGGGCGGTGGTGCGGGTGAACTCGTCGATGTTGGCCCGGGTCCCGGGGCCCGCGGAGACGGAGGCGACCGAGGCGACGATCTCCGCGTAGGCGACCGGGACGACCCGGGAGACGGCGTACACCATGGGGATGGTGGCCTGCCCGCCGCAGGTGATCATGTTGACGTTGGGCTGGTCGAGGTGGGCGCGGAGGTTGGCGGGCGGCACGACGGCCGGGCCGACGGCCGCGGGGGTGAGGTCGATCGCCTTGATGCCGAGCTCGGCGTAGCGGGGCGCGTTGGCGCGGTGGACGGAGGCGCTGGTGGCCTCGAAGACGAGGTCGGGCGTCTCGGCCCCGGCGAGGAGCGCGTCGACACCGTCGTGGGTGACCTCCAGGCCGAGCCGGCGGGCGCGGGCGAGGCCCTCGCTGCCGGGGTCGACGCCGACCATCCAGCGCGGCTCGACGAGTTCGGAGCGGAGCAGCTTGTACAGCAGGTCGGTGCCGATGTTGCCGGAGCCGACGATGGCGGCGGTCGCCTTGGTCTTGCGGGTCATCATCACCTCAGGTGAAGGAGAGGGAGACCGGGCCCAGCCCGGTGAACGCGGCGGTGAAGGTGGCGCCCGGCGTGATGTCGACGGCCCGGGTGCACGACCCGGGCAGCACGAGGTGTCCCTTCTTGAGGGGGACGCCGAAGCGGGCGACGGTGCGGGCGAGCCAGGCGACGGATCGGGCCGGGTCGCCGAGGACGGCGTCGCCGCGGCCCTCGGCGAGGAGTTCGCCGCCGCTGGTCAGCCGGGCCTCGACGGCCTTCAGGTCGATCCCGCGCGGGTCGCGGCCCTCTCCGATGACGAAGCCGGCCGAGGAGGCGTTGTCCGCGATGGTGTCGGCGATGGTGATGCGCCAGTCGCGGATGCGGCTGTCGATGAGTTCGAGGGCGGGGACGACCCGTTCGGTCGCCGCGAGGACGTCCTCGGGGGTGCAGCCCTCCCCCGGCAGGTCGTCGCCGAGGACGAAGCCGACCTCGACCTCGACGCGGGGGTGGCAGTAGCGGGCGACGGGGACCGGGACTCCGGGGGTGAGCTCCATGTCGTGGAGCAAGTGGCCGTAGTCCGGCTCGTCGACGCCCATCATGCGCTGCATGACGGGCGAGGAGAGGCCGACCTTGTGGCCGCGCACCTCGGCGCCGGCGGCGAGGCGGCGCCGGATGTTGACGAGCTGGATCTCGTACGCGTCCTCGGTGTCGATGCCGGGGTACGCCTCGCTCAGCGGGGCGATCGGCGAGACGCCCAGTTCGGCGGAGCGCAGCAGCTCGGCCGCCTCGTGGCGCCGTCGGTCCGTGAGCATGACGGGTCCCTCCTGGGGGCGGGTGGTGGCTGTGTCCGGCGAGGCTAGGCGGCGGGCGCGGGGCGGGGGGAGCGCGCGTTCCCGGTGAGCGGGAAACCCGACGACGCGGGTACGGGTCGCGCTGACGCGGCGGGCGGGGGCGGCGGGACGGCGCACTGTGTCGCCCCCGCGTCCCGGCTGCGCGCCGGGCGCGGTCTGCGGGACGGCGCGCTGTGTCGCCCCTCCTGTCCCGGCTACGCGCCGGGCGCGGCCCGCGGAACGGCGCGCTCTCCCGGACCCCCGTGTCCCGGCTACGCGCCGGACGCGGCCCGCGGGACGGCGCGCTCTCCCGGCCCCCCCCCGTGTGGGCAGGCGTCCCGCAGGGCGGGACGGGTGGGCACACGGGACGGCGCGCTCGGCCGCGCCCAGGCTTTCCGCGCCTGAACCCGCACCCGCTGTACGACGCCGTACGGGTGCGGGTCCAGGCACGGAAGCGGAAGCACCCGCAGAAGGTGCCGTTCCGTTGTGCCCACCCGTTCCGCCCTAGCGGAACGTATGCCCACAACGAAACGGCGGGCGCGGCGGGCGCGGCCCACAACGGAACGGCGGCGCGGTCGCAGGCTGCGACGGAACGGCGGCGTGGAGGGGCGGGCGCCGCCCCAGCGGAACGTCGACACGCGACCGGACGGCGGCGGCGGTGGTGGTCAGTGGGTGCCGTACACCGGCTGTGGGGGCTCCGCGTCCGCGAGGAGCCGGAGGGCCGTCGCACCCGCCTCCGCAGGGGTCCGGCGGGCGCCGGTGTCCGCGGTGGGGCCGGGCCGCCAGCCCTCCATGACGGTGATCCGCCCTCCCTCCGTCTCGAAGACGCGGCCCGTCACCCCCTCGGACGCGTCGGAGCCGAGCCACACCACCAGGGGCGAGACGTTCTCGGGGGCCATGGCGTCGAAGCCGCCCCCCTCCGGCGCGGCCATCGTGTCGCCGAAGGCGCTCTCGGTCATCCGCGTCCGGGCGGCGGGCGCGATCGCGTTGGCCTGGACGCCGTACCGCCCCATCTCCGCCGCCGCGACGAGCGTGAGGCCCACGATCCCGGCCTTGGCCGCCGCGTAGTTGCCCTGCCCGACGCTGCCGAGCAGCCCCGCTCCGGAGCTGGTGTTGATCACCCGCGCCCGGCGGCTCCGGCCCGCCTTCGCCTCGGCCCGCCAGTACTCCGCCGCGTGCCGCAGCGGAAGGAAGTGGCCCTTGAGGTGGACGCGCATGACGGCGTCCCAGTCGTCCTCGCCGAGGTTGACGAGCATCCGGTCGCGGAGGAAGCCGGCGTTGTTGACGAGGGTGTCGAGGCCGCCGAAGGTGTCGACGGCGGCGGCGACCAGCGAGCGGGCGCCCTCCGGGGTGGCGATGTCCCCGCCGTGGGCGACCGCCCGGCCGCCCGCCGCGGTGATCTCGTCGACGACGTCCTGGGCGGGGCCGGTGGGGCCGGCGCCGCCGCCGCTGCCGTCGAGGCCGACGCCGAGGTCGTTGACGACGACCCGGGCGCCCTCGGCGGCGAAGGCGAGCGCGTGCGCGCGCCCGAGGCCGCGGCCCGCTCCGGTGACGACGACGACGCGTCCCGCGCAGAGTCCGGTCATGTGAAGGTCCTGCCTTTCAGGGGTGGTTGCTGGTGGCGGCGTCGAGGAACGCGGGGCGTTCCCCTCCGCCGTGGAGGTGGAGGGCCGCGCCGCTGACGTACGCGGCGCGGTCGGAGGCGAGGAAGACGCAGGCGTCGCCGACGTCGGCGGGGTCGGCGAGCCGGCCGAGCGGCACGGTGCGGCCGACGGCGGCGACGCCGTCCTCGTCGCCGTAGTGCAGGTGGGAGAGTTCGGTGCGGACCATGCCGAGGACGAGGGTGTTGACCCGTACGAGCGGCGCCCATTCCACGGCCATGGAGCGCGCCAGGTTCTCCAGGCCGGCCTTGGCGGCGCCGTACGCGGCGGAGCCCGGGGACGGGCGGGTGCCGCTGACGCTGCCGACCATGACGATCGACCCACCGCCCTTCTGACGGCTCATCACCCGGTGGGCGGCGAGCGAGGCGGTCAGCGGGGCGACGAGGTTCAGTTCGACGACCCGGGCGTGCTGGGCCGGTGCGCCGTCGGCGAGGGTCCGGTACGGGGTGCCGCCGGCGTTGTTGACGAGGGTGTCGAGGCGCCCGTGGTCGTCCCGTACCCGCTCGAAGAGGGCCGTCACGGCCTCCGGGTCGCGGAGGTCCACGGGGAGGAAGCGGGCGGTGCGGCCGGCCGCGGTGACGGGTGTGTCGGGGGGCCGCCGGGCGCAGGTCACGACCTCCGCCCCGGCTTCGAGCAGGGCCCGGGTGATGCCCGCGCCGACGCCCCGGGTGCCGCCGGTGACGACGGCGACGGAGCCGGACAGATCGATGGTCACTGCCAAGGGACACCTCCCGCAGCGGCCGAACCGCTGCTACCTTCATACCTAACAAACGTTTGGTGGAAAGGTAGCTGATCTGCTCATGGGTGTCTCCACCTCCGCACCGGACGAGGGCATCGCCGTCGTCACCGTCGACTTCCCCCCGGTCAACGCCCTCCCCGTCCAGGGCTGGTACGACCTCGCCGCCGCCGTCCGCGCCGCGGGCACCGACCCGAAGACGCGCTGCGTCGTGCTCACCGCCGAGGGCCGCGGCTTCAACGCCGGCGTCGACATCAAGGAGATCCAGCGCGCGACCGGCCCCGAGGCGATCCTCGGCGCCAACCACGGCTGCGCCGAGGCGTTCACCGCCGTCTACGAGTGCGAGGTCCCGGTGGTCGCCGCCGTGCACGGCTTCTGTCTCGGCGGCGGCATCGGCCTCGTCGGCAACGCCGACGCGATCGTCGCCTCCGAGGACGCCACCTTCGGCCTGCCCGAACTGGACCGGGGCGCGCTCGGCGCCGCCACCCACCTCGCCCGGCTAGTCCCCCAGCACCTGATGCGCGCCCTGTACTACACCTCCCGCACGGTCACCGCCGAGGAGCTGCACCGGCACGGCTCGGTGTGGCGGGTCGTGCCGCGCGAGGGGCTGCGCGAGGCGGCGCTCGGACTGGCCCGCGAGATCGCCGCCAAGGACGGACGGCTCGTCCGCCTCGCCAAGGCCGCCATCAACGGCATCGACCCGGTGGACGTCCGGCGCAGCTACCGCTTCGAGCAGGGCTTCACCTTCGAGGCCAACCTCAGCGGCGTCGCCGACCGCGTCCGCGACACCTTCGGCACGGAGCGGTCCACGGACGAGAAGGAGGAGCAGTCGTGAGCAAGGACAAGACGATGACCGCCGAGGAGGTCGTGGGCCGCCTGAGCAGCGGCATGACCATCGGCATCGGCGGCTGGGGCTCCCGCCGCAAGCCGATGGCGCTGGTCCGGGCGCTGCTGCGGTCCGACGTCACGGACCTGACCGTGGTCTCGTACGGCGGACCCGACGTCGGGCTGCTGGCCGCCGCGGGGAAGATCCGCAAGCTGGTCGCCGCCTTCGCCACGCTCGACTCCGTCCCGCTGGAACCTCACTTCGGCGCGGCCCGCCAGCGCGGCGCGTTCGAACTGGTCGAGCTGGACGAGGCGATGATGATGTGGGGGCTGACGGCGGCGGTGCACCGGCTGCCGTTCATGCCCATCCGGGCCGGGCTCGCCTCGGACGTCATGACCGTCAACCCGTCGCTGCGGACGGTCACCTCCCCGTACGGGGACCGCGAGGAGCTCGTCGCCGTCCCCGCGCTCCGGCTCGACGCGGCCCTGGTCCACCTCAACCGCGCCGACGCCCACGGCAACGGCCAGTACCTGGGCCCCGACCCGTACTTCGACGACCTGTTCTGCGAGGCCGCCGACGCGGCGTACGTCTCCTGCGAGCGGATCGTGGAGACCTCCGAGCTGCTCAAGGACGCCGGGCCGCAGACGCTGCTGCTCAAGCGGGCGTTCGTGGACGGCGTCGTGGAGACGCCGAACGGGGCCCACTTCACCTCCTGCGTCCCGGAGTACGACCGGGACGAGGCGTTCCAGCGCCACTACGTCGAGGCCGCCCGGGACCCGGAGGCGTGGCGGGAGTTCACCGCGCGGTTCCTGGCCGGCGACGAGGACGCGTACCAGGCCGCGGTGGCGGCGTTCCACGGGGAGGAAGCATGACCGGCACCGGCACGAGCACCACGGCCACCCGCGCCGAGTACTGCGTGGTGGCCTGCGCCGAGGCGTGGCGGGACGCGGGCGAGGTCCTGGCCAGCCCGATGGGTACGGTGCCGATGATCGGCGCCCGGCTCGCGAAGCGCACCTTCGCCCCCGACCTGCTGCTCACCGACGGCGAGGCGCTGCTCATCGGCGACGTGCCGGCGCTGGGCGCCGCGCCCGGGATCGTGGAGGGGTGGCTGCCGTACCGGCAGCACCTGGCCATGGTCGCCACCGGCCGGAGGCACGTGATGATGGGCGCCAGCCAGCTCGACCGGCACGGCAACCAGAACATCAGCTGCATCGGCGACTGGGAGCGGCCCCGGCGCCAGCTCCTGGGCGTGCGCGGGGCGCCGGTCAACACCCTCAACAACCCGACGAGTTACTGGGTCCCCCGGCACTCGCCCCGGGTCTTCGTCGAGCGGGTCGACATGGTCTGCGGCGTCGGCTACGACCGGGCCGCCGCGGCCGGCCCCTCCGCCACCCGCTACCACCGCCTTCCGGACGTCATCACGGACCTGGGCGTCCTCGACTTCGAGACCCCGGACCGCACCATGCGGCTCCGCTCGCTCCACCCGGGCGTCACCGTCGAGCAGGTGCGGGAGGCGACCGGCTTCGCGCTGGTCGTGCCCGAGGAGGTGCCGTACACCCGGGACCCCACGCCGGAGGAACTGCGGCTGATCCGCGAGGAGATCGACCCCCGCGGACTGCGGGACCGCGAGGTCCGGCCGTGAGCGACACCACGATCACCACCCCCTTCACCGCCCTCGTCGGGGTGCGGCATCCGATCGTGCAGACGGGCATGGGGTGGGTCGCCGGGCCCCGGCTGGTCTCCGCCGCAGCGAACGCGGGCGCGCTGGGCGTCCTGGCCTCGGCGACCATGGGCGTCGAGCAGCTCAGGTCGGCCGTGCGCGAGGTCAGGTCCCGTACGGACGCGCCCTTCGGCGTCAACCTGCGGGCGGACGCCGGGGACGCGGCGGAGCGGGTCCGGATCATCATCGACGAGGGGGTGAAGGTCGCCTCCTTCGCGCTCGCGCCCTCCCGCGAGCTGATCGCCCGCCTCAAGGACGCCGGCGTCGTCGTGATCCCCTCGATCGGCGCCCGCCGGCACGCGGAGAAGGTCGCCGCGTGGGGCGCGGACGCGGTCGTGGTGCAGGGCGGCGAGGGCGGTGGCCACACCGGCGGCGTCGCCACCACCGTGCTGCTCCCCCAGGTCGTGGACGCGGTGGACATCCCGGTCGTCGCCGCCGGCGGCTTCCACGACGGGCGCGGCCTGGCCGCCGCCCTCTCCTACGGCGCCGCCGGCATCGCCATGGGCACCCGCTTCCTGCTCACCTCCGACTCGACCGTCCCCGACGCGGTCAAGGCCCGCTACCTGGCGGCCGCGGTCGGCGACGTCACCGTCACCACCAAGGTGGACGGGCTGCCGCACCGGATGCTCAGGACCGAGCTGGTCGACGCGCTGGAGCGCTCGGGCCGCGCCTCGGCGCTGCTGCGAGCCGTCCGGCACGCGGCGGGCTTCCGGCGCGAGTCCGGCATGACCTGGCGGCAGATGGTCAGGGACGGCCTCGCGATGAAGCACGGCAAGGAGCTGACCTGGAGCCAGATCCTGCTCGCGGCCAACACCCCGATGATGCTGAAGGCGTCGATGGTGGACGGCCGCACCGATCTCGGGGTGATGGCCTCGGGCCAGGTCGCCGGCCTGATCGACGACCTCCCTTCGTGCGCCGAGCTCGTCGACCGGATCATGGCCGAGGCGGCGGCGGCGCTGCGCGGCCTGCCCCGCCCGGACTGAACGCCGCCCGTACGCACGCGCGTCCGCCGGGGTGGGAAACACCCCGGCGGACGCGCGTGTTCCCCTGTCCTGCCCCTACGCCCCTTCCTCCCTGCCTGCGAACGGATCCCCACCATGCCCATCCAGCGGCTGAACCACGCCGTCCTCTTCGTCTCCGACCTGGAGCGCAGCCTCGCCTTCTACCGTGACGTGCTCGGCTTCCGGCCGCTGCCCGGGGCCTTCCCCGGCGCGGTCTTCCTCCAGGCGGCCGGCTCCGCCAACGATCACGACCTCGGCCTCTTCCAGTCCCCCGGTCCCGCCTCCGGACAGCCCGCCGGCCGGGTCGGCCTGTACCACCTGGCCTGGGAGGTGGACACCCTGGCGGAGCTGCGTACGCTGCGGGCGCGGCTCGCGGAGGCGGGCGCGCTGACCGGGGCGAGCGACCACGCCTCCACCAAGGCCCTGTACGCCCGCGACCCGGACGGCATCGAGTTCGAGGTGTGCTGGCTGGTCCCCGACCGGGCGGTGGCCGGGGAGCTCTCCGCGATGACGGCGCCCAGCCGCCCCCTGGACATCGACGCCGAGATCGCCGCCTACGGGCCGGACACCCCCGGCGGCCCCCGCACCGATCACACGATCTGGCGGCGCGCCTTGGGCCTGGAGGGCGTGGAAGGCCCGGAGGGCGTAGAGGGCCCGGAGGGCGTGGAGGGCGTCACAGCCGCTCGATGATCGTCACGGGGGACCATCCGTTCCCTACAGCCGCTCGATGATCGTCACGTTCGCCTGGCCGCCGCCCTCGCACATCGTCTGGAGGCCGTAGCGGCCTCCGGTGCGCTCCAGTTCGTGGAGGAGGGTGACGGCCAGCTTCGTGCCGGTGGCGCCGAGGGGGTGGCCGAGGGCGATCGCGCCGCCGTTGACGTTGACCTTCTCCGGGTCGGCGCCGGTCTCCTTCAGCCAGGCGAGGACGACCGGCGCGAACGCCTCGTTGATCTCCACGAGGTCGATGTCGTCGAGCGTCATGCCGGCCTTCTTCAGCGCGTACGCCGTCGCCGGGATGGGCGCGGACAGCATCCGGATCGGGTCCTCGCCGCGCACCGAGAGGTGGTGGATCCGGGCGCGCGGGGTGAGGCCGTGCTCGCGCACGGCCCGCTCGCTGGCGAGCAGCATCGCCGAGGCGCCGTCGGAGACCTGGGAGGAGACGGCGGCGGTGATCCGGCCGCCCTCCACCACCGGGTTCAGACCGGCCATCTTCTCCAGGGAGGTGTCCCGGCGCGGGCCCTCGTCGGTGGTGACCTCCCCGAAGGGGACGATCTCGCGCGCGAAGCGCCCCTCGTCGATGGCGCGGACCGCCCGCTGGTGCGAGCGGAGCGCGAACTCCTCCATGTCTCGGCGGGTGATGCCCCACTTCTCGGCGATGAGCTCGGCGCCGTGGAACTGGTTGACGGGCTGGTCGCCGTAGCGCGCCCGCCAGCCCGCGGAGCCGGCGTACGGGCCCTCGGTGAGGCCGAGCGGGGCGGCGGCCTGCCGGCTGGCGAAGGCGATGGGGACCATCGACATGTTCTGGACGCCGCCGGCGACGACGAGGTCCTGGGTACCGGACAGGACGCCCTGGGCGGCGAAGTGCAGGGCCTGCTGGGACGAGCCGCACTGCCGGTCCACGGTCACGCCGGGCACCTCCTCCGGCAGTCCGGCGGCGAGCCAGCAGGTGCGGGCGATATCGCCGGCCTGCGGTCCGACGGTGTCCAGGCAGCCGAGGACGACGTCCTCGACGGCCGCCGGGTCGACGCCCGAGCGTTCCATCAGCGCCTTCAGGGCGTGCGCGCCGAGGTCGGCGGGGTGGACGGCGGAGAGTCCGCCGTTGCGCCGGCCGACCGGGGTGCGGATCGCTTCGACGATGTAGGCATCGGCCATGGTGACTCCTCAGTCATCGGGGGTGGGTCGGTCGCGGAGTGCGACCCCCTCCAGCACCATCGAGAGGTACTGGCGGGCGATCTCCTCCGGGCTGTGCTGTCCGCCCGGCCGGTACCAGGACGCGGCGACCCAGACGGTGTCGCGCAGGAAGCGGTACGTGAGCCGGACGTCGAGGTCGGTACGGAAGTCCCCGGCGGCCACGCCGGACTCCAGGGTCCTGAGCCAGGCGCGCTCGAACCGCCGCTGCGCGTCGGCGAGATAGCCGAAGCGGGGCTGGTCCCGCAGCTGCCCGGACTCCTTCTGGTAGATGGCGACGGCGGCGCGGTGCCGGTCGATCTCCCGGAACGATTCGGTGACGAGCGCCTCCAGGGTCTCCCGGGGGCCGAGGCCGGCGGCGAGCACGCCGTCGTACCGGGTCCACAGGTCGTCCAGGAAGCCGGAGAGGATCTCGTCGAGCATCGACTCCTTGGAGTCGAAGTGGTAGTAGAGGCTGCCCGCGAGCAGACCGGCCGCGTCGGCGATCCGGCGGACGCTGGTGGCGTCGTACCCCTGGACGGCGAAGACCTCGGCCGCCACGTCCAGGAGCTCGCGGCGCCGCCCGGGCGCCGGTCTCACGGGTGCTGGCTGCTGGCCGAGAGCACCTCGCCGGTGAGGTACGAGGAGTACCCGCTGGCGAGGAAGACGATGACGTTCGCGATCTCCCACGGCTCGGCGTACCGGCCGAACGCCTCGCGGGAGGTGAGTTCGGCGAGGAGTTCGGGGGTGGTGACCTTCACGAGGTGGGGGTGCATGGCGAGGGACGGGGAGACGGCGTTGACGCGGACGCCGTACGCGGCGGCCTCCAGCGCGGCGCACCGGGTGAGGGCCATGACGCCGGCCTTGGCGGCGGCGTAGTGGGCCTGGCCCTTCTGGGCGCGCCAGCCGACGACCGAGGCGTTGTTGACGATCACGCCGCCGGCGTCCGCGGCCTTCATCCGCCGCAGGGCGGCCCGGGTGCAGCGGAAGGTGCCGTTGAGGGTGACGTCGAGGACCTTGTCCCACTGGTCGTCGGTCATGTCGACGAGGTCGGCGGTGCCGCCGAGTCCGGCGTTGTTCACCACGATGTCCAGGCGTCCGTGGCGCTCCTCGGCGAGGTCGAGGAGGGCCGCCACCTGGTTCTCGTCGGTGACGTCGCAGGGCAGGGAGGCCACCCGGCCGGCGCCGAAGGCGGCGGCGAGTTCGGCCTCGGATTCCTTCAGGCGGCGGGCGTGGGCGTCGGAGATCACGACCCGGGCGCCCTCCTCCAGGAGGCGGCGGGCGGTGGCGCCGCCGATGCCGGCGCCCGCGGCGGCGGTGACGACGGCGGTGCGGCCGGCCAGCAGGCCGTGGCCGGGGAGGTAGGGGGGCGGGGTGCCGGTCACGGGCGGGCCTCCTTGGGCAGGCCGAGGACGCGCTCGGCGATGATGTTGCGCTGGATCTCGTTGGAGCCGGCGTAGATCGTGTCGGCGCGGGAGAAGAGGAAGAGGCGCTGCCAGTCGGTGAGGTCGTACGGCTCCCCGGCGGCGAGCATGCCGTCGGCGCCGCAGACGTCCATGGCGAGTTCGCCGAGTTCGCGGTGCCAGGTGGCCCAGAAGATCTTGTTGATGGACGCCTCGGGTCCGGGGGCTCCGGTGGCGACGCCGCCGAGCATCCTGAGGGCGTTGAAGCGGATGGTCTCCAGGCCGGTCCAGGCGCGGGCGATGCGGTCGCGGACGATCGGGTCGGCGGCGGCGCCGTTGCGCCGGGCCAGGGCGATCACGGCCTCCAGTTCGCGGCGGAAGCCGACCTGCTGGCCGAGGGTGGAGACGCCCCGCTCGAAGCCGAGGGTGGCCATGGCGACCTTCCAGCCGTCGCCGGGCGCGCCGACGATGTGGCCGGCGTCGGTCCTGGCGCCGTCGAAGAACACCTCGTTGAACTCGGAGGTGCCGGTGAGCTGGACGATCGGCCGGATCTCCACGCCGGGGGCGTCGAGCGGGACGAGGAGGTAGGAGAGGCCGTGGTGGCGGCTGGATCCGGGGTCGGTGCGGGCGACGACGAAGCACCAGTCGGCCTCGTGGGCGCCTGAGGTCCACACCTTCTGTCCGGTGACCGTCCAGGCGTCGCCGTCCCGCTCGGCCCGGGTCCTGACGTTGGCCAGGTCGGAGCCGGCGCCGGGCTCGGAGTAGCCCTGGCACCAGAGTTCGTCGACGGCGACGATCGGGGGCAGGAAGCGGGCGCGCTGGGCCGGGGTGCCGAAGGCGATGAGGGTCGGTCCGAGGAGCTGCTCGCCGATGTGGCCGACGCGCGCGGGGGCGTCGGCGAGGGCGTACTCCTCGTGGAAGGCGACCTGTTCCTCCAGGCTGGCGCCCCGGCCGCCGTACTCCTTCGGCCAGCCGACGCAGGTCCATCCGTGGGCGGCCATGTGCCGTTCCCAGGCGAGGCGTTCGGGGTGCGCCTCGTGTTCGCGTCCGGGGCCGCCGCGGCCGCGCAGGTCCGCGAACTCGCCGGTGAGGTGGGACCGCAGCCAGCCGCGGACCTCCCTGCGGAACTCCTCGACGTTGCTCATGGCCGTACGTTAACCTACCAAACACTTGTTAGGGAAGGAGGGCGGATGTCCGCTGCCCGCACCACGTCCACCGAGCCCGTCCGCTACGAACGGCGAGGCCCCGTCGCCGTCGTCACCATGGACCGGCCCGAGTACCGCAACGCCCAGAACTCCGCGATGACCTACGCCCTCGACCGCGCCTTCTACCGCGCGGCCGACGACGCCGAGGTCAAGGTCGTCGTCCTCGCCGGCGCCGGCGAGCACTTCTCCGCCGGACACGACATCGGCACCCCCGAACGCGACGCGCACCTGCCCTTCGAACGGCGGGCCGGTCTCTGGTGGGACCACTCGGACAAGGAGGGCGCGGAGAGCCGCTTCGCCCGCGAGTCCGAGGTCTACCTGGGCATGTGCCGCCGCTGGCGCGAACTGCCCAAGCCGGTCGTCGCGTCCGTGCAGGGCGCCTGCGTCGCCGGCGGCCTGATGCTCGCCTGGATCTGCGACCTCATCGTCGCCTCCGAGGACGCCTTCTTCGCCGACCCGGTGGTCCGCATGGGCATCCCTGGCGTCGAGTACTTCGCCCACCCCTGGGTGATGCCGCCGCGGATCGCCAAGGAGTTCCTGTACACCGGCGACCGGATGGGCGCCCGCCGCGCTTACGAGGTCGGCATGGTCAACCGGGTCGTCCCCCGGGACGAACTCGAAGCCCGGACCATGGAACTGGCCCTCCGCATCGCCGAGATGCCCCGCATGGGGCTCGCCCTCACCAAGCGAGCCGTCAACCAGGCCGAGGACCTCCAGGGCCTGCACACCGGCATGGACTCCGTCTTCGGACTGCACCACCTCGCGCACGCGCACAACGCCGAGACCGCCCGCGACGCACTGGGCGGCATGGACATCCGAGCAATGAAGGCGGCGGGAGCCTGATGGACCTCGACTACTCCGCGGCCGACGACGCCTTCCGGGCCGAGGCCCGCGCCTGGCTCGCCGCCCACGTGCCCACCACGCCCCTGCCCTCCCTGGAGACCGCCGAGGGCTTCGCCGCCCACCGCGCCTGGGAGGCCGAACTCGCCGCCGACCGCTGGTCGGTGGTGTCCTGGCCCGAGGAGTACGGCGGCCGGGGCTCCTCGGTCCTGCGCTGGCTGGTCTTCGAGGAGGAGTACTACGCGGCCGGCGCGCCCGGCCGGGTCGCGCAGAACGGCATCAACCTGCTCGCCCCCACCCTCTTCGAGCACGGCACCGACGAGCAGCGCGCCCGCGTCCTGCCGCCCATGGCGTCCGGCGAGGTCGTCTGGGCCCAGGCGTGGTCCGAGCCCGAGTCCGGCTCCGACCTCGCGAGCCTGCGCTCCACCGCCGTCCGCGCCGACGGCGGCTGGCTCATCAGCGGCCAGAAGACCTGGTCGTCCCGGGCCGCCTTCGCCGACCGCGCCTTCGGCCTCTTCCGCAGCGACCCGGACGCCGGCCGGCCGCACCGGGGGCTGACGTACCTCATGTTCCCGCTCGACGCCGAGGGCGTGACGGTACGTCCCGTGGGACGGCTCGACGGCAAGCCGGCCTTCGCCGAACTCTTCCTCGACGAGGTGTTCGTCCCCGACGAGGACGTGATCGGCGCCCCCGGCGACGGCTGGCGCGTCGCCATGAGCACCGCCGGCAACGAACGCGGGCTCACCCTGCGCAGCCCCGGCCGGTTCTCCGCCGCCGCCGACCGGCTCGCCGCCCTCTGGCGCGAGCGCGCCGACCCCGCCGACACCGCGATCCGCGACCGCGTCGCCGACGCCGTCATCGGCGCGAGCGCCTACCGCCTCTTCACCTACGCCAACGCCTCCCGGCTCGCCGCCGGCGGCTCGATCGGCGCCGAGTCCAGCCTCAACAAGGTGTTCTGGTCCGAGCTCGACATCGCGCTCCACGAGACCGCGCTCGACCTCCTCGGCCCGTACGGGGAACTCTCCGACGAGGCCCCCGACGCCCCCGCGCACGGCGGCTGGGCCGAGGGCCACACCTTCTCCCTGGCCGGCCCGATCTACGCCGGCACCAACGAGATCCAGCGCGACATCATCGCCGAGCGGCTGCTCGGCCTGCCGAAGGGACGCCGGTGATGCGCTTCCTGCTCGACGACGAACAGCGGGAGTTCGCCCGCACCCTGGACGCCCTCCTGTCCGCGGCCGACACCCCCCGCGCGGCGCGGGCCTGGGCCGCCGGCGACCACGCCCCGGGCCGCGCCCTCTGGTCCCGGCTCGCCGACGCCGGCGTGTTCGCGCTGGCCGTACCCGAGGCGTACAAGGGTCTGGGCCCGCTCCCGGTCGAACTGGCCGTCGCCTTCACCGAGCTGGGCCGGCACGCCGTCCCCGGCCCGCTCGTCGAGACCGTCGCCGCGGCGGCCCTCCTCGACCGGCTCGGCGACAAGGCGGCGGCCTCCGCCTGGCTGCCCCGCGTCGCGGCCGGACAGGCGGTCGTCTCCCTCTCCGTCCCGGTGCTCACCGGCCCCTACGCGCTGGACGCGGACCTGGCCGACGCCGTCCTGGTCGCCGAGGACGACACCGTACGGATCGCCGCGTCCGCCGGCCCCGTCCAGCCGTCGGCCGATCCGGTACGCCGCCTGGCCCGGCCCGCCGCCGGCGGCACCGTCCTGGCCCGCGGCCCCGAGGTGGCCGCCGCCACCGCGTACGCCGCCGAGGTCGCCGCCCTCGCGACCGCGGCCCAGGCGCTCGGCCTCGGCAGGGCGCTGCTCGACCGCACCGTCGCCTACGTGAAGCAGCGCACCCAGTTCGGCGTGCCCATCGGCTCGTTCCAGGCCGTGAAGCACCGGCTGGCCGACACCCTGCTCGCCCTGGAGTTCGCCCAGCCGCTGGTGCACGCCGCCGCCCTGGCCCTCGCCGGACACGGCACCGCACCCCGGGAGCTCGCCGCCGCCAAGGTCACCGCGGGCGAGGCCGCCCACGCCGCCGCCCGCACCGCCCTCCAGCTCCACGGCGCCGTCGGCTACACCGAGGAGCTGGACCTCTCCCTGTGGATCCGCAAGGCGCGGCCGCTCCGCGACGCCTGGGGCACCCCCGCCTCCTGTCGCGCCCGCGTCCTCACTCCCTGACCCCTCCCCACCGCACCCGGGAGCACCATGTCCGCCGCACCGTCCCCGCACACCCCCGAGAGACGGCCCGACCCGGCGCTGCTGCGCCGGGTGGCGCTGTCGAGCCTGCTCGGCACCGTCATCGAGTACTACGACTTCCTGCTCTACGGCACCATGGCCGCGCTCGCCTTCGGCCCGCTGTTCTTCCCCGGCGAGGATCCGCTGACCGGCACCATCGCCGCCTTCGGGACGCTCGCCGCCGGCTACGTCGCCCGGCCGCTCGGCGGCGCCGTCTTCGGCCACTTCGGCGACCGGCTCGGCCGCAAGTCCATGCTCGTCCTGACGATGGTGCTGATGGGCGTGGCCAGCTTCCTCATCGGCGTGCTGCCGACGTACGAGACGATCGGCGTCGCCGCCCCCGTCCTCCTGGTGCTCTTCCGGGTGGTGCAGGGCCTGGCCATCGGCGGCGAGTGGGCGGGCGCGACCCTCATGGTCGTGGAGCACGCGGACCCGCGCCGGCGCGGGCTGTGGAGCGGCCTCATGCAGATGGGCTCCCCGCTCGGCTTCCTGCTCTCCACCGTCGCCGTCGCCCTGGTGTCGCTGCTCCCCCGGTCCGCGTTCCTGGAGTGGGGCTGGCGGGTGCCGTTCCTCTTCAGCGCGGTGCTCCTCGCCGTCGGCCTGTACGTGCGCCTCTCGGTGACCGAGAGCCCGCTCTTCCGGCAGGCGGCCGGGGAGGGCCCCGCCGGGAGCGACGCCGGCGTCCCGCTGGCGCGGGTGCTCCGCCGGCCCCGGACCCTGGTCCTGGCCTGCGGCGTGGGCATCGGCCCCTTCGCCCTGACCGCGCTGATCAGCACCTTCATGCTCACCTACGCCACCGGCATCGGCTACACGACCTCGCAGGTGATGACCGGCATGGTCTTCACCTCGCTCGCCGGGCTCGTCGCCATCCCGCTCTTCTCCGCGCTCTCCGACCGCGTCGGACGCCGGGCGGTCGTCCTCGGCGGCGCCGTCGGCGTCGTCGTCCTCGCCTTCCCGGTCTACGCCCTCGTGGACACGAGGACGCCGGCGCTGCTCGTCGTGGGCATGGTCCTCGGGCAGCTCGTGCAGTCCGCGATGTACGCGCCGCTCGGGCCGCTGCTGTCCGAGCTGTTCGGCACCCGCGTCCGCTACACGGGCGCCTCGCTCGGCTACCAGCTGGCCGCCCTGGTCGGCGGCGGGTTCACCCCGCTCCTCGCGGGCGGCCTGCTCGCGGACCGCGCCGGGAGCACGCCGCTCGCCGTGCTCGCCGTCGGCTGCGGTCTGGTGACCGCGCTGGCGATCTGGCGCACGGCCGAGACCCGGGGCCGGGACCTGTCCGAGGAGGACCCGGTGACCGCCCCGACCACCACCGCACCCGCCGTCGAGAAGGGAGCAGAGGCATGAGGTTCACCGAGGAGCAGGAGGAACTGCGCGCCGCCGTGCGCCGGTTGCTCCGCCGGCATCCGGGCGGGTCGGCCTGGCGGCCGCTGGCCGAACAGATCGGGGTGGCGGGGCTCGCCGTCCCCGAGGAGTACGGCGGCGCCGGCTGCGGGGCCGTGGAGGTGCACGTGGTGATGGAGGAGCTGGGACGGGAGCTGAGCCCCGTCCCGTACCTCGGCTCCGCCGTGCTCGTGGTGCAGGCGCTGCTGGCTGCGGGCTCCGCGCAGGAGTGCGCCGCGCTGCTGCCGGGGCTGGTCTCCGGCGGGACGACGGCGGCGCTCGCCTGGGCCGAGGGCGGCTCCTGGGATCCGGAGGCGGTACGGGCCGAGGCCGTCGCCGGGCCCGGCGGCGGCTGGCGGCTCACCGGGGTGAAGGAGCACGTGCTCGACGGGGCCGCGGCCGGGACGCTGCTGGTGGCGGCCCGGACGGAGGCCGGGGTGTCGCTCTTCGCGGTGGCGGCCGACGGGCCGGGGGTCAGCCGCGAGGAGACGGTGCCGATGGATACCACCCGGGCGCAGGCGCGGGTGGCGCTCCGCGGGGCGGAGGGCCGGCTGGTCGGCACCGAGGGCGACGGCGGGCGGGTGCTCCGGCACGTCCTCGACCTGGCGTGCACGGCCCTCGCCGCCGAGCAGGTCGGCGCGGCGGCGCGCTGCCTCGAACTCACGGTGGCGTACGCCGGTGAACGGGTCCAGTTCGGGCGTCCGATCGGCTCCTTCCAGGCGGTGAAGCACCGGCTCGCGGACGCGTACGTCCGCGTCGAGTCGGCCCGCTCCGCCGCGCTCGGCGCCGCCTTCGCCGCTGCCGAGGGCACGCGCGGCCCGGAGCTGACCCGGCTCGCGGCCACCGCCAAGTCGGTCTGCTCGGAGGCTTTCGCCGAGGTGGCCGGCGAGACGATCCAGCTGCACGGCGGGATCGGCGTCACCTGGGAGCACGAAGCGCACCGCTACTTCAAGCGGGCGCACGGCTCCGCGCGGCTCTTCGGCCCGCCCCACTGGCACCGCTCTCGCCTGGCCACCGTGCTCGGTCTGCCGGACCCGGTCGCGGCCGTCAGCCGTTGATGGAGAAGAAGATGGTGTCGTGGTGGTACCAGTCGAGGCCCCGCGCCTTGGTGGACTCCCACTCCTGGTGCTCGAACTCCAGCCTCTCGATGAGGAGATCGAGGTCGTACACGAAGTCCGGGTCGATCTTGTCCCGGACCGCGCGGTAGGCGTCGACGGCCGGCTTGGCCTGGGCGAGCGGCAGCATCCCTATGTCGGGGCCGTCGATCGCGTACGGCACGGGGAAGGGGATCTCGTCCGGCGGGCCGGAGAAGAGGTAGCCGTGCGGCAGCAGGTCGGCGGGGACGCCGTGCTGCCTCAACTGCTCGTCGAGGAGGCTGAAGAAGGTGCTGGGCTTGGAGTAGACGCCCAGGTCGTAGGGGTCCGAGCCGCAGTAGTCGATGATGTGCTGGAGCGCGCGGGCGTACGCCTTGCCCACGTAGGTCCCCTGCGCGTCGGCGCGGCCCTCGATCAGGTGCTCCAGGGCCTGGGGGATGGTCAGGCCCCAGTCGAGGTCCTGGTGGTCGAGGTCGCGCTGGCTGGCCTCGCACCGCTCGCGGATCATGGGGAGCACGCGCCGCTGCTCGTCGGTGAGGCGCTCCGCCGCTCCGAGGTAGGCGACGGCTTCGGCGCGGTCGCCGGAGGTGTAGGTGATGATTCGGCTCATGATCGACATGCTGTCACGCGCCACTGACAACGCCCCCCTCGGCCGGAGCCGAGGGGGGCGTGGCGTCAGGTGACGCGGGGTCAGCCGGCGAGCAGCTGCAGGGTGTCGATGACGCGGTTGGAGAAGCCCCACTCGTTGTCGTACCAGGCGACGACCTTGACGTGGCGGCCGTCGACCCGGGTGAGGGCGGCGTCGAAGATGGAGGAGTGCGGGTTGCCGGTGATGTCGGCGGAGACCAGCTCGTCCTCCGAGTACTCCAGGACGCCGGCGAGCTTGCCCTCGGCGGCCTTGCGGTAGGCGTCGAGGATCTCGTCGCGGGTGACCTCGCGGGAGACGGTCGTGTTCAGCTCGACGATGGAGCCGACCGGCACGGGCACGCGGATCGAGTCGCCGGAGAGCTTGCCGTCGAGCTGCGGCAGGACCAGGCCGATGGCCTTGGCGGCGCCGGTGCTCGTCGGGACGATGTTGACGGCGGCGTTGCGGGCACGGCGGGCGTCGCGGTGCGGGCCGTCCTGGAGGTTCTGCTCCTGGGTGTAGGCGTGCACGGTCGTCATGAAGCCGTGCTCGATGCCGGCCAGCTCGTCGAGGACGGCGGCCAGCGGGGCGAGCGCGTTGGTGGTGCAGGAGGCGTTGGAGACGATCGTGTGCAGCTCGGCGTCGTACGTGTCGCTGTTCACGCCGTAGGCGAGGGTCACGTCGGCACCGTCGGAGGGGGCGCTGACCAGGACCTTCTTGGCGCCGGCGTCGAGGTGGAGGCGGGCGTCCTTGGCGCTGGTGAAGCGGCCGGTGGCCTCCAGGACGATGTCGACGCCCAGCTCGGCCCAGGGGAGGTTGGCCGGCTCGCGCTCGGCGAGGACCTTGATGCGGCGGCCGTCCACCACGAGGGTGTCGCCCTCGACGGTGACCGGGCGGCCGAGGCGGCCCGAGGTGGAGTCGAAGGCGAGGAGACGGGCGAGCGCCTTCGGCTCGGTGAGGTCGTTGACGGCGACGACCTCCAGCGTGGTGTCGCGCTCCAGCAGGGCGCGGAGCACGTTGCGGCCGATGCGACCGAAACCGTTGATGGCGATGCGAGTCATGATGCGGTGTCCCTTCCGTTTCTTCGTGACCCAGCCTGTCTGGCCTCGCCCCGGCGCGGCAGGGGCGAGATCGCCATGGTCCGAAAGGATCGTGCCAAGAACCTGGCAGGACGGCGTGCGGACCCCCTTCCGGCCGCCTCCCGGCCTCCCGCCGGCCGTCCTCCGGCCACCTTCCCCGCGGGTCAGTCGCCCTGGGTGAAGGTGCGCCGGTAGTCGCTCGGGGTGGTGCCGAGGATCCGCTGGAAGTGCATCCGCAGGTTGGCGCCGGTGCCGAGGCCGGTCTCCGCGGCGATCTGCTCGACGCCGAGTTCGGAGCGTTCGAGGAGCTCGCGGGCGCGGTCGACGCGGGCGCGCAGCAGCCACTGCATGGGGGTGTAGCCGGTCTCCTCGACGAAGCGGCGGGAGAAGGTGCGCGGCGAGACGGCGGCGTGGCGGGCCAGGACATCGAGGGTGAGGGGTTCGTCGAGGTGGTGCAGGACCCACTCGCGGGTGGCGGCGAAGCGTTCGCCGTGGGGTTCGGGGACGCTGCGGGGCACGTACTGGGCCTGGCCGCCGCTGCGGTAGGGGGCGGCGACGAGCCGGCGGGCGGCGTGGTTGGCGGCGCCGACGCCGAGGTCGCCCCGGAGGATGTGCAGGCACAGGTCGAGGCCGGAGGCGGCCCCGGCGGAGGTGAGGACGCTGCCCTCGTCGACGAAGAGGACGTTCTCGTCGACGTGGACGAGGGGGCGCTTCTCGGCGAGGGCGCGGGCGTAGTGCCAGTGCGTGGTGGCCCGCCGCCCGTCGAGGAGGCCGGTGGCGGCGAGCGCGAAGGCGCCGGTCGAGATGGCGGCGAGCCGTGCCCCGCGCGCGTGGGCGGCGATCAGGGCCTCGACGACGGCCGGGGGCGGGTCCTCGCGGTCGGGGAAGCGGTAGCCGGGGACGAAGACGATGTCGGCCCAGGCGAGGGCGTCGAGTCCGTGGGCGACGTTGTAGGAGAGTCCGTCGCCGCCGGCCACCAGGCCGGGGGTGGCCCCGCAGACGCGGACTTCGTAGGGCATGCTCGCGCGGGTCGTGAACACCTGGGCGGGGATGCCGACGTCGAGGGGTTTGGCGCCTTCGAGGACGAGGACGGCGACGCGGTACAGACGGGTGGGGGGCACGTCACGAGCCTACGCGCCGCCGGTGGCCGGACCGGCGGGCCCGGCCACGCGCGCGTGAGGGGTGGTCAGCCGTGGGGCAGGATGACGGCGCGGCCTTCGACCCGGCCGGCGTGCAGCCGCTCGTACGCCTCGGGCGCCTCGTCCAGCGTGTAGGTCTCGGTGTGGACGTCGACGGCGCCCGCGCGGGCCAGGTCGAGGACCTCGATGAGCTCGGCACGGGTGCCCCAGTAGGGGGAGGTGACGCTCACTTCGTAGGGGAGGGCGCCGAAGCCGACCGGGAGGGTGCCGCCGCCGAGGCCGACGAGGGTGACGTCGCCCTCCACCGCGGCCATGGCTCCGGCGGACGCGGTGGTGGGCGGGGCGCCGACGAAGTCGAGGACGACCTCGGCGCCGCGGCCGTCGGTCAGGGCGCGGACGGTGTCGGCTGCGGAGGCGTCGGAGAGGACGGTGTCGTGGGCGCCGACGGTCCGGGCGAGGGCGAGCTTCTCCTCGGAGACGTCGAGGGCGACGACCCGGGCCGCGGTCATGGCGCGGAGCAGCTGGACGGCGACGTGGCCGAGGCCGCCGGTGCCGATGACGACGGCGGTGGAGCCGGGGACGAGCTTCGGCAGCGAGCGCTTGATCGCGTGGTACGGGGTGAGGCCGGCGTCCGTGAGGGGGACCGTCTTCACGGGGTCGAGGCCGCCCAGCGGGACGAGGTGCCGAGGGCTGTCGACGAGCATGTACTCGGCGATGGCGCCGGGGGCGCCGAGGCCGGGCGGGCGGATGCCGAGCTCGGCGGCGCGCAGGCAGTAGTTCTCCTTGCCCTGGGCGCACATGAAGCAGTTCCCGCAGCCCCAGGGGCCGTAGACGGCGACGGAGTCGCCCTCGGCGAAGCCGGTGACGCCGTCGCCGAGGGCCGCGACGGTGCCGACGCCCTCGTGGCCGAGGGTGAGGGGCAGCGGGAAGGGCAGCTGTTCGGCGGGCCAGTTCATGACGGCGATGTCGGAGTGGCAGACGCCGGCGGCGGTGACCTTGAGCAGCACCTGCCCGGGGCCGGGTTCCGGGTCGGGGACGGTGACGACTTCGGGGGCGGCACCCACGGTGCGGTACTGCAGTGCCTTCATGGCGCGTTCCTTTCCGGCGCCCCTGGGGCGCCTCGGCCGCGAGTCGGGCGGGCACGCCTTCTCCAGGGTGCGGCCGGATCACCGCCCGCGCGCGGCGGATCCCGCCCGGCGGGCATAGATGCAACATACACCTACCTGTGGGGGTCGGCACGCCGTACGGCTCCCCCGAGCGGGACCGGTTCGGAACGACGCAGCCGCGAGCGCGTCCCGGCTCGTCGCCCCGCCCGAGCGCCGGCTCCACGGGGCCGGCGACGCCCCACCCCGCCGCGAGCACCGGACGACCCGTCAGAGGCCCGCCGTACCGCGCCTGTCAGTGGGCGGAGGGAGACTCGGATCATGCTCATCGGGATCGACGACATCGACTGGACCGCACTCCAGCACGCCTACGGCGACGCCTCCGACGTGCCGGAGATGCTGCGCGGACTCCTCTCCGCCGACGCGGACGAGCGGGAGGGCGCCCTGGACGCCCTCTACGGCACGGTGCACCACCAGGGGGACGTGCACGACAGCACCGTCGCCTGCCTCCCCTTCCTCTTCGAGATCGCCACCACCCCGGGCCCGGAAGGGCGCGGCGAGATCGTGGAGCTGCTGCGGAGCATCCACGGCGACGGGCGCGACCCGGAGGAGTGCGACTTCTGGTCGGACGACGAGGAGGAGTACGCGCGGTGGTGCGGGCTCCTCGCGCGGGCCGAGGCGGAGGTCACCTCCCGCGCCGGAAGCCTGGCGCCGCTCCTCGCCGACCCCGACCCGGGGGTACGGCGTGCCGTGCCCCGCGCGCTGGTGCAGCTGCTCCCGGACCCGGAGGCCGTACGGGACGCCCTGGTCGCGCGGCTGCCGGCCGAGCCCGACGCGAGCGTGCTCCGCGCGGTGGCCGCCGCCCTCGGCGACCTCGGCGTCCGCGAGCCCCGGCTCGCCGCGGCGGTCGCGGACGCCCTGGCGGCGCTGGTCGGCCGGCCCGGCGGCGGTCTCCCCCTCGCCGCGCTCACCGCCCTCGCGCGCTGCGCCCCCGACCGCCTCCCCGCACCGGACGTCACCGCGCGGCTCGCGGCGGAGGAGGTCCGCGCGGCCGTGGCGGCGGCCCCGCCCGCCCCCGAGCCGGCCCCGTCGGGGTCCACGGACACGATGATCGGGTACCTGCGCACGCTGCGCGGCCGGCACACGGCGGGAGCCCGGGCCCCCTGGGCGACCGAGCTCCTCGGCGAGCTCCACATCGCGCTGGGCGATCGCGTCGAGGCCCGGTTCGCCCTCGTCACCGACCAGTTGGGCAGCACCGCGCGGGAGCAGCGCCGCGCGGCGGTCGACATGGCCGGGGCCCTGCTCACCGGATGGCGGGGCCCGCACGCGGAGCCCGTACGGCTCCTGGGCGAGCTGGCGTCGCGGGCCGATCCGGCCCTCGCGCGGGAGGCGGCGGGCGCGCTGCGGAACCTCGCCGTCATCGGGGCTCCCGCCGCCGAGGCGCTGGCCGAGCGCGTGGCGCGCGGCCCGGGGCTGCCGCCGCAGGCGCGCTGGCACGAGACGAGTTACGGGGAGGCGCTCGGCGCGCTGGCGGCGCAGGGCGACCGGCGGGCCGTCCCGGGCCTCGCCGAGGTGCTGCGGTACGGGCACGTACCGGGAGAGCTGCCCGAATGGCTGGGGCGGATGGAGCCGGGGACGGCGGCCCGGCTGGCGCCCGCCCTGACCGCGCGGCTGACGTCGATGATCGGCGCGGGGCGCAGCTCGTTCGCCGAGGCGCTCCTCGGCGCGGCGGCGGTGGCCGCACCGGAGGCGGCGGCGGAGGCCGCGCTCGGCTATCTCGGGCTGGACGGCCAGGCGCGGGTCCGTGCGCGGGGTCCGGCGCTCCGGGTCCTGGCCCGGCTCGGCGGCGGGGCGGCACCGGCCCTGCCCGTCCTGCTGCGGCTCGCCGGGGAGGCCGGCGACCCCCGGACGGCGGCCGCGCTCTGGGCGGCCGGCGGCCCCGGGGTGACCGGACGCGTGCTGGAGCCGCTGGCGGCGGGGCTCGGCGCCGAGCGATGGCAGGACCGGCACGAAGCCCTGCGGGCGGTCGCGCTGGTGGGGCCGGCCGCGGCACCTCTGCTGCCGGCGCTGCGCGGGCTCGCCGCGCGGCCGGAGGAGCTGGGGGCCTGGTCGGCGGGTGCGCTGGCGCGGGCGCTGTGGCGGGTGGGCGGCACCCCGGAGGAGACGCTGTCGGCGACCTTCCGCGCCTGGGACCAGCTGCGGGACAACCGTCCGGACATGGCGGAGATCTGGGCCGGGATGGGGAGCGCCGCCGCCCCCGCCGTCCCCCTGCTGCGCGCCGAGCTGGCCTCGTCCCGGCGCCATGACAACGACGGCGCCGCGCGGGGCCGGATGCGCTACCGGATCGCGGAGGACGAGCGTCTGCTCGGGTACGCCCGCACGGTCCTCGCCGCCTGCGGGGTCTCTCTGTGAGGCGGGGTCTCTCTGTGAGTACGGGCTGAGCGTTCTCCGCACGGGCTGCGAGCCCGCCCGCGGGGCCGGAAGCCCCTCCGCCGTCGGAGCCCGGACGGGGGCTCCGGCGGGCTCAGCGCGCGCAGGACGGGCAGCGGCCCCGGTAGGTGACGTCGACCTTGGAGACCGTGAAGCCGTAGCGCTCGGAGTCGGGGAGGACGGCGAGCGGGTCGCCGGTGGGCCGGACGTCGCGGATGGTGCCGCACTCCGTGCAGACCAGGTGCTGGTGCGGGTGGTGGGCGTTGGGGTCGTACCGCTTCGCGCGGCCGTCGGTGGAGAGCTCCACCACCTCGCCGAGGGAGACCAGCTCGCCCAGGGTGTTGTAGACGGTCGCCCGGGCGATCTCGGGCAGTCGCTCCACGGCGCGCGCGTGCACCTCGTCGGCGGTGAGGTGCACATGCTCGCCGGCGAGGACCTCCGCGACGACTCGCCGCTGCGACGTCATCCGCCAGCCGCGGGCGCGCAGCCGCTCCAGCAGGTCACTCATAAGGGCCCACCTGTTCCTCTTCTCGGCGATGACCGCGCGGGGTCTCGCACCCCCGGGCCGCCATCACTTTGACGTCGTTCTTGACTTGGACTTCGTCCATTGTAGGATCAGTTTTGTTGATGGCCAAGGGACAGGAAGAGTCCGACACGGCGGGAGACGAGGACGTGACGTGCCGCCTCCGGGGAACACTCCGGGCGGCACCGCTTCGTCGGGTCTCCGTGTCCGCGACCTTCCCGCGCGTGTCCGGAAGGAATACCCATGTCTGAGAACCTCGATGCACCCGGCGGCGACGTGACGGCCGAGGGCGCCGGCGGCTGCCCCGTCGCCCACGGGCGCGCCGCCCACCCCACCCAGGGCGGTGGCAACCGTCAGTGGTGGCCGAACCGGCTCAACCTTCGGATCCTGGCCAAGAACCCGGCCGTGGGCAACCCGCTCGGCGAGGACTTCGACTACGCCGAGGCGTTCAAGGCGCTCGACCTCGCCGCCGTGAAGCGGGACATCGCCGAGGTCCTCACGACCTCGCAGGACTGGTGGCCGGCCGACTTCGGCCACTACGGCCCCTTCATGATCCGCATGGCCTGGCACAGCGCGGGCACCTACCGCATCAGCGACGGCCGCGGCGGCGCCGGCGCCGGCCAGCAGCGCTTCGCCCCGCTCAACAGCTGGCCGGACAACGGCAACCTGGACAAGGCCCGCCGTCTGCTGTGGCCGGTGAAGAAGAAGTACGGCCAGTCCCTCTCCTGGGCCGACCTCATGATCCTCACCGGCAACGTGGCCCTGGAGTCCATGGGCTTCGAGACCTTCGGCTTCGCCGGCGGCCGCGAGGACGTCTGGGAGGCGGACGAGGACGTCTACTGGGGCCCGGAGACCACCTGGCTCGGCGACGAGCGCTACTCGGGCGACCGCGAGCTGGAGGAGCCCCTCGGCGCCGTCCAGATGGGCCTCATCTACGTCAACCCCGAGGGCCCCAACGGCAACCCGGACCCGGTCGCCGCCGCCCGCGACATCCGCGAGACCTTCCGCCGGATGGCCATGAACGACGAGGAGACCGTCGCCCTCATCGCCGGCGGCCACACCTTCGGCAAGGCGCACGGCGCCGGCCCGGCCGACAACGTCGGCGCGGACCCGGAGGCGGCCCCGATCGAGGCCCAGGGCTTCGGCTGGGCGAGCAGCTACCGCTCCGGCAAGGGCCCCGACGCCATCACCTCCGGCCTGGAGGTCACCTGGACCACCACGCCCGCCCAGTGGGGCCACGACTTCTTCAAGCACCTCTTCGAGTACGAGTACGAGCTGTCCAAGAGCCCGGCCGGCGCCCACCAGTGGGTCGCCAAGAACGCCGAGGCGATCATCCCGGACGCGTACGACGCGGAGAAGAAGCACCTCCCCACCATGCTCACCACGGACCTGTCGCTCCGCTTCGACCCGGTCTACGAGCAGATCTCCCGCCGCTTCTACGAGCACCCGGAGCAGTTCGCGGACGCCTTCGCCCGCGCCTGGTACAAGCTCACCCACCGCGACATGGGCCCGATCGTGCGCTACCTCGGCGCCGAGGTCCCGGCGGAGGAGCTCGTCTGGCAGGACCCGCTGCCGGCCCGTACCGGCGAGCTGGTCGACGCGGCGGACATCGCCTCCCTCAAGGAGAAGATCCTCGCCTCGGACCTGACGGTCGCCCAGCTGGTCGGCGCCGCCTGGGCCGCGGCCTCCTCCTTCCGCGGCAGCGACAAGCGCGGCGGCGCCAACGGCGGCCGCATCCGCCTGGAGCCGCAGCGCGGCTGGCAGGTCAACAACCCGGACGACCTCACCCAGGTGCTGCGCGTCCTGGAGGGCCTCCAGGAGTCCTTCAACACCGGCCGCACCGACGGCAAGCAGGTCTCCCTCGCCGACCTCGTGGTCCTCGCGGGCTCCGCGGCCGTCGAGAAGGCCGCCGCCGACGCCGGTCAGGCCGTCGAGGTCCCGTTCACCCCGGGCCGCGTGGACGCCTCCCAGGAGCAGACGGACATCGAGTCCTTCGCCGCCCTGGAGCCGCAGGCCGACGGCTTCCGCAACTTCCTCGGCAAGGGCGTCCGCCTCCCCGCCGAGTACCTGCTGGTCGACCGCGCCAACCTGCTCACGGTCAGCGCCCCCGAACTGACCGTCCTCGTCGGCGGCCTGCGCGTCCTCGGCATCACGGCGCCGCAGACCTCCCTCGGTGTCCTCACCGCCACCCCGGGCACGCTGACGAACGACTTCTTCGTCAACCTGCTCGACCTGGGCACCACCTGGTCGGCCACCTCCGGCGACGCGAACACCTTCGAGGGCCGCGACGACGCGACCGGCGAGGTCAAGTGGACCGGCAGCCGCGCCGACCTGGTCTTCGGCTCGAACTCGGAGCTCCGCGCCCTCGCCGAGGTGTACGCGAGCGACGACGCCAAGGAGAAGTTCGTGACGGACTTCGTCGCCGCGTGGACCAAGGTCATGGACCTGGACCGCTTCGACCTCCGCTGAGCCGCACCACCCGCCCGGGCCGGCCGCCGAGCACCGGCCGGCCCCGGCACCCACCGCCGCCGCCTCGCGCGCCGGCACCCCGCGCCCCCGTGACCTCCCCAGGTCCCGGGGGCGCGCCCCTGTCCGGCCCCCGTCGGGCGGGGCCGGGGTCAGACGCCCGGCACCGCCGTCCCCACCAGACGGTCCGTCAGCGTCATCAGGCGCCGGCGGGCCTCGGGGTCGTACGCCTGCTCGTGCGCCCGCGTGTCGGTGAACCGGTCGAAGTACCGTCCGGTGACCCCTGCCAGCCCGGGATCGACGACGAGCCGGACGGTCGGCCGGACGCCCTCCTCGATGCCGACGAGCGGGGTGAGGCCGTAGGCGCGGACGCCCTCGGTGTCCATGAGGTGCGCGGGGTGGAGCGCGTTGACGGTGACGCCGCTGCCGTCGAGTTCGGCGCCGAGGGCGAAGGTCGCCATGATCAGGGCCAGTTTGCTGCGGCAGTAGGCGGCCAGACCCTCGTACTCCCGCTCGAACATGAGGTCGTCGAAGTCGACGGTCTCCTGTCCGATCGAGGCGACGTTGACGATCCGGGCCGGGGCCGAGGAGGTGAGCAGCGGCAGCAGGCCGCGGGTGAGGGCGTACGGGGCCAGGTGGTTGACGGCGAGGCGCAGTTCGTGGCCCTGGGCCGAGACCTCGCGCACGAGGGGACGGGAGCCCCCGCCGGCGACGGCGTTGTGGACGAGTGCGTCGAGGCGGGGCTCGTGCTCCCGGATCCGCCGGGCGAGGTCCGTGACCTGGTCGAGGTCGGCGAGGTCCGCGACGTAGGTACGGACCTCGCCGCCGGCGCCCAGGGCTCGGGCCTCGGCGGCGACGGCGTCGAGCCGGGCGGCGTCGCGGCCGTGCAGGAGCACGGTCCCGCCGCGGGCGGCGAGGTCGAGGGCGATGCCCCGGCCGAGACCCTGGGTGGCCCCGGTGACGAGGGTGGTGTGGTGGCGCGGAAGTCCGGTCCCGGACGTGGACGTGTTCTCAGTCATGATCATGAGCTTGCCCGGCCGGGCGGCCGGCCGGGGAGAGTGTGCCGAACCTGGTGTCGCCACCACCAGGATGGGGACGGGCCCTCCGCCGCCGACTCCTTATTGGTCCCACCTCATACCAATTCCCGTACAGGTGGGACCAGCGGATCCGGCTGTTCACCAAGCCCTTACCGCACGGGTGTATACCTTTGGACGCCACTCCCCCATCATGACTGCCGGTGTGCCGCGGGGGTACGCCGTGACAGGAGGGGCGGGGCATGCTTCCCATCAGCCGCAGGGGGTTCGTCGGCATCGGCGCGGGGCTCGGCGCGGGACTGGCCGCGGGCGCCGTCCTGCCCGCGGAGACGGCCGCGGCCTCGGCCGCCTCGCGGGCCGCGACCGGCACGCTGACCGACGTCCGTCACGTCGTGATCCTCATGCAGGAGAACCGCAGCTTCGACCACTACTTCGGGACCCTCCGGGGCGTGCGCGGCTTCGGCGACCGGGCGGCCGGGAACATCCCCGGCGGCTGGGGCGCCTTCCAGCAGCCCAACTGGGGCGGCCGGCAGTTCCCGTGGAAGCTGAGCGACACCCCGCCGGCCGGCGGGGTCGACGGCGAGACGCTGGCGCAGTGCAACGGCGACCTGCCGCACAGCTGGACCTCGCAGCACGCCGCCTGGAACAACGGCCGCCTCGACAACTGGGTGACCGGCGTGGGCAACACCCGGACCCTCGGCCACCTCGACCGCGAGGACATCCCGTTCCACCACGCGCTCGCCGACCACTACACGATCTGCGACGCCTACTTCTGTTCCGCGCTGAGCGCCACCGGACCCAACCGCACCTTCCTGTGGAGCGGGCGGATCGACGCGTCCAGCAAGGACGGCGGGGACGAGTCGGGACTGACCTGGGAGACGTACGCGGAGGCCCTCCAGCGGGCCGGCGTGAGCTGGCGCGTCTACCAGAACGCCCAGGACAACTACGGCGACAACGGCCTCGCGTACTTCGAGAAGTTCACCGACGCCCGCCCCGGCGACCCGCTGCACGACCGGGGCATGGCCTCGGTCCCGAAGGTCACCGGCTCGACCCCGGACGACATCGCCGCCGCGATCCGCGCCGACGTCCTCGCCGGCACGCTGCCGCAGGTCTCGTGGGTGGTCGCGAACGAGGCGTTCTCCGAGCACCCGTACGCTCCCCCTGGCGACGGCGCCCACTTCGTCGACCTGGTCTACCGCGCGCTCGCGGCGAACCCCGAGGTCTTCGACTCGACCGTGCTGTTCCTCAACTACGACGAGAACGACGGCTTCTTCGACCACGTGCCGCCGCCGGTGGCCCCGCCCGGAACCCCCGGCGAGTACCTGGACGGCGTCCCGATCGGCCTCGGCTTCCGCGTCCCGATGCTGGTGATGTCGCCGTGGACGAGGGGCGGCTGGGTCAGTTCGGAGGTCTTCGACCACACCTCGGTGCTGCGCTTCCTGGAGACCTGGACCGCCGCCCTCGGCACCCCCGCGACCTGCCCGAACATCAGCGCCTGGCGGCGGAAGGTGACCGGCGACCTCACCGGGGTCTTCGACTTCGCCCACCCGGTGTACGGGGTCCCGGCCGGCCTCCCGTCGACGGCGAAGGTCATCGGCATGGGCACCTGCGGCCCGCTGCCGAACCCCGTGCCGCAGAACAACGCGCTGCCCGCCCAGGAGCCCGGCACCCGGCCGGCGCGGGCGCTCCCCTACCAGCCCAACGGCAATCTGGACCGCTTCGAGTTCGGCCCCGCCGGAAAGATCCTCGCCTGGTTCTCCATGACCAACCAGGGCCCGGAGGCCCGCCGCGCCGCGCACTTCTCGATCCATCCGCACCAGCACCGGTCCACCGCCGCCTGGCAGTACACGGTGGACCCGGGCACCACCGCCACCGACTACTTCAACATCGGACTCGGCTCGGGCTCGGGGAAGTACGACATCTCGATGATGGGCCCCAACCGCTTCCTGCGCCGTTTCATCGGCGACGCCTCCAAGGCGGGCAAGGCCATCGAGACGGCGGCCCGCTACGCCGTCGAACCGGGCACCGGGAAGACGGCGATCTGGTTCCGGCTGACCAACACGTCCGCGGGCCCGGTCACGTTCACCATTCGCTCGAACGCCTACCGGGCGGACGGCCCGTGGACGTACACCGTGCCCGCCGGGTCCTCGCACGAGGACTGGTTCAACGCGGTGGCCTACGCGGACGGCTGGTACGACTTCACGATCCTGGCCGACATCGACGGCACCTGGTCGCGCCGGTACACCGGCCACATCGAGACCGGCGCGCCCAGCGTCACCGGCTGAACGTCCCGCGCGGCCCTCACCTCCCGGCCAGGGCCGCGCGCCGGATCGTGGCGTCGACGAGGGCGAGCGCGTCCTCCGCGGTGCGGCCCGGCGCGCGGTTCCAGGGGCCGATCAGGCCGTGCCACCCCCGGGACCGCAGCTCGGTCATGACCCAGGCGCCGGCCTCGTTCATGGTGGACGCGCTGCCGTGGCCCAGCCGGTGGGCGGCGAGCATGGCGCCGCAGAGACACCGGGCACCGCGCGCGTCGCGCAGCTTGTACGGGGTGTTCTGCCAGCCCCACTCGGTCAGGACCCGGCGCGCGTACGCCAGGTGGACGGAGGGGAGTACGTCGGGGCGGCCGATCCGCCGCCACACGTGCAGCCGGTCCGGCAGCGCCGCCCCGATCCGGCCGGGCAGGGGGCGCTCGGCGGGCGGGGCCGGCGGCAGCGCGTCGAGGGCGTCGAGCGCGTCGGCGACGAGCCGCTCGACGGGGACGGAGAGGAGGCCCCGCCACGCCTCGGGGGCGGGCTCCGGCCGGACCGGGGCGGGCGCGAGCAGCCGCTCCCATGCGGCGCTCTCGTAGAGCCGGGCCGCCTCACGATCGAGGGCGTCGAGGTCGAGGACACCGGGGGCCAGGGCGTCGAGGGCGTCGAGGTCGAGGGCGTCGGGGGCGAGGTCGAGGGCCTCGGGGGCGAGGTCGAGGGCCTCGGGGGCGAGGTCGAGGGCGTCGGGGGCGGGGGCGGTGGCCGGCCGGGCGGGGCGCGACGGAGCGGGAAGCGGCATTCCCACATCATTAGCGCCGAATGTCGGGTTTGCCACTTATGAACCGCAGCTCGCGTGTCGCCCGTCACGACGCACCAGGAGCATTACCGCGCACAATTCCGCGAACAGAACAAGGCGCCCTATTCGGGCATTACGCACCCAGTGACGCGACTCACTTTTCCGGCGCCGCCATCGGGGCAACCCCTCTCACGAGCCGTGCGGGGCAAGGGATTCCGAACCGGCACCCGGCGCGCTCGATCTTGCATTCCGACTCGTCGATCTTTACCTCCGCTTTTCCCGCGTATTCGCGTCTTGTTTCCCGCCGCATTTCTCGCCTACGGTCACCTCCACTCAGGCGGATCGCCGAATCCTGCCACCGCCTGAAAGACCTCCCATTTCACCCGACGGCAGGAGCGGGGGACCCACCACACCGCCGGTCCGGCCAGCCGGAGCGGCTCGGGGTGAAGCCGCGTGCGCGCGGCCGGACACCTCCCGTCCGAACCCGACAGCTCACCTCGCAGGCGCCGGAGAGGAAACCGTCATGGCCGCTCACGGCAAGCACCGCCGCCCCCGACGCCGTCCCGTCTCCCGAGGTCTCGCCTTCGCGGGAACCGGTGGAGTCGCCCTGGCCCTGCCCCTGGTCGTGCCCGCCACGGCCGGCGCCCAGCCCGTCGCGCAGCCGGCCGCCCCGGCCGCCTCCGTCGCCGCCCCGGCCGTACGGGCCGCCGCGCCCGCGCAGGTACCCGCCGCGCCCGCCGCCACTCGGGCGTACACCGTCGTGAAGGGCGACTCGCTTTCCCTGATCGCCCACCGAAAGGGAATTCAGGGCGGCTGGAAGTCGCTTTACCAGGCGAACAGGACGGCCGTGGGTGACAATCCGTCACTCATTCACCCTGGTCTCGAACTGACGATTCGTCGGCATTCCGCCGAGGCCGCCCCCGCCCCGGAGCGGGCGGCCGGCAAGAGCGCCGCCAAGACCGCCTCCAAGGCCGGCGCCAAGCCCGCCTCGGCCGGTTCGGCCGAACGGGCGAGCCGCTCCTCCGCCCGCGCGGCGGCCCCGGCCGTCCAGGCCAAGGCCCAGCCGGCCGCCGCCAAGGCCGCGCCCGCCGCCGCCCAGTACGCCGAGAACCTCGACGGCTGGATCCGCGAGTCGCTGGACGTCATGGCCCGCTACGGCATCCCCGGCTCGTACGACGGCATCCTCCGCAACGTCATGCGCGAGTCCTCCGGCAACCCCCGCGCCGTCAACCTCTGGGACTCGAACGCCGCCAAGGGCACGCCCTCCAAGGGCCTGCTCCAGGTCATCGACCCGACCTTCGCGGCGTACCACGTGCCGGGCACCTCGCTCGACCCGTACGACCCCGTCGCCAACATCACCGCCGCCTGCAACTACGCGGCCGACCGGTACGGCTCGATCGACAACGTCAACGGCCCCTACTGATCGGCCCCGCCGTTCACCGTTCACCGTCCGGCGCCGGCCGCGGGGCCGTTCACCGTCCCGCCGCCTCCGCTCCGAAGCGGCCGGTGAACCAGGCGGCCGCCAGTGCCGCCACCTCCTCCAGGGCCCCGGGCTCCTCGAAGAGGTGGCCGGCGCCCGGCACGACCTCGATCCGGCTCTCGCAGTGCAGCAGCGCCTCGGCCCGCCGGTTGAGGTCCAGGACGAGCTCGTCGCTCCCGCCGACGATCAGCAGCGTCGGCGCCCGGACGGCGGCGAGCCGCTCCTCCGCGAGGTCGGGCCGGCCGCCCCGGGACACCACGGCGGCCACGTCGTCCCCCGGTGCCGCCGCCGCCCACAGCGCGGCCGCCGCGCCCGTGCTCGCGCCGAAGTAGCCCCGGGGCAGAGCCTCGGCCTCGGGCCGCGCCGCCGTCCAGGCGGAGGCCCGGGCCAGCCGTCCGGCGAGGAGCGGGGTGTCGAAGACCCGCGACCGGTCGGCCGCCTCGGTCTCGGTGAGCAGGTCGAAGAGGAGCGTGCCGAGCCCCGCCCGGTTCAGGGCGGCGGCCACCGCCCGGTTCCGGGGACTGTGCCGCCCGCTGCCGCTGCCGTGCGCGAAGAGCACCAGCCCGGCGGCCCCGTCGGGCAGCGCCAGATCGCCCGGCAGCTCCGGGCCCTCGCCCGGGATCCGCACGGCGGTGTGCCGGACCACCGGGCCGCGCGCCGCCCGGCTCCGGTCGAGCCGGGCCACCACCTCGGCGTCCGGCGTCTGGTCGAAGTCCCGGTAGAACTGCCCGACGGCGGCGAACCCCTGGGGAGTGTGCACGGCGACCGTCTCGTCCGCCTCGCCCCCGAGCCTCGCCGTCCAGCCGTACGGCGCCACGGGCACGGCGAGCACGATCCGCGCCGCGCCCCCGGCCCGGACCGCCCGGCAGGCGGCGAGCGCGGTCGCGCCGGTGGCGAGCCCGTCGTCGACGACCACCACGGTCCGCCCCTCCAGGGGCACGGGCCGCCGGCTGCCCCGGTACGTCCGCGCGCGGTCGGCGAGCACCGCCCGCTCCCGCTCCTCCACCGCCTCCAGGTCACGCGCGGTGACCCGCGCGTCCCGGACGATGTCCTCGTTGACGACGCGTACCCCGCCCTCCCCGATCGCCCCCATGGCCAGCTCGGGACGGCTCGGCACGCCCAGCTTCCGGACGAGACAGACGTCCAGGGGCGCGTCGAGGGCCTCCGCGACCTCGCCCGCCACCGGAACCCCGCCGCGCGGCAGGCCGAGGACGACGACCTCGTGACCCTGGAGATGGCCGAGGCGCGCGGCGAGCTGCCGCCCCGCGTCGACGCGGTCGGCGAAGTACATGACATGCCGCCTTCCCGGTGGGCGCCTCCCCCTCCGGCGGGCCGTCCGGCCCGTACCTCCAGGGTCCCACCCACCGGCACACCCCCGCCGGGCGCGCGCCCGGCGACCCGATCAGCCGTGGCGGTACCGGCACGCCCCTGCCGTGCGCGAGTCCGGCGACCCGATCAGCCCGCTCCGGTACCGGAACACCCCCGCCGCATGCGAGCCCGGCGGCCCGCTCACCCCCTGGCGGTGCGGACCACGGCGACGGGGCAGTGGGCGTGGTGGAGCAGTGCCTGGCTCACGGACCCCAGCAGGAGGCCGGTGAAGCCGCCCCGACCCCGGGCGCCCATCACGACGAGCTGGGCGTTGGCGGACTCCTCCAGCAGGACCTCCCGGGGCTTGCCGCGCAGCAGCCGGGCCTCCGCCTTCGTCCCGTGGTGCCGTTCGGCGGCCCGGGCCAGCGCCGCGTCCAGGACGCGGCCCGCCTCCGCGTGCACCTCCTCGGCGCCGTGGAACAGCGGCGTGAGGTCCCCCGGTCCCGACCGCGCCGTCCACGCGTGCACGGCGACCAGCTCCGCGCGGCGCGCCCGCGCCTCCTCGAACGCGAAGTCGACGGCCGCGTCGGAGTCCGGCGAACCGTCGACGGCGAGGAGCACGGGCCCGTACGGGTCCTCCCGGCCCCGCACGACCAGGACGGGGCACTCGGCGTGGGCCGCCAGGTGGACGGCGACCGAGCCGACCACCAGCGCGCCGAACGCCCCGGTCCCGCGGCTGCCGACGACCACCAGCTCCGCGCCCCGGGAGCGGGTGGCGAGAACCACGAGCGGCTCGCCGGAGATCAGCTCGCCGGAGACCTCCGTCCCCGGCGCGACCGCCCTGGCCCGCGCCACGGCCGTGTCCAGGACGATCTGCGCCTGCCGCCGCAGCCCGCTCTCGGTGGGCCCGTACAGCGAGGGCTCCAGGCCCACCGAGAACAGCGGCCAGATGAAGGCGTGCGCCACGACCAGCCGCGCACCGCGCTGCCCGGCCTCCCGCGCCGCCGTCTCCACCGCCCCGAGGGCCGCCGGCGACCCGTCCGTACCGACGAGGACGAACGGGCTTCCGCCCCCGTCGGTCCCGGTCTCCGCCGTCCCGGCCCGTCCCTCGCTGCGCCCCATCGCTCGTCCGTCCTCTCCGGTGGTGCTCCGCCGCTCGCGGGTGCCCTGGTGATCGAGTACACCCGTCGACGGCCCGTCACCCCGGACGCCACGCGGGCCGGAGGTCCCGCGCGGCCCCGCGAACGGTCCCCTCCCGGCAGCCCGAAGGCCCCGGAAGGGCTCAGCGGCCGGCCCCCGGGCGGGCCCGTGGCTCCGTCAGGCCGCCAGGAACGCCTCGATCGCCTGTGCGAGGTCCTTCGGCGTCTCCTCCGGCGGGTAGTGCCCGGCGTCCGCCAGGACTTCGAGGCGGGCGTTGGGGTACCAGCGCAGCCAGGTCGCCTCCATGGCCTCCGCGCCCAGCGCCGGATCGTGCGCGCCGACGACCAGCAGCACCGGCGTCGGGTTGTCGCGGACCCGCTCGTGGAAGTCGGTTCCCGACCAGGAATCCAGGTAGGCGCGGAAGGCGGCGGCCGAGGAGCGGCTCACGGAGCGGTCGACGACCGCGTCCAGCCACGGGCCGGGGTGCCGGCCGCCGGTGGTGTGGTCGATGATCACCCGCCGCAGTGCTGGATCGTCGGCGGCTCCGGCGAACAGCTGCCGGCTCTCCTCGTCGAGGGGGAAGCCCGCCGCGGAGACGGGCGAGATGCCGACGATCGAGCGGACCCGGTCGGGCGCGTCGAGCAGCATCAGCTGGGCGGCCTTTCCGCCCATGGAGTGGCCGATCACGGAGAAGGAGTCCCAGCCGAGTTCGTCCGCGACGGCCAGCGCGTCCGCGGCGACCTCCTCCATGGTGAAGGCGCCGTCGGCGTCCCGGGCCTCGCCGTAGCCGCGGCAGTCGAGGAAGGCGTAGCTGCCCGCCGACTCGTCGAGGTGGGCACGGAGCGGGTCGAAGCTGCTGCGGTCACCGAACCAGTTGTGGAGGACGAGGGCCCTCCCCGGCCCGTCGCCGTGGACGTCGTACGGAAGGACCCGACCGGTCATGCTGCCCCCTGCGCGAGGTGGTGAGGAAGGTGAGGGTGTCCAGCGCGCCGGTGACGGCGGCGGACGACGACCGAGTGTGACGGTCCGGACGCGCCGGGTCAACAGTGTCGGCGCCCGGCGGCGCCGTGCCCCCGCGCGCGTGGGGAACGTCCGTGCGAAAAGGGCCCGCCACGCGCGCGTGGCGGACGGCCGGCGGAGGGCCGCGGGTTGCCCGCGCCGGGATGCGGCGGGTTTCGCGGCGGGCGCATGCTGACTGTGTGACCCCGCACGAGCCGCCCCCCGGCGCGCCTCCGCAAGCCCTGACGCAGGCGCTGGCGGAAGCGGCGACGGACGCCGTCGAGGAGGTGGGCGGATACGCCGGCGGGGTGTACCTGCGCTCCGGTACGGAGGGGCTGCTCCGGCTCTCGGTCCTGGCGGGCCTGCCGGGCGAGCTGTTCCGTCCCTGGTCGCGGATGCACACCAACCGGCCCTTCCCGGTGGCCGAGGTGCACCGCTCCGGCCAGCCGGTGCACCTGTCGGACGTCGAGGAGTCGATGCGGCGGTTCCCCCAGCTGGTGGCAAGCCTCCCCTTCCCCTTCGCCTCCCTGTACACCCCCGTCCTGACCGGCCGGGAGCGCTTCGGCGTCCTCGTGGTGCTGCGGCCCCCGACGCCCGGCCTCCCCGTGAACGCGCACGACCGGGAGCGGATGACCCGCGTGGGACTGCGGCTCGGCGAGGTCCTGGGTGACCTCG
The DNA here is from genome assembly GCF_044541975.1 of Streptomyces sp. NPDC085460. NCBI lineage: Bacteria > Bacillati > Actinomycetota > Actinomycetes > Kitasatosporales > Streptomycetaceae > Streptomyces > Streptomyces sp. NPDC085460. Next base: position 321,183 of record NZ_JBITTO010000007.1, read on the forward strand.
CGGCGGGCGGGACTCCGGTGCGGTGGCCCGGCGACCCGATCTGCGTCCAGCTGCCGTCGGGCGCGGTACCGCCGGTCCGGTTCGGCTCCTTCGACTGGGACCTGGCGTCGGGGACGGTGACCATGGACGACGGGCTGCGGGCGATCCTGGGCGTCACGGACCCCTCCCCCCTGCCCATCGAGGCGCTGACCTCGCGCCTCGAACCGGAGGACGGCTACGCGCTGTGGGCGGCGGCACGCCGGACGGGTACGGCGGACGGCGGCGGCTCCGTGCGCCGACTGCGGCTGAAGGGCCCGGACGGCGGTCTGCACCTCCTCGAGGTGTCGGCGCGCTCGCGCTTCGTCGGCACCGACGGGCACGGGCACCTGACCGGGGCGCTGGTGGACCTGGGCACCGGGCTGGTCGGCTCGGACGCGACGGACCGGCTGCCGCGCGCCATCCTGGCCATCGACCGGCTCGGCCGGGTCACCTACGTCAACGAGCTCACCGAGCGGCTGCTCGCCCGCCCGCGCGGGGCGCTGGCCGGGCGGCCGCTGTGGGAGGCGCTGCCGTGGTTCGCCCACCCGTTCCACGAGGAGCAACTGCGGGCGGCGCTCCTGTCGAGCGAGCCGGTGCGGTTCCTGGCCCGCCCGGACGACGGCCGGTGGCTGTCGGTGTCGCTGTACCCGGGTCGGGACGGGGTGACCATGGTGCTCGTCCCGGAGGAGGGCCCGGTTCCCGAGGAGACCGTTCCGCCGCATGTGGCCCCGCCCGCCTCCATACCGCCGCTCCATCCGGCGACGGCCCCGGCGCCGGCGCCGCCCGCCGAGGACGGGCTCGGGCCGGAGAGCACCCGGGCGGCCTCGCTGTACCGGCCGGTGGCGCTGGCGATCGCGCTGACGGAGGCGGTGACCGCGCGGCAGGTGTCGGCGGTGGTCACGGAGGAGCTGCTGCCGGCCTTCGGCGGCCGGCAGCTGGCGATCTACCTGCTGAGCGAGCGGCGGCTCTACCTGGCCTGGGAGACGGGGTTCCCGCCGGGGTTCCTGGACCAGTTCGACGGGGTGGCGCTCGACGCGCACGTCCCCGGGGTGGACGCGCTGACGAACGGCCGGGCGATGTTCTTCGAGTCGATGGAGGCCCTGGGCCGGAGGTATCCCGGTCTGCCGATGGACGCGGAGACGGGCGCGCGGGCGTTCCTGCCGCTGATCGCCTCGGGCCGCCCGGTGGGCTCGTGCATCCTCGGCTTCGACCGGCCGCGGGACTTCACGCCGGAGGAGCAGGCGGTGCTCACCGCGCTGGCCGGCCTGATCGCGCAGGCGCTGGAGCGGGCGCAGCGGTACGACTCCGAGGCCGCCGTGGCGCGGGGGCTGCAGGACGCGCTGCTGCCGCACCGGCTGCCGGTGCGGGAGGGGGTGGAGACGGTCGGCCGCTACCTGCCGGGGACGCAGGGGATGGACGTGGGCGGCGACTGGTACGACGTGGTGGAGACGGCCCGGGGCGAGCTGGCGCTGGTCATCGGGGACGTGCAGGGGCACGGGGTCGCGGCGGCGGCGACGATGGGTCAGCTGCGGAGCGCGGTACGGGCGTTCGCGCTGAGCGGGCTGCCGCCGCAGGACGTGGTGCGGGCCACCAACCGGCTGTTGATCGACCTGGATCCGGGACAGTTCGCGAGCTGCTGCTACATGGTCCTGGACGCGCGGACGGGGGAGGTGCGCGCGGTGCGGGCGGGGCATCCTCAGCCGTTGCTGCGGCAGCCGGACGGGACGGCGGAGCTGCTGGACATCGCGGGCGGGGTGGTGCTCGGCGTGGACGGCCGCGCCGCGTACCCGGAGACGCGGCTGCGGCTGTCCGAGGGCGCGGTCCTCACGCTGTTCACGGACGGTCTCGTGGAGCGTCCGGGCGCGGACATCGACGACGGGGTGGAGCGGCTGCGGCGGACGCTGGCGTCGACGGGCTCCCTGCCGCTCGCGGAGGCGGCGGACCGGCTGATGCACGAGGCGGTGCGGGCGTCGGACCGGCCGGACGACATCGCCCTGCTCCTCGCGGCCCGCTGGCCCCGGCGGCGCGGCTGAGGAGTGCCCGGCCGGCGGGTCCCGGCGTTCACCCGGTCGGGCCTGCGGCGCTGGTCGGCGGGGGCGGCCCCGGCGAGGCTGGGGGAGGGTCCGTGCCGTCCGGGCCGGACGTGACGGGGTGGCCGCGCGGCCGCCCGAGGCGAGGAGGTCCCGTGCAGCAGGACAAGCAGCCCGACTACCGGCCCGTGGTGTTCCGGGACCGGTCGGCGGGGTACGCGTTCCTGACCCGGTCGACCGCGACGAGCGAGCGGACCATCGAGTGGGACGACGGCAACACCTATCCGGTGATCGACGTCGAGATCTCGTCGGAGAGCCACCCGTTCTTCACGGGCAAGGCGCGGAGCGTGGACACGGAGGGGCGGATCGCCCGGTTCGAGCGGCGGTACGGCGAGGGCGGCTGAGACCCTCGCGGGCCGGGGCGGCGGAGGGTGTCCGATGGACGCCGCTCCGGCCGCCCCGTTCCGTGGGGTGTCACGGGGAGGGCGGGTCAGCCCTCGACGACGCCGGACTTGCCGACCTTGATGACGGCGCTGGTGGTGCCGGAGCGGGAGCCGAGGCCCTCGACCTTCTTGACGACGTCCTGGCCCTCGACGACCTCGCCGAAGACGACGTGCTTGCCGTCGAGCCAGGGGGTGAGAACGGTGGTGATGAAGAACTGCGAACCGTTGGTGCCCGGGCCCGCGTTCGCCATGGAGAGCAGGAACGGGCGGTCGTGCTTGAGGGTGAAGTTCTCGTCCGCGAACTTCTCGCCGTAGATGCTCTTGCCGCCGGTGCCGTTGCCGCGGGTGAAGTCGCCGCCCTGGAGCATGAACTCGGGGATCACGCGGTGGAACGGCGAGCCCTCGTAGCCGAAGCCGTGCTGGCCGGTGGCGAGCTCACGGAAGTTCTGCGCCGTCTTCGGGACGACGTCGTCGAACAGCTTGAAGACGATCCGGCCCGCCGGCTCGTCGTTGATGGTGATGTCGAAGAAAACGTTGTTGCTCATGGGGACATCCTGTCATCACCGGCGCGCCGCGCGCGCACGGGCCGCCCTCCGGGCGGGTCACGGCACGCCCGTGCCCCGCGTCCGAAGGGGCGCGGGGCACGGGGAAGCGGTGGTTCCGGGGGTCAGCGTCCCTGGACCGAGCCGTCGGCGACGGTGCCCTCCACGGTCGTGACGGTCTCGTGGAGGACGGTCGCGGTGCCCTCCTCCTGGAGGAGGCCGGTGGCCCCGCCGAGGCTCAGGGGGTTCTCCGCGGCGCTGGCCTGCGGCGGCGGGGTGACGAGGGCGGTGACGACGCCTGCGGCGAGGGAGGCGATGGCGAGCATGCTGCGCTTCTTCATGCCCTGGTCAACTACTGGGGCGGCAAAGGGTTACGGTCCGGTCGCCGGCCGGCGTCGGGTGCCAGGCGGTCCGCCGGTCAGCCCGTCAGGCGGTCCGCCGGTCAGCCGGTGGAGACGAGGCCGGCCTCGTAGGCGAGGATGACGAGCTGGACCCGATCGCGGGCCTCCAGTTTGGCGAGGAGCCGGGTGACATAGGTCTTCACGGTGCCGAGGCTGATGTGGAGTCGCTCGGCGATCTCGGTGTTGGACAGGCCCCGGCCGACGAGGGTGAGGACTTCCTGCTCGCGCTCGGTGATGCGCTCGGCGAGCCGGCGCGCGGCGGCGGTCGGTCCGGTCGGGGAGGCGTCCCGGCCCTCGCGGGGGCGGCGGGTGAACTCCTTGATCAGGCGCCCCGTGACACCGGGGGCGATGAGGGCGTCACCGGCGGCGACGACCCTGACGGCGGCCAGTATGGCGTCCACGGCCATGTCCTTCACGAGGAAGCCGGAGGCGCCGGCGTGGAGGGCGCCGTAGACGTTGTCGTCGTCGTCGAAGGTGGTGAGGACGACGACGCGGGCGCCGGTGCGGCCGGCGGTGATGCGCCGGGTGGCCTCGATCCCGTCGGTGCCGGGCATCCGCAGGTCCATGACGACCACGTCGGCGGCGGTCTCCTCGGCGAGCCGGACGGCTTCGGCGCCGTCGGACGCCTCCCCGACGACGGTCAGGTCCTCGGTCTCGGCGATGACGATGCGCAGGGCGGTGCGGACGAGAGGCTGGTCGTCGGCGAGGACGATCCGGACCGGGGGCGGGGCGGCGGCGGGTGGGGCGGCCGTGGTCGTGGTGGTGGTGGTGTCGCTCATGCGGGGGCGGCTCCTGGTGGTACGGGCAGGTGGGCGGTGACACGGAATCCGCCGCCGGGGCGGGGGCCGGCGCTGAACTCCCCGTTCAGCAGTCCGACGCGCTCGCGCATGCCGACGAGGCCGTAGCCGGAGCCCCCGCCGGATTTCTCGCGTCCGTGGCCGGGGACGGGTCCGGGGTCCTCGACGGTGAGGGCGAGGCTTTCGGGATCGCGGAGGTCGACGGTGACGGTGCACCGGTCGGCTCCCGAGTGGCGGACGACGTTGGTGACGGACTCCTGGAGGACGCGGAAGGCGGAGAGGTCGATGTCGGGCGGCAGGGGACGTACGGCGCCGACGCGGCGGACGGTCACGCGCACGCCGGCCGCCCCGGTCGTCTCGGCCAGCCGGTCGAGCGAGGCGAGTCCCGGCATGTCGGGGAGGGCGGGCTCGGCGGAGGCGCCGGACGCCGGAGCGGAGGACGTGGCGGGGGTGTCGGCGGTCCGGAGGGCGCCGAGCATCCGGCGAAGCCCCGCGAGGGTCTCGCGGCTGGCGGTCTCGATCTCCCCGAGGGCCTCGCGGGCCAGCTCGGGCCGCTTGTCGATGACGAGGCGGGCGGCACCGGCCTGGAGGGCGACGATGCCGATGCTGTGGGCGACGGTGTCGTGCATCTCGCGGGCGATCCGCAGCCGTTCGGCGATGACGGCCTGTTCGGCCGCGCGGGCGCGGGTCTCCTCGGCGTGGAGGCGGCTCTGGCGTGCGGAGCGGCCGAGGAGCCAGACGAGTCCGGCGGTCGAGAGCACGGCGAGGGCGGTGGTGGTGCCGGCGGTCCAGCCGGCCACGAGCCGGACGGCGAGGTGGCCGAGGACGACGCCGACCGCGAGGAAGGCCGCGCGCTCGGCTTCCTTCGTCGGGCGGTGGGCGGCGATGGTATAGAGGGCGACGTCGACGGCGAGGTACTGGGCGAGCGGTATGGCGGTGACGCCCAGCGGGAAGGAACAGAGGACCGCGGCCGCGAGCAGGTGCCCGAGGCCCGCGGTGGGCCTGCGGTCGAGGAGGAAGCTGCCGCGGAAGGCGAGGGCGGTGGCGAGGGCGAGCATGGTGAGCCCGTCCCAGCGGAGGAAGACGACGCCCGCGAGGACCTCGGCCTGCTCCTGTCCGGGCAGCCGCATACGGAGAAGCACGGTGAACAGGAGCCCGGCGAGCCAGGCCAGCGCGGCACACCGGCCGGGCGTGACCCGTCCGCGGAGCTGTGCTGCCGAGGTCGCTGACATGCGGTGATCGTAGATCGCACGCGGAGGCCGCGTCATCAACCCCTGGTCATACGACCGGGGATGACTGCCGGCGGCGTGATTGTCCGTCCTGGTCGGATGTCCGGGGGCGGTGCCGGGCGGCACCGTGGTGGACATGATCGAAGTCAGGGAACTCAGCAAGCGCTACGGCGCCACCACCGCGGTCGACGGACTGACGTTCACCGTGCGGCCGGGCCGGGTCACCGGCTTCCTCGGGCCGAACGGCGCGGGGAAGAGCACGACACTGCGGATGATCCTCGGACTGCACGCGCCGACCGGCGGCACGGTGACGGTCGGGGGCCGGCGGTTCGCGGACCGGCCCCGTGGGCTGCGGCACGTCGGCGCGCTCCTCGACGCCTCCGACGTGCACGGCGGGCGGAGCGCGCGGGCCCATCTCGCGGTCCTCGCGCGGAGCAATCGGATCCCGCTCTCGCGGGTCGACGAGGTGCTGGAGGAGGTCGGTCTCGCCTCCGCGGCGCGGCGGCGGATCGGCGGCTACTCGCTGGGGATGCGGCAGCGCCTCGGAATAGCGGGCGCGCTGCTGGGCGACCCGCCGGTCCTGCTCTTCGACGAGCCGCTGAACGGGCTGGATCCGGAGGGGGTGCACTGGGTCCGGGGCCTCTTCGGGCGGCTCGCCGGGGAAGGACGGACGGTGTTCGTCTCCAGCCATCTGATGAGCGAGATGGAGCACACGGCCGACGATCTGGTGGTGGTCGGCCGGGGCCGGCTGATCGCCGAGGAGAGCCTCGCGGAGTTCGCGGCGCGCGGCGCGCGGCCCAGTGTGACGGTCGTGACACCGACGCCGGGCGAGCTGACGCCGGTGCTGCTGGCGGCGGGAGCCGAGGTGGTGTCCGAGGAGGGCCGGCTGACGGTGACGGGGGTGAGCGCGGCGCGGATCGGTGAACTGGCGATGGAGCACCGGGTGGTGCTGGACCAGCTGACGACCCGCAGGGCCTCGCTGGAAGAGGCGTTCATGGAGCTGACGGCGGAGAGCGCCGACTACACGACGGGGGGTGCCCGATGACGACGCTGGTCGTTGCCGTGACGGAGCCGAAGGACCGGTTCCGGGATCTGGTGGCATCGGAGTGGCTGAAGCTGTGGTCCCTGCGGTCGACCGGCTGGTCGCTGCTGCTGGGGGCGCTGGCGGTGATGGCGTTCAACGTGGGCGCCGCGTGGGACCACTACCGGTACTGGATGGCCTACGACGAGGTGTCCCGGGCCGGGTTCGTGGCGAACGGCCTGGCACTCGGGGACGCGTTCACGGGGAACGCGGCGATGGTGCTGGTGCTGTGTTCGGCGGCGATGGGCGCGGTCGCGGTGGTCGGCGAGTACGGCTCCGGTCAGGTGCGGACGACGTTCGCGGCGGTGCCGGCCCGCGGGTCGCTGATATCGGCGAAGGCGCTGGTCCTGGCCGGGGTGCAGACCGGGTTCGGGGCGGTGGTCGCGGGCGGGTCCTTCTGGGCGACGCAGGCGCTGCTGTCGCTGCGGGACACCGGCGTGTCGCTGGGCCATCCGGGGGCGGTCCGGTTGGTGGTGGCGTCGGCTCTGCTCGCTCCGGTGTGCGCGCTGGCGGGGATGGCGCTCGGGGCGCTGGTGCGGCGGGGGGCCGCGGCGGTGGTCGGCGCGGTGGTGCTGCTGCTGTTGCTGCCGGCCGTACTGAGCGAGGAGCGCCACCTGACGGCGGTGCTGAGCCATGGGCTGCCGTTGGGGGCGTGGCGGCGGCTGGCCGGGGAGGGGGCGGCGGGTCCGTTCCCGTGGACGACGGGCGGGGCGTGGCTGGTGTACGGCGCGTGGGCCGTGGTGGCGGTGCTGGTGACGGTCGTGGTGGTGCGGCGGCGGGATCAGTGAGGCGGCGTGGGGTCGGCGGGGCCGGGGCGGGCGAGGCGGCGGCGGAGGCGGGTCTCGTGGACGAGGCGGCCGACGAGGGCGCTGCCGTAGACGACGAAGCCGACGCCGACGAGCCAGGACTGGAGGACGAGGACGGTGCCGAACTGGCCGTAGGTCACGGCGTTGGAGGCGATCAGGGGAGAGAAGACCAGCTGGGAGAAGACCCGTAGCCCGAGGAGGCCGAAGGCGGTGAGCGCGGCGCCGGGCAGGAGGGCGCGCCAGCGGATGCGGCCGCAGAGGAGGAAGCGCTGGGACCACCAGAAGAAGAGGAAGGTTCCGAGGAGGTCGCCGGTGGCGACGAGGACGGTCACGCCGGCGGGGGCGCGTTCGGGTGCGGGGAAGGCGACGAAGAGGAGGAGGGCGGCGATGAGGACGGCGAGCCAGACGATGTGGCGCCACATGGTGTGCCAGCGGGCGGTGGGGAGGTCCCAGGCGCGTTCGTAGCCGGTCTGGACGGCGGATCCGAAGGTGACGCCGAAGGCTGCGACGGCGGCCAGGCCGAAGGCGGTGGTGCGCTGGAGGGCCTGGCCGGGCTGGCCGAAGAGGCGTTCGACCTCTTCCTGGGAGACCTCGGTGACGCCGAGGCCCTGGATGAGCCAGCGGGCGAAGCCCTGGCCTCGGGCGAGGTCGGCGGCGGCGACGACGATGAGGAGGGGGACGAGGGTGAGGAGGCTGAGGGCGGCGAAGCCCATGGCGCGGTGCATGAGTTCCATGGCGCGGCCGCGGTTCCAGGCGAGCCCCACGGGTGAGGCGAGCAGGCGGGCGTGCCACCGCTGGAACCGGGGTTCGTGCGGGTGCGGTGGCTGGTCGCGCGGCGTGCCGGGGGTGGGGGGCATGTCTGGTGCGGTACCCGCCGGAGGGCGGGGGTTCGCAGCGATGCGGCCGAACGGGTGGGGTCAGGGGGCGGGCAGGGCGCGGGCGCCGGGGCCGGGGGTCACGGTGACCTCGCGGGCGGTGAGGAGCTCGGCGTCGTCTCCCGCGCACTGGACGACGACCTGGACGGGGGCTCCGCAGGCGGTGTGGCGGATGTCCAGGGCGGGGCCCTCGGGGTCGCCGGCGTGGGTGTCGCCCCACTGCTTGAGGGCGAGCATGACGGGCCAGAGGTCGATGCCCTTGGGAGTGAGGCGGTACTCGTTGCGAGTGCGGGTGCCGGGTTCCCGGTAGGGGACGCTGCGGAGCACCCCGGCGGCGACGAGTTTGCGGAGCCGGTCGGCGAGGACGGCTTCGGAGAGTCCGATGTGGCGGCGGAAGTCGTCGTACCGGCGGACGCCGTTGAAGGCGTCGCGCAGGATGAGCAGGCTCCATTTCTCGCCCACGAGGTCCAGGGTGCGGCGGATCGAGCAGTTCTCGGTGTCCGTCTCCAGCCACTTCATCGTCACACTCTAGCCACCTGGCTGCGCCGTTGACAGTCAGAGGAACGGGGGTCTAGCTTCGATCTACAGAGTCAGCCGCCGGGGACGGCGGACGGGCACGACGGAGTGGAGTGGTCATGGGGCGGTCGCGGACGGTCGAGTGGGAGGACGCGGGGGCCACGGCCCGGGCGGCGGCGTCGATGGCGGGGCTCGACTTCCTGCGCGAGATGATCGCGGGCCGGCTGCCGGGCCCGCCGATCGCGGCCCTGCTCGGCTTCTCCCTGGAGGAGGTCGAGGACGGGCGGGCGGTCTTCGCCCTGGAGCCCGGCGAGGAGCACTACAACCCGATCGGCAGCGTGCACGGCGGGGTCTACGCCACGCTGCTGGACTCGGCCGCGGGCTGCGCGGTGCACACCACGCTGCCGCTGGGAACCGCCTACACCTCGCTCGACCTGCAGACCCGGTTCCTGCGGCCGATCACGATGGACACGGGCAAGGTGCGGGCCGTCGGCACGGTCATCTCGCGGGGGCGGCGGACCGCGCTCGCGGAGGCCGGGCTGTACGACGGGGAGGACCGCCTCCTCGCGCACGCGACCAGCACCTGCATGCTCTTCCCGGTTCCCGGCCGGGAGGCGGGCGACGGCGCTCGCGCCTGACGCCCGCGCGCCCGTCCGGTCAGCGCAGCACGAGGACCGGGCGGGCGCGAGTGCAGCGGTCGGGCGCGGCGTCGGGAGCCGACATGGCCTGGAGGGCCGCGCTGACCAGGGTGGCGAGCAGGTCGATGTCGGAACCGGCGTCGAGCCGGACCGTGACCCAGCCGGAGCCAGCCCGGAGCCGTACCGCGGTCGAGGTCTGGAGGGCGGGCCGCAGTCGGGCGACCATCGCGCGGGTGAGGTGGACGTCGGCCTCGTGCTCGCCGTGGAAGTGGACGATCTCCTCCGTCGCCGTCCCGAGGCCGAGTGCGGCACCGCAGTGCGCCCGGCCACGGGTCAGCGAGGGCCAGCTCATCAGACGTTCACTGGCATGCCTGGCCGTGTTCATACGAGGAGCGTGCCGGGCGGCGGGGCGCGGCACAAGCGTCCTGGCGAAAGAATCCCGTCGAGGCCGGAAACCATCGGCCGGGAGGGGCGAGGTGACGTGCTGTCACCACCGTGGGTGGGGTCGGGGAAGCGGTCCGTCACGGGCGCGGGATCAGCCGGACGGGCGGGTCCGGACGCGGGCCGCGAGGACGGCGACGTCGTCCTCGGCGTGGTGGGCGTCGAGCCGGCCGAGAACCTCGGCGACGACCTGTTCGGGTCCGGGTTCCGGCGCCAGCCGCAGTCCGGCCAGCCGGGCCAGCGAGACGTCGATGTCCTCGCCCCGGCGCTCGACCAGGCCGTCGGTGAAGAGCAGCAGCGTGTCGCCCTGTCCGAGCTCGCGGGTGGCGGGCTCGTAGCCGCCGACGCCGGTGCCGAGGGGCGGGCCGACGGGCAGGTCCACGAGTTCGGCCGAGCCGTCCGGGCCGAAGACCACGGGCGGGAGATGCCCGGCGCTGGCGAAGGTGGCCGCGCCGCGCCCCGGGTCCACGCGGACCAGGAGGCAGGTCGCGGGGCGGCGGGCGCTGTCCTCCGCGACGACCGCGTCCAGGTGGCGCAGCACCCGGTGGGGCGGGAGGTCGGTCGCGGCGACCTCCCGGAGCGCGGAACGGTAGGCGTTCATGTCGACGGCGGCGTCGAGGCCGTGCCCCATGACGTCGCCGACGACGAGCAGGCTGCGCCCGAAGTGGAGCCGGACCGTCTCGAACCAGTCCCCGCCGACCAGGGCGCGGGGTCCGGCCGGAAGATAGCGGCCGGCGATCTCCAGGTTGGGGTGGGGCCTGCCGGGTTCGGCGACGAGGGCCCGCTGGAGGTGGAGGGCGACGTCCTCGGTGGCGGCGAGCCGCCGGGCGTGGCGGATGTGGCGGGCGGCGAGCCGGGCGGCCTGTCGCACCACGGCGTGGTCGGCGTCGGTGTACGGGGGCGCGGCCCGGGCCACCGTGACGGTCCCCAGCGGGCGCTCACGGTCCACGGCGAGGGGGGCGGTGAGCGTGTGGACGCCCTCCGGCCGGGCGGCGCCGAGCGGGACAGCCTGACCTGCGTCCGGGGCTGCGTCTGCGTCTGCGACCGGGCCTGCCTCCGCGTCTGCGACAGGGCCAGTCACATCCGCGCCGGCCGTGGCCGGCTGGGTGGCGTCCGGGGCCGCCGTGGCCTCCTGGGTGACGCCCGGTCCCGGCGGGGTCTTCCGGGTGACATCGGGTGGGCCCGGTGTGGACCGCTCAGGAGTGTCTGGGCGCGCTGCGGGCTGCGGGGCCGCGGGCGCGGTGTCCGGGTCGGCGTTCTCGGTCGTGCCGGGGGTCAGCGCGACGGTGGCGGTGCCGCCGGGGTGGCGGGCGAGGAAGGCGGTCAGTTCATGGCAGGTGAGGGCCTCGTCGAGCGTGGTGCCGATCAGGCCGATCGCCGCCTCCAGAGCGGACGACAGGCGCCGCTCGGCCTCGTCCCTCTCCGCGCTCTCCGCGCTCTCCGCCACGACACCTCCACCGCCGTGCGGCCACCGGGCGGGCGCCGGGCGCCCGCTCACCCCCATTGCACCAGCGGGCGGCGTTCCGCGCGCGGTACGCGGTGGCGCGGGAACGGTTGTGCGGCGGTGCGGGATCTGATCAAGTACCCCCAGAGGCTACCGGCCAGTAGGACACTTCGCTCCCCGGGGGGACTGCCATGACGAACGGGTTCTTCGGCTCCGTCGACGAGGTCGCCGAACGGCTCGCCGCGACCGGATACCTGGCCTCCCCCGCCATCGCCACCACCGTCTTCCTCGCCGACCGGCTGGGCAAGCCGCTCCTCGTCGAGGGCCCGGCCGGCGTCGGCAAGACGCAGCTGGCCAAGGCGGTCACCGAGGCGACCGGCGCCCGGCTCGTCCGGCTGCAGTGCTACGAGGGCGTCGACGAGGCCCGGGCGCTGTACGAGTGGAACCACGCCAAGCAGCTGCTGCGGATCACGGCCGGACGGGGCGAGTCCTGGGACGAGACGCGCACCGACATCTTCAGCGAGGAGTTCCTGCTCCCCCGGCCGCTGCTGACCGCGATCCGTTCCGAGGAGCCGACCGTGCTGCTCGTGGACGAGACCGACAAGGCCGACGTCGAGGTGGAGGGGCTGCTCCTGGAGGTCCTCGGCGACTTCCAGGTCACCGTGCCCGAGCTGGGCACCATCACCGCCGCCCGGCGCCCCTTCACCGTCCTGACCTCCAACGCGAGCCGGGAGCTGTCCGAGGCCCTGCGGCGGCGGTGCCTCTTCCTGCACATCGGCTTCCCGGAGGAGGAGCTGGAGCGCCGGATCGTCACCCTCAAGGTGCCGGGGCTCGACGCGGCACTGGCCGCCTCGGTGGTCCGGGTCGTGGGCGCGCTGCGCGCGATGGACCTGCGGAAGGTGCCCTCCGTCTCGGAGACGATCGACTGGGCCCGCACCCTCCTCGCCCTGGGCGCGGACCGGCTGGACGAGCGCGTGGTCCGAGAGACCCTGGGCGTGCTGCTCAAGCACCAGGACGACATCCTCAGGGCGGCGGCCAAACTCGACCTGGACGCGGTGTGAACGGCGGCCCCGGGCCCGCTCCCGCCGACTCCGCCGGGGCCGAGGTCCCGACGGAGGGGCCCGTGGCGCGGCTGACCGCCCTGGTGGCGGCGCTGCGCGACCACGGTTTCGGCATCGGCACCGGCGAGACCGTCGACGCCGGCCTCGCGCTGGAGGCGATCGGGTTCACCGACCGCCGGCGCGTGCGGGAGGCGCTCGCCGCGACCCTGCTGCACGGAGAACGGCAGCGCCCGGTCTTCGACCGCGTCTTCGACCTGTACTTCCCGGCGAAGGCGACGGCGCCGACGACGGCCACGGCCCCCGACGACCCCGACGACCGCGCCGACGCCATCCACGCCACCGCCGGCGCCCCGGGCGGGGCGGGCGACGCCGGACTCGCGGGCCTGCGCGCGAGGATCGCCGAGGCGCTGGCCGCCGGTGACACCGCCCTCCTGGACCGGCTCGCGGCCGAGGCGGTGGCCGGTTGGGGCGCGTACGGTTCCGGCCCCGGAACCGACGGCTGGTCCTCGTACCAGACCCTCTCCCGGCTCCGCCCCGAAACCCTGCTCGCCCGGGTGCGCGCCGCGCGCACGGCCTCCGGCGGGGAGCCCGAGTTCACCGACCGGCTGCTCGACGACGAGATCCGGCGGGCGATCGAGGGGTTCCGCGAGCGGGTGCGGACCGAGGCGCGGCGGCGGGTCGCCGACCGGCAGGGCCGGGACCGGGTCGCCCGGCGGGCGGTGGCCGGGACGGCCGACCGGGTGGACTTCCTGCTGGCCGGTCGCGAACAGCTGGACGAGCTGCGCAGGACCGTCCGCCCGCTGGCGCGCAAACTGGCGACCCGGCTCGCGGCCCGCCGCCGCCGCGCCGCACGCGGCGAGATCGACCTGCGCCGGACCCTGCGGGGCTCGCTCTCCACCGGCGGCGTGCCGGTCCGGCCGGTGCTGCGCCGACGCCGCCCCGGGCGCCCCGAGCTGGTGCTGCTGTGCGACGTGTCCGGGTCGGTGGCGGGCTTCGCCGAGTTCACGATGGCGCTGGTGCAGGCCCTGCACGACCAGTTCAGCCGCGTCCGTGTCTTCGCCTTCGTCAACCGGGTCGACGAGGTGACCGGCCTTCTCGCACGGGGCGCGGCGGACCCGGCGGGGCTCGGCGAGCGGATCCTCGCGGAGGCACGCCTGACCGGCTGGCACGGGCAGAGCGACTACGGAACGGCGCTCGACGAGTTCGTCGAGCGGTACGCGGACGCGCTCGGCCCGCGCACGGTGGTCTTCGTCCTCGGCGACGCCCGCACCAACCGGGCCGACCCGCGCGCGGAGTCGCTGCGGCTGATCGCCGAGCGGGCCCGCCGCGTGCACTGGCTCAACCCGGAGCAGCCGGCGCTGTGGGGCACGGGTGACTCGGTGGCGCCGCTCTACGCGGAGCTGGTCGACATGTGGCCGTGCCGCAACGCCCGCCGGCTCGGCGAGCTGATCGGGCGCCTGCTCCCCGTCTGACGCCCGCCCCCACCCCAGGCGCCCCGCCCGAACACAGGCACCCGCCCCGCCGCCCGAGCACAGGCACCCGCTCCGCCGCCCGACCCCGGCACGCCGTCCGGCCGCCCGACTCCGACACCCCGACACCCCGACACCCGGCACCCGACACCCGACACCCGGCACCCCGGCACCCCGGCACCCCGCGAGCGGAGCCCCCGCGGGTCCGGCCCGCCCGTGGCAGGATCGGCCGCATGGCCACGACCGGATCCGACCGTCCCGAGACCGACTTCCCGCGCGGGGTCGGCGCGCCCGCGACCCGCGCCCTCGCCGCCGCCGGCTACACGCGGCTCGCCCAGCTCGCGGGGGTTCCGGCGGCCGACCTCGCCGCCCTGCACGGGGTGGGCCCCAAGGCCCTGCGCGTCCTCGGCGAGGCCCTGGCGGAGCGGGGCCTCGACCCGCTGGGCTGAGCCTCCCCGCGATGCCGCGCTCCCGCCCCCACCGTCCCGGCTGTACGGTCCAGGGCCGGGCGAACTAGCGTGGGGCCCATGGAACTCCTGGGAGAGATCACCCCCGACCGGCCGCTGCTCGTCCTCGCCGTCAAGGAGGAGGCGCAGTTCTTCGAGACGACCCTGCCCGTGCTCCTCACCGGAATGGGCAAGGTGAACGCGGCGACCGCGCTCGCCACGGTCCTGGGCCGGGGCCCGCGTCCCTCCGGCATCGTCAACCTCGGCACCGCCGGCGCCCTGCGGGCCGGCTGGACGGGCACGCACGTCGTCGGCACGGTCGTCCAGCACGACCTGGACGGCGAGCTCCTCGCGACGCTGACCGGCGAGACGTACGGGGCGCCGATCGCGCTCCCCGACGGCGGTGACGTGGTGCTCGCCACCGGGGACGCGTTCATCTCCGACGAGGCCGCCCGGGTCCGGCTCGCCGAGCGAGCCCCGCTGGTGGACATGGAGGGCTACGCGCTGGCCGCCGCGGCGGAGGCGTCCGGGGTGCCGCTGCGGATCGTGAAGCACGTGAGCGACGAGGCCGGCGACGGCGCCGACCGCACCTGGCGCGACTCGGTCGCCGCCTGCTCCCGCGAGCTGGCCGACTGGGCGGCCGCCCACATCCCGGCGTACCGCTCCTGACACGAGCCGCCGGGCCCCTCCCCCGTACCGGTCACGGGTTGTGGAAGTGGACCTCCGGGTGCGCCCGGGAGGGACCGGCGAGCGGGCCGTCCGGCGCTCCGCGCAGATGGCGGTCGAAGAAGGCCGCCACATAGGCGCGGGTGAGGAAGACCGCCCGTTCGGGCGCGATCTCCGGGGCGGGCAGACCGAAGTGGCGTTCGATCATCGGGAAGTCCGAGTAGGTCGCGTGTGCCGTTCCGGCCACGGTCAGCCACCGCTTCCAGCCGTCGAGGCCCGGCCACGTCCGGTCCCAGGTGGTGTCCTCACCGCCGGGCAGGTGGACCTTGTCGTGGGTGCCGAGCATCAGGAAGGGGCGTCCGCGCAGCCGCTCCGCCGGCAGCTCCTCCCAGAAGGCGCCGTCCATGTTGACGCCGGCGTCGATCCTGCGGTCGGCCACCATCGCGCTGGCCGCGCTCGCGCCGCCGATGGAGTGCCCGGCCATGCCGATCCGGCGCGCGTCGATGACCCGGGCGTGCCGCCACGCGGGACGGGGACCGGTGAGCCGGTCCAGGACGTAGCGCATGTCGGCGGCCCTGGTCGAGGTCACGACGCTGCCGGGGACGCCCTGTTCGTCCAGGGCGACGCAGGCGACGCAGGGGAGGGTCTCGCCGCCGGGCAGGGTGATCCCGTACGACTCGTAGGCGTGGTCGACGGAGGCGACGACGTAGCCGCGCGAGGCGAGGTCCTCGGCGAGGTGCGTCAGGGTCCAGCGGGAGACGGAGAAGCCCGGGGAGAGCAGCACGAGCGGGCGTCGTCCGGGGGCGGGGCGGACGTCGCTCCGGCTGTGGGTCCGGGTGGCGGCGACGATGTCCGCCGGCATGACGGAGGACGCGCCGATCCCTTCGGCCATCCGGTGCGCCTCCTCGCGGCCCGCGTACGGGGCGCGCGGTCCGCCGCCGGGCCGTGCGGCCGGATAGTGGAGGGTGACCATCAGCCGCCGCCCGTCGGCGGTCGGCACCCACGGGTCGGTACGGGAGCGGTCGACGAGCGGCAGGACGGTGCTGCCCACGGGGTGCCGCCCGGTCGGCGCCGGCAGCGTGAAGGGCTTCGTGGGAACCGCGGCACCCACCACACCGGCGGGCGCCACCCGGCGCGGCAAGTCACCGCCCGACAAGGCATCGACCGACAAGGCACCGGTCAGTAAGGCCGCGGCGGCACCGGCCGGTAAGGCCGTGGCGGCACCGGCCGGTAAGGCCGTGGCGGCACCGGCCGGTAAGGCCGTGGCGGTGCCGGCCGGTAAGGCGAGGGCGCAGGCGAGGACGGCGGCAGCGGCCGCCCTGGTGAGTCGCTTCATGCGGATCACGCTAGAAGGACTCCCCCGGGCGCCGCGTCGTCCGCGAGGCGTACCCCGGGCGGAGGAGGTTCAGCCGAGGGGCAGCTCCAGGTAGGAGGCGGCCCCGGGCGGCGAGCCGACCTCCGTCTGCGTCCAGGTGACGGAGGCGTCCCCGTACAGCGGGTCCTTGCTGTCGATGACGAGCATCAGCCGGTGGCCGGCGGGGATGTCGTACGCGGCGGCCTGGAGCGACCAGGCGACGGTGGTGTCCTGATCGGCGGTCAGGTCGTACGCGTTCAGCGGCTCGTGGGTGATGATCCGCGCCGTGCCGTCCTCGGCCACGTCGAAGAGGTGGGCGATGAGGCAGGCCGAGGTGACGGTGGAGCGGACGGTGAGGCGGAGCCGGGGGACGCCGCGGACGCGCCGGCCGACGGGTCCCCCGTCGGCGGCGGCGAGGGGTTCGGTGGTCCAGGCGAGGGCGTGCCTCCGGTCGATCTTGTGCGTGTCGTAGAGCCTGGGGTCACCCTTCCACTCGGCCTGGCCGGTGCGCAGCGGTTCGCCCATCGCGGTGGCCTCGGTGTCGACGCCGGCGAGGAAGGTGCGGCGCCAGCCGGTGGTCTCCGCGTCCCCGTCCGCCGGGACGAGCAGGCCGTCCGTGCCGCCGGCGCCGTCCCCGGTGAGGCCGAGGAGTTCGCGGCCGACGGTGACGTCCTGCCAGGTGGGGCGGGACTCGCGGACGGCGGGTTCGACGATGCGGCGCGCCCCGGTGGGCCGGCCCGTGACGGGGTCGAGGGCGGGCTCGGTGACGTACGTGAACATCACCTGGCCGCAGACCTCGTCCCACTCCTCCACGCCGTTGCGTTCGCCCTTGAGGTGGTGGTCGAGCCAGGCGTACGCCTCGTCGAGGACCGGGTCGGGGGCGCCGAGGGAGGCGCCGAGGAGGCCCGCGCCCTCGGGGGCCGCGTGGTCGCCGATCCAGAGGTTGAGGCGCTTGGGGACGCGGAGCCGGTCGAAGGTGTCCACCGCTTGGTTGACGGCGAAGAGGCTCTCGTGCCAGGTGTTCGAGTAGAAGGTGGGGGTGCCGTGGTCGTCCGTGAGGTCGGTGTACGTGCGCGGCGAGCGGCGCTCGCCCCAGCTGACGACGGCGTCGAGGTTGCGGTCGTGCAGGAAGTCGTCCAGGATCCGGCGGTTCGCCTCGTCGAACTTCTCCTCCACGGGCCCGCCGGTGAAGTCGATGAGCGCCCTCACCGCGGCGAGATGGCGGGTCTTGTTGTCGTACAGCGCGGCGGCGAGGTCGCCCCAGGTGCTGAGGGCCACGACGGCGGCGACGCGCTCGTCGTGGGCGGCGACGAGCTGGCTGATGCCGGAGCCGTAGGACGCGCCGAGGAAGCCGATGACGGCGGGGGCGAAGCGCTCGACGGCGAAGTCGATGACGGTCGAGCCGTCTGCCACGTCGTGGGGGCCGGCGACGTCGACGTACCCCTCGGAGGTGGTGGGGAGGCCGGGGATGCCGAGGCCGCGCGGGGTGTAGGCGAGGACGTGGTAGCCGCGGAGGGCGAGGGCGAGGTAGGCGCCGGGGAAGAGGCCCCAGCCGAAGGGGGTCCAGCCGGAGGGGACGACGACGAGCGGGTGCGGGCCGGGGCCGAGCTGCCGCAGGCCGAAGGCGGAGAGGCGGTGGCCGTCGGTGGTCTCGACGCGGTGGTAGCCGGGCACGGCGAGGCCGCGCACCCGGGCGACGCGCTCGGCGAGCGCGGCGGGGAGCGTGCCGTGCGGGAGGGGCTGTTCGGCGAGGAGGGCGGTGACGACGGACTGGCCGAACCGGACGGCTTCGGGGTGGACCGTGCAGCCGGAGGCCCAGAGGCCGTCGGCCGCGACGGCCTCCGCGTCGGCCTCGGTGAGGGTGGTCCTGAGCCCGGGGAATCCCGGGAACTCCTCGGACGAGCCGTCGGTGGTGGGGTTGGGCTGGGGCACGTGCACCCGTTCC
Organism: Streptomyces sp. NPDC085460; assembly: GCF_044541975.1. Lineage (NCBI taxonomy): Bacteria > Bacillati > Actinomycetota > Actinomycetes > Kitasatosporales > Streptomycetaceae > Streptomyces > Streptomyces sp. NPDC085460. The sequence continues at coordinate 339,385 of NZ_JBITTO010000007.1, forward strand.
TCTCGACTGGACTGTGACCGTCCGCCGTGCGGACGCACGCAAGCCTCACGTATCGGGAAGTGAGCGGCCAGAGCGCACGAAGGGCGCACGCATCACGCAACGGGGCGGGAACGACCCAGGCCGCCGCGAACTCGACGTTTGGGAGCGGACGGAGTCGTTCCGGCAGTCGTCGGCGCGGGTTCCCGGGCGGACGGGAGCCGTCAGCGCGGAATCCCGGGCGGACGGCAGCCGTCAGCGCGGGTGGCCGGACGGACGGCAGCCGTCAGCGCGCGTGCCCGGGCGGCGCCGTACCGTCGGTGCGGGCGATGAGCAGGGCGGCGACGTCGTCGTCCAGGCCGCCGGTGCCGTAGGCGGCGAGGTCCCGGTGGAGCAGTTCGGGGACCCGCTCGGAGGCGGCGTCCGCCCACTGCCGGGCGCGCTCCTCCAGCGGGTAGAACACGCCGTCGCGGTCGCGGGTCTCGCTGACGCCGTCGGTGTAGAGCAGCAGCCGGTCGCCCGGTCCGAAGGGAAACTCCTCCACGTGGTGGCGGGATTCGGCGAGCCCGGCGAGGTTGAGCGGCAGCGAGGGTTCGGCGACGTCCACGACGGTGACGGTGGCGCCGCGCTGGAGCAGCGGCGGCGGATGCCCGCAGCTGAGGAGCCGGCCGGTGTCGCCGTCCTCCGGGATCTCGACGAGGACGACGGTGGCGAAGCGCTCCGCCGCGTCGGACTCGGGGTCCCACGCCACGTAGCGGGCGAGGCCCTCGTCGAGCCGGTCGGCGAGCGCGCCGAGGTCGGGGGCGTCGTACGCGGTCGAACGGAACGCGCCGAGGAGGACGGAGGCGGTCTCGACGGCTCCGAGGCCCTTGCCCTGGACGTCGCCGAGCATGATCCGCACGGCTCCGGGGATCCGCACGGCCTCGTAGAAGTCGCCGCCGATGCGCGCCTTGGCCGCGGCGGCCACGTACAGCAGGTGGAGTTCGACGGGGCCGAGGCGGAGCGGGAGCGGGCGGAGCACGACCCTCTGGACGACGTCGGCGACGGCCGTGACCTCGGCGAGGTCCCGCTCGTAGCGGGTGCGGACCGCGCTGACCCAGGCGGCGACGGCGGTGATGGAGAGGATGAGGCCCTCGCTGGCGAGGAGTTCGTCCACCGCCGCCCCGCCCCGGCTCACCGCGAGCACCGCCCGCAGGGCCATGGCGAGCAGGCCCATGCCGACGGTGCCCCACACGCTCCAGGTGGCGGCGGCGAGAGCGGGGACGGTGAAGAGGAGGCGGTCGACGCGTTCGGCGTCGGGGGTGACGAGGTCCGCCACGACGACCACGATCATGACGAGGACGGGCAGGGCGCGGCCGAGGTTGAACTGGGCCCTCGACGTGGTGGCGGGTCTGGGCCGGGGCCGGGGACCAGCTGCGTGCATTTCATGATCGTACGCAGAACCGGCGGCGCGACCGGGGCGCGGCGGGCTGGCGTGTCCCGCCGCGGGCTCGGGGAGCGGCCCGGGACTGACCCTGAGGTGGAGGGTGAGACCTGGGCCGCCCGAACGACCGGATCGACACTTTCCGCACATGTTCGCCCATATCTAGGTAGCAAAGGGACGGAACCGAGCTCCGAGCGATCCGTCCGTTACACTTGCGGGCAGCGAAGGGGAGTAGCCCTGCGAACCGGTCGTCGACACACTGGAACCCCCGGGTTCCCGGTGACCGGGTCCGCGTGTGAACGCGGACGGGCGAGACCTTCGGCCAGGCATCACCGCGTCCACACCTCCGTGGGCGTGGTTCGTCATGCCGGGCCGAGTGGTCCTCCCGTCGCCCGCCGAGGTGCCGTGCGGGGCCGCGTGGCCCGGACCGAGCAGAGAGCGCCGGTATGCACCTCGACCCCTTGGCGATCGTCACCGCCTTCGGGCTGATCTTCCTCGCCGAGCTTCCCGACAAGACGATGTTCGCGTCGCTCGCCATGGGCACGCGCATGCGTCCCCTGTACGTGTGGTTCGGAACCTCCGCCGCCTTCGCGGTGCACGTCGCCCTCGCCGTCGGCGCCGGCAGCCTCCTCGGGCTGCTCCCCGGCTGGACCGTCAAACTCGTCTCCGCGCTGATGTTCGGCTTCGGCGCCTTCATCCTGCTGCGCGGCGGGGGCGACGACGACGAGGAGGACACCGGCGGCAAGACCGTCACCGGCTTCTGGCCGGTGTTCTCCACGGCGTTCATGGCCGTCTTCATCAGCGAGTGGGGCGACCTGACGCAGATCACCACCGCCAACCTCGCCGCCACCAACGGCACCGCGTCGACCGCGATCGGCTCCTTCATCGCCCTCACCTCGGTCTCCGCGCTGGCCCTCGTCGCCGGCCGGTTCATCGCCAAGCGCGTCCCGCTCAAGACCGTCCAGCGCGTCGGCGGCGTCTGCATGGCGGGCCTCGCGATCTGGTCCCTCGTCGAGGTCTTCACCGGCTGACCGCGTCCCGCCACGCCCGCCTCCGGGGCCGTGCCCGCACACCGCGGGCGCGGCCCCGGAGCCGTACGCACCGCACCGGCCTTCCGTTCCGCGGCCCCGGCGGCGAGCCTGGCCGTGGGGACGCGGGCCATGGGGCAGCGTCGGAGCCGCGGACACCGAAACCGAAGCGGATACCCAGACCGAAGCTGACACCCGAACCGAAGCGGACACCCAGACCGAGGCGGACGCCAAAACCGAAGGGGAGCCCATGCGTCACGATCCCGTCCACACCGAGCTCGACCGGCTGGCCGAGAGGACCGCCGCGCGGGTCGTCTCCTGGCGGCGCCACCTCCACCGGCACCCGGAACTCTCCAACCGGGAGGAGGGGACGGCCAGGCTCGTCGCCGGCCATCTGCGTGACCTGGGGCTCGACGAGGTCCGCACCGGCATCGCCGGGCACGGGGTCGTCGGCGTGCTCCGGGGGACCGCCCCCGGAGGCGGCGGACGGGTGGCGGCGCTGCGCGCGGACACGGACGCGCTGCCGGTGAAGGACCTGTGCGGGGCGGAGTTCGCCTCCACGGTGGTGGACACGGAGTATCCGGGCGGGCCGTTCCCGGTGTCGCACGCCTGCGGGCACGACTGTCACACGGCGATGCTGATGGGGGCGGCGACGGTCCTCGCCGGGGTGCGCGACCGGCTGCCGGGGACCGTCCTGTTCGTCTTCCAGCCGGCGGAGGAGGGGCCGCCGGTGACCGAGACCGGCGGCGCGCTCGCCATGGTCGAGGCGGGCGCGTTCGCCGACCCGGTGCCGACGATGGCCTTCGGCATGCACGTGACGCCGTACCCGAAGGGGTACGTGGGGTACCGGGTGGGCAACCAGTACGGCGCCTCGGTCCTGGTCCGGATCACGATCAGCGGCACGCAGGTGCACGGTTCCACGCCGTGGCAGGGCGTCGACCCGATGCCCGCGGCCGGGGCGGTGCTCACCGGGATCGGGCAGCTGTACCGGCAGGTGTCGGCCTTCGACCCGGTGACCGTCACCATCGGACACGTCGAGGACGTCGGCCGGTTCAACATCATCGGCGAGACGGTGACGCTCTGGGGCACCGTCCGCTGCGCCGTGGAGTCCGACATGGCGGACGTGCGGGAACGGCTCCGGCGGCTGGCCGAGCACTCCGCGGCGGCGTACGGGGCCACGGCCGGGGTGGAGTACCTCCAGCCGGTGCCGCCGGTGCACAACAGCGGGCCGTGGGTGGCCGCCGGGCTGCCGACCCTCCGGCGGGTGGTGGGCGAGGAGCGGGTCACCGAGACCGGGGCGACCCTCGGCTACGACGACGTCTCCGAGCTCGTCTCGCGCTTCGGCGGCCTGTACGTGATGCTCGGGGTCCAGGACGCGACGCTCGGCCCCGGCGGCCTGCCCGTGCCGGAGGAGGGCGGCCGCGGTCTCGTCACCAACCACCATCCGCGCTTCTACGCCGACGACGACACCCTCGTCACCGGGGTCCGGCTCCACGCGCACGTCGCGTACGACCACCTCACGGGGGCGCTCCTGCCGGCCGGGTGAGCCGCGCCCGCGGCCCGAGTTGCGCGCGCGGACGCAGCCGGGAGGCTGGGGGTATGAACCTGGACCTCACGGCCCTCGCCGACGAGCACCTGGCCGCCGCCCGCACCGCCCCGCACGGCCGCAGCGCCCGCCTGGTGCTGCACGACGGGGTGCTGCGGCAGACCGTGATCGCGCTGACCGCCGGCACGGCCCTGGACGAGCACAACGCTCCCCCGGCGGCGAGCCTCCAGGTGCTCACCGGCCGGGTGAAGCTGACCACGCACGGCTGGGCGGACGAACTGACCGCGGGCGCGCTGCGGGAGATCCCCAAGGAGCGCCACGGCCTGACGGCGGTCGAGGACTCCGCGGTGCTGCTCACCGCGGTCAACGACTGAGCCCGACCGGCAGCCGCCACCAGCGACGACCCGCCCGACGACGCACCCGACGGCGCGCCCGTCATCCGATCGCGTCGAGGTCCCCCGCGTAGTGTTCGATGGCCGTGCGGTACGCGCGTACGGACGGGTCGTCGCTGGTGGCGGCGAGGAGGGCCAGGAGCAGCCGGACGGAGTCGTGGTGGCGGCCGGTGTTGTACAGGGCCATCGCGAGGAAGGCGCGCAGGGCGCCGTCCTCCGGGAACTCCGCCGCCGCCGGTTCGAGCACCCTGACGGCGTCCTCGTACCGGCCGAGGGTGCGATAGGTGCTGCCGAGGCCGAGGAGGGCGCCGCGCCGGTCGTCGGCGGTGAGGCCGGTGCCGGCGAGCGCGGTCTCGTAGTACGGCACGGCGTCGGTCTCCAGGCCGAGGACGTCGTGCGCCCAGGCGGTCTGGTAGGCGACCTCGGCGTCTCCGGGGAGGCGCGCGGCGAGGGAGACCAGCCGCTCGCGGGCCTCCTCCCGGCGGCCCGCGCCGCGGAGGGCGACGGCCTCCTTCAGCAGACGGTCGCGCTCGCCGGGGGTGGGGGCGGTGTCGTTCATCCGGTCATGATGGCAGCGGTGGGGGCGTACCGGCGGGGCAGGGGCGGGGTCTGACGTTCCGTCGTCCGCGTCCGGCTCGCCCACGCACCCCCTGTTAACGTTCATGGATGCGGCTTTTATCCCGATTCCCCCGAGGCGATGTGCGTGGTCTCGTACGGCGGGCGGCCGCGCTGCGGCCCCGGCGGCGCGCCGGCACGGTCACGCTGCCGGAGGACGAGACCGCGGGCCGGGAACGGCTCCGGGATCTCGCCGCGCTCCTCTGCGAACTCGGCTCCGACCTGCTGCGGGCCGCAGAGCGCAGCTCCGAGGTCGAGCGGACGCTGCACGACGTCGCCGCCCGCTACGGCACCAGGGCCCGCTGTTTCGTCGTCCCCACCGGGCTCTTCGTCCGCGTCGGCGGCGGCCCCGACGGTCGCGGCGGGGAGCTCGACTTCGCCCCCGTCGAGGGGCCCGACCTGCGGCTCGACCAGGTGGAGGCGCTCCAGGCGCTGGTCACCCGGATGCTGAGGGAGGAGGTGCCGTTCGACGAGGTGCGGCGGGCGCTGCGGCGGAACCGCGAGCGGCCGGAGCGCTTCAGCCCGTCGGCCACCGTCTTCGGCTACGTGCTGCTGACCGTCGGGCTCGGCACCATGCGGCACGCGACCCTGCCCGCGATCGCCGGGTACGCGGTGCTGGGCGCCGGCGTCGGTCTCCTGCGCCTCTTCGGCGACCGGCTGCCCTCGGCCCGTACCGCCCTGCCGGTGGTCACCGCCGTCCTGGTCACGGCCGCCTCGCTGCGATGGGCCGGCCCGCTGCTGCACGAGAACCCCGCCGTCCTGTACATCCCGCCGCTCATCGCCTTCCTGCCCGGTGCCGCGCTCACCCTCGGCGCGATCGAACTCGCCACCGGGGCCGCGCTGTCCGGGCTCTCCCGGCTGGCCGGCGCGGTGAGCGTCCTGCTGCTGCTCTCGCTCGGCATCCTGGTCGGCTCCGAGCTGCTGCGGCCCCGTCCTTCCGGCGGCGGGGCGGCGGAACCGCTCGGCGCGTGGGCGCCGTGGGTGGGCGTGCTGCTGCTCGGCTTCGGCTTCCTGCTGTACTTCTCCGCGCCGCCACGGGTGACCGGCTGGCTGCTGGGCGCGCTCCTCGTCGAACGGCTGGTGCAGTCGACCGCCGCCGAGCTGGCCGGGGCGGCCTTCGGCGCCTTCGCCGCCGGGGCGGTCCTGCCGCCGATGGCGACGTGGATCGAGAAACGCTCCCGCACCCCCGACCAGGTGGTCTTCCTGCCCTGCTTCTGGCTGCTCGTCCCGGGCGCGATCGGGCTCACCAGCGTCTCGGAGATCATCGTGGAGAAGGACACCGACGGCGGTCTGAACAGCCTGGTCGGGACGGTGATCACGGTGGCCGCGATCGCCCTCGGCGTGCTCGTGGGCGCCGGTCTCCAGCGCCGGCCCCGGCTCCTGCTCGGCGAACCCGCGCCGAGCACCCCCGCCCCCGCCCCGGAGAACTCCCGCGCCGATTCCGAGGACGGCGCCGGGGCACCGCCCCCGGGAGCCGGGAGCTGAGCCGTCCTCAGAGGACGGGCCGCAGCGGGCTGCCGGGCGGTGGGCGTGGCGGAGGAGAGGTCGGGGAGACGACTCGAATGGGTCAGCGTGGCGGTTCCGGAAGCTCCTCGCCCGTCTCCAGGAGCGACTTCAGGCTGGAGACGATCGCGGGCCAGCCCTCTCCGATGAGTCCGCGCATGATGCCGTCCGGCTCCAGGCCGCCGTGGGTGACGGTCAGCCGGACCATGTCCCCGGAGGGTTCGACCGTGAAGGCGACCGTGGACCGGCGCTCGCGGGAGAGGAGCCCGTACACCTCGTCGTCCAGGCCGACGGCCTTCGCCCATTCGGGGGTGAAGGTGTGCCAGGTGTACGCGAGCCGGCGGCCCGGTACGGCCTCCACGACGACCTGCTCGGGGTCGGCGGTCCTGCGGTCGCCCTCGTCCCAGACCATCGGCGCGCCGGGGGTCCACTCCGACTCGAAGGCCACGCCCCAGTAGCGCCGGGTCAGTTCCGGCTCCGTCAGCGCCTTCCAGAGGTCGTCCGGGGTGGTCCTGATGTAGCTGGTGTAGACGTACGCGTCGGTGTCCATGGCGCTGCTCGTTCCTCCGGCTCCCCGGTCGTCTCCCCCGCGGTGTCCTGGTGATCCAGCGTAGGCAGGCCCCGCGCGGGCTGCCAGGCAAGAGGGCGCGGACCACGGCTTCCGCGGCCCCGGACGGCGGGTTCCGCGGTCGTTGAATAGGTGCGGAGGAAACTATTCAACGGACTGCTAGCGTGTCCGGATGTCCCTCAAGCACGCCGTCCTCGCAGCTCTCCTGGAGGGCGAGGCGTCCGGATACGACCTCGCCAAGATCTTCGACGTGTCCGTCGCCAATTTCTGGGCCGCCACCCCCCAGCAGCTCTATCGCGAGCTCGACCGCCTCTCCGAGGCCGGGCTCATCACCGCGCGCGTCGTCGAGCAGGAACGGCGCCCGAACAAGCGGATGTTCAGCCTCACGCCGGAGGGACACCGGGACCTCGACTCCTTCACCTCCGTCGCGCCGCGCCCGCTGGCGGTGCGCGACGAGCTCATGGTGCAGGTGCAGGCGTGCGACGGCGGTGACACCGAGGCCGTGCGGGGCTTCGTGGCCCGGCGGATGGACGTCTCGCGGGAGAAGCTGGCGCGGTACGACCGGCTGCGGGAGTGGCTGCTCGGCGGGCGGGACGAGGAGACGTACCTGCGCGAGTCGGAGCGCGTGGGGCCGTATCTGACGCTGATGCGGGGCCGCTTGCTGGAGGAGGAGAACCTCCGGTGGAGCGAGCGGGTCCTCGCGGTCCTGGACGCGCGGATCGCCGCCGGCCGGGGCGGCGGCGGGGTGACGCCGGCTCCTACCCTGCGGTAGAACTCTCGGGTAGCCCGCCGGGGAGGCCGGGGGCAGGGCGGACGCCGGGAGACCGGCCCGTCCTAGGGAAGGGCGGACGCCGGGAGACCGGGCCGCTCTGCGGAAGGGCGGACGCCGGGGAGACCGGGCCGCCCGGCGAAGGGGCGGACCCATGAACGTCGGTGACCTCGTCGAGGACTTCACGCTTCCGGACGAGACGGGCACCCCGCGCTCCCTCTCCGGGCTGCTCGCCGAGGGGCCGGTCGTGCTCTTCTTCTACCCGGCGGCGATGACGCCCGGCTGCACCGCCGAGGCGTGCCACTTCCGCGACCTGGCCGCCGAGTTCCGCGCGGCGGGCGCGCTGCCCGTGGGGGTCAGCGGGGACGTCGTGGAGAAGCAGCGGGAGTTCACCGAGCGGCACTCGCTCGGCTATCCGCTGCTCTCCGACCCCGAGGGCGCCGTCCGCGAGCGCTTCGGGGTGCGGCGCGGCTTCTCGCTCGCCCCGACGAAGCGGGTCACGTTCGTGATCGGTCAGGACCGGCGGGTCCTGGAGGTGGTCAGCAGCGAGCTGCGGATGAGCGCCCACGCGGACCGGGCGCTCGCCGCGCTCGCGGCGCTGCGCGCGTCCTGAGGCGCGGGGCCCGGATCAGACGCCGAGCAGCTTGGCCTTCGCCGCGGCGAACTCCTCGGGGCTGAGCAGCCCTCGCTCGGCCAGTTCGCCCAGCCGGGTCAGCTGTTCCGTGAGACCGCCCGGGTCCTGGCCGCCGGGCTGTGGTGCCGGCGCGGCCTGCGGGGGCGGGGGCGTCGCGGCGGGCGGCACCGGGGACTGGTACGGCTGGGCCTGCTGGGGCTGTTGCGCCTGCTGGGGCTGTTGCGCCTGCTGGGCCTGGAGGTCGGCGATGGCCGCCTCCTGGTCCTGCTCGCGGCGGGAGGCCCGGGCGGCGCTGCGGCCCGCGGCATAGGCGGCTCCGCCGACGAGAGCGCCGCGCAGCAAGGGGGCTCCCGCGGGCCGGATCACCGGGCGGGCGAGGGGGCGTCGTCGCATGAACATCCGGTCAGCTCCTTCCGGCGGCCGCGGCGACCGCCTCGCGGTAGGCGGCGCGCGCCTCCTCCACATGGTCGTCGGGGATGCGGACGCTGGCGGCGATGCGGCCGCCGGCCTCGTGGATCGCCTCCAGCGCCCGCGTGGCCCAGATGTGCTCGACGAGGAGCATCAGCGCGCAGGAGCCCGGCTCCATCGACTGGGCCACCTCGGCCGCGTCCTCGGGGCCGAGGAGGTTCGCCTCGGGGCCGATCTCCGCCGTGGCCTCGTCGTACTCGTCGTACTCGACGAGTTCGGAGGTGGAGACCTCCCCGCTCGCCGCCTTGACCACCACGAGCGAGTCGATCAGCCGGACCTGGCCCTCCTTGCGGAGTCCGGCGACGGCGGCGACGGCCGCCACTTTCAACCGCTCCCCCGGAAAGGCGAGCACGACACATTCCACCGGTCCCATGGCACTCCGCTCCTCGTCGTCCCCGCGGACCGCCGTCCGCGCACGGGAGTTCCCATCCGAACACGGGGGCGGGCGGCTCGCACGCGGAGCCCGGACGGACCGCCACGACATGCGGGGGCGGGGCGGACGGGTGAGACTCGCTCCAACGCGCGGCCTCCCGGCCGCGAGGGAACGGAGTGCGCAGGAATGGACGACTACCCCCTCCTGAACGTCTTCTGGACGATGCTGTGGTTCTTCCTCTGGATCATGTGGCTCTTCCTGCTCTTCAAGGTCATCACGGACATCTTCCGGGACCACGATCTGAGCGGCTGGGGCAAGGCGGGCTGGCTGATCTTCTGCATCCTGCTGCCCTACCTCGGCGTGCTGGTCTATGTGATCGCCCGCGGCAAGAGCATGAACCAGCGTGACATCAAGCAGGCGAAGGACGCCGAGGCCCGCTTCCAGGAGTACATCCGGCAGACGGCGGGCACACAGGCCGCGGCGACCGGGACCCCGAGCTCCACGGACGAGCTGGCGCGGCTCGCCGACCTGAAGGCGAAGGGCGCGATCTCCGAGGAGGAGTTCCAGCAGGCGAAGGCCAAGGTCCTCGCCTGACCCGCCCCTCCCCACGGCCGAGCATCCCGGACCCGCACCCTTAATGCGAGTCCGGGATGCGCCTTTGATACGGTCGATTCGTGAGGCTGACCAAGTTCACCGACCTGGCCCTGCGCGCCGTGATGCGCCTGGCCGTCACCGACGACGAGGAGCCCGTCACCACACGCGCGGTGGCGGAGGAGATGGCCGTGCCGCACGCCCACATGGCGAAGGTGGTCACCCGGCTCCAGCACCTCGGCGTGGTGGAGGCCCGGCGCGGGCGCGGGGGCGGACTCGCGCTCACCGAGTTCGGCCGGCGCTCCTCGGTGGGCTGGCTGACCAGGACGCTGGAGGGCGAGGAGGAAGTCGTCGGCTGCGAGGCCGACCCGCCGTGTCCGCTGCGGGCGGCCTGCCGGCTGCGGGGCGCGCTGCGGGAGGCGCAGGACGCCTTCTACCGCACACTCGACCCGCTGACGGTCGCCGATCTCGTACGGTCGCCGACCGGCCCCGTGCTGCTCTCCCTCACCACCCGACCCCCGGCGTGAGCCCGTCAGGCGCCACTCCGGGCTCCACTCCGGCTTTAAATGCGTAGATCATCTACCAGATTGAGAGTTCCGATGCTGTCCGAGCAGGCCGTCCCCGTCGTCCGCGCCACACTGCCCGCCGTCGGCGGAGCCCTCGACGAGATCACCGAGCGCTTCTACGGGCGCCTCTTCGCCGCCCACCCCGAGCTGCTGCGCGACCTGTTCAACCGGGGCAACCAGGCCAACGGCGACCAGCGCAAGGCGCTCGCCGGCTCCATAGCCGCCTTCGCCGTCGCCCTCCTGGAGCACCCCGACACCCGCCCCGACGCTCTGCTCTCCCGCATCGCGCACAAGCACGCCTCGCTCGGTGTCACCGCCGACCAGTACAAGATCGTGCACGAGCACCTCTTCGCCGCGATCGTCGAGGTGCTCGGCGAGGCGGTCACGCCCGAGGTCGCCCGGGCGTGGGACGAGGTCTACTGGCTGATGGCGAACGCGCTCATCGCCCTGGAGAGCCGCCTCTACCAGGAGGCGGGCGTCGAGGACGGCCGGGTCTGGCGGACGGTGCGGATCTCCGAGCGCCGCGAGGAGACCGCCGACGTCGTCTCCCTCACGCTCACGGACCCGGACGGCTCGCCGCTTCCCCCCTTCCTGCCCGGCCAGTACGTGAGCGTGCGCGTCGCCCTGCCGGACGGCGCCCACCAGATCCGCCAGTACAGCCTCTCCCGCGCACCCGGCCGCCCCGCGTGGCGGATCACGGTGAAGCGCGTCGACGGCGACCCGGCGGGCGAGGTCTCCCACCGGCTCCACGCCCACGCCTCCGCCGGCGACCTCCTGGAGGTCTCCGCGCCCTTCGGCGACCTGGTGCTGCCCGAGGGCGACGGCCCGCTGCTGCTCGCCTCCGCCGGGATCGGCAGCACCCCGATGCTCGCCATGCTCGACCACCTGGCCGCCACCGGCGCCGGACGTCCCGTCGTCGTGGTGCACGCCGACCGCTCCCCCGACGCGCACGCCCACGCCGAGGAACTGCGCGCGCTCGTCGGGCGGCTCCCCGAGGGCAGCCTGCACCTCTGGTACGAGGAGCCGGGCGCGTCCGGCGCCCGCGCCGGCCGTGCCGACGTGACCGCGCTGGAGCTCCCGGCCGGCACGAGCGCGTACCTCTGCGGCCCGCTCCCCTTCCTGCGGGCGGTCCGCGGCGACCTCGTCGCCTCCGGCGTCGCCCCCGCCGACGTCCACTACGAGGTCTTCGGCCCGGACCTCTGGCTGGGCGCCCCGGCCTGAGCCCAGCCTGCATGATCCTTCGATCCCCAAGCGCCATGGCGTTCCCGCCGAGGATCCTGCATAGTGTGGGCGCGGATCGGCCTCGTAATCAGTGGGCCGACGGGGAATGGACGGAAGCGATGGGATCGTACGGAGCGGGTGGGACGCACCTGGACGCGCGGCGGCCGGTGCGGGGGATCGCCCTCGACATCGGCAGCTCACGCACGCGGGCCTGGGCCCCGGGGGCGGGCGTCTTCGCCGACGTGCCGAGCGCGGCGGTCCGGCGCGGCGGGGTGCCGGACACCTCCTCCCAGCTGTCGCTCCTCAAGCGGCTGACCGCCTCCGCCCCGGGCGGCGGGAGCCACGACACCGTCGTGATGCTGACCCATCCGGTGCTCGCCGCCCCGGCCGAACGCGAGGCGGCCCGCCAGGTGGTCGCCGGGCTCGGGGCGATCCGGGTGATCGCCGTCGACAGCGCCCGCGCCGCCGCGGCGTACGCGGCCCCGCCCGGCGGCGGTCCGCTGCTCGTGGTGGACCTCGGCGCCCGGCTGACCGAGGTCACGCTCGTCGTCGACGGTCAGGTGCAGGACGCCCGGCTCGCGGAGCTCGGCGTGGACGACCTGCCCCCGCACGGCGGGGTGCCGGACGCGGTGGCCGGCACCGCCGCCGACATGGTGAGCGACATGTGGCGCGCCGACGGCACCGGCGCGGTCCGCGGGGCGCTGCGCCGCGGGGTGCTGGTGACCGGCGGCGGCGCGCTCCGGCTCGACGTGACCGCCCGGCTGGCGCAGGTGCTGCGGGGCCGGGTGCGGCTGGCCAACGATCCGGCGACCAGCGTCGTGCGGGGCGCCGGTCTGATGCTGGCCTCGGCCCTGCGGCACCCGGGAGCCCGGCGCACCCCGTGACCGGGGCACGCCGGGGCCTGGGCACGCCGGGGCCGGGTTCAGCAGCCGGTGGCCCAGATGTGGGAGTCGCCGCGGTCGTTGGCCGCGCCGTTGTACCCCACCTCCTGTCCCGGAGCGAGGCAGATGGTCATGCTGCCGCCCTGCCAGGCGTTCTCGTAGACGCGGACGTGGTCCTTGATGCCGGGGCCGGAGATGCCGTGGTTGGCCCACGAGGAGTCGGTGTCGGAGATCCAGCTCTCCCACCAGCCGTCGTCGCCGCTCCAGTTGGCGCGCTGTCCGCCGAAGTTGGAGTCCTGCCAGACGCAGAAGTGGCCGGAGGGGCATTCGGCGGCGGTGGCGGAACCGGCGACGGCGAGGCCGGTGGTGAGGGCGAGCAGGGCGGCGGCCGTGGTGGCCAGGATGCGCTTCACGAGGGGGCGTTGCCTTTCCGTGGTGGGGTGGGCGCGGGCAGCTGGACCGCCCGCAGCAGCGCGCGGTCGCGCAACTGCCGGTACGTGGTGAGCTCGTCGTGGTGCAGGGCTCGCACCTCGGTCAGCTCGGCGCGCTCCAGTCGGGCGCGGATCTCGGCGAGGCCCGACTCCCGCGCGCAGCGGGCGGCGTCCTCGGGGTCGGGCCGGGCGGGCCGGGGCCGGCCGGCCGGTGCGACGCAGGCGGTCCAGCGGTCGAGGGCGGCCCGGTGGGCGGGGGCGTCCCGGTAGCGCGCCTGGGCCTCGACGCGGAGGTTGTCGACGACGACCTGTGCCCGGAACCAGCGGTGCTGGTCGCCGTAGAGGCGGTCCCGGGCGACGGCGAGGCAGCCGTCGCTGTGGGCGGTGACGGTGGCCCCGGTGGCGAGCGTCACGGAGAGTTCACGGGGCCCGGTGCCGAAGAGCGCGGCCCGGAGCACCCGGTCCTCGGCGGGCGCGCGCGGCGCGGCGGCGACGAGGAGGCCGCGCCCGGCGAGGCAGTCGTCGGCGAACCGTCGCTCCGCCGCCTTGAGGAGTGCGTCCTGCTCCGTGCGGGCGGTCGGCACGACGGGCCGTTCGGGCAGGTCGGGGCGGACCGATGTGCAGCCGGTGAGCAGGGCCAGCGCGGCGGCGGCCGGCACGGCGCGGCGGGCGAGCGGCGTGATGGCGAGCGGCATGGGTCCCCCTTCGCGCGGTGGCGCGGTGTCCGGTCGAGGGGCCGGAGGATGATCGTCGGCCGGCCCGAACGATCACTGCCCGTGACGACGGAGAGCATGCCTGCGCTCACTCGATCGGGTCGAACGCGCCGTCGCGCGCGCCCCCGGGGCGCCGTGCGCGCCGCCCCGGACATGGCGAGGCCCGGGAGATGGTCAGGCCCGGACATGGTGAGGCCCCGGCTGGACGGGGGGTTCCAACCGGGGCTGCTCACCGTGACGGGCGAAGGGCGGTCCACTCCGGGGGGGGAACCTGGGGACCGGGCCCCTTCGCCGTCACATGAGGGAGAACGCCGCACCTTTTCCGAATGTTCCGGGCGCTACGGGGCGAAGGGTGTGAGTCGGCTCACCCGGTCACGGGACGGGCACCGCGGCGGTCGTCAGTCCTTCTCGGGCCGGTACACGGCGCCGGCGCGGGCCGTACCGGGCGCGAGGAGTTCGGGGACGGTCACGAAGGTGTAGCCGCGGTTCCGCAGCTCGTCGATGATCTCGGGGACGGCGGGGACGGTGCCGTCGTATATGTCGTGGAGCAGGATGATGCCGTCGCGGTGCGCCTGGGTGAGGACACGCTCGCGTATCAGCCCCGAGTCGGTGGTGGAGTAGTCCTTCGCGGTGATGCTCCAGAGGACCTGCGCGAGACCCAGTTCCCGGCTGACGTCGCCGACGGTGGAGTCGGTGCGGCCCTGGGGCGGGCGCATCAGGACGGGCTTGCGGCCGGTGATCTTCTCGATGGCGTCCTGGGTGCGCGACAGCTCCTCGCGGACCTCGGCCTCGTCGAGGTCGGTGAGGATCCGGTGCGACCAGGTGTGGTTGGCGACCTCGTGGCCCTCGTCCGCGATGCGCCGGACGACCTTCGGATAGCGGTCGACGTGCTTGCGCCCGAGGAGGAAGAAGGTGGCGGGGATCCGCTTCTCCTTGAGGATGTCGAGGAGGCGGGGGGTGTCCTTGCCCGGCCCGGCGTCGAAGGTGAGCGCGATGCACTTCACCTCGGCGCAGTCGACCCGGCGGGTCCCGGTGCCCGCCTTGCCGTCGTCGCCCGACTCGGCCCGCGCCGCCTGAGGCGTCACGGTGTCCATGGAGCAGCCGCCCAGCGTGAGCATGAGCGTGGCGGCGGCGAGCAGGGCGGCGGTCCTCCCACCGCGACGGCCCGGCCTGGATCGGAACATGGTGGTACCCGCTTTCCCCGGTTTCGTGTGTGCGTCATGGCCACGCGTCCGCCTGGTCAGGACGGATGGCCGCATGGCCGCCGTGAACTCTACACACGGTGTATACCGAGGTCGGAAGGGGGGTCTCCCCTTCCGCGCGAGCCCGCCCGCCCCCGTCTCCGGGCACGACTCAGCCCCGGGCGGGGCCCGTCCGCTCCGCCCGGGGTGTCCGGTGACGCCCGCTCCGGCGCTGCGCGATCAGCGGGAGGCGAGGAGCAGTCGCGCCTCGGTCTCCTGGTCGCCCGAGACCGACTGGCGGGACTCGACGTCGAAGCCGGCGGCGAGCACCTTCTCGACCTCCGAGACAGCGTGGTAGCCGCCGGTCAGCAGGGCGACGACCTTGCCGGTGAGCCGAGGGGGACGCACCTCCTCACGCGGCCCGCCGGAGGTGTCGAAGGTGGCCATCCACACGGTGGTGACCGGTCCCGCGCCCGCGGGGCCCGGGGGCTCGACGTCCTCCAGCAGGTAGTAGTGGTCGAGGATCTCGAACACGGCCCGTGCGTCCTCCTGGCGGCAGTCGCTCAGCTGGACGGTGACGTCGGTGTCGATGTGCAAGTCGTACACGTCGCTCATCTCCTCGCGGCAGGCTTGCCACCCTTCCAGCATCCCCCTCGTCCCCCGCCACGTCGACGGCTCCCGCCGGCCGGTGTCAGCCCGCGGCGAGGAGCGAGTCGACGGTGTCGGCCTCGGCCGCCGGCTTGTCGGGGCGGTGGCGGAGAACCCGGGCGAAACGCAGGGTGATGCCGGCCGGATAGCGGGTGGAACGCTGGAGGCCGTCATAGGCGATCTCCACGACCAGTTCGGGGCGGACCTTCACGGTGAAGCCGTCGTCCTCGACCGCCAGCTCCGTCAGACGGTCGGTCTGCCAGCGCAGCATGTGGTCGGTCAGCCCCTTGAACGTCTTTCCGAGCATGACGAAGCCGCCGTCCTCGGTGCGGGCGCCGAGGTGCAGGTTGGAGAGGTATCCGGTGCGGCGGCCATGGCCCCGTTCGGCGGCGAGGACGACGAGGTCGACGGTGTGCACGGGCTTCACCTTGAGCCAGGTGCGCCCCCGCCGGCCCGCCACATAGGGCCCGTCGAGCGCCTTGACGAGGACGCCTTCATGCCCCCTGGCCAGGGTGTCGGTGAAGAACCGCTCGGCCGCCTCCCGCTGCGCCGGGTCGTCGGGGGCGGTGACCTCTACGCGGCGCACCCGGCGCTCCGCGGGCAGCAGCCGCGCGAGGACCGCGTTGCGCGCGCGGCCCGGCCGGTCGACGAGGGGCTCGCCGTCCGCGGCGAGGACGTCGAAGAAGACCGGGGTCAGCGGCAGCGCGGCACTGGCTCCGGGGACGTCCGCGCGGGAGCCGACGCGGCCGGCGATGGACTGGAAGGCGGCCGGGCGGCCGGTGCCTGGATCGAGGGCGATCAGCTCGCCGTCCAGGATGAACGACTCCGACGGCACCTCTCGGGCGACGGCCACGACCTCCGGCAGGCGGGCGGTGATGTCGTCGAGCGAGCGGGTGTGGACCCGTACCTCCGCCCCGTCGCGGTGCACCTGGATCCTGATGCCGTCCAGCTTCTCCTCCACGGCGCACGGCCCCAGCGCCGCCAGCGCCTCGACGACCGACCCGGCCGTGTGCGCGAGCATCGGCTGCACGGGCCTTCCGACCCGCAGGGTGAACCGGTCGAGGGCGGCGCGTCCGTCCGCGAGGACCGCCTGCGCCACCGGGGGCAGCGAGCCCTCCAGCATCACGGCCCGCCGCAGTTCCCCGGCCGGCACCTCGGCTGCCTTCGCGACGCCCTCCAGCGCGATGGCGTCGAGCGCCCCCTGCCGCACCTCGCCGGAGAGCAGGCGTACCAGCAGCTCCTGCTCCTCGACGGTCGCCGCCGCGAACAACTCCCGGACCCGGCGCGCCCGTTCCGCCTGGGATCCGGGCCCGGCGACGGCAGCCAGTGCCTCCATCGCCGCGTCCACCTCGGCCAGCGTCAGCGCCGGCTCGGGCGCCGGGGGCACGGCCGGCGGCACGACCTCCTTGAGCGTGCTCCAGCCGACTCCGATGCGGCCCTGCGGGAGCCGGCCCGAGAGATAGGCGATGACCAGGGGGCTCTCCTCGGGCGTGGCCTCGGCGAACAGCCCGGCGAGCAGGGCTGTCTTCCGCGACCTCGCCGGGGCGGCGGCGACCTGCCGGGAGACCTCCGCGACTCGGGCCAGCAACATGCCCCCATCGTCACCGGGCGTCCCCGTCGCCGCACCCGCAGCCGCAGCCGCAGCCGCAGCCGTGAGCCGATTCAGCCCCAGTCCCTCCGCTCACCCCAGCCGGACCCGGCCGTCGAGCCCGGGAGCGAACGCCGGATCCGTGCCAGCAGCCCCGGCCGCCGGGTCCGCGCCACCGCCCGTCCCGGCGGGCGCCCCGCCCCGCCGGGCGACCGCTGCGCCCCGCCACGCGGCCGTTCCGTCGTGGGCCGGGCGCCGTCTCCCGGGTGCGGCGCCTGACAGGCGGCGCGGGCCTCGTCCAGGGCGAGGGCGAGGCTCACCCGATGCCACAGGATCTCGTCCGGGTCGTCGGCGCGGACGAGCCGGTCGGCGATCTCGCGGGAGGCTCCGGAGACCGGGAAGCCCGGCGGCGGGGGCGGGCGCAGCCGGTCGAGGTGGTTGCGCTCGTAGGGGTCGTCGACGACCTCCGCGAGCTGCACCGGGTCGAGCAGCGAGGCGATCGCCGCCGCCCGGGCCCATGGGTCGTCGGTGCCGCGCAGCAGCAGGCCCAGATGGCGGGTGCGCCAGTTCCTGGCCCGCAGGTCCTCGACCGCCGCCCGCGCGCGCACCTCTGCCGGCAGCCGGCCGGAGAGGAGGGCGGGGTGGTCCTCGCCGAAGGCGGTGACCTCGGCCGCCACGTACAGCCAGATCACCGCCCGGTAGCGGTTGAGGTAGAAGCGGACCGGGCTCAGGTGGCCCGTGCGGGCCAGCCGGGTGAACCGCTCGTGGGTGATGGAGAGGAGACCGGCGGCCTCCCCCGCGCCGACGGTCCTGACCCGTGCGCGGAGGCCGTCGGGGAAGTCCGGCGCGGCCTTGAGCCGGTCGAGCTCGGCCCGCTCGACCGGGCGCCACTCGCGGGCCCGGACCCTTCCGCTCCCCCGGTCCCGAGCCGGTGCTCCCAGCTCCGGCTCCGGGACCGGGGCCGGGGCCGGCGCCTGGACCGGGACCGTCCTGATCAGCCCCATCCGCACGGCGAGCCGGAACTCCTCGCGCCCCAGCTCCAGTTCCTGCGCGGCCCGGGCGGGCGTCACCGTCCGCCCCGTCGCGTCCGCCGGCCGCCGCCCGCCCTCCGTCGTCCCGTCCACCGTCGTCCCGTCCACCGTCATGGCGTCCGCCACCTTCCCCCGCTGGTTCGCCCGGCCTGCCGACCGGTCCGGGTTCCGGCGAACCCGACACCACGAAGGTAACGCAGAGTGACGACATCCGCACGGCCTGTGGACAACGGCCTGTGGACAAGGTCCTGTCACAACCTCAGGACGTGGGCCCGCCCGGCTGTCGAGCGGAGACGCCCAGGTGCTCGCCGACCCGGTTGACCAGGAGCGTCATCTCGTACGCGACCTGGCCGACGTCGGCCTCGGCGTCGCTCAGCACACAGAGGCAGCTGCCTTCGCCGGCCGCGGTGACGAACAGCAGCGCCTCGTCGAACTCGACCATCGTCTGCCGGGCCCGGCCGGCCCGGAAGTGGCGGCCTGAGCCGCGCGCCAGGCTGTGCAGGCCGGAGGAGACGGCGGCCAGGTGCTCCGCGTCCTCCCGGGCGAGTTCGCTGCTCGCGCCCGTCACCAGGCCGTCGTTCGACAGCACCAGGGCGTGCCGTATCGGCCCCACCCTGCGGGTCAGGTCGTCCAGGAGCCAGTCGAGCCCCTTGTCCAGCGCCATGCGGTGGTCCTCCCCCTCGTCGGTGCGGTCGCGCCGGCCGGGCCCCGTGCCCGCGTGCGCCGGTACGGACCGCGTGTCCCGGCAAGCCTTACGCACTGTCGTGGACAGGGCAAGCACCCCACCGGCCCGGGTGTGCCGCCGAGCGCCACCGCGTGCCGCACGATGGGGTCATGACGAGAATGACCGAGGACCAGTGGCGGGACTTCGTGTCCCGGGGGACCCGTACCGGCAAGCTCGCGACCGTCCGGGCGGACGGCGGACCGCACGTCGTGCCGGTGTGGTTCGTGCTCGACGGCGACTGCTTCGTGTTCAACACCGGTAAGGACACGGTGAAGGGCCGCAACCTCGCCCGGGACGACCGGGTGTCGCTCTGCGTGGACGACGACGCTCCGCCGTTCTCGTACGTCACGCTGACCGGCCGTGCCGAACTGAGCGAGGACCCGGCGGAGCTGGTCCACTGGGCGACCGTGATCGGCGGTCGCTACATGGGCGTGGACCGCGCCGCGGAGTTCGGTGCCCGCAACGGGGTGCCGGGCGAGCTCGTCGTCCGGGTGAAGATCGAGAAGGTGTCCTCGGCGGGCGGGGTCTCCGACTGACGGCTCCACGGGACGGCGTTCAGCCGACCGTGTCGAGGAGCCGGGCGGTGTGCATGCGCCCGGCGTACTCGACGACCCGGATGAGGACCTCCTTGCCGGAGTCCCGGTCGCGCGCGTCGCAGAGGACCACCGGCGTGCCCTGGTCCAGGTCGAGGGCGCGGGAGACGTCCTGCGCCCCGTAGGAGCGGGCGCCCTCGAAGCAGTTGACGGCCACCACGAACGGGATCTTCCGGTGCTCGAAGTAGTCGACCGCCGGGAAGCAGTCCTCCAGGCGGCGGGTGTCGGCGAGGACGACGGCGCCGAGGGCTCCCTGGGAGAGCTCGTCCCACAGGAACCAGAAGCGGTCCTGTCCGGGGGTGCCGAAGAGGTACAGGGACAGTCCCGCGCGGATCGTGATCCGGCCGAAGTCCATGGCCACGGTGGTGGTGGTCTTCCGGTCCACTCCCCCGGTGTCGTCGACGAGTTCGCCCGCCCGGCTGAGCCGTTCCTCGGTGCGCAGCGGGCGGATCTCGCTGACCGCGCCGACCAGGGTGGTCTTGCCGACGCCGAAGCCGCCGGCGACGAGGATCTTCAGGGCGAGAGCGGTGTCGCCGCCGTCCGCGCCGGTGCTGTCAGAGCGCTCGTAGGCCATCGATCACTTCTCTCAGGATGCGTTCGTCGGGGAGCTGGGCGGGCGGTACGGGCCGGCTGACGCGTACGAAGCCCGCTTCGAGGAGATCGCCGAGGAGGACCCGGACGACGCCCACGGGGAGGTCGGCGTCGGCGGCGAGTTCGGCCACCGACTGGGTCTCGGACCGGCAGAGGGCGAGCAGGGCGCGGTGCTCGGGTCCGAGGACGGCCTCCTCGGCCGGGCCGGGCGGGTCGTCGTCGACGACGACGAGGGCGATGAGGTCGAACCGGACGTTGCTGGGGCCGGGTTTGGTGCGGCCGCCGGTCATCGCGTACGGCCGGACGAGCGGTCCGGCGTCGGCGTCGTACCACTGGCTGCCCGCCGTCCAAGGGCCGCCCCCGGCGGTGTCGGCCGTGGTGTCGCCGGTGCTGTCCATGGTCATGGGAGTCTCCGGTCAGCCGGCGGCCGGCGGGGTCACCGTGAGCCGCGGCGGGGTGTGCAAGTGCTCGCCGACGCGTTTGACGAGCCGTGCCATCTCGTAGGCGATGAGGCCGATGTCGGCGCTGACGGAACTGAGGACGGCCAGGCAGGAGCCGTCGCCGGCGGCGGCGACGAAGAGGAAGCCGTCGTCCATCTCGACCATGGTCTGGCGGACGCCGCCGGTGTGGAACTGCCGTCCGGCGCCCTTGGCGAGGCTGTGGAAGCCGGAGGCGATGGCGGCGAGGTGCTCGGCGTCCTCGCGGCTGAGTCCGCTGGAGGCGCCGACGGGGAGGCCGTCCCCGGAGAGCACCACCGTGTGCCGGACCTCACGGACCCTGGTCACCAGTTCGTCGAGGAGCCAGTCGAGTTCGCCGGAGCGGTGGTGGGAGATCCTCTCGTGGTCGATCATGCGTCGTCTCCTTCGGATCGGGGGTCCTGGGGCGGGTTGGCGCGAGCGCCGAAGTACGGGCCGAGGTCGGTACGCGCGCGTGCGTCGCTCCGCGGGTCGTGGGGGGCCTCGCCGTGGGTGCCGTGGGCGGTGGCGTACGTCGTGCCGGCGGGACCGGCGTCGGCGTAGGGGCGGGTGACGCGGCCCGGGTCCGCGACGGCCGCGTCACCGGCCTCGGGGGCGCCGTCGCCGAGCGGGCGCCGGCTGCCCGGAGCGGGGCCGCCGCCGCGCTGCCAGCCGTCGCGGTAGGCGGCCATCCGGTCGCGTACCCGCTCGGGCGTCCGCTCCGGACTGCCGGGGGCCACGGCGGGGGGCACGGGATCCGGCGCGGGCGCCGCCCGCAGCTGCGGGACGAGGCTCGCCTGCCGGATGCGGCGCGGCAGTCCCGCGTCGCCGTCCGCGGCCCCGACCCCCTGGTCGCGGCCCTCCGTCGACGGCTGCTGCCGCGGTACGGCCTGACCGCGCGGGCGCAGGGTGGTCACACCGGCCGGTACGGGGGCGGCCTCGGGGCTCGGGGCGAGCGCGGGAACGGCCGTGGGGCGGGGCCGGGCCGGCGCCCGTACGGACTTCGGGGGCGCGGGCGTGACGGCGGGGCCCGCCGTTCCCGGGGTGCCCGGGATGCTGCCCGTCGGCCCCGGGGTGCCCGCGCTGCCGCCCGCCGCCCCAGACGTACCCGCGAGGGTGCCCGCCGTCCCGGGGACACCCGCGAGGGGCTTCGGCGTACCGCCGGCGGGCGCGGGGGTACGGGGTGCGGCCGGCGGTGCGGTGAAGCGGCGGGCCTCCGCGCGGTGGGCCTCCGCGCGCTCACGGGCGGCGCGTTCCTCGCCCTGCCCGGCGGTGTCGGCGGGCGCGGCGTGTTCCTCGGTCGCGCGGTCGGCGGGACCGGACGGCGGGGCTCCCTGGAGGAGGTCGGTGGGCAGCAGGACGACGGCGGTGGTGCCGCCGTACGGCGAGGGCCGCAGATGGACCTTGACCGCGTGCCGGGAGGAGAGGCGGCTGACGACGAAGAGGCCGAGCCGGTCGCTGTCGAAGAGGTCGAGGGCCTCGGACTGCGCGATGCGGGCGTTGGCCTCGGCGAGGCTGTCCTGGCCCATGCCGAGCCCGCGGTCCTCGATCTCCAGGGCGTAGCCGTTGCCGACGGGTTCGCCGCTGACCCGGACCTTGGTGTGCGGCGGGGAGAACTGGGCCGCGTTCTCGATGAGTTCGGCGAGGAGGTGGGTGAGGTCGGCGACGGCGCCGCCCGTGACGGCGGTCTCGGGGAGCCGGCGTACCTCCACGCGCGCGTAGTCCTCGATCTCGGAGACGGCGGCGCGGACGACGTTGGTGAGGGGGACGGGCATGCGCCAGGCGCGGCCGGGGGCGGCGCCGGAGAGGATGATCAGGCTCTCGGCGTGGCGGCGCATCCGGGTGGTGAGGTGGTCGAGGCGGAAGAGGTCGTCGAGTTCGGCGGGGTCGTCGGCGCGCCGTTCCATGCTGTCCAGGAGGTTGAGCTGGCGGTGGACGAGGACCTGGCTGCGGCGGGCGAGGTTGACGAAGACCCCGGAGATGCCGCTGGCGAGTTCGGCGCGCTCGACGGCCGCGGCGAGGGCGGCCCGGTGGACGGTGGTGAGGGCCTCGCCGACCTGTCCGATCTCGTCCTGGGGCGCGGGTCCCGGCGGTGCCTCGGCCTGGACGTCGATCTCCTCGCCGGCGCGCAGCCGGCCCATGGCGGCGGGGAGTTTGCGGCGGGCGATGCCGAGGGCGGTGTTGCGGAGGCTGACGAGTTCGACGACGAGCCCGCGGCCGATGCGTACCGAGATGACGAGGGAGGCGGCGACGGCGGCGAGGCCGAGGACGACGGCGGCGCCGGCGGGGCTGAGCATGCCGCCCGCGAAGGCCCCGGTGTCGTCGGCCGCGGCGGCGCGCGCCTCGCTCTCGACGGCGGCGAGGCCGGTGCGTACGGCGGCGAGGGCGGGGTCCCAGTCGGCGGAGGGCGCGGCCTGGGCGGCGGGCCGGCCGTCGGCGGCGGCGGAGACGCGGTCCTCGGCGGCGGTGAGCCGGGCGTGGTCGGGGTCGCCGGTGAGCCGGGCCCAGGCGGCGCGGCCGGCCGGGGGCAGGTCGGCGGTGGCGGAGGCGAGGAGGGTACGGCGGGTCTCGGCGGCGCCGGTGAAGGCGCGGTGGTGGGCGGCGGTGAGCCGGCCGGTGAGGTGGGCGGAGCCGAGGAGGGCGTCCTGGCGGGCGAGCATCTCGCCGGCGCGGGCGAGTTCGAGGAGCACGCGCGCGTGGGAGCCCTGTCCGGTGTCCTGGATGCCGCTGAGGGCGCCGCCCACGGCGAAGCCGGCCGTGACGGCGGTGGTGTACGCGGCGTACACCCGGTCCCAGTCGCCTCGTCCCTCGGCGGCGGTGGCGCGGAGCCGGGCGAGGCCCTGGGCCTCGCGGACGAAGGCGCCGACGCGCTCGGCGACGTCGGCGGGCAGGTCGCCGGAGTCGCCGACGGTGTGGCCGGCGCCGAGACCGAGCCGGGCGACGGCCTCGTCGGTGCGGCGGACGCGGTCCTTGAGCTCGGCGGCGCGCACGGCGCCGGGGGCTGCGATCTGCCGCAGGGCGGCCCGGCGTTCCTCCTGGAGGGCGGCGACGGCGGCGGAGACCGGCTGCCGGATGTCGGCGTCGACGCGCTGGAGCTGGCGGATCCTGGCCATGTCCTGGGCGGTGGTGACGGTGGCGAAGCCCCAGAGGGCGAGGAGGGAGACGACCGGGACCATGAGGAGCGAGACGATCTTGGCGCGTACGGTGCGGGGCCGGAGCCCTCGCCTCGGGGCCGGTTCGGCGGGGGCGGCCACCGCGCCGTCCGACGAGGCTCCGGCCCCGCCGCCTTCCGCGTCGCCGGGCGGGGCGCCCGATCCGGCCGCGGTACTCGGGCCGGGGCCGGCGCCGCGCTGTTCCGGTTCGTCGGCGGGCGGCCCGGCGTGCGCGCGCCGCCCGCGTGCGGTCGCCGGCGGCGCGGGCGCCGCGGCGTCCTGGTTCTTGCGGGGAGTTCGCATGGGCTCCTCGTTCCGGCTGGGGGAGGCAGATCGGTCGCTGGACGGGGGGAAGGGGGGACGGAGGCGGGCCGCGGGGCAGGCGTCGGGCGTCAGGCGTCAGGCGTCAGGCGTCAGGCGTCAGGCGTCAGGCGTCAGGCGTCAGGCGTCAGGCGTCAGGCGTCAGGCGTCAGGCGTCAGGCGTCAGGCAAGGGGGAGACGGACGGCGGCGGGTCAGGGAGTCGGTGTGCGGACGGCGTTCCGGTCGGCGCGGAACCCGGGCGGGGCCACGTCGACCGCGCGCTCGTCCGGTTCGGTGAGGCTCTCGGCCGAGGCGTACGCGGCTCGTTCCCTGGCCGTCGGGGAGAGGGCCACGAACGCGGAGGTGATGAAGAGGTAGGAGCCGAGGCCCACGGCGAGCGGGAAGATGAACTGCATGACGGTGGCGCCGGGCAGGTCCGCGGAGGAGGGGACGACGTCCACCCCGACGGCGAGCATGCCCGTGTAGTGCATGCTGCTGACGGCCGCTCCCATGACGAGGGAGGCGAGCGCGACCGCGATCGGCGCGTGGATGTGGAGGGCGGCCCAGAGGGCGGCGGTGGCGGCGACCACCGCGATGAGGACCGAGAGGGCGACGAGCAGCGGGTCGTAGTGGACGGTGCCGTGGAGACGGAGGGCGGCCATGCCCATGTAGTGCATGCTCGCCACGCCGATGCCGGTCGTCAGCCCGCCGATCAGAAGTGACCGCACGCGATCGCGTCCGTAGCCGACGGCGAAGACGCCGACCCCCACGACGCCCATCGCGATGACGAGGCTGAGGAGGGTGAGCGGCACGTCGTAGCGGATGTCGGTGCCGGTGACGCCGAAGCCGAGCATCGCGACGAAGTGCATGGTCCAGATGCCGGTGCCGATCGCGGAGGCGGCGGTGAGCAGCCAGTTCCGCCGCGAGCGGCCGGTCGCGTCGAGCGCGCGGACGGTGCAGCGCAGCCCGAGGGCGGCGCCTATGCAGGCCATCGCGTACGACAGCACAGGTGTCAGCCAGCCGAAGGTGGCGTGGTCCAGGTGTCCCATGACTCGGGGACGCTAGTGCGCACGAGGGGGCGCACTGGGGGCGCATTTCGAAAGCTGCTGGAATATGACGGAGAGAAGTACCGGTTCGATCGGACGACGTTCGAACGTGCACACAGAACGTTCACACGCGCGGGTGGGCGATCATGGGCACATGAGCGATGACCCCACAGATGTCCGAGCGTTCTTCGCCACCCGCGCGGCCGGCTGGGACAGCCGCTTCCCCGACGACGGTCCCGCCTACGCCGCCGCCGTCGCGGAGCTGGGCCTGCGCCCCGGCGACGCCGTGCTCGACGCGGGCTGCGGCACGGGCAGGGCGCTGCCCCCGCTGCGTACCGCCGTCGGCCCCACGGGGACCGTCATCGGCGTCGACCTCACCCCGGAGATGCTGGCCGAGGCCGTACGGGCCGGGCGGCGCGGCCCCCTGGGCGCCGGGACCCTGCTCCTCGCCGACGTCGGCGGGCTGCCGCTCCGGGACGGCGGGCTCGACGCGGTCTTCGGCGCGGGCCTCGTCTCCCACCTGGCCGATCCGGTCGCCGACCTGCGCGAACTCGCCCGGGTGGTACGGCCCGGCGGCCGTCTCGCGCTCTTCCATCCGATCGGGCGCGCCGCGCTCGCGGCCCGGCACGGAAGGCGGATCACCCCGGACGACCTGCGGGCCGAACCCCGGCTGCGCCCCGTCCTCGCCGAGGCCGGCTGGCGGCTCGTGTCGTACGTGGACGAGGACGCCCGCTTCCTCGCGCTGGCCGTACGGGAGGGCTGAGGCGCGGGACCGGCGGCCGGGACCACCAACGCCCCCTTCTGTCCCGGCACTTCACTGTCTACCGTGGACGTGCCGGGCAGCCCTGCCCGGGGAAAGGCGGCCGGCCGTGGCACGGATAGCGGAACGCATGCGCAAGCTCCTCCCCTCCGCCCGACGCGCGCCCGGGGACGGAGCCGCCCCGGCGGCCCGCACCGGACCGCAGGGCCGCAATCTCTTCGAGGCGGCCGCGGTCTACGTCGCCGCCTGCGCCGAGGACGACCAGGACCGGATGGACGAGGCCGCGACCTGGGTCTCCCCCGGTCAGCTCAGCTTCGGCGTCAACGAACTCGCCTGCCGTGCCCTCCTCACCCTCGCCCGGGAACGGAACCAGACCCCGGAGACGGTGGCTCGCTCCCTGCTCGGGGTGCGCGCCCGCTGAGAGCCTCGTGAGGG
Source organism: Streptomyces sp. NPDC085460 (assembly GCF_044541975.1). Classification (NCBI taxonomy): domain Bacteria; kingdom Bacillati; phylum Actinomycetota; class Actinomycetes; order Kitasatosporales; family Streptomycetaceae; genus Streptomyces; species Streptomyces sp. NPDC085460. Next base: position 365,588 of record NZ_JBITTO010000007.1, read on the forward strand.
CGGGGGCCCTCCCCGGGCCTCCCCCGCTCGGGGCCGCCGGCCGGGACGCGTACCGTCGCGAACACGAGCAGCGAGGCCAGCGCGCCCAGGGCCGCCGCCACGAGCAGCACCGCGTTCAGGCCGGACGCGAACGCCTCCCGCACCAGCTCCGCCATGCCGGCGCGCTCGCTCTCCGGCAGGCCGTCCAGGATCGCCCCGGCCTGCCCGCCGCTCAGCGCGGCGGCCGTCCCGTGCGGGTCCGGGATCCCGGCCCCCGCCCTGAGGACCTGCTCGACGCGCGACGAGAAGATCAGGCCGAACACCGCGACCCCCAGCGCGAAGCCCAGCTGGCGGAAGGTGTTGACCGCACCGCCCACCATGCCGCCGCGCTCCGGGGGCACCGTGGCGAGGGCCGCCGCCGCGAGGCTCGGCGTCACGAGCCCGACCCCCACGCCGGAGACGACGAGTCCCGCCATGAGACTCCCGCCCGTGGATCCCGCGTCGAGGCCCGCCTGCATGCCGGCGCCCAGGGCGATGAGCGCGAGGCCGCCCCCGATCGACACCCGGGGCGGCCAGGGGCCGAACCGGCCCGCGAGCGCCGACGCGACGAAGGCGGCGGCGCACATGGGCAGGATGTACAGACCCGCCTCGACGGGCGCGTACCCCAGGACGGACTGCATCCAGAGCGACTCGTACAGCAGGTGCGCGAAGGCGGCGCCCTGGAGGAACAGGGCGCCGGCCATGATGCCGGTGAACGACGGGACGCGGAACAGCGACAGGTCGAGAACGGGCTCTTCGTGGCCCCTCTCGACCAGGACGAAGAGGGCGAGGGCGACGCCCGCCGCCGCGAACAGGCCGAGGGTGAGGGGAGCCGACCACCCGTCCGAGTGGGCGCGGATCAGCCCGAAGGTGAGGGACCCGCTCGCCACCGTGAAGGTCACGACGCCGAGGACGTCCGCCCGCTGCCCGCCCCGGGGCCGGTCCTCGGCCGCGCGCACGCAGCGCAGGGTCGCCACGACGGCGACCAGGCAGAGCGGGAGGTTGACGAAGAAGATCCACCGCCAGTCCAGGTACTGCGTGATCAGTCCGCCGACCATCGGCCCGGCCGCCGCCGCGACCGAGTTCGTGGCCCCCCACACGGCGAAGGCGATCCCCCGGTCCCGGCCGCGGTAGTGCGAGCCGAGCAGGGCGATCGTCGTCCCGAACATGCCCGCGGCGCCCGCTCCCTGCACCGCTCTGGCCCCGATCAGCACAGCCGCGTCCGGGGCGAGTCCGCAGACCGCCGACGCCGCGGTGAAGACCGCGAGGCCCGTGAGGTACACCCGTCTGCGGCCGACCCGGTCGGCGCGGGAACCGACACCGAGCAGCAGCGACGCCAGGGCCAGCGCGTAGACGTCGAGGACCCACTGCACGTCGGAGAGGTCGGTGCGGAGGTCCGCCGCCATGGCGGGCAGCGCCACGATCACGATCGTGACGTCGAGCAGCAGCATGAAGGTGCCGAGGCAGATCGCCGCCAGAGGACCCCACCGACGCATCCGAACCCCTCTCCTCCGCCGTGCCGGGGCGACGGCCCCGGCCGCCCCATGATCCACGCCGGAGGCGGCTTCCCCGCCGGCCGTCGCGCGCCACGCCGGGCGGGTGGATCGCAGGGGCGTATGCCTAGGGCCGCCTGGAGGATCAGCGGTGGCGGGGCCGATGACCCGCTCATAGCTTCGCCGTATGACGAAACAGCAGATCGCCTACCTGGCATGCACCGTGACCCTCGTGGTCGCGGGAATGGGGGCCGCCGCTCCGACGGCCGACCACCGCACGGTGCACCGGGTGAAGCCCGGCGAGTCGATCCAGAAAGCGGTGGACGCCGCGAAGCCCGGAGACACGGTCGTCCTCTCCCCGGGCACCTACCGCGAGAGCGTCCGCATCACCACCTCGAACGTGACCCTGCGCGGTTCGAACGTCCTGCCGACCGTGCTCGTCCCCGGCAAGGCCGCCGCGGGCGACACCTGCGCCGCAGCCGGCCACGGTATCTGTGTCACCGGCACGGCCGACAGCCCCGTCGAGGGCGTCGCGGTCCGCTCCCTGACGCTCCGGGGCTTCACGAAGAACGGGCTGTGGGCCTCGCGGACCGACCGGCTGAGGATCCAGCGCGTCACCGCCGAGGAGAACGGCAACTGGGGCATCGCCCTGGAACGGTCCGTACGCAGCGTCCTGACCCACAACCGCGCCCGGAACAACGCCGACGCCGGACTCTTCGTCTCCAACACCACCGACACCGAGTCGGGCGCCGTCGACGCCGAGGGGACGGTCATCCGCCGCAACCACGTGTCCGGCAACCGCATCGGCCTCACCGTGCGGCGCCTGCGCAACCTGACCGTCGAGAACAACGAGGCGACCGGGAACTGCGCCGCCGTGTTCGTGGTGGGCGACGAGTCCACCCCGCGCGCCGGGGCGATGACCCTGCGCCGCAACCACGTCCACGCCAACAACAAGCACTGCCCGAAGACGCCCCGGCTGCCCTTCCTCCAGGGCTCGGGCATCGTCCTCACCGGCGCCGAGGAGACGCTGGTCGCCGAGAACAGGATCGTGGACAACGTCGGCACCTCGCCGCTGTCGGGCGGCATCGTGCTCTTCAAGAGCTTCGTGGGCGCCCTCAACGAGCGCAACGAGATCCGCGACAACGTCGTCCTCGGCAACGGCTCGGCCGACCTCGCCAACCGGGACACCGGCAAGGGCAACACGTTCCGCGGCAACACCTGTGAGGTCTCGGAGCCCGCGGGCATGTGCTGACGGCCCCCCTCCCCCGTTCCATCCCCCCATCCCCCCATCCCCCCATCGCACCTCACCGACGAGAAGGCGACAGATGACGACTGTTGATCCGGTTCCCCCCACCGTCGACCCCGTCCCTCCGCCACCCATGCGGCTGCGGGAGCTCGTGTTCGGGGCGGCCTGTGCCGCCGCGATCCGCGCCGCCGTCCGCCTCGGCGTGGCGGACGCCCTGGGCGACACGCCCATGACCGTGGAGGCCCTGGCCGCCTCGGCCGGGTCCGAGCCCCGGACCCTGCGCCGCCTGCTCCGCGCGCTCTCCTGCCAGGGCGTCTTCGCGGAGAACCCCGACGGCACGTTCGCGCACACGGAGATGTCGCGGCTGCTGCGCGAGGACGACCCGCACAGCCTGCGGTACATCGCCCTGTGGTGCACCGAGCCGTGGACCTGGAACGTGTGGCCGAAGCTCGACGAGGCGGTGCGCTCCGGCCGCGAGGTCTTCGAGGACGTGTACGACGAGCAGTTCTTCACCTACCTCAACGAGCAGGCCCCCGAGTCGGCGTACGTGTTCAACCGCGCCATGACCACGTCGAGCCGGCAGTCCGCCCAGGACGTCGCCGACCTCCTCGACCTGCGCGGCGCCTCCTCCGTCGCGGACATCGGCGGCGGCCAGGGGCACGTCCTGGCGAGCCTCCTGGAACGTCACCCCACCCTGGAGGGCACGCTCCTCGACCTGCCCGGGGTCGTGGGCAACGCCGACCCGCGCCTGCGGGACGGCGGCGCGCTCGCCTCCCGGGTCCGGGTCGTCGCGGGTGACTGCCGCGAGGACATCCCGGTCCGGGCCGACGTGTACGTCATCAAGAACATCCTGGAATGGGACGACGAGAGCACCCGCAGGACGCTCGCCAACGTCCGCGCGGCGGCGCGCCCCGGGGCCAGGGTCGTCGTGATCGAGAACCTCGTGGACGACACGCCGTCGATGAAGTTCACGACGGCGATGGACCTCCTGCTGCTCCTCAACGTCGGCGGCGCCAAGCACACCCGGCAGAGCATGGTCGACCGGCTGACGGACGCCGGCCTCGTCATCGGCGAGATCCGCCCCGTCAACGCGTACCTGCACGCCTTCGAGTGCACGATCCCCGTCTGACCCGACGGACCGCGACGGACCCGAGGCCGCCCGCCCCGCTTCACGCGGGGCGGGCGGCCTCGGGTCCTCTGCCGTGCGGTGCCTCGGAGGGTCAGGACCCTCCGTCGCGCTCCCAGCGGTAGAAGCACTGCGCCATGGCGTCCTTCGGGCTCCGCCACGTCTCCGGGTCGTACGCGCTGACGTACGCCGACAGCTTCTCGCTGGCGTCCCGGAACTCCGGGTGGCCGGTCAGCCGCGCGATGGCGGGACCGGGGTCCTTCTCCGATTCGATGAGGTGCAGGTACACGTCGCCGAACTGGAACAGGCGGCGGCGGGTGACGCCGACCAGGTGCGGGAGCTCACCGCGGTCGGAGGCGGCGAACACGTCGGCGATGGCGGGCGCGGAATCCGGCGCCATGCGGGCGACGATCAGGGCGTGGTGCATCGAGCGTCCTTCCTGGGGTGGTGGCCGGTCAGCCGGGCAGGACCGTGGCGCTCCGGCGGTCACGGGCGACCTGCTCGATGCGGTCCCGGATGAGGGCCATCTGCGTGCGGGAGTTGCGGTTGATGTTGTCGGTCATCCAGGCGTCGTCGACCGGGGCGTCGGGCTTCATCGCGAAGTCCTGGAGCCACCGCATGCGGACGCCGGCCGGGGTGTCCTCGTACTCCCACCGGATGTTCATGTGGTCGAACGGGCCGGTCTCGACGCGGTGGGCGCGGACGGTCAGTCCGGCGCGGTCCACGGTGCGCTCCGACACCCAGCTCCAGACCTTCCCGTTCTCGTCCGGGTGCATGGTCAGGCGGAAGGTGGTCGAGTCGCCCTCGCGGGAGAGCACCTCCAGGGAGGCGTACTCGCTGAAGAGGGAGGGCCAGTTCTCGATGTCGTTGGTGATGTCCCAGACGAGGTCGAGCGGTGCCTCGATGGTGATGCTGTTGTCGGTGCGGCCGGACACGTCAGGCCCCCTTCTGGAGAACGCCGTTGACCAGGTCGAGGAAGTCGGCCGGCGACTTGCTGCGCTCGGCGTCGGTGGGCAGCGCCACGCCGTACCGGTTCTCCAGCTCGCCGACGATGCCGAGCAGGCCGAGCGAGTCGACGCCGAGGGTGCTGAAGGGCGCGTCCGGGGCCTTCTGGAGCTCCAGGGGGTCGACGGTGACCCCGGCCGCCTGCTTCATCAGCGCGGCGAGTTCGTCGAAGGTCAGTGCGGTGGTGATCATCTGTGCTCTCCTTCCCGCCCGGTCCTACCGGGCGGAGTCGTCGCCGCGGCGCACGACCAGCGCCGCGTTGGATCCCATGAGTCCCCGGCTGAGGACGAGGGCCGTGCGCAGCTCGCCGGGGCGAGCGCGCGACATCACCAGATCGAGGTCGTGGCAGATGTCGAACACGTACGGGGTGGGGGGCACCACGCCGTGTTCCATCGCGAGCACCGCGGCGGCGGTGTCCAGGACGGGCGCTCCGCAGTAGGCGCGGCCGATGCCCGTCTTGGGCGCGGTGACGGGCACGCGGGCGGCGTGCGTCCCGAGGGCGTCGGCGAGCGCCAGCGCCTCGGCGCGGTCCGCCTCGGGCACGCCCATGGCGTCGGCGAAGACGACGTCGATCTCCTCGGGGGCGCACCCGGCCTCGTCCAGGGCGACCCGGATGGCGCGGGCGAGTCCCTCGCGGGACTCGCGCCACCGGGAGGCGCCGGTGAAGGTGGCGCCGTGGCCGGCGACGTAGGCCCGGACGGCCGCTCCCCGGTCCCGGGCGCGGTGTTCGTCCTCCACGACGAGCATCGCGCCGCCCTCGGCGGGGACGAAGCCGCAGGCGGCCTCGGTGAAGGGACGGTAGGCGCGGTCCGGGTCCTCGACGGTGCTGAGCTCCGGGTAGCCGAGCTGGCACACCACCGAGTACGGGGCGAGGGGGGCTTCCGCCGCCCCGACGACCACCGCGCCGGTTCCGCGCCGGACGGCGCGGGCGGCGTGGGCGATGCCGTCCAGGCCGCCCGCCTCGTCGCTCGCGACCACCCCGCAGGGCCCCTTGAAGCCGCTGCGGATGGAGATCTGGCCGGTGCTCGCGGCGTAGAACCAGGCGATGGACTGGTAGGGGCCGACGAACTTGGATCCCTGGCCCCACAGTTTCTGGAGTTCGCGCTGGCCGAACTCGCCGCCTCCGGAACCGGCCGCCGTGACGACGCCGATGGAGAACGGGTCCTCCGGGACGCCGTGGACGACGCCGGCGTCGTCGAGGGCGAGCTGGGCGGCGGCCATCGCGTAGTGGCTGAACCGGTCGGTCTGGACGAGGAAGCGCTCCTCGATCAGGTCGGACGCCTCGAAGCCGCGCACCTCGCCCGCGACCTTGAGGGGCAGGTGCTCGCACCCCTCGCGGGTGACGCGGTCCAGGACGCCGAGCCCTTCCCGTACGGATTTCCAGTACTCGTCGGCGCACAGTCCGTCGGGGGCGATCACCCCGATGCCGGTGACCGCCACCCGCCCTGGTCGCTCGGTGCTCATCGTGTCCTCCCGGCCGGCCCCGTGAGGAGGACCGCGGACTGGAAGCCGCCGAAGCCGCTGCCCACGGAGAGCACGTTCCCGAGCTTCCGGGAGCGGGCGGTGCGCGGCACGTAGTCCAGGTCGCACTCGGGGTCGGGGGTCTCGTAGTTCGCCGTCGGGGGGACCACCTGGTGCTTCAGCGCCAGGACGCAGGCCGCCACCTCGATGGCTCCGATCGCGCCCAGTGAGTGCCCCACCATGGATTTGATGGAGCTCATGGGTGTGTCGTAGGCGTGCGCGCCCAGCGACCGCTTCACCGCGGCGGTCTCGTGCCGGTCGTTCTGCCGGGTGCCGGATCCGTGCGCGTTGACGTAGTCGACGCGCGTGGGGTCGATCCGGGCCTGGTCCAGGGCGGAGTCGATCGCCCGGGACATCTCCACGCCCTCACCGGTCAGACCGGTCATGTGGTAGGCGTTGCCGAAGGTGGCGTAGCCGCCGATCTCGCAGTAGACGTGCGCGCCCCTGGCGCGGGCGTGCTCGTAGTCCTCCAGCACGAGGACGGCCGCGCCCTCGCCCATGACGAAGCCCTTGCGGTTGTTGTCGAAGGGCCTGGAGGCGTGCTCCGGGTCGTCGTTGTCGGGCGAGGTGGCCTTGATGGCGTCGAAGCAGGCCATGGTGATCGGGGAGATCGGCGAGTCCGACGCGCCGGCGATGCAGACGTCCGCGCGGCCCTCCTGGATGGTGTGGAAGGCGTAGCCGACGGCGTCGAGGCCGGAGGTGCAGCCGGTGGAGACCGTCTGCACCGGGCCGCGGGCGCCGAACCGTTCGGCCACGAGGGAGGCGAGCGTGCTGGGCGAGAACGCCAGGTGCAGCCGGGGGTCGGCCGCCCTGTGGTCCACGTCCCACCGCTGCCCGCCCGCGCTGACCAGGACGTAGTCGTGTTCGAGCCGGGTGGTGCCGCCGACGGCGCTGCCGAGGGAGACCGCGATCCGCCAGGGGTCCTCCGCGGCGGTGTCGAGCCCGGCGTCCTGGACGGCCTCGTCCGCGGCGACGGCGGCGAACTGGATGTACCGGTCGGCGTGGCGGCTCAGCTCCGGGCCGAGACCGTGGGCCTCGGGGTCGAAGTCGCACTCGGCGGCGATGCGGGAGCGCAGACCGGCCGGATCGAAGAGGGTGATGCCGCGCGTCGCGGTACGGCCGTCGGTGAGGAGGTCCCAGAACGCCTTCGCTCCGGTCCCGCCCGGAGCGACCACACCGATACCGGTGACGGCCACTCGCCGGGTCACTCGATGGCCCCGCTTCGCTCGGCCGTCCGCCCGGGGTCGTGGACGATCAGGTGGGGTCCCGCCACCGGGGCCGGCGCGCCGTCCTCGGTGACCTCGGTGTCCACGTGGCCGAGGCTCGGCCGGGGCGCGAGCGGGCCCAGGTGGAAGACCATCCGGGCCTCCTTCTTCCCCACGTTGCGGAAGCGGTGCCGCACGTCGATCGGGATGAGGAGCCCCTGGTCGGGCCGCAGCTCGTGCGTCTCGCCGTCCAGGTCCACCTCCAGCGATCCGGAGACCACGTACACGAACTCCTCGGAGTACGGGTGGTAGTGCTCGCCGATGCGCTCGCCCGGCTGCACGATGGCCAGGCCCATGAAGCCGCTGGTCGAACCGACCGTGGCCGGGGTGAGCATGGCGCGCAGGTCGCCTCCCCGCCTGCGGTTGGGTTCGGTCTCGCTCAGGTTCACGATGCGCGGATGCTGCTTGAGCATGGTTGATACCTCCAGATGTGGCTGTGCCGTGCGGGGGAGCGGCCGGCGGCCGTGGCGGCCGCCGGGGCCGGCCGTCAGGCGGACGCCGAGCGGTCGGTGACCGGCAGCATGTCGATGTGCGACAGGAGCCGGTTGACGTTGCGCTCCGTGTCCAGGGAGCCCTCGACGCCGACCGCGGCGCCGTCGAGCAGGCGCTCCAGTTCGGCCGCCTTGCCGGTGCCCTTCAGGCCGAGCGAGGCGAGGGCGTCGAGGTCCGGTTCGCCGACGACGTCGATCAGGCGGACCACGATGTCGTCGCGCTGGAAGACGGTGCTGCCGTACACGGGGCCGTCCGGGTCCTCGGCCGCGGCCCTGTCCTGGTGGGCGAGCAGCCGGGCGAGGTCCGTGCCGCGACCCTCCTTGGCCGGGTAGTACAGCGCGTGCCGGCGCAGCCCGGCCGGGGCCGGCCGGTCCGCCACCACGTGCTGGACGGCCGGGAGGGCGGCCCGGGTGAAGAACACCCGGGCGGAGTCCGGGTCGGACAGGTCCCGGTCCTGCTCCAGGTAGGGGTTGATGGCCTCCTCGACCGCGCGCACCTCGGGCTGACGGGCGACGTGCCGCAGCGCCGCGAGCAGGTCGCCCTCGACCTCCACGGCCCGCACGACCCGGTTGCCGTGCATGAAGAGCGAGGTGCGGCGCAGCCGCGTGTTCTCGTCGACCCGCGCGGAGGGGGACTGGTACCCGGAGAGGATCTCGGCGACCTTCGACTCCGAGCCGGGCTTGACGGTGAACGTCAGGGCGTGGCGGGCCACTCCGTCGCCGACGCGCGCCTGCACCTGCGTGTCCGCGGGCGTGGTCGGCTGGGGCTGGGCGGGGTTGGTCTCGCGGAGGATGCTGTAGCGCATCGAGCGGGTGTCCCGGACACAGCTGTGCATGGGCTTGACGGTCTCGACGTGCTCCTCGCTGTTCACCCACGCGAGGAAGGGCGGCGCGCTCTCCCACTCGCTGGTGATGAGCCACTGCGAGGGGTTCTCGATGGACTGGCACAGCTGGTCGCTGATGTGGCCGGGCACGGAGGCGACCTGCCGGCGCATGAGCTCGTACGCGTCGAGGAACTGCTGCTGCGCTCCCTCGTACAGGTCGAGCAGGAGGATCACCCGCAGCCTGGAGCCGTCGAAGACCGACTGTGAGATGCGTCCCGAGGGGGCCATCCGGCACACCTCTTTCTCTTCAGTGGGAGGGGGGTGGGAACGATCCGCGTGTCCGACACGCCGAGATCGCCACGTGTCGATGGTTGACAGGAGCGCCGAGAGCGCGCGAGTCCCGTGGGGCAGGCGAGTGAACCGCGCGCCATCCGGGTGCCCCGGCACGCGGACACGCTTCCGAAGGACTTGAATCTGGATTCCATCCCCGACTCTCGTCGCGGGCGACGCAGGAGGCGCACCATGAACCCACTCGAAGTGGCCGGTGAGGCGATCGGTCACCGGACACCCGTACTCATCGTCGGCGGCTCGCTGGTGGGCCTCTCCACCTCGCTGTTCCTGGGCCGTCTCGGAGTGCCGCACACCCTGGTGGAGCGCCACGCGGGGACGTCGATCCACCCGCGCGGCCGGGGCAACAACGTCCGCACCATGGAGGTCTTCCGCGGTGCCGGCGTCGCGGAGCCCATCCAGCGGGCCGCCTCGGTCCTCGCGCACAACAACGGCATCCTGCAGACGCCGAGCCTGGTGGGCGAGGAGGGCGACTGGCTGTTCAAGGAGATCGACCCCGGCGGCGGTCTCGCCCGCTTCAGCCCCACCGGCTGGTGCCTGTGCAGCCAGAACGACCTCGAACCGGTCCTGCTCGCGCGGGCCGGGGAGCTCGGCGGCGACCTGCGGTACTCGACGGAGCTGATGTCCTTCGAGCAGGACGCCGAAGGGGTGACCGCCCGGGTCAAGAGCCGCGAGACGGGTGAGCACACCACGATCCGCGCGGACTACCTCGTCGCGGCGGACGGTCCGCGCAGCCCGGTCCGCGAGCTGCTCGGCATCGGCCAGACCGGGCAGGGCGACCTGTTCCACAACGTGAGCGTCACCTTCACCTCGCGCGGCCTCGCGGGCATCGTCGGCGACCGGCGCTTCATCGTCGGCTACCTCACCAACCCGGACGCCGAAGGCGCGCTCCTGCCGATCGACAACCGGGAGCGCTGGGTCTTCCACGCCCCCTGGCACCCCGAACACGGCGAGACGCTGGAGGAGTTCACGGACGAGCGGTGCCGGGACCACATCCGGCGCGCCGTGGGCGTCCCGGACCTCGACGTGGAGATCACCGGCCGGGCGCCGTGGCACGCGGCCGAGCGGATCGCCGAACGGTACGCGGACGGCCGGGTGTTCCTCGCCGGTGACTCCGCCCACGAGATGCCGCCCACCGGGGCGTTCGGCTCCAACACCGGGATCCAGGACGCGCACAACCTGGCCTGGAAGCTCGCCGCCGTCCTGAACGGCTGGGCTGGTCCCGGCCTGCTCGCCTCCTACGACACGGAACGGCGGCCGGTGGCCGTGGTGACGAGCGCCCGGGCCGCGGCGCGGTCGGTGGAGCACAGCCACCCCGGGTACGCCCCCGCGACCGGATTCGGCGGCCCCAAGGGCGGCAAGGGCGGCATCCTCAACGAGGTGCTCGGCTACCGCTATCCGCAGGGCGCCGTGCTGGGCGCCGACCCCTCGGTGCCGGTCGTGTCCGACGGACTGCGTCTGACGGGCGAGCCCGGCAGCCGGGCGCCTCACGTGTGGCTGGACCGCGCCGGCACCCGGCTCTCCACCCTCGACCTGTACGAGCGGTCCATGGTGCTGCTGAGTTCCGAGGACGGCGCCGGCGGCTGGCACGCGGCGGCGGTGCGCGTCGCCGGGGAGCTCTCGGTGCCGCTCGACGCCTACCGGATCGGCGGCGGACCCGAGGCCGAGCTCTCCCCCGCGAGCGACACGGACTGGGCGGAGGCCCACGGCGTCACCGCAGACGGCGCGGTGCTGGTCCGGCCCGACGGCTTCGTCGCCTGGCGGTCCGAGGGCGCGGCGGCGGACCCCGAGGCGGCGGTGCGGGAAGCCCTCACGGCGATCCTGAGCCGGGGCTGACCCTCCTCCTCGACGCAGCTCCCCTCCAGGGGCGGGAACCCGGCCGGTTCCCGCCCCTCGCCCGTTCGCGCGCAGCCCACCCCACGTTCTCCGGTTTCACCGGGACGCCCGTGACCTGCGGTGATGGAGGCGAGGACGGACGATCAAGCCTCCGAACGCGCGACATCGCGGGCGCGGCTCCCGTTGCGGCGGTCACCGGCCGGGGGTCTTCTCGTGCACGGAGCACAGCACAGGGGCCGCGCAGTCCAGCCGGCCGGGAAGGCTCCGCCGAACGAGAGAAGGAAGCATGCGCCTCGCACGTACGGGTGCCCAGCTCGCCCTGGCCCTGTCCACCCTCGCCCTGTCCGCGCCCTCCGCCATGGCGGCGACCTCCGGTGAGGTCCGGGTCAACCCGGGGCTCGCGGCCCCCGGCACCACCGTCACCGTCACCACCACCGCCTGCGGCAAGGAGACCTACGGCAAGGGCGAATCGGTGGCGGGCGGCCCGTTCCACCTCTTCGCCGGGGAGCGGCCCGGCGTCCTGGTGGGCCAGTTCACGCTGCCGGCGGACGCCGCGTCCGGCACGGACACCGTGACCCTCAAGTGCCCGCCCCGCATCAAGCAGACCGTCACCTACCGGATCTCCGGCGCGCCGAACGGCGCGGTGGAGGCGGGCTTCGGATGGGCGGCCGGCGGGGACGGCGGCACGGACGGGGACGCCGGATCCCCGTACGGCCTCGCCGCGCTCGGCCTGGCCGGCGCCGGCGCGGGCCTGCTGTTCGTCCGGCGCCGCCGGGTCGTCGCCGCGCGGCACACGGCCTGAGCCCCGCGCTCCCCGCGCCCGGCCCCGGACCTCTCCCCCGAGGAGGCCCGGGGCCGGGCCGCGTCGCGGGCGGGTCCACGGCGCGGGCGGGTCCACGTCGTGGGCGAGTCCCGCGTCGTGGGCGAGTCCACGCCGCAGGCCGGTTCTCCTCGCAGGCGGGTCCCGCGTGTGGGCCGGGACGGCCGTCGTGGAGCCCCTCTCGACGGCGAAGCTACTCACTGGTTAAGGTGCGCCGACGATCCGATGGGCGGCGAGTCGAGGAGGGTGCCGTGGTGGCGGAGGAAACGACGGCCGACGGCGCGCGGGCCGCGTCCCCGGCCGACGTGCCGGCGGACGAGGACGCGCTGTTCGTGCTGACCGCGTGCCTGCTGACGCCCGCGCGCTTCCCCTCCGTGCTCGGCGACGACTACCCGGCGGCCTGCGCGGCGCTCGGCCTCGCTCCGTACGAGGAGGGGTACGGGCTCGTCTTCGGCCAGGACGGGCTCGGCGCGCGCTGGACGGTCGTCATCGACGACGTGTCGCTGGTCGCGGTGGCGATCGCCTCCTGGGACTGCGGCATGGCCTACGACCTCTCCCCCGACGAGGCGTCCGTCGTCGCCGGGCTGCCCGGCTGGCCGCTCGCCGTGGCCACCCAGGCCCCCGGCGTCCCCGACCCGCACGATCCCGAGCCGGAGGAGGGCGACCCCGACCCGCTCACCCCACCCGCCGAGGACGTGTGGGGCCCCGCGCAGCGGCGGCTGGGGGCCGACGAGGTGGCCCTGCACTGGAACGAGTGGCGTGGCCGGTTCGCGCCGGAGGACGCGGTCGGGGCCGCTGCCGACACCGGGCCCGGGTCCGGTGCCGAGGCCGCTGCCGAACCCGGGTCCGAGCCCGTCCCCGGGGCCCCGGAGGCCGCGCCGGATCCGTACACCGGGGTGCGGCGCGCCCTGGAGGAGCTGCGCGGCTACCTGGAGGAGCCGCCCCCGGTGGGCCGGGTGCGGTCCGGCTTCGCCGGCGAGGGGGCCCGGATGCTCCGCGCCGACGGTCCCGGCTGGTCACTGGTGGCCCGCACCGACGACATGGCCTTCGTCCTCCTCGACGACCGGCCGCGCGAGGTGCTTCCGGTGGCCCGGGGCCCTCGCCTCCCGGCCCTCCTCGAAGGGCTCGACGCGCTGGCCGTGCGCCCCGCCTGAGGGGCGCGCGGCGCGAGGCTCAGACGCGCTCCAGCGGACGGTGCGAGGCTCAGACGCGCTCCAGCGGACGGTGCGGGCCGGCCGGCAGCTCGACCCGGATCGGGTCACCGGGCCGCACCTCGCCGCCGGTCAGCACGATGCCCATGATCCCGGCCTTGCGGACGAGTTCGCCGTCGGCGTCGCGGCCCACGACCCGCTTGAGCAGTCCGTTGCGGAAGTTGTCGATCTGGACGCAGGGGTTGCGCAGGCCGGTGACCTCGACGACGGCCTCCTCGCCGAGGTGGAGGAGGGCGCCGGTGGGCAGGGCGAGCAGGTCGATGCCCCGGGTGGTGACGTTCTCGCCGAGGTCCCCCGCGGCGACCTCGAATCCGGCCTCGGCGACCTCGTCGAAGAGCTCGCCGTGGATGAGGTGGACCTGCCGGAGGTTCGGCTGGGTCGGGTCCTGGGCGACGCGGGAGCGGTGCTTGACGGTGACGCCGGCGTGCACGTCGCCCTCCACGCCGAGTCCGGCGAGGAGCGTGATGGAGGAGCGGTTGGGCTTGGTGAAGGAGTAGACGCCGTTGCTGCTCACGGTGGTGACGGTGCCGTCGCTCATGTGGGAGACCCCCCGGGTGCTCTCTGCGGTGATCGGATGCGCGTTCGACCTTACTCCGGTCGCCCCGCGCGCTCCTCGCGAAGCCCCGCGCCCACCTCGTGGAGGTGGCCGAGCGCCTGCCGGTAGGAGTCGGTGAAGCCGGTCTCGGTGTACGGGATGCCCAGGGCCCGGCAGTGGGCGCGGACGGCCGGCTGGGCGAGCCGCAGGTGGGGGCGGGGCATGGACGGGAAGAGGTGGTGTTCGACCTGGTAGTTGAGGCCGCCGAGGAACCAGTCGGTGAGGGCGCCGCCCCGGATGTTGCGCGAGGTGAGCACCTGGCGGCGCAGATGGCCCCAGCTGTCGCCGTCCTCGTGCTGGTCGGGACGCTCCATGCCCTTGTGGTTGGGGGCGAAGGCCATGCCGAGGTGGAGGCCGAGCAGCATCTGGTGGACGAGCGCGAAGGCGAGGGCCTGGGCGGGGGTGAGCGCGGTGAGGAGCAGCGCCGCGTACCCGGTGAAGTGGAGCAGGAGCAGCGCGCCTTCGGTGAGGCGCTCGCGCCGGGTGCGGTACGGGCCGTCCTTCGCGAGCACGGCCTGGACGCCGTAGAGCTTGAGCGCGAGGGCCTCCAGGGTGGTCAGCGGGAAGAAGAGCAGGGCCTGGTGGCGGGTGAGGAAGCCGCGCAGTCCGGTGCGCCCCGCGGTCTGGTGCTCGGCGAAGACGAGGACGTCAGCGGCGACGTCCGGGTCCTTGTCGAGGTGGTTGGGGTGGGCGTGGTGGCGGTTGTGCTTGTCGTTCCACCATTCGCGGCTCATGCCGAGGAGCAGGTTGGCGTGGAGGAGCTGGATCGCGCGCCCGGCCCCGCGGTCGGCGGTGATCTGGGCGTGTCCGGCGTCGTGGGCGAGGAAGGCGGCGCGGGCGGAGAGCACGGCGAACGGGACGGCGAGGAGGAGGGACCACCAGGTCGGGCCGGCGAGGAGCAGGACGGCGGCGACGGTGCCGAGGCCGAGCAGGGTCAGGCCGATGTCCAGGGCGTACCAGCCGGGGCGGTGGTCGAGGAGGCCCTGTTCCCGCACCTGGCGCAGGAGCGGGGAGAACTCGCTGCCGCCGCGCCGCGGCCGGGCGGAGGGCGCCGGGGCGGGGGCGGTGGCGGTGGCCTGGGGCATGGAAGGCTCCGGCTTCTGTGAGGAGGGGGCGGCCGGCCCGCGCCGTGGCGGCGGCGGCCGTCCTCACCGTACGAAGCGGTGACGGTCCGGAACCATGGCGTCACCACCCGGCCCGGTGCGGGGGCGGGCGGGGGCGGCGGGGTGGGGTGTTCCCCACCCCGGCGCGTCGGCCCCGGTGTCGCCCCGGCCGGGAAGGGTGCACATGTGTCGGGCGTCACGCCCGGATGTGCGCGTTCCGCGGCGCGGTTGGGGTAGGGTCGGCCACTCCTTCCGCAGGTAGTCAAATTTGAGGAATGCGTTGACGTCGTCGCTCGGATCCTCTCGCCCCACCCCCGAACCCTCCTCCGCCCCTCCCTCCGGCGCGGCTCCCGCCGCCGTCTTCCTGCCCGCCGATCCGCCCCGCGCCGGACGGATCGTCCTCTGGTCGCCCGAGGACGAGCCCCTTCCCGCGCCGGCGCCGGCGGGCGCGGTGCCGGACGAGCTGACGGTGGTGGACGGGACCGACCTCCAGACCGTGGCCGTCCCCGCGCTGTCCCTGTCCGTACGGGACGCCCTGCCGTTCCTCGCCCGTGCCCGGCTCTCCGGCGAGGCCGACCCGGCCGCCGCGTTCTGGGGCGGCGCGGCGCTCCTGGCGCTGGACTTCGCGGCGCGCGGGCTGCTGCTGCCCGGTGTGACGGCCGCGGGCCACGACGCCTGGCGGGCCGGGCCCCTGGGACCGGAGGAACTGGACCGGCTGCGGACCCTGGCCGCCTCGATGCCGCCCACCGCGCACGCGGCCCCGTCGGCCGCCGGCCCGGACGAGGACCCGGACGGCGAGCCGCTGCTGCCCGAGCCGGAGGCGCTGCTGCGGGCCTTCCTCGACGCCGTCGCCGACACCCTCCCCCGTACCCCCGCGGCCCCGATCGCGGCCGGCGGCCCCGCGTTCGCCGCCGAGGAGCCGCAGGCCGTACCCGAACAGCGGCCGTGGGCCGCCGATCTGGCGGCCGGTCACGACGCCGGGGTACGGCTCTCGCTCCGCGTCGAACTGAGCGGCGCCGACGGGCCGGAGGCGGCCCCGGGCTTCCGGGCGGTGCTCCAGCTGCACTCCGCGGCCGACCCGACGCTGGTCGTGGACGCCGCCGACGCCTGGTCGGGTGCGGGACCGGTGGCGGCGGCGCTCGGACCGCGCGCCCGGATGGACACGCTGCTGGCGCTGCGGCGGGCCGCGCGCGCCTGGCCGGCGCTCGCGCCGCTGCTCACGGCCGCCGTGCCGGACACGATGGAGCTGGCCGACGAGGAGGTCGTGGAACTGCTCGGCCCGGCGTCCCGCGCGCTCGCCGCGACCGGGATGCGGGTGCACTGGCCGCGCGAACTGGCGGACCGGCTGACGGCCCGCGCGGTGATCGGCCCGGCGGAGCCGCCGACCGGACCGTCCGGCGACGGCCCCACCGCCGCCGGCGCCTTCGGCGGCGTCGCGCCCGGTGACGGGGCCTTCGGCGGGGCGTTCGACGGCACCTCCCCCGATGACGCGGGCGGCGCCGGCGGTCTGCCCTCGTTCCTCTCCGCCGACGCGCTGCTCGCCTTCAACTGGCGCTTCTCCCTGGGCGACCAGGAGCTGACACGGGCCGAGCTCGACCGGCTCGCCGAGGCCGGCCGGCCGCTGGTCCGGCTGCGCGACCGGTGGGTCCTGGTCGACCCGGCGGAGGTGCTGCGCGCCCGGGAGCGGCAGGACCGCAAGGTGACGCCGGTCGACGCGCTCGCCGCCGTCCTCACCGGCACCACGGAGGTCGACGGCCGTCCGGTCGAGGTGGTCGCCACCGGCACCCTGGAGCGGCTGCGCGAGCGGCTGGCCGACCCGGAGGGCGGCGCCCACGAGGTGCCGCAGCCCGCCGCGCTCGCCGCCACCCTGCGCGACTACCAGCTGCGCGGGCTGAACTGGCTGCACCGGATGACCTCGCTCGGCCTCGGTGGCTGCCTCGCCGACGACATGGGCCTGGGCAAGACCATCACCGTCATCGCCCTCCATCTGCACCGGCAGGCGGACCCGGCCACCGCGGGACCCACGCTCGTGGTCTGCCCGACCTCGCTGATGGGCAACTGGCAGCGGGAGTTCGAGCGGTTCGCGCCCGGCACGCGCGTGCGCCGCTTCCACGGCACCGCGCGCGACCTCGACGGGCTCGGGGACGGCGACGTCGTCCTCACGACGTACGGCACCATGCGGCTCGACGCCGAACGGCTCGCCGCCCGGCCGTGGGGGCTGCTGGTGGCGGACGAGGCCCAGCACGTCAAGAACCCGTACTCCGCGACGGCCCGCAGGCTGCGGACGGTGGGCGCACGCGCGCGCGTGGCGCTGTCCGGCACGCCCGTGGAGAACAACCTCTCCGAGCTGTGGGCCATCCTCGACTGGACGACGCCGGGACTCCTCGGCGGGCTGGGCGCGTTCCGGCGCCGGTACGCGGCGGCCGTCGAGGGCGGCACCGACCCGGCCGCGGCGGAGCGGCTCGGCGCGCTGGTCCGCCCCTTCCTGCTGCGCCGCCGCAAGTCCGATCCGGGGATCGCCCCGGAGCTGCCGCCGAAGACCGAGACCGACCGGGCCGTCTCCCTGACGCCGGAACAGGCCGGTCTCTACGAGGCGGTGGTCCGCGAGAACCTGCTGGCCATCGCGGAGGCCGAGGGGATGGCGCGGCGCGGCCTGGTGGTGAAGCTGCTGACCTCGCTCAAGCAGATCTGCAACCACCCGGCGCAGTACCTGAAGGAGGAGCGGCCCCGGATCGCGGGCCGTTCGGGGAAGCTGGAGCTCCTCGACGAACTCCTCGACACGATCCTCGCCGAGGGGGCGAGCACCCTGGTCTTCACCCAGTACGTGGGAATGGCCAGGCTCCTGGAGGCGCATCTGGCGGAGCGCGGGGTGCCGACGCAGTTCCTGCACGGCGGCACCCCGGTCGCCGAGCGGGAGGCGATGGTCGCCCGCTTCCAGGACGGCGAGGTCCCGGTCTTCCTGCTGTCGCTGAAGGCGGCCGGGACGGGGCTCAACCTGACCCGCGCCGAGCACGTGGTGCACTACGACCGCTGGTGGAACCCGGCCGTGGAGGCGCAGGCCACCGACCGGGCGTACCGGATCGGGCAGTCGCGGCCGGTGCAGGTGCACCGGATCGTCGCCGAGGGGACCGTCGAGGACCGGATCGCCGCGATGCTCGCCCGCAAGCGCGAGCTGGCCGACGCGGTGCTCGGCACAACGGGCGACACGCCCACGGAGCTGACCGAACTGACCGACGCGGAGCTGGCGGAGCTGGTCTCCCTGCGCGGGGACGGGGACGGACGATGAGCGGGTACGGAACGGGCCAGGGGGCCGAGGAGCTGACCTTCACGGCACCTCCGCCGGTACGGGGCGGGGCGTTCACCCGCACCTGGTGGGGGCAGGCGTGGCTGAAGGCCCTGGAGGACACGGCGCTCGACGGCCGGCAGGTCAAGGAGGGCCGGCGGCACGCGCGCGCGGGCGCGGTCGGCGCGGTGACGGTGCGGCCCGGGCGGATCACCGCCGTCGTCCAGGACAGGGACGGCACCGGGTACCGCAGCGACGTGCTGGTGCGGACCCTGACGGACGAGGAGTGGGACCGGCTGCTCGACCTCGCCGTCGACAGCGCCGGGCACATCGCCGCGCTGCTCGACCACGAGATGCCGCCGCACCTGGTGGAGGACGCGGCGGCGGCCGGCGTCGAGCTGCTGCCCGGCATCGGCGACCTGGACCCGGAGTGCGGCTGCGAGGCGTGGGACCACTGCCCGCACACGGTGGCGCTGTGCCATCAGATGGCGCGGATCCTGGACGAGGACCCCTTCGCTCTGCTCCTCATGCGGGGGCGGGGGCAGCGGACGGTCGTGGACGCGCTCCACGCCCGCAGCGCCGCCCGCGCGGGCGGCGGGACACCGGCCGGCGCGCCGGGGAGGCCCGGGGCGGAGCGGGGTGGCGCGGGCGACCGGGGCGGGGTGTCGGCGGCGGAGGCGTACGCGCTGGGGGACATCCTGCCGCCGCTGCCGGCCGTGCCGGTGCCGGACGCCGCTCCCGGGGAACCGCCGTCGCTGGACACGGAGACGGATCCGGAACCGGGCGTGGAGCCGGAGGCGCTGGAGTTCCTGGCGGCGGACGCGGCGGGCCGGGCGCACCGACTGCTCGGCGAGCTCCTCGCCGGCCGGACGGTCCCGGCGGGCCTCTCCGCGGCGGAGCTGACGGTCGCCGAGGACGCGGTCCGGCTCGCGGCCGGGCGTCCGCCGTCGTGGGTGGCGGCGCGGCTCGCCTCCCGGACCGGCCGGTCGCGGGCGGGTCTGGACGCCGCCACGCGCGCGTGGCGGTGGGGCGGGGCCGCGGCCCTCGCCGTGCTGGAGGAGTCCTGGACCCCCGGCGAGGAGGCCCTGGCCCGGGCGGCGGCGCGGCTCGCCGACGCCTGGGAGGACGGGGAGCGCCCGGAGCTCGTCCGGTCGGGGGCACGCTGGACGGTGGCGGGCGCGGGGGCGCAGCTGCGGCTCGGCGAGGACGGGCGGTGGTGGCCGTACCGGCGGGAGGCGGGCGGCTGGTCCCCGGCGGGTCCGGCGGACCGCGATCCGGCGGCGGCGCTCACGACCGCCGAGGGCGTGCCGGACGAGGAGGGCGTGCCGGACGGGAGGAGCGCGTCGGACGAGGAGAGCGCCGGTTCTTCCGCCCTTTCGGAATGACCGGTAAAAGGCACACAGCCTGATCGGTTGCTGTCATTTTCGATATGCATTCCTGCCCTCTTTCCGAGGCAGTTTGACTGATAGAACCCTTCCTTCCATCGAGGTCACACGCCAATCCCGAACTGACTATGCTCCGCAGATGTGTTGCGCCGCGCTCACAGCGAGTCATGAACGCTGGGAGCGGGCGCGTCGACGGAGCACGGCCCCAGGGAGACACGGCCATCGACGCGTGCGCGAGAGGGACCCGAAAGCGGTCCCATTCGAGCACGTGTGCGTGATCGATCACATGTCCGCTCTTTCCTGCCGGTACGTCGCGCCACTTCAGTCCTCTCCTATTTCCAGACGTTGAGGGAAACCGTTGATGGTTCGCGCAGGTTCAACTTCCAGAGCCAGGCCCGGTGCGATGGCTCCGGTGTGGCTCGTCCCGCCGGGGGTGCTGGCCGCCCTCTTCGCCATAGGGCTGCTCTACGCGCCTGCGCAGATACGGACACCCGTGGCCTGGTACGGCTTCGCGGCGGTCTCCCTCACGGTCGGCAGCACGATCCTGACCGTGCGCCTGGCCCGGGCGGCCGGCGAGGCCCGGCACCTCCGGGTCATGCACGCCGCCCAGCAGGCCCACGCGGAGCGCGAGACCGCGCTGCTCGGACGCCTCGCCGACCAGACCACCACCACCATCTGGATGGCCGAGCAACTCCTCCCGGCCGCCGTCGCCCGGCTCCGGAAGGGCGACACCACCTCGGAGATCGTGCACTCCATCCGGTTCGGCGACCACCTCGACGACGCGTTCACCAGCGCCCTCAGGCAAGCCCTCAAGGCGCTCCTGGAGGCCGTCGAGACCGAGGAGAACACCCGGGACTCCTCCCAGCGGACCCTCGTCGCCGTCGCCCGCCGCGTCCAGGCGATCGTGCACCAGCTCGCCAAGGACCTCCGGGAGATGCAGATCGTCCACGGCACGGACCTCGTGCTCGCCCGCGGTCTCCAGGACGTCGACCACCGCAACGCCCTGATCGGCCGCCTCGCGGCCAGCATCGCCGTCCTCGGCGACGCCCGCCCCGGCCGCCAGTGGTCGAAGCCCATCCCGCTCTACGACGTGCTGCGCGGCGCCATGTCCCGCATCGTCGCCTACCCGCGGGTCAAGCTCCAGTCGGTCACCGAGGCGGCGATCACCGGCCCCGGCGCCGAGCCGCTGATCCACCTGCTCGCCGAACTCCTCGACAACGCCACGTCGTTCTCGCCGCCGCACACCCCCGTGGAGGTGAGCGCCTTCGAGGTCCCCTCCGGCATCGCGATCGAGATCGAGGACCGCGGCGTCGGCCTCACCGAGGAGGTCCGCGCCCGCATCAACCGCGTGATGACCGACTCGGCCTCGGGTCTGTTCCTCGCGGGTCTCGGCGAGGTGACGCAGCTCGGCCTCCCGGTCGTGAGCCGGCTGGCCCGCGAGCACGGCTGCGACGTCGACCTGCGCCCCTCCGCCTACGGAGGCGTACGGGCCGTGATCCTCGTACCCCGGCGCCTGATCACCACGGTGGAGAGGCCCGTCGTGAGAACCCCCGAACCCGCCCGGAAGCGCGCGGGCGGACCGATCCGTCCGCTGCCGTCGCGCACCGGCCCGACCGTGCCGCCGCCGGCCCCCGCGCCGCTGCCCGTACCGCCGCCCCCGGCGCCCGACCCCCTCCTCGCGGCCTTCGACGACGACGCGGCCCCCTTCATCGACGGGACGACCCTCAACGGTCTGCCGCGCCGCCGCCGCGACTCGCCCGTACCGACGCCGGTCCTCCGCACCGGCCCCGACCCCGCCCCGGCCCCCCGCAGGTCCACGCGCGAACCCGGACTCATGTGGGAGGCGTTCAACGCCGACAAGCACGCGGGCGCATCCCCCACTCCGCACAGCCAGCCGTCTGATGAGGTCGAATAACATGCAGCCACTGCCCAACATCGACTGGATGCTCACCGAGCTCGTGGGCGGCGTTCCGCACGTACGGCACGTGGTCGTCCTCTCCGCGGACGGCCTGTCCATCGGCCAGGCCAACACCGCGCCCGACACCGCCGACGCGATCGCCGCCGCCTGCTCCGGCATCCAGAGCCTGGCCCGCGCCATCGCCCAGATGTTCCCGCACGGCAACGGCACCACCCACATGGTCGGCATCGAGGCCGACGGCGGCTACTTCTCCCTGATGGCGGCCGGCCCCGGCGCGTACCTCGCCGTCCTCGCCGACGAGGAGGTGGACGCGGGACTGCTCGGCGCCCGCATGCGCGCACTGGTGGTCAGGATCGGCAGGCACATGACC
This sequence comes from Streptomyces sp. NPDC085460, assembly GCF_044541975.1. Classification (NCBI taxonomy): domain Bacteria; kingdom Bacillati; phylum Actinomycetota; class Actinomycetes; order Kitasatosporales; family Streptomycetaceae; genus Streptomyces; species Streptomyces sp. NPDC085460. The sequence goes on from NZ_JBITTO010000007.1 coordinate 387,446, forward strand.
AGTCCGCCCCGTGAAGACATCGTCCGGCAGGCGATGTGACCTCGGACAACCCCCATCCCCCGGACCGGCCCCGCCCCTGGGAGGAGGGAACCCCCGTCCCGCTGTACGTCATCACCGGCGGCGAGGGCTCCTCGGCCAAGACCTTCGACCTCGTCACGCTGATCGCGACGAGGTCCACGCCGGAACCCTCGATGCAGCCCGAGCAGGCGGCCATCCTCTCCATGTGCGAGTACCCGCTGTCGGTGGCCGAGGTCTCGGCCTACCTCAGCCTCCCGTTCAGCGTCGTCACCGTGCTGCTGTCCCAGCTCGTCGACGACGAACGCGTCGAGGCGATTGCACCCGTGCCCGTCGCGGCCTTCCCCGACCGCGGCCTATTGGAGGCGGTGATCCATGGACTACGGAGACTCTGACACGCTCAGGGCAGGACCCCGCGACACCGACCTGCTGCTGCCGCACGGCGCCAGGGGCGTCAAGGTCGTCGTCGTCGGCGGCTTCGGCGTCGGCAAGACCACGATGGTCGGAGCGGTCAGCGAGATCCCTCCGCTGACCACCGAGGAGCGCATGACGCAGGCCGGCGTCGGGATCGACCACAATCCCGGGGCGTCGGGCAAGACCACCACGACCGTCGCGATGGACTTCGGCCGGATCAGCATCAACGAGGAGCTGATCCTCTACCTGTTCGGCACCCCGGGCCAGGAACGCTTCTGGTTCCTGTGGAACGGGATCTTCGAGGGCGCGCTCGGCGCCGTCGTCCTCGTCGACACCCGCAGGGTCGAGGTCTGCTTCGAGATCATCACCCGCCTGGAGGACCGCCGCGTCCCCTTCGTGGTGGCCGTCAACACCTTCCCCGAGGCCCCGCAGTACCCGCTGTCAGAATTGCGCACGGCCCTGGCCCTCAGCGAGTCCGTCCCCCTCGTCGCCTGTGACGCCCGCGACCGGGCGTCCTGCCGGGACGCGCTGCTCTCGCTGATGGTCTACCTGTGCTCCCTCGCCGCCCAGGAGACCGCATGACCCTCCCCGCCCACGAGCACGCCCCGCGCGAGAGCGGGCTCGTCCCCCCGCCCGGCTGCCCGGCCCACGCCTCGACCGGACCCGGCGGCGCGGCCCGGCTCTACGGCCCCGCCGCCGAGACGGACCCGATGGGCCTGTACGAGGAACTGCGCGCCACGCACGGCCCGGTGGCGCCGGTGCTGCTCGACGGCGACGTCCGCGCCTGGCTGGTCCTCGGCTACAACGAGAACCGGGACGTCGCCACCCGCTCCACCCAGTTCTCCCGCGATCCACGGGTCTGGCACGGCTGGTCCACCGGCGAGATCGACCCCGCCACCTCCCCGCTGATGCCGATGATCGGCTGGCGACCCGACTGCGTCTGCGCGGACGGCGAGGAGCACCAGCGGCTGCGCAGCGCGGTCACCGCCTCCCTCGACCAGTTCGACCACCGGGGCATCCGGCGCCGCATCAACCGCTTCGCCCACGAACTGATCGACACGTTCTGCGAGGACGGCCAGGCCGAACTGGTCGACCGGTTCACCGAGCACCTCCCGATGCTCACGCTCAGCCATCTGCTCGGCATGTCCGACGAGACGGCACCCCAGCTCGTCCGCGCCGCCCGGGACCTCTTCAAGGCGACCGAGACCTCGCTCGCGAGCAACGCGTTCGTGGTGGAGAGCCTGGAACAGCTCGTCCGGGAGAAGCACGAGGCCCCCGGGCACGACATCGCCTCGGCGCTGCTGGCCCACCCGGCGGGACTCACCGACGAGGAGGTCGTGCACCACCTGCGTCTGGTCCTGCTCGCCGGCTACGAGACCACCGCCAACCTGATGTCGAACGTGCTGCGGATGGTGGTGACCGATCCCCGGTTCCGCGGCTCGCTGGCCGGTGGTCAGATGACCCTGCCGGAGGCCGTCGAGCAGGTGCTGTGGGACGAACCGCCGTTGATGGTGTGCCCGTCCCGGTACGCCAACGGGGACACCACGCTCGGCGGGCAGCGGATCGGCGCGGGCGACATGCTGCTGCTCGGCCTCGCGGCCGGGAACATGGACCGGGCGGTCCGCCCCGACCCGGCGGCGCCGGTCCACCACAACCGCGCCCACCTGTCGTTCAGCGCCGGCAGCCACGAGTGCCCGGGCCAGGACGTCGGCCGCATCATCGCCGACGTCGGCATCGACATCCTGCTCACCCGGCTGCCCGACATCGTCCTGTCCGTCCCGGAGGAGACCCTCAGCTGGCGCTCCTCCACCTGGGCGCGGCATCTGACGGCGCTGCCGGTCACGTTCGCCCCCCGGGCTCCGCGGGGCGAGCAGTACGAGACGCCGCTGCCGGATGCCCCGCCCGCCCAGCTGTCCGGGATCCCCGCGCCGGCCGCGGCCCCGGAGGAGGTACCGGAGACCGCGCCGGGGTCGCCGGGCGGGCGGCCCGCGGCGCGGCCGTCATGGTGGGACCGGCTGCTGCGCCTGCTCCGGCTGCGGTAGCCCGCTCATGGCTCGGCGTCGCAGCCGAGCCAGACGGCGGACGGGGGTGTCGGCGCGTGCCTGCCGGCACCCCTTCCGTACCACTCCTCCTGGGTGGCGGAGGAGGGGAGGCGCTGTTCCGGGAAGGCCGGTTCGGCGGGGACGTACCGGGGGGCGCCGGTGTACCAGGCGTGCAGTCCGGAGAGGAAGCTGCACGCGCCGTCCAGCCAGGTGTCCAGCTCGGTTCGCTCCTCGGGGCTGAGCCCGGCGCGGTGGGCGAGCAGCGGGACGTCCTCCTCGCGCAGCTGCTCGAAGTCGCGCATACGGGAGTTGACCAGGTGGACGGAGGCCGGCACCGCCTGGCGGAGGGGGATGCCGAGGGAGGTGCCGAGGACCACGACGAGGTTGTTGACGTCGTGTTCCTCGTGGACCTCCCGTTCGTAGGAGGCGATGTCGTTCGCGAGGCCCATCACGTCCATGAAGGCGGCGACGAGTCCGCGGACGGTGCGGCTGTGGCGGATCCGCTCGGGTATTCGGGCGCCGGTGGCGAGCTCGACGGAGTAGGGCGCGGTGTGGGCGGCGAAGCTGTCGCGCCGGAAGGGCGCGTAGTCGATGAGGTGGGGGACGCGGCCGGTGCGGCTGTTGGCGAGCTCCTCGACGCCCGCGTCGATGTAGCGGGCGAGGGCCCGGCAGAACTCCTGCCGCCAGTGGGCCAGCCGGGGCGGGAAGAGGTGCTGCAGGAGGTCGGCGATGCCGCGCTCGACGGCGTTGACGGGCTCGGGCAGGCGGGCGCCCTCCTCGGGGCGCAGGAAGGCGTGGAGCCTGGCGGTGAAGTCGTGGGCGCCCTGGAGGTCGCTGGTCCGCTTGAAGGCGTGCGCGAAGTAGTCGTCCCAGGCCAGGGCCCAGATGTTGAAGCGGTGGTTGAGCCGGAGGGCGGCGGGGCCGGCGTCGGGCAGCGTCCAGGCGGTGAGCAGGTCCACCGTCATGGCCCGGAACTGGGTCTGGGTCCAGATCGGGCGGCGGTCGGGCCGTCCGTCGCCGGCGTCGAGCATGCCCATCTCGCGTGCCCACGTCTCGCTCTCCGTCCGTAGCCCCGGCAGATGCGGATTGACCTTGAGTGGATGAGGCATCCACAGCTCGGGGATTTCGACGGCATGCAGGGGCATGGTCGCTCCACCTCCTTCAGTCCTCGGAATCCGTTGTATGTTGCCGCTGTCACTGACGGCCGACAATTCCCGCCACGCGACGCTGCAAACCTGCCCGCCCTTCCGGGACCACAACCCCCGGACCGGACGGGTCCGGATGCCGGGAACCCTCGCGCCTTGCTGGGCAGTTGTGTCCTCCCGAAGCGCCGGGCCCGCCCGTACCGGGCCGGCGGGCGGTCCGGACGACCATGGCCGGTTCCGGCTGAGAACAGAAGCCGCCACCCGGCGCGTTCGGGTTCACGCGCTCCCGGGGGCGCGCGGTTCCCGACAGCCGGGAGTGATCACGGACCGGTTCAGCGGACGCCGCGCGGGCGGAACTGGACGCTGATGCGGGGGCCGACCGCGCGGCTCGTCTTGGGCACGGCGTGGTCCCAGGTGCGCTGGCAGGAGCCGCCCATCACGACCAGGTCGCCATGGCCGAGCGGGAGGCGGAGCGCGACCGGGCCTCCGCCGCGCGGGCGGAGGACGAGGTCGCGGGGGTCGCCCAGGGAGAGGATCGCGACCAGGGTGTCGCGGGTGGAGGAGCGGCCGGTCCGGTCGCCGTGCCAGGCGACGCTGTCGCGCCCGTCGCGGTAGAGGCAGAGCCCCGCGGTGGCGAACCCCTCCCGGAGCTCCGCCGCGTAGTGCGCGCCGAGGGCGGTGCGGGCCTCGGCGAGGGCCGGGTGCGGGAGGGCTTCGCCCTCGCGGTAGTGCGCGAGGAGGCGGGGGACGGCGACCACGTCGTCGTACATCCGGCGCTCCTCGGCGCGCCACTCCACCCCGTGGGCCAGTTCCTGGAAGAGGGTGTCCGCGCCGTGGAACCAGCCCGGGAGGTGGTCGACCCAGGCGCCGTGGGCCAGCGGGATCCTCCGGAGGCCGTCCAGGGGCCCGGGGCGGGGGTCGTCGCCCTGGTCGAAGAGGGATCCCTGGAGGCCGGGGAGGTCCGGTGGTGCCGCGGTCATGGATCCAGCATACCCACGGAACCGAACAGGTGCTCGAATAACGGTGGCGGGGCGCCGCTCCCGTCAGCCCTGCCCGCCGGAGAGCTCGCCGAGGAGCTTCCAGGTCCTGCGGCGGGCCTCCTCGCCGCCGAGGTCGGTCGCCGTGAAGACCACCTCGGTGGCGCCGGCGTCCCGGTACCGGCGTACCTCGGCGGCGACGGTCTCCTCGTCGCCGAGGACCGCCAGACCGGCGGCGCCGTCGGCGCCCGACAGTTCGATGACGCGCTGGTAGGAGGGGACGCGTTCGTAGAGGGCGAGGGCTTCGGCGGCCCGCCCGCGCAGACCGTCGGGGTCGTCCGTGACCACTCCGGGCACGAGGGCCACGATCCGGGGCGCGGGGCGGCCCGCCGCGCTCGCCGCGGCGGTCACGGCGGGGACGATGTGCTCGGCGAGGGCGCGGGGGCCCGCGAGGAAGGGCAGGATGCCGTCGGCGAGCTCGCCGCTGACCCGCAGCGCCTGCGGGCCCATCGCGGCGGCCAGGACGGGCACCGGCGGTCGGGCGCCGGGGACGGCCGCCGGGTAGGGCGTCGTCGCGGTCAGCAGCTCGCCGTGGAAGTCGGCCTCGCCGGTGTGGAGGAGCGGACGCAGGGCGGTGAGGAACTCCCGCAGCAGTCCGATGGGCCGCTGGTACGGGAGCCCGAAGGCGGTCTCGGTGAGGTGGCGGGTGCCGAGGGCGAGGCCGAGGTGGTACCGGCCCCCGGTGGCGGCCTGCGCGGTCTGTGCCTGACCGGAGACGAGCAGCGGATGGCGGCCGAAGACGGGCAGGGCGGCCGTCCCCACGTGCAGGCCCGGCACCTCGCGGCCGACGAGCGCGGCCAGCGTGGGCGAGTCGTACGCGAAGGACTGGCCGAACCACGCGGAGCGCAGTCCGGCGTCCCTGGCCTCGCGCGCGAGGCGCACGGTGTCGTCGAGGGGGAGCTGTCGGTGGGTCGAGCCGAGTACGATGCCGAGGGTCATGCAGGGGCCAACAGGCAAGCGTCTCGGGGGAATTCCTCCGTGGTGTGAACAGCGTGTGACGGCACGGGCGCGTGCGTTCTCGCACACGGCGCGGGATACGGATGCCGGCGAGGCGCGGATGCCGGGATGATGAGGGCATGATGACCCTCGCCGAAGTGGACGCACTGGCCGACCGGGCTCACGCCGGTCAGGTCGACAAGACCGGTGTCCCGTACGTGGAGCACGTACGGGCCGTCGCCGCCGGCCTGGCGCCGTTCGGCACCGAACTGGCCATGGCGGGACTCCTCCACGACATCGTCGAGGACACGGCGTGGACGGCCGAGGAGCTGCGGGCCGCCGGGGTCCCCGACCGGGTGGTCCGGATCGTCGAGGCCGTCACCAACGACCCGGAGGGCTCGTACGAGGCGAAGATCCGGCAGGTGGCGCGGGACCCCGACGCGACCCTGGTGAAGATCGCCGACAACGCGCACAACAGCCGGGCCGACCGGGCGGCGGCGCTCCCGCCGGAGCAGCGGGAACGCCTCGCCGCCAAGTACCGTGCGGCGAGGCGGGTGTTGTGGCCGGCAGCCGATCCCGCCCACGTGGCGACGATCCTGCGGACCGTCAACCCGGACCTGCTGCCGGAACTGCCGGGGGCGTGAGGCGGGACCCGAGGCGGGACCGAGCCGGGGCCCGAGGCAGGACGCGAGACGCGGCCCGAGGCGGGACCCGAGGCAGGACCGAGCCGGGGCCCGAGGCAGGACCCGAGGGTGGGACCCGAGGCAGGACGCGAGGGCGGAACCCGAGCCGCGGCCCGGCCGGGCCGGGGCCCGAGGCAGGACCCGAGGGCGGGACCCGAGGCGGGGCCGGGCCCTCGCTGTCGCGTCGGGCCGGGTACCGGGCCCGGGGGCGCGCGGTCGGCGGCGGGCCGGTGCGTGCCCCCGGGGGCTTCGCGGGGTCAGGCGCGGCAGCGCAGGAGCACCAGCGGCGGGTGGGCGAGGAGGTCGGCCCAGTACGCCTCGCCGTAGGTGCGCAGCCCCTCCTGGGAGACGTGCAGCGGGACCCACTCCACGTCGCGGAAGCCCGCGCCGGTCAGGGCCTCCTCGTAGACCTCGCGACGCACGACGGAGCCGAGGATGCTGATGGGCTCGGGGTCGAGGAGCGCGGTGACGCGGACCCGCCGCCCCAGCTCGTTCTCCTCGCCGGTCGGCTCGCAGCGGAAGCCGTACGTCTCCAGGGAGGCGCAGTCGAAGGCGTAGTCGGGCTTCTGGGCGAAGACGTAGAACATGCCGCCGGGCTTCAGGCTGCGGTGGATGTGGGCGCACATCCGGTCCAGCTCCTCCCTGGAGCCGGCGTAGTTGAGACACTGCACGCCGAGCGCGAGGTCGAACGGCGCCTCGACCGGCTTCAGTTCGGCGACGTCCTCGACCTCGTACCGCACGCCCAGCGGGTCGCGGGCCTCGATGCCTCGGGCGGCGGCGATCATCTCGGAGGAGATGTCGACGCCGAACACGTCGGCGGCTCCCCGGCGCTTGAGCTCCCGGCTGTAGAAGCCGGTGCCGCAGGCGAGGTCGAGCACCGTCTTCCCGGTGACGTCGCCGACCAGTTCCAGGACGCTGGGCACCTCTCCGTAGCGGATGATCGGCAGCGCCTTGAAACCCTCGAACGCCTCGCCGATCCCGTCGTACTGCTGCACCGTCATGTGCTGCCCCTCGTGATGTGCCGGGTGATGGTCCGTCAAGTGGTGTGTGGGCGCGCCGGATCCGCGGACGGGCGGGTCCGCCGGGTCCGCTCGGCGCGGCCGTGGCACCGAGTCTGCGCCGCCTCCGCTCGACCGCCGTACTGTCGGATGACACGAGAAACCGCAGGGGCGACACTCGTATCCCCCAAGAAGAGCCGCTGATCAGGGGCCTGACCCCGAGAGGGTGGTGCGGCGGGCGCGAGCGCGGCCGTCGACGTCAGCGGACATCGTTCTCGTTTCCGGCAAGGCCCCGGGTGGGTTCCCGGGGGCTCCCGGGGGCCGGTCCGACGACGATGAGGACGTCTCCCGTCCTCCAGCAACGCGCCTCGGACTTGGGCGGGTTGAGGCGGGGACGCGTGGAGCCGCGGGGACGGTAGCCGATGGCGGCGGCGCCCTGGTGGGCGGCGGCGGTGACGAGGGTCCCGAAGGACGCCTCCGTGCCGGGCGGGACGAAGTCGGTGGCGGGGCGGAGGCGGACGCCGTCGCCGGTGGCGGCGAAGAGCGCGTCGAAGGCCGCCGCGAGGTGGACGTCCTGCGCGATCTGGGCGATCAGGAGGGCGGCGAGCCGGCCGGTGGGCAGGAGCTCGGTGCGGGGTCCGGCGGGGGCGAGCCCGCGGTTGCGGGCGTCGGTGATCTCGGCCACGGCCGGCACGGTCCGGCCCGACTCCCGTGCTCGCGCCCGGAGGTGGAGCAGGGCGACGAGCGCCGGACCGTCGGGGTCGGGGTGCCCTTCGCCGTCCGGGCCGGCGAGGACCACCACGTGGTCGTACTCCTCCGGTGCCGCCGGGAGCCCGGCCCCGTCGTCCCGCACCGCGGCGACGCCGCCCCGCGCCAGGCCCTCCAGGAGGCGGTCGCCCCGGCGGTTCCAGCCCAGGACGAGGGCCCGGCGGAGCGCGGGGGCCGCCCGGGGCCGGACGGGGCGCGGAGCCGGGACGGGTGCCGGAGCCGCGGGGAGGACGGTGGCCCGGTGGTCCTCGGCCAGGACGACCAGGCCGTCGCCGGGGGCCAGGACGGTCCGCGGGGACGGGTTGAGGTGCGGGGTGCCGTCCGCGCGGACGATCCCGACGGCGCAGGAGTCCGGGCAGGCGGCGGCGAGTTCGCCGTAGCGGCGGCCGGGGAGGCCGGGCGGGCGGAGGACGTGGAGCTCCGCGCCCGCGAAGTCGAGCAGATCCTCCAGGACGAGCGCGAGCCCCGGCTCCAGGACGCACTGGACGAGCAGCCGGGCGGCGAGGTCGTCGACGTCCAGGACGACCGCGCCGGGTCCGGCGGCGAGGCGGGCGGTGGCGAGGTGGGCACCGTCCCGGACCGCCGCCACGACCCGGACCTGGCCCCCCTCCCCCACCACCGCCCGCAGCGCCAGGAGCGCCCTGGTCACCTCGGCGTCGGCGCCGGGGGCGTCCGGCGGCAGGACGACCACGGCTCCGGCGGCGGCCGGGGTGACCCGGGCCAGCGCGCCGGGGTCGGTGGGGCGGCCCCGGCGGCACAGCAGGCGCACCCGGGTGCGCGGCGGCAGCGCGTCCCGTAACCCTCGCTCCATCTCGGCCTTGTCGCGGTCGGCCAGGACCACCACGGCGCCGCGGCCCCGCTGGGCATGGGCGGCGAGGAGTTCCGCGACGACCGTGGGGGTCTGCTCGGACCAGCCGAGGACCAGGGTGTGGCCGCGCTCGACCACGGTCGTCTGACCGCGTTCCAGCTCGGCGAGCCGGTCGGTGAGCGCGGTGGTGACGATGCCGACGAGGAAGGAGACGTACAGCAGGGACACGAGGGCCAGGAAGACCGACAGGACCATCCGCAGCGGAGGGCCCACCTCGCCGCCCAGCCGGAGGGTCTGGCCGACGGTCCGCCAGACCGTGGCGGCCTTGCCCTGGAGGGTGTCCGGCGCCTTGCTGTCGGTCCAGACGAGGAGGGCGCTGACGGGGGCCACCAGGCCCAGGCAGGCCAGGGCCAGCCAGCCGACGAGGGCGGTCACCCCGCGCACCACGGTCCGGTCGACCCAGTAGCGGACCCGGGGTTTCAGGCCCGGCCCCGGCGCCGGTTGTCGCACCGGCCGGACGGCCGGTCCCGCGGCGGGCCGGGGACGCCATGGCGTCCGCTGGGAGGGGACCGTGGACTCGCGCTCCTTACGCACGTCAGCAGGGTGGCGGCGCCTCCGGTGCGAAACGCCGCCGACCGCCGCTGTTCATCCTTTCGGGCAAGCGCGCGGGGGGCAGGCGTTCGATGGACGCGCGCCGGGGCGCGCCGGTCCCCGTTCCGGTCAGCTCCGCAGGTAGGAGGCCCCGTTGAGGTCCAGGATCGTGCCGGAGGCCCATTCGGCGGCCGGGGAGGCGAGCCAGAGGACGGCCGCCGCGATCTCGTCGGCGTCCGCCACCCGGCCGAAGGGGCTCTGCGCGCGGATCGCCTCGCCCTCCGGCCCTTCCAGGCGGGGTGCGACCCGCTCGGTGGCGAAGAAACCGGGGGCGACCGAGGCGACGCCGATGCCGTACGGGGCCAGGGAGACCGCGAGGGACTGGCCCAGCGCGTGGACGGCGGCCTTGGTGGCGCCGTAGGCGGGGTGGTCGGGCTCGCCCCGGAAGGCGCCCCGGGAGCCGATGTTGACGAGGCGTCCGCCCGTGCCCCTGTCGATCATCCCGCGGGCCACGAGGTGGCTCAGGTTGGCGGTGGCGAGCAGGTTCACGGCGACGTGCCGCTGCCAGAGCGCCGCCCACTCCTCGTACGGGGTCTCCGCCAGGGGGTGCGGGAGGTTCACGGCGGCGTTGTTGACCAGGACGTCGATCCCGCCGGCCAGGCCCTCGACCGCCGCTCCGACGACCTCGGCCGCCCCGGCGGGGTCCGCGAGGTCGCCGCCGACCAGGACGTGTCCGGTCCCTTCGAGGGAGGCGAGGGTGGCGCGGGCGTCCTCGGCGCGCGTGCCGTGGTGGACGGCGACGCGGTCGCCGTTGGCGGCGAAGGCGCGGGCGACCGCCCGGCCGAGTCCTCGCGAGGCGCCGCTGACGAGGACGCGCCTGCCGGTGTCGGGCAGCTTCACGGGGGGCCTTCCGGTCGGGGACCGGTACGCGCCGCCGCGGGGCCCGTACCGTACGGACCGTCATTCTGCCTCTCCGGTACGGGCGATGGGCGCGCCGCCCCCTCCGCTGCTGGGCGCGCCGCCCCTCCGCTCACGCCGTAGCGGAATTCGCGCCACCTTTTGGAAGGTTTTGTGTCACTCCGGATACTGATCCGGTCAGGGAGAGTTCCGGACCGATCAAGAACGGCTCTATAGTGCGGTCGTTCCGATCCTCCCTGTGCCTGCCTCTCGAGAGTCCGGTTGATGTCGGCGTCGCCCACCCCGTTCCGTCCTGCCCTGATCTCCGCCGTGCTGACCGCCGCCGCGGGCGGTGCGCTCACCGCCGCCGCGACGAGCGCCGCGCCGGCCGAAGTCCGCTCCTCCCTGGCCTGGTTCGCGGTCTGCGGCGTGCTGCTCCTCGCGGCGGCCGCCTTCGCCGTCACCTGGTACGCGCGCACCGCCCGCGGGCTCGCCCGGCGGGCCGAGCGGCTGACCGCCCAGGTCGCCTCCCAGGACACCTACGCCACCCAGCGCCAGGCCGCCGCCGAGCGCGAGGCGGCCGCCCTGAAGGAGCGTCACGAGGCCCAGGCCGCCGCCGAGGCGGCCGCCCACGCGGCCCGCGCGGACGAGCTCGTGCGCGCCCAGCGGGCCGAGGCCGAGCGCCTCGCCGCCGGTCACGCGGCGGCCGTCGCCGGCCTCGAACAGCGGCTGCGCCGCGCCGAGTCCGCCCGCTCCGCCGCCCTCGCCGCCGCCGCCAACGCGGCCGGCCGCATGCAGGCGCTCGCCACGAGCATGATGGCCGACCTGCGCGAGATGGAGCACCGGCACGCCGACGAGGACGTCCTCGCCGACCTCCTCCACCTCGACCACCGCACCGCCCAGGCCGGCCGGCTCGCCGACTCCGTCGCCGTGCTCACCGGCGCCCGCTCCGGCCGCCGCTGGGCCCGGCCGATCGTCATGGAGTCGATCCTGCGCGGCGCCATGGGCCGCATCGCCGGCTACCAGCGGGTCCGGCTGCACTCCCAGTGCGAGGCGGCCGTCGCCGGGCACGCCGCCGAGGGCGTCATGCACGCGCTCGCCGAACTCCTCGACAACGCCGCCAACTTCTCCCCGCCCAGCGCGGAGGTCCACGTCTACGTGGAGGAGGTCCCGGCCGGCGTCGTCGTCACCGTCGAGGACAGCGGCCTGACCATGAGCGACGTCCAGCTCCGGCGCGCCGAGGCGGCCGTCGACGCGGGGACCCAGGACCTGGCCGGCCTCTCCGGCACCCGCCTCGGCCTCCACGTGGTCGGCCGGCTGGCCCGCAAGCACAACCTCTCGGTCTCCTTCCGGCCCTCCGCGCGCGGCGGCACCGGTGTCGTCCTGATGATCCCGCAGGAGATCGTCACCCGGGGCACCGAGACGGCCGCCCCCGCCGCCGCGCCGGCCGCCGCACCGCTCCCCGTGCCCGGCCCCCGTACCTCCCCCGACTCCGTCCCCGCCGCCGAGCCGGAGGCCACGCACACGGCCGCGGACGACACCCCGGCCGCGGAAACCGGGCCCGGGACCCTGCTGCCGCGCCGCCGGCGCGGCCGGACCCTGGCCGCGCACGAGGAGAGCGGCAAGGCCCCGGCCGACCCCGCCCGTCCGGCGGCGCCCCGCACCGGGGCGTCGGCCCGCGCCCGCTTCGGTGGCTTCCAGAGCGGCCTGCGCGGCACCGAGGGCAAGCCCGGCGCGACCGGCGCCGCCGACCCCGACGCCTCCGCCCCCGGCACGGCGGAACCGACCACGCCGTCCTCGAACCACCCCCATTCGGAAGGCAATCCGCGATGACCGGCACGACCACCGACGACAAGCTCAGCTGGCTCCTGGAGGGCCTGCTGGAACGCACCCCGGGCACCCGGCACGCCCTGGTGCTCTCCCGGGACGGCCTCAAGCTCTGCCGCACCTCCCGGCTCTCCGTCGACCAGGCCGACCAGCTCGCCGCCATCGCCGCCGGCATCCAGAGCCTGTCGCACGGCGCCTCCATGGAGTTCGGCGACGGCACCGGCGGGGTCCGCTCGGCGATGGCCGAGTTCTACGGCGGCATCCTCTTCATCGTCGAGGCCGGGGAAGGCGCCCACCTGGCGCTCGTCGCCGACGAGGACGCCGACGCCGGGCTCGTCGGGCACAACATGACCGAGCTGGTCGAGCAGCTGGGCGAGCACCTCGTCGCGAGGCCGCGGGGATGAAGGGCCGCGCCAGGCCGGGCCGCGACGACTCCCCCGACCGTCTCTACACCCTGACCGGCGGCCGGAGCAGCTCCGGGTCCACCGCCTTCGACGTGGTCACGCTCATCGTCGCCGAGTGCGACCCGGCCCCCGGCATGCAGTCCGAGCACGCCGCCATCCTGCGCATGTGCCGCTTCCCCACCGCCGTGGTGGAGGTGGCCGCCGGGCTCGGACTGCCCGTGTCGATCACCCGCATCCTCCTGGCCGACCTGCACGACACCGGCCGGATCAGCGCGCGGCACCCGCGCCCCTCTTCGTACCGCCTACCCGATCACGACATCCTGGAGCAGGTGCTCGTTGGACTCCGCAATCTCTGAGCCGCACCAGACCCTGAGCAGCACCGCCGACAACGGACTGAAGATCGTCGTCGTCGGCGGCTTCGGAGTCGGCAAGACCACCCTGGTCCGCTCGGTCAGCGAGATCCGTCCGCTGAACACCGAGGAGACCATGTCGCAGGCGGGCGAGGGCATCGACGACACGGGCGGGGTGGCCGCCAAGACGGCCACCACCGTCGCCTTCGACTTCGGCCGGATCTCGCTCGACGCGCGCAACGTGCTGTACCTGTTCGGCGCGCCCGGCCAGGAGCGGTTCTGGTTCCTCTGGGACCGGCTCTTCTCCGGGACGCTCGGCGCGGTCGTCCTCGTCGACACCCGCCGGATCGCGGACTCCTGGTACGCGGTGGACCGGCTGGAACACCACGGCACCCCGTTCGTCGTCGCCTGCAACGACTTCGGCGGGCCCGCGCACAGCGCCGCCGAGATCCGTGAGGCCCTCGACCTCCCGGACGAGGTCCCGCTGGTCTTCTGCGACGCCCGGTCCCGGGAGTCCAGCAAGCAGGTCCTCATCTCGCTCGTCGAGCACCTGAAGAACGTCGTCGCCGCCGACCCGGAACACGGTTCGCGGCCCGTACCGGAGCCCGCCCCGTGAACCCTGCCGAGACCGCGCCCGTCCCGCTGAGCGGCCCCCGCTTCCACACCGACCCCGTCGAGCTGTACCGGCGGATCCGGCGGGACCACGGGGCCGTCGCCCCGGTCGTCCTCGACGGCGACGTGCCCGCCTGGCTCGTCCTCGGCTACCGCGAGCTGCACCAGGTCACCAGCGACCCGGTGCTGTTCTCCCGCGACTCCGAGCTGTGGAACCAGTGGGACGCCATCCCCGCCGACTGGCCGCTGCTGCCCATGATCGGCCGCAAGCAGCCGTCGATCCTCTACACGGTCGGCGAGCGCCACCGCGAGCGCGCCGGGGTGATCTCCGCCGCCCTGGAGTCCGTCGACCCCTTCGAACTGCGGCGGCGCGCCGAGCGGTTCGCCGACGAGCTGATCGACGGGCTGTGCGGCAAGGGCGCGTGCGACATCATCGCCGAGTACGCCATGCTGCTGCCGGTCCGGGTGCTCGCCAGCATCTACGGTTTCTCCGACGAGGAGGGGCCCGCGCTGGTCACGGCGATGAACGACATGATCAACGGCGGTCCGGGCGCCCTCGCGGGCCAGCAGCACCTGGCCGCCTCGATGGGGGCGCTGCTCGCCGCCAAGGTGGCGGAGCCCGGCGACGACGTCGCCTCGCGGATGCTCGGCAACACCGCCGGGTTCACCGTCGAGGAGGTCGCCCAGGACCTCATGGTGATGATGGCCGCCGGGCACCAGCCCACCGCCGACTGGATCGGCAACTCGCTGCGCCTGATGCTCACCGACGACCGCTTCGCGGCCTCGCTGTCCGGCGGCCGGCACAGCGTCGGCGAGGCCATGAACGAGGTCCTGTGGGAGGACACCCCCACCCAGAACGTCGCCGGCCGCTGGGCCTCGCGCGACACCCACCTCGGCGGGCGCCGGATCGAGCGCGGCGACCTGGTCCTGCTCGGCCTCGCCGCCGCCAACGCCGACCCGCACGTCCGGGCCGACGCCGCCGCGCTCACCGGCGGCAACAACGCCCACCTCTCCTTCGGCCACGGCGAGCACCGCTGTCCGTTCCCCGCGCAGGAGGTCGCCGAGACCATCGCCAGGACCGGCATCGAGGTCCTGCTCGACCGTCTGCCGGACGTCGACCTCGCCGTCGCCGAACCCGCCCTGACACGTCGCCCCTCCCCCTGGCTGCGCGGCCTCACCGCGCTGCCGGTGACGTACACCCCGACCCCCGCCCTTGGAGGGACCGCATGACCTGCCCCATCGACCACACCGCGGGCGCCGGACCGGTCGTCCTCGACCCGTTCGTGGCGGACCTCGACGGCGAGAGCGCACGGCTGCGCGAGGCGGGCCCGCTGGCCCGCGTGGTGCTCCCGGGCGGCGTGCCCTGCTACGCGGTCACCCGCCACGCCGAGGCCCGGGCGCTCCTCACCGACTCCCGGCTCGTGAAGGACATCGAGCGGTGGGGGGCCTGGCAGCGCGGCGAGATACCGCTCGACTGGCCGCTGATCGGCCTCGCCAACCCCGGGAAGTCGATGCTGACGGTGGACGGCGAGGAGCACCGGCGGCTGCGGACCCTGGTCGCGCAGGCGCTCACCGCGCGCCGGGTGGAGCGGCTGCGGGCCGGTATCGAGGAGCTGACGAACGGGCTGCTCGACGCGCTCGCGGCGCGGCCTGCGGGCGAGACGGTGGACCTGAAGGCCGAGTTCGCCTATCCGCTGCCGATGAACGTCGTCGGCGAGCTGATGGGCGTGGACGCCGCCGACCACCCGCGGATGAAGGCGCTGTTCGACAAGTTCTTCTCGACGCAGACGCCGCCGGAGGAGGTGCCGCAGATGATGGCGGACCTCGGCGCGCTCTTCGCCGGGATCGTGGCGGGGAAGAAGGAGTCGCCCGGCGACGACCTCACCAGCGCGCTGATCGAGGCGTCCGAGGACGGCGACCGGCTCACCACCGAGGAGATCACCAACACGCTCCAGCTGATGGTGGCGGCCGGTCACGAGACGACGATCAGTCTCATCGTGAACGCCGTGGTCGCCCTGGAGACCCACCCGGAGCAGCGGGCGCTGGTGCTCAAGGGCGAGGTGCCCTGGGAGAACGTGATCGAGGAGACGCTGCGCTGGGCGACGCCCACCTCGCACGTGCTGATCCGGTTCGCGAGCGAGGACATCCCGGTCGGCGACCGGGTCCTGCCCGAGGGCGAGGCGCTGATCGTGTCGCACGGCGCGATCGGCCGGGACGAGGTGCAGCACGGGCCGACGGCGGGCGACTTCGACGTCACCCGCGCCCCGATCAGGCACATCTCCTTCGGCCACGGTCCGCACGTCTGCCCGGGTGCGGCGCTCTCCCGCCTCGAGGCGTCGGTGGCGCTGCCGGCGCTGTACGCGCGCTTCCCCGAGCTGCGGCTCGCGGTGCCGCGCGAGGAGCTGCGGAACAAGCCGGTCGTCACCCAGAACGACCTCTTCGACCTGCCGGTGGTGCTCGGCTGAGCGCCGGACCCGCCTGCCGCGGTGGCCCGTTCCCCTCGGGGAGCGGGCCACCGCCGTCTCCGCGCCCGCCCCGCCCCGCCCCGCCCGCAAGTTTGCGCAAGATCTTGCGGAGTCGGTGGCGGGGCTGGTTGACTCGCCGGGGTTCCGACGAGTGGAGTGGTGATGAGCGGCAGCGCGTACGACGTCCTCGTCCTGGGAGGGGCGGGCGTCGACACGATCGTGTACGTCCCCGAGCTCCCGCTGCCGTACGCCGACAGCTACATGATCCGCCCCGGCATCGAGACCCGGGCGGGCCAGACCGGTGACTTCGTGGCGCTCGGCGTCAGCGCGCTGGGACTGCGCACCCACCACGTGGACATGATCGGCGACGACCCGTCAGGCGACCTGGTCCGCGCCTTCCACCGCGACCGCGGCATCGCCTTCACCGAGGTCCCGCTCCCCGGCGGCACCAAACGGGCCGTCAACCTCGTCGCTCCCGACGGCCGGCGGCTCTCGCTCTACGACGACAGCCGCTCCCGGGAGTCGGACCGGCTGCCGGAGGGCCTGGTCCGCGAGCTCGCCGCGGTCTCCCGGCACGCGCACGTCTCGATCACGTACCCCTGCGCGTTCGCCCTGCCGCCGCTCCACGAGGCCGGGCTCACCGTCTCGACGGACCTGCACGACTGGGACGGGGAGAACCCGTACCACGAGCCGTTCGCGTACGGCTCCGACGTCGTGTTCGTCTCGGCGGCGGCGCTGCCCGACCCGGTGGCGACGATGCGCCGCGTGCTGGAGCGGGGCCGGGCGGAGGTGGTCGTCGTCACGGCCGGCGCGGCGGGTTCGTCCCTTCTGACCCGGGCGGGCGGCGAGCCGCTGCGCGTGCCCGCGGTCGCGCCGCGCGGCCCGGTGGTGGACTCCAACGGCGCGGGGGACGCCTACGCCGCCGGCTTCCTCTACGGCCGGCTCACGGGCGAGCCGCCGGAGCGGTGCGCCCTGTACGGGGCGGTGGCCGGCGCC
Organism: Streptomyces sp. NPDC085460; assembly: GCF_044541975.1. Lineage (NCBI taxonomy): Bacteria > Bacillati > Actinomycetota > Actinomycetes > Kitasatosporales > Streptomycetaceae > Streptomyces > Streptomyces sp. NPDC085460. The sequence continues at coordinate 404,434 of NZ_JBITTO010000007.1, forward strand.
TTCGCCTGTACGGTGCCCGCGACCGGCGGCGCGGCCGTGGACCGGGAGACGCTGCTCGCCGAGGTGGCCGCGCTCAGCTGACGCCGGGCCCGGGCAGCGCGGCGCCGACCGCCGCGTGGACGGCGCGCGCCAGGCGGGCGCCCCAGAGGGAGCGGGGGCCCGCGAAGGGCTCGGCGGGGCCGCCGGGCCGCGGCTCGGGGGCGAGGACGCAGACCGCGTCGGTGGGCGTGCCCGAGCAGTCGTGGCCGGCGTCGAGGAGGGCCTGGACCTTGGCCTCGGTGGCGGTCGCCACGGCGTTGACGAGGGCGGCGTCGGTGAGCGGCGCGGGCACGAAGGCGACGATGTTGATGGTGCCGGGGGCCTGGGGTCCGGGGACGCCGGGCCCGGGGGCCGCCGCCCAGCCGCGTACCTCGATCCCCGCGGTGGCCACCGCGTCGACGCCGCCGTCGGAGGCGGCGCCGGGCCGGCTGACCTCGGCGGCGGTCATCAGGCCGACGCCGGGGCCGTGGAGGCCGGCCCGCCGGGCGAGGTCGGCGAGGTGGGCGTCGGGGTCGGTGCGGGTGTAGCCGTGGGCGACCTGGACGTTCAGCACCCAGGACCGGGGCCCGATCCCGCCGCCGAGGACCGCGCTGCTGACGGCCCGCCAGCCGGGCCCGGGGCGCCACAGGAGCGCGCCGAGCCGCTGCCCGTCCTCGTCCCGTTCGAGCGGCTCCGGGGCCGTGCTCCGGGTCGGTGCCGCCCCTGTGGTCACGGTCACGTGTTCCTCGCTCTCCCCGTACGTCCCGGAGATCCTACGGGCCGGTCAGCGGCGGCTGCGGACCAGGAGGTACAGGAAGTACGGGGTGCCGATGATGGCCGTCATCGTGCCGGCGCCGAGCTGGGCGGGGGCGATGACGGTACGGCCCACGGTGTCGGCGGCGCAGACGAGGACGGCGCCGAGGAGCACGGCGACCGGGATCACCCGGTGGTGGCGGCGGCCCACGAGGGCGCGGGCGGCGTGCGGGGCGACGAGGCCGACGAAGCCGATGGTGCCGGCGGCGGCGACGGCGGTGGCGCTGAGCACCACGCTCAGGACGAGGAAGCCGAGCCGGCCGGGGCCGAGCGGCAGGCCGAGGAGGCGGGGGGTGTCCTCGTCGAGGGAGACCAGGTCGAGCTCGGCGCGGCGGGCGAACGCGAGGACGAGGCCCACGACGACGGCGACGGCCAGCGGTAGGACGTCGGGCAGGGTCCGGCCGTAGGTGGAGCCGGAGAGCCAGGTGAGGGCCTTGGTCGCGTTGAAGGGGTCGGTGAGGATGATCAGCAGGGCGACGACGGCGGCGGTGGCGGTGTGCACGGCGAAGCCGACGAGGACGAGCCGGGTCTGCTTGAACCCGCCGCGGGCGGCGAAGCCGAAGACGACGAGGGCGGCGCCCGCGGCGCCGGCGAACGCGGCGCCCGCCACGCCCCAGGACCCGGCCATCGGCACGGTGGTGACGAGCAGGACGGCGCCGAGGGCGGCGCCGCCGGAGACGCCCATGATGCCGGGTTCGGCGAGCGGGTTGCGGGTGACGGCCTGGACGAGGGTGCCGGCGAGGGCGAGGGCGGCGCCCGCGAAGAGCGCGGCGAGGACCCGGGGCACGCGGGTGTCGAGGACGAAGGAGACGGCCTGGCCGGCCTGGCCTGCCGCCCAGTTGGCGACGTCGCCGAGGAGGAGCTTGGCGTCGCCGAGGAGGACGCCGCCGATCATGACGCCGGCCAGCGCGGCGACGAGGACGGCGGTGGTGGCGAGGAAGGCGGCGCGGCTGCGGATGCGGAGCCGCTCGACGGCGACGTCGCCGGGGTCCCGGAGCCGGGCGGCCATGACGATGACGAAGACGGCGCCGACGAGGCTGGTGACGACTCCGGTCGGGACCAGAACGGCGGTGTCGGCGGGGACGAGGGTGCGCAGCAGGACGTCCGCGCCGAGGACGAGGGCGGCGCCCGCGAGTCCGGCGGCGGGGACGAAGACCCGGCTGCGGGCGTAGCCGCGGAACCGGCGGGCGAGCGGCCGCATGAGGGCCGGGGCGCAGAGGCCGACGAAGCCGACGGGCCCGGCGAGGGTGACGGCGGCGGTGGCGAGCAGCGCGGCGAGCACGACGGCGATGACGCGGGTGGAGCGGACCGGCACGCCGAGCCCGCGGGCGGCCTCGTCGCCGAGGGCGAGGGCGTCGACGCGGCGGGCGAGGAGGAGCAGTCCGACGAGTCCGACGACGGCGATCGGCAGCATCTGGAGGATGCCGTCGAAGCCGTTCTGGGCGATGCTGCCCTGGTTCCAGTGGTAGACGCCCTCGGTCTGCTGCGGGAAGAGCAGCAGCAGGCCCTCGGTGAGGGCGGTGAGGCCCAGGGTCAGGGCGCTGCCGGCGAGGACCAGCCGGACGGTGCCGGAGCCGAGGCCGGAGAGGCCGAGGACGACGGCGGCGGCGATGAGTCCGCCGGCGAAGGCGATGCCGGAGGAGGCGAGGAAGGGCAGCGAGACGCCGGTGGCGGCGGCGAGGCCGAGCGCGAAGTAGGAGCCGGCGTTGACGGCGAGGGTGTCGGGTGCGGCGAGGACGTTGCGGCTGACGGCCTGGAGGGCCGCGCCGGCCATGCCGAGGGCGGCGCCGACGAGGAGTCCGGCGACCATGCGGGGCAGCCGGGAGGCGACGACGACGGAGGCGTCGCCGGGGTCGGCGTCGCCGGTGATCGCCTTGACGATCTCGGCCGCGCCGACGGAGGCGGTGCCCTGGGTGATGTCGACGAGCGCGAGGCAGGTGACGAGGAGGACCAGTGCGGCCGTCACCGCTGCCGCGCCCGTGCGGGTGGCTGCGGCCTGTGGACGGGCGGCGGGGGTGGTCGCGGTGACGGCCATGGTGCTGGGTTCCTCGTGTCCTACTTCTTGGTGAGCGCGCTGACGACGGAGTCGACGTACTGGTTCATCGACTCGGTGCCGCCGAACATCCAGATGCCGTCGGGGAGGCGGTGCACGTTGCCCTTCTTGACGAAGGACAGGGAGGTCCACACCTTGTCCTTGGCGAGGACGCCGGAGAAGGGGGTGGCGCTCGGGTCGCCGTCGTTGCCGATGTAGGCGAAGTGGACGTCGTCGCCGAGCTTGGTGAGGCCCTCGACGTCGGTGGCGCCGAGGCCGTAGGCCGGGTCGCCCTTGACGGTCCAGGCGTTCTTCAGGCCGAGCTTCTCGTTGACGGCGCCGATGAGCGAACCGCCGGTGAAGGGGCGGATGGAGACCTGGTTGGAGACGAGGTAGCCGTCGGCGAAGGCGTAGTCGGCGCCCGCGAGGCCGGCGGCGGCGAGGGCCTTCTTGCCCTCATCCAGCTTGGTCTCGAAGCTCTTCTTGAGCTCGTCGGCCTTGGCCGTGGTGCCGGTGGCCTTGGCGATGAGGTCGAGGTTCTTCGTCATCTGGCCGATGGGGTTGGCGCCGTCGGCGGCCTTGACCTCAAGCACCGGGGCGACGGCGCGCAGCTGCTTGACGGCAGCCGGCGGCAGGTCGGAGGTGGCGAGGATGAGGTCGGGCTTGAGGGCCGCGATGGTGTCCATGCTGGGCTCGCCGCGGGTGCCGACGTCCTTGGGGTCGTTCTTCAGCGGGACGGCGGTGTTCCAGGTCTTGTAGCCCTTGACGTCGGAGACGCCGACGGGGTCGACGCCGAGCGAGATGAGCTGCTCGACGACGTTCCACTCGGTGCCGACGACCTTGGTGGCCGGGCCGTCGAGCTTGACCTCGGTGCCGGTGTCGTCGGTGAGGGTGATCGGCTCGGACTTCTTGTCGGCCTTGGCGTCGGCGGCGGGCTCGGTGGTGCCACACGCCGTGAGAGTGGTCAGGGCGAGGGCCGCCGTGGTGAGGGCCGCGGCGGTGAGGAGGTGCTTTCTCATGGGGTGGGGCTGAGCCTTTCGGATCGCGCGGAGGTCCGCGTGTGGTGCCGGCCGATGGCGCGGGTGCGGAGCCGGCCGGTGAGGGTGTCGGTGTCGACCTCGATGCGGATGCCGTACGTCTCCGTGAGGCGGGGTCCGGTGAGGACCTCCTCGGGGAGGCCGTCGGCGACGACGCGTCCCGCGTGGAGCAGGACGATGCGGTCGGCGACGGCGGCGGCCTGGTCGAGGTCGTGGAGGACGGCGCCGACGGCGATGCCGTGGTGGTCCGCCAGGTCGCGCATGAGGTCGAGGAGTTCTACCTGGTAGCGCAGGTCGAGGTAGGTGGTGGGCTCGTCGAGGAGGAGGACGCCGGTCTCCTGCGCGAGGCAGCCGGCGAGCCAGACCCGCTGGAGCTGCCCGCCGGAGAGGTGTTCGGCGCCCCGGTCGGCGAGTTCGTCCACGCCGGTGAGGGCGAGCGCCCGCTCCACCGCGGCGGGGCCGTCCGGGTCGGACTTCCCCCAGCGGCCGCGGTAGGGGTAGCGGCCGAACTCGACGAGGTCGCGGACGGTGAGTCCGCCCGGGGTGGGCCGACCCTGGGTCAGGAGGGCCACCTTGCGGGCGAACTCACGGGGGCTCAGGGCGAGCCCGTCGGTGTCGCCGTCGAGGACGAGTTCGGCGCGGCGGGGCCGCTGGAGGCGTGCGACCGTGCGCAGCAGCGTCGACTTGCCGCTGCCGTTCGGTCCCACGAGGACGGTCACCTGGCCGGGCCGCAGGGTCAGGGAGGCGTCATGGACGACGTCGACTCCGTCATAGGCGACGGTGACGGCGGTGGCCGACAGCTCGTGACCGCGCGGGCGGGGGACCGTGGAGGTCTCTTCACCTGCTTGCACGGCGCTTAGGTTAGCCTAAGCTGAATTTGGCTGACCAGGGGGTTCCCTTCTTCGGCTCCGATCCGTTACGAGACCGGCGCCGAGAACGAGTCCCATCGCGATCGCGGTGACGACGAGGACGAGCTCCAGGAGGTCGGTGAACCCGTCCACCACGTGCCCGCCGGCCAGCGTGGTCAACCCCCTCATGCCGAGCGAACCGACCGTCAGCGTGAAGAAGCCGGGCAGGATCAGGATCAGCCGGGGCGGCCGCGCCGGGCCCCGGGACAGCAGCGTCGCCGCCAGCGCCAGCACCACCGCCGCCACGAAGGTGCCGCCGGTCTCCCCGATCAGGACGGTGGCCCCGGACTGCACCGCGACGGTCAGGTAGACGAGCGCGAGGAGCACCGGGAGGAAGCGGAGCGGGATCGCGAAGGCCGGCACGGCGCCGGCGGTGAAGACCGTCCACGAGGCGAAGAGCACCCAGCGGGGCAGGTCGGCCTCCGCCGCCGTGTCGAAGAGGGCGTGGGTGGAGGTGCCGGTCACGTACACCCCGAGCAGGACGCCGACGCACAGCTGGACGAGCAGGAAGACCGCGTACACCAGCCGGATCGCGCCGGTCGTCACGAGTCCCGCGCCGAGTTCGGCGGCGGCCGCGCTCAGCAGGTCGCCGGGGACGAAGAAGAACAGCGCGGGCAGCATGAGCAGCACCGGCCCGCCGTGCGCCGGATCGCCCGCGAACAGCGCGAGCGTGACGACCGACACCAGGACCGAGGCGACCAGCGGCAGGACCCGGGCCATCCGCGGGATCCGGTCGGACGCCACCGCGAGACCTCCGGCGAGCGCCGCGAGGACGGCGGTGGTGCCGACCTCGTACCAGGTGGGCTGCATCAGCGGCGCGAAGCCCAGCGCGAAGAGCACGATGCCGAACATTTTCAGCCACCCCGGGTACGGCGGCGGCGCCGTCTCGATCCGCGCCAGCCGGGCGCTCGCCTCGGCCGGCCCGCACCGCCCGGCGCGCACGTCGGCGAGGAGCGGCTTCAGCGCCGCGATCCGGTCCAGCCGGGCCACGTCGGGCGCGGCGTGCGCGATGACGGTGCGCGCCGTCCCGTCCGGGCCGGTGACGGTCAGGGTGGCGGTGTCCATGACGAGCATCACCGAGACCTCGGCGCCCCACGCCCGCCCGGCCGCCTCGACCTCACGCGCGATCAGCTCGGCGCCCTCGCCCGATGTCCGCAGCATCAGCACGGTGAGCCGGGCCAGCAGTCCGGCGACCCCGTCCGGCTCCCCGCGGCCCTCGCCGGCGGCGCCGTCCGCACCGGGCGCACCGGGCGCACCGGCCGTACCGGTCGCGTCGCCCGTGGGCTCCCGCGAGTCCCCCGCTGTTCGCGCCACGGCCGCCTCCACGGGATCACGGTGACGAAGGATCGAAAACTCGGGAACACGGAAACACGGAAACACGGTGACGAAGGATCAGCATCCCCCACCCCGCCGCACCCGGCATCCGCCGCCGGTCCCCCTGGCCCCGGCCGGCATCCCCGTCACCCGGACGGCCCTCCCGGACGGCGCGCGCGCCCCTCGTCGCCGAGCCTGGTGCGGATCTCGTCGATTCCCCAGGGAGGGTCCCATGGCCTCGATGGACGCCGCGGCCGATCTGCCGAGCCCCCGCGCCGAAACTCGGTCGGCCGCACCGCCCACCCTCACCTGGGTGACGCTGGCGCTCATGACCACCGCGTCGGTCGCCAGCCTGCGCGCCGCGCCGACGATGGCGGTCTACGGACTCGCCTGTGTCTTCCTGTACCTGGTGCCCGCCGTCGTCTTCCTGCTGCCGACCGCCCTGGTCTCCGCCGAACTCGCCTCGGGCTGGTCCGGAGGCGTCTACCGCTGGGTGGCCGAGGGGCTCTCGAAACCGCTCGGCTTCCTCGCCGTGTGGTGCCAGTTCGCCATGACGATCTTCTACTACCCCAGCCTGCTGGCCTTCGTGGCGTCGACGATCGCCTTCGTCATCGATCCCGCGCTCGCCTCGAACGGCGTCTACACCGCGATCGTCATCATGGTCCTGTACTGGACCGGGGTCTGGGTCTCCTCGCGCGGCACGAAGGCCCTCGCCGGGCTGTCCAGCTGGGGTCTGATCATCGGCACCCTGGTGCCCGGCACGGTCCTCGTCGTGCTGGGCATGGTCTTCCTCGGCCAGGGCAACCCCTCGGCGGCGCCGATGGACGGCAGCCATCTGCTCCCCCAGTGGACCGGACTGGCGAGCCTGGTGCTGATCGTGAACAACTTCCTGTCGTACTCGGGCATGGAGATGAACGCCGTGCACGTCTCCTCGCTGAAGAACCCGGCGAAGGAGTACCCGAGGTCGATGTTCCTGGCGATGGGCCTGGTGCTGCTGATCTTCATCCTGCCGGCCCTGGCCATCAGCTGGGTCGTCCCCGCCGACCAGCTCAGCCTCACCGCCGGCGTGATGCAGGCGTTCGACGCCTTCTTCTCGTACTTCGACGTGGGCTGGATGACCCCGATCGCCGCCGTCATGCTGATCTCCGCCTCCCTCGGCGGCATGCTGACCTGGCTGGCCGGCCCGTCGAAGGGCCTCCTGGAGATCTCCCGGAGCGAGGGCTACCTGCCGCCCTTCCTCCAGAAGCTCAACAAGTTCGGCATCCAGCAGAACATCCTCGTCACCCAGGGCGTCGTCACCTCGGTCATCGCCCTCGGCTACGCCCTGATCCCGAACGTCTCCAGCGTGTACTGGATCTTCTCGACCATCACCACGCAGGTCTACCTCATCGTCTACCTGCTGATGTTCGTCGCGGCCATGCGGCTGCGGAAGCTCAAGCCCGACCACCCGCGCGGCTACCGGGCGCCCGCCCTCGGCCTGATCTGCTCGGTCGGCCTGCTGGCCTCGATCGCGGCCCTGCTCATCGGCTTCGTCCCGCCCTCGCAGTTCGGCAGCGGCAGCGTCTGGTCGTACATCCTCATCGTCGGCAGCGGCCTGCTGATCCTCGGACTGCTCATCCCCTGGGCCTTCCTGAAGCTGCGCAAGCCCGGCTGGCGCACCGCCGAGGCCGCCCCGATCGAGGGAGACGCCGCATGAGCCCGACCCGCTTCGCCTCCGAGCACAAGGTCGTCTACTGGGGCGCCATCGTGATCCTGGTCGGCCTGCTCGTCACCGGCCTCGTCCGGTACAGCGGCTTCAAACGGAGCACCGAGGCCACGAACAAGGCCGGACAGCTCAGCGAGGAACTGGTGAAGGCCGGCTACCCGGCGCCCGACCTGGAGACCGCCGAGCGGCTCCTCGGCACCGACGGCGGCCAGGTCTGCGAGGACCCCGCCAACGCCCTGAAGAAGGCGCTGTACCGGCTCCATCAGCTGTCGAACGGCGCGACCGGTCCCGGCAGCCGCCCGGTCATCGCCGACTCCAAGGCCGTCGACGCCGAGCGGATCGTGCTCCAGGTCTACTGCCCCGACCAGCTGGACGCGTTCGACGAGGCCGTCGGGGACCTCAAGACCGACGACACCGTCAGGCGCTGACGGACCGTGCGGCCCCGGGCCTCAGGGGGTGTCCGGGGCGGTGCGGACCGGGAAGCTGAAGGTGCGCCCCTGCTCCTTCAGCCACGGCAGCACCTCCCGCAGCGCCGCCACGCTCTGCGAGCGGTCGCCGCCGCCGTCGTGGAAGAGGATGGTCGGCCCGTTCGGCAGCTCGTTCTTGACGGTCGCGACGATGGCGGCGGCGCCGGGCCGCTCGAAGTCCTTGGTGTCCACGTTCCACCCGAGCGGCCGCATCCCGGCGGCCGCGGCTATCTTCCGGCTGTCCGGCGTGAACGCGCCGCCCGGAGCGCGGTAGTACTGCACCTCCACCCCGCCGGCGGCCTCCTCGATCATCTTCCGCGCGTCGAGGATCTGCCGCTTCTGGTACGCGACGGGCTTGCGGTCCATCGCCGTGTCGTGGGTCATGGTGTGGTCGCACAGCCGGTGCCCCTCGGCCACCACCCGCTTCACCAGCTCCGGGTACCGCTGCGCCTGCGGACCGATCATGCAGAACACGGCCTTGACGTCGTGCTGCTTCAGGATGTCCAGCATCTGCGGCGTCCAGCGCGGGTCCGGGCCGTCGTCGATGGTGATGTTGACGGCCCGTCCGCCCGCCTCCGCCGCGTGCGCGATCCCGACCGGCACCCGCGTCGTCGGCTTCGCGGGCCGGTCCGGCTGCTCGGCCCGCTGCGCCGGCACCCCCGGCCGGGCCGCCGCCCCGGTCGCCGGCGTACCGGCCTCGTCCTCCCCGCCCACCAGCGCCGTCGCCCCCCAGGCGGCCAGACTGATGCCGACCGCCGACGCCAACACGGCCACGTGCGCGGTGTACTTGCCCATCCGGCGCATGCGCCCTCCGATCCTCGCGTTCCCGATGCGACCCCGCGCCCTCCGGCGCGCTCCCGGGAGGGAGGACGAAACTCACCCCGAACAGGTTTCACCCGTTCGGAGGATGTGACACAGCTACCGTTCGACTCCGATTCCGCTGCTGTTCGGATGGTGCGCCGGACCGGCTTCCGGTGCAGACTGTCCCTCACACCGGGTCGAGATCGCGTCTGGAGGCCGGAAGAGTGAGCGGCGGCAGCGGCGGACGGCGTCTGACCGGCAGGGTCTCGGCCGTGCGGACCTCGACCGTGTACCGGTCCGCGGCGCTCCGCGCCCGCCGCCGCCGTGACTCCGGCGGGATTCCGCTCGACGGGCCCGGCACCGAGGGACGGCTCGCCTGGCTCAGCGCCGCGAGCACCCGGATCGGCACCACCCTGGACCTGGAAAGCACCGCACGGGAGCTGGCCGAGTTCACCGTGCCCGGCTTCGCCGACGGCGCCGCCGTCGATCTGATGGAGAGCGTCCTGCACGGCGAGGAGGGCTCCCGCTGGACCGGGCGGGGGGTCCCGCCCATGCGCGCGGTCGCGCTCTCCGCCGTCGCCACCATGTCCACCCTGGAGGCGACCCCGGTCGGCGAGACCTTCGTCCGCGACCAGAAGCACCACGAGACGCTGCTCCACCAGAACTGTCTGCGCCAGGGCAAGCCCGTCCTCGTGGCCCGGATGCGCGAGGAGGACTTCGCCCGCGTCTCGCCCACCGCGAGCGGCGCGGCGAAGATGCGCGCGCTGGGCGTGCACAGCTATCTCGCGGTGCCGCTGATCGCCCGCGGGCTGCTGCTCGGCAGCGCCGACTTCGTCCGCGGCCCCGGCAGCCCGCCGTTCTCCCCCACCGACCTGGCCCTCGCCGAACAGCTGGCGTCCCGCGCCGCCGTCTTCATCGACAACGCCCGGCTGTACGGCCGGGAGCGCGAGCGCGTCGTCTCCCTCCAGCGCAGTCTGCTCCCCCGCGCGACCCCGGTCACGCCCGGGCTGCGGGTGCGCGCCGAGTACGCCCCCTCCGCGGCCCGGCACCCGGTGGGCGGCGACTGGTACGACGTCATGTCCCTGCCCGGGGGACGGACGGCCCTGATGGCCGGCGACGTCATGGGCCAGGGGCTGCCCGCCGCCGCCACCATGGGCCGGCTCCGGGCCGTCGCCCGCACCCTGATGACCCTCGACATGGCGCCCGAGCGGGTCCTGGCCCGGCTCGACCTCGCCACCCGCGACCTGGAGGACGACCAGGTCGCCACCTTCCTGTGCGCGGTCTACGACCCGGCCGACTCCCGCTGCACCCTGGCCGGAGCCGGGCTGCTGCCGCCGCTGCTGCTCGACGGGCGCGGCGGGGCGGACTTCGTCCCGCTGCCGGCCGGGGCGCCGCTGGGCGCCGGGGTGATCCCGCACGACCCCGTCACGGTGGCCGTGCCGGAGGGCGGGGCGCTGGTGCTGTACACCGACGGTCTGGTGAAGGCGCGCGGCGCCGATCTGGAGGAGCAGCTGGGCCGGCTGCGGTCGGCGGCCCTCGGCCTGTCACCGGCCGCGCTGGAGGACGGCGGGCTGATCGCGGCGGCTCCGGCCGGGTCAGGCCGCTTCGACGAGGCGGTGCTGCTGACCGCGCGGGCCGTACCGCTCGGCGCGGAGACGGGGCTGCGGGTGTGGCCGCTGTCCGGCGACGGCAGGGCCGCCTCCGAGGCCAGGCGGCTGGTCACCCGGCAGCTCGCCGAGTGGGGCCTGGACGAGCTGGCGGACGTCTGCGAGCTGGTCGTCTCGGAGCTGGTCGGCAACGCGCTGCGGTACGGCAACGGGCCGGGCGAGCTGCGGCTGCTGCGCGGCGAGCGGCTGGTCGTCGAGGTGTCGGACACCGGCCCCGACCTGCCGCAGATCCAGCACGCCGACCTCAGCGACGAGGGCGGCCGGGGCCTCCAGCTGGTCAACATGCTCTGCCGCCGCTGGGGCTCCTGCCGCACCTCCGGCGGCAAGGTCGTCTGGGCCGAGCAGAACCTTCCCTCCTGAGCGACCGGGCCAGGGCCCGACGGCCCGGTCCCGGGTGACGTCCGGCCCTGCCGACGGACCGCGCCGCCCGGGCATTCTGGCCGGGTAGGCGCCCGGCCCCGCCGCGGGGCCGAAGTCCGGGGAAGGAGAGTCATGCCCGCGGATCCGACCACGACCGTACGGCGGTCACCCGCCCCGGGTGCCGCCCGCCGTGCGGAGCTCCGCTACGCCCTCGGGCGGCTGCTGCCGTTCGCGGTGATCGTCCTCGCGGCCCTCGCGGACGTCCTGACCTCGCCGGAGGAACGCTTCGACCGGTTCCTCATCGCCGCCCCGGCGCTCGCCGCGGCCACCTGGAGCGCGCTCGGCACGGCCGCGATCGGCGGTGTCGCCATGACCGTGACCGCCGTCCTGTCCCTCGTGCGCGGCGACCCGCTCTTCCCCGCCCTGCTCGCCACCCAGGTGCTGCTGACCGTCGTGGTCCTCGCCGCGGTCGTGTCCAGCCACGCCCGGCAGCGGCGCGAGGCGGAGCTGCGCCAGATCAGCGCCGTCGCGGAGGCCGCCCAGTCGGCCGTCCTGCGCCCGCTGCCGCCCCGCCTCGGCACCGTCGACCTGCGGCTGCTGTACGAGGCGTCCGCCGCCTGCGCGCACGTCGGCGGCGACTTCTACAAGGCGCTCAAGGTCCGCGACGGCGTCCGGATCATGCTCGGCGACGTCCAGGGCAAGGGCCTGCCGGCGGTGGAGGCCGCCTCGCTGCTCCTCGGGTCCTTCCGCGAGGCCGCGTACACGGCCCCGGACCTGCCGGCGATCGCCCAGCGACTGGAGGCCAGCATGGCCCGGTACGCGGAGCGGGCCCCGGAGTCGGAGGCGGCCGACCGCTTCTCGACGGTGCTGCTCGCGGAGATCCCCGACGACCGTCCGGTGATCCGGCTGCTCAGCTGCGGCCACCCGGCCCCGGTGGTGCAGCGGGGCGGGACGGTGGAGTCGGTCGCGCTCTCCGCGCCGTCCGTCCCGGTCCACCTGCCGGTGCCGGTGGACGCCCCGTTCACCGTGGAGGAGGTGCCGTTCGGCCCCGGCGACCGTCTGCTCATGTTCACCGACGGCGTGTCCGAGACCCGGGACGCGAGCGGTGCCTTCTACCCGCTGGAACGGCGGCTGCGGGCCTGGGCGGACGAGCCCGCCGACCGGATCCCCGACCTCCTGCGGGAGGATCTGGCCCGGTTCGGCGCGCACGGCCTGGAGGACGACACCACGGCCCTCCTGGTGGTCAGGGACGGGCCCGGCGCCCCGGCCGGGGGGATCCCGCCCCGGCCCCGGTCCGCGGGCGTCCCGGTCTGACGGCCCGGGTCCCCCGCCCCGGGGCGGGTGAGGGCCGTGCTATCAAGGCCGGATGACGCTCACACAGGGCCGGCGGGTGCGCCTCGCGGCCGATCTCAGGGTGGCCGGCACGGTCACGGTGGCCGGCGACCCGGCCGAGGAGCCGGCGGCGGTGGCCGGGGCGCTGCTGCTCGGGGAGGGCGCGGAGGGGGTCGTCGAGCGGGTCGACGCGCCGGAGGAGTCCCGGCCGGACCCGGAGGCGGCCGAGTACGAGCGCCTCGTCTCGCTCCTGGAGTCGTTCGGCGCCCAGATGCCGCCGGCGAGCCGGGAGCGCCTGGCGGAGCAGGTGCGTGACCTGGAGCCGGCGTGGCGGGCGTACCGGAGCCGGCGGCCGGTGGTCACGGCCCGGGTGCGGCTCGACGGCGGGCTCGTCCTGGAGCGGGTGCGCGCGGACGTGCTGACCGCCGTCTGAGGCGGACCGGCCGGGCACCTTACCAGGACGGACCGTCCTCCCTGGCGAACTTCGAACACTCTCCACAGTCGGACGAATCCGTACGGTAGTCATGGAGCCAGGGAGGAAACACCTTGGTCTTCAGTCTGATCCGTCGCCGCGCGTCCGCTCCCGCCGGCGCCGCATGCCCCTACACGGCCGCCGCCGCGGCCGCCGCCCCCGTGCCGCCGCCCGCCGGTCCGCGCGATCCGGACCGGGTGGACCGGCGGCAGGCGGAGGAGTTCGTCCGGCAGTTCCACGAGGAGACCCCGGGCGCCGGGGACGCGGACGCCCGGGTCCGCCGGGTGCGGGCCGAGATCGCCCGTACCGGCACCTACGAGCACACCCCCGAGGAGCTGGCCTTCGGCGCCCGGGTCGCCTGGCGCAACGCGGCCCGCTGCATCGGGCGGCTGTACTGGAGCAGCCTCGTCGTGCGGGACCTGCGCGGGGTGTCGTCCGCCGACGGGATCGCCGCCGCGTGCGCCGAGCACCTGCGGGCGGCGGGCAACGGCGGCCGGATCCGCCCGGTCCTGACCGTCTTCGCCCCGGACCGGCCCGGCCGCCCGGCGCCCCGGATCGTCAACGACCAGCTGGTCAGGTACGCGGGCCACCGCACTCCCTCCGGCCGCTGGATCGGCGACCCGCGCGCGGCGGCGGTCACGGAGCTCGCCCGCGAGCTGGGCTGGAAGCGGGAGGAGGAGCCGTTCCAGGTGCTGCCGCTGATGGTGCGGGAGCGGCCGGGCGGCCGCCCGGAGTGGTACGAGCTGCCGGACGGCGCCGTGCGGGAGGTGGCGCTGCGCCATCCCGAGCACGCCTGGTTCGCCGGGCTGGGGCTGCGCTGGTACGCGGTGCCGGCGATCAGCGACATGGTGCTGGAGATCGGCGGCGTGCGGTATCCGGCGGCGCCGTTCAACGGCTGGTACATGGGGACCGAGATAGGCGCCCGGAACCTCGCCGACGCGGACCGCTACGACCTGCTGCCGCTGGTCGCGGAGAAGCTGGGCCTGGACCGCTCCTCGGAGCGGACGCTGTGGCGGGACCGGGCGCTGGTGGAGCTGAACGTGGCGGTCCTGCACTCCTTCCAGGAGGACGGGGTGACGATGGCGGACCACCACACCGAGTCGGAGCGGTTCCTGAAGCACATCGCGCGGGAGCGGCGGCACGGCAGGCCGACGCCGGCCGACTGGAGCTGGATCGTCCCGCCCCTGTCGGGCGCGGCCACGCCGGTCTTCCACCGCTACTACGACCCGGTCGACCCGACCCTGCGCCCGGCCTTCGTCCCCCGGCACGAGCGGCCCGGCGGGTGGGGCGGCGCGTGACCGGGGCGGGCGGGGTGTGTCCTTCGGACGCTGCCCCCGCCCGTGGTCAGTACCGTCCGCCGCCGCCCGTACGGTTCCCCCGTCCGCCCCGGCGGGGGCGGCGGCCCTGGCGCGGGCCGCCCGGCTCGGTGGCGCCGCCGGCCGCCTCCGGCGAGGAGAACAGCGGGACGGCAGGTCCCGAGGCGGCGGGGGCGGCCGGGGCCGCGGTCCGCGGCTCGGGCACCCGCTCCGCGCGCCGGGTCTCGGCGGGGCTCGTGGCGCGCGCCACGATCCGGGCGTGGGTGATCAGCGGGGCGCACGCCTCGCAGATCTCGGCGAGCGTCCACACCTCGCCGACGGCCGGGTTGTGGATGAGGACGAGGAGGGTCCGGCCGGAGCACAGCGCCCGGGCCTGGTGGTGGCGGCAGCCCGCTCCCCCGCAGGCGCACGAGGCGTTCGGCCGCGGGGTGGCGAGGCGGGCGTGGGCCCGCACGTGTTCGGCGGCGAAGGCGCGCAGCGCGCGCACGTCCTTGGAGCGCTCGGGCATGCGGCAGCCCGTGGTGGTGCAGCTGACCCGCGCCGAGTGGTCGTGGTGGCCGGTGAGGCGAATCGTCCAGGTCCTGCCTGGCACACGGGATCCGAGTGGCATGCTCAACGCACACAAGTCCGTTCGGGAGAGGAGGCGTTCGGTCTCTGTTTACCCCGAAGACGGTGGCTCGACGCGTCCTCGCGGCGCGTGTCAGGCGGTGTCGTCGTCCTTCCCGCCGCCGGGGCGGAGCGCGGCGGCGAGGAGAACCGCCGCCCAGATGCCGAGCGGGGTCACCGGCCAGTAGAACTGCAGTTCACCGTCGCTGAGGCAGTTCACTCCCCAGATCACCGACAGGACCAAGGCGCCGCCGAGCCAGTAGCGCCATTCGGCGTACCACTCGGCCAGCTCCTTGCGCTTGCGCTCCTCGCGGCTGGGCCGGGGGGCGGGCAGGTCCGCGGTGAGGGCGGCGAGCTCGGCGGCGGTGCGGGCGCGGAGCGCGGCCCCCACCCGGTCGGCGTGTTCCTGCGGGAGGAGACGCCCCTCGGTGAGCGCGGCGGCGAGGATGTCGACGGCGGCGTCGCGCTCCCGGTCGGAGACCCGAACCTCGGGCACGGCGCCCTGCTTCCGCAGCGGGTCGACGGGGCGTTCGGGCTGCTGTTCCATGACTCCCCCATTCGTTAGGATACGATCGTATCCTAAACCGTGGAGCGTGACGATGCCGAGGACCGTCGACCGGTCGGAACAGCGCCGGCAGATCGGCACCGCCCTGCTGCGCCTGGCCGGCGAGGAGGGGCTCGACCAGGTGAGCGTCCGCACGGTGGCGGCGGCCAGCGGACGGTCCCCGGGAGCCGTCCAGAAGTACTTCCGCACCAAGGAGGACCTGCTCCTGTTCGCCTCCGAGCTCGCCGGCGAGCGGATCGAGCACCGGATGGGCACGCTCGACCCGGCACTGCCGCCCCGGCGGGCGCTGCGCGAACTGATCCTCACCACCCTCCCGCTGGACGAGGAGCGGCGCGCCGAGACCGCCGCCCAGCTGGCCTTCGCGGTGCACGCGGCCCATCACCCCCGGCTGGCCGAGGTCCGGCGGCGGATCGACCGGGAGCTGCGCGACGCGCTCGCCCACCGGCTCGCCTCCCTCGGCAGCCCGCTGCCCGAGGCGACCGCCGACGCCGTCATCGCCGTCTCCGACGGGCTCGCCCTGCGGATGCTCTACTCCCCCGCCGAGGCGCCCGCCCTGCTCGCCGCGCTCGACCGGGCGCTCGACGCCCTCACGCCCCCGGACTGACGGGGCTCCACCCGGCGCTCTGTCACGATGGGGCGGTGAGCGACACGGTGGCCGGCGGCGGCGAGGGTGCGGGGGGACGGGCGCGACGCCGGAGGCGTGACCCCGAGTGGACGTACGCGGCGCTGATCGACGCGCTGCTGACCCTGGTGGCGGAGAGCGGGCGGGAACCCACCCGGAAGGCGATCGCGGAGCGCGCCGGAGTCTCCGAGCGGACGGTCTTCGTGCACTTCGCGGACCGCGAGGCGCTGCACGTCGCCGCGGCGCGCCGACAGGCGGAGCGGTGGCGCGCCCACGCGGAGCCGGTCCCGCCGGACTGGGCCACCGGACGCAAGGTGACGGCGCTGCTCGCCCAGCGGGCGCGGATGTACGAGGTGATGACCCCGATCCGCAGGATCGGCCTGGCCCTGGAGGCGGACTCCCCCGGGCTGCGCGAGGTGATGGCGGCGGGCGACGCCTGGTTCCGCGCGGACCTCGCGGAGGCGTTCGCGCCCGAGCTCGACCGGGCCCCCGACGCCGCCGCTCCCGGCGGGCTCCTCGACGCGCTGGAGGGGGCCTCCTCCTGGGCCGCCTGGGACCATCTGCGGTCCCGGCGCGGCCTCGGCGAGGCGGACACCCTGAGCGCGCTTGGCCGGACGCTGCGGGCACTGCTCGCCGCGCCGGACGCCGCCGGCCAGGACTGACGGGCCCTCCCCGCCCTCCGGCCGCTCGCCGCGCCGAACCGGCCGGGACCGACGGACCCACGCCGAAGCCTCCGACCTGGACTGACGGACCCACGCCCCCTCCGACCGCTCGCCGCGCCGAAGCCTCCGACCTGGACCGGCGAACCCGCCCCCCTCCGACCGCTCGCGGCGCCGGAGCCCACGACCTGGACCGGCGGACCCACCCTCCCTCCGACCGCTCGCCGCGCCGGAGCCCACGACCTGGACCGGCGGACCCACCCTCCCTCCACCCTGCCCGCCTCCCACCCCTTGACGCGTATTGCAGTCCGACTGCAATAGTGGGCGCCCGACCAGGAAGGGTGCGCACGGCATGACTCCGATCAACCGGCGCGGCTTCGTCGCGGCCACCATGGGTGCCGCGGCAGCCGCCGTCTCCCTCAACCCGCAGACCGCCCAGGCCGTCCCGGCCGCCACCGCCTCCGGGGGCCGGCCCCGCCCCGGCACGACCCCCACCCCGACCCGGACCGACGGGCTGCCGTACGACGACGACGCCGACTTCGCGGACGCCGACCGGGGCTTCGTCGCCGCCTTCACCGGCGGCCCCGTCACCACCACCGCCGGGCGGACCGTCTGGGACCCGGCCGCGTACGACTTCGTGCGCGAGGCCGAGGCGGCGGGCCGGACGCCCGGCACCGTGGACCCCAGCCTGTGGCGCCAGACCCGCCTCCTGTCACGCCAGGGGCTGTACCGGGTCACCGACCGGATCTACCAGGTCAGGGGGATGGACCTGTCCAACATGACGATCGTCGAGGGCGACACCGGCATCATCGTCATCGATCCCCTGATCTCCGCCGAGACCGCCGCCGCGGCACTCGCGCTCTACCGAGAGCACCGCGGCGACCGCCCGGTCCGGGCCATGATCTACACCCACCCCCACGTCGACCACTTCGGCGGCTGCCGGGGCGTGCTGCCGGACGGCGCCGGGGACGTCCCCGTCCTCGCGCCTCAGGGCTTCATGGAGCACGCCGTCAGCGAGAACGTCTACGTGGGCACCGCCATGGCCCGCCGCGCCTCCTACATGTACGGCTCCACCCTCCCCAGGAACGCCGCCGCCCAGGTCGGATGCGGCCTCGGACTGACCGTCTCCCTCGGCACCGTCGGGCTGATCGCGCCCACCCGCTCGATCTCCGCGACCGGCGAGGAGGTCACCCTCGACGGGGTGCGGATCCGCTTCCAGATGACCCCGGGCACCGAGGCGCAGGAGGAGATGAACTTCCTCTTCCCGGACCTGCGCGCGGTCTGCATGGCGGAGAACGCCACCCACACCATGCACAACATCCTCACCCTGCGCGGCGCCCAGGTCCGCGACGCCCACGCCTGGGCCGGCCACCTCACCGAGTCGATCGGCCTCTACACCGGCACCGCCGACGTCGCCTTCGCCTCCCACCACTGGCCCACCTGGGGCAACGACGCCATCGTCGCCCTCCTCACCCACCAGCGGGACCTCTACGGCTACCTGCACGACCAGACCGTCCGCCTGATCAACCAGGGCCTCACCGGCACCGAGATCGCCGAGACCTTCCGCCTGCCGCCCGCGCTCGAAGGGGTCTGGGCCAACCGCGGCTACTACGGCTCCCTCAGCCACAACGTGAAGGCCGTGTACCAGCGCTACATGGGCTGGTTCGACGGCAACCCCGCCCACCTGTGGGAGCACCCGCCGGCCGAGGAGGCCCGCCGCTGGGTCGAGACGCTCGGCGGACAGGCCGCGGTCCGGGCCCGGGCCCGGCACTACGCCGACCGCGGCGACCTGCGCTTCGCCGTCACACTGCTCAACCACGCCGTCTTCGACGACCCGGGGAACGAGCGGTCCCGGCGCCAGCTGGCCGGGCTCTACACCCGGCTGGGCCGGGCGGTGGAGAACGCCGTCTGGCGCAACTTCTACCTCACCGCCGCGCGGGAACTGCTGCACGGCGTCGCCCCGCACGCCACCGCGTCCCTCGGCCCCGACATGTACCTGGCACTCACCGTCGGCCAGATCGTC
The DNA here is from genome assembly GCF_044541975.1 of Streptomyces sp. NPDC085460. Taxonomy (NCBI): domain Bacteria; kingdom Bacillati; phylum Actinomycetota; class Actinomycetes; order Kitasatosporales; family Streptomycetaceae; genus Streptomyces; species Streptomyces sp. NPDC085460. The sequence goes on from NZ_JBITTO010000007.1 coordinate 423,151, forward strand.
GACAGCATGGCCGTCCGCGTCGACGGCCCCCGGGCCTGGTCGCTGCGGATCCTCCTGGACTGGCACGTCGAGGGCACCTACTGGCACCTCCGGCTCGTCAACGGCCTCCTGACCTGGACCAGCGACGACCGTCCCGCGCCGGACGCGGCGCTGACCATGACGATGACCAGGCCGCAGCTGCTGCGGCTCCTCGCCGGCGAGGGCACCGACGGGATCGCGATGACCGGCGACAGGAGTCTGCTGACCCGGCTCCTGGGCGTCCTGGAGGCGCCCCGGCAGGACTTCCCGATCGTCACGCCGTGAACCGGTCCGCGGCCGGCCCCGGCCCGAGGGAGGCCAGCAGGCCGTCCAGCGGAGCCGGTACGCGGGCGAGGTCCAGGCCCTCGACGAGGACGCGCCCGTAGCGGATCTTCCGCCCGGACGTGGTCCCGAGGAACCGGCGCATCCGCAGCACGGGGCTCCGGTCGCGCTGGGCGGGCTGGTTCAGGAAGGTGCGCAGGGCACGCCCCTCGCCCTCGGACACGACCAGGTCCCCGACCCGGTCCACGCCGAGGGCCCGGATCAGCTCGTCCTCCAGGTCGGCGACGCACACGAAGAAGGCGTCCGGATCGGCTCCGGCCGCTTCCAGACCGCGGGCGTAGTGGGCGCGTTCGGCCTCGTCGCAGAGGCCGGTGAGCCGCAGTCCGAGACCGGTCGGGCCGAGGAGACGGGCGTGGCGGGCGGCGTTGGTGGCGCCGTTCATGGACAGGACGCAGACGCCCTCGGCGGCGAGGTCGCGGCCGCGACGGGCGGCCAGCGCCTCGACCGCCGCCACGTCGCTGCGCCCTTCGAGGAGCACCGCGGTCCGGACGGGCAGGAGCGCGGCGAGTGCGCGCGCGGTCTCTCCGGGTCCGCCGGCCGCCCACGCGGCGACCTCGGTCCGGAAGGCGTCCATGTCGGTCATGAGCGGGAGTCTCGCCGCACGGCGGCCCGGACGGTACCGGTTTTCCGCGCGGCGGACACCGCCGGGGCGGTCAGTAGCGCAGGGCGGTGGTGACGGAGGGGGTCACGGAGCCGGAGAGCTTGTGGGTGCTGCGGGCGGTGCCTTCGCCCGGTTTGCCGGCGGGCACGTCGGAGATGGTGACGACGACGGTGTCGACGAGCTTCCCCTCGCCGTTCTTGAACGTCACCTGGACGGCGAAGGACCGGGCCTGGTCGTCCGTGTTGTCGACGGTGACGGGGACGGTGGTCCGGCCGTCGGCGTCGGTGGCGGGGTCGCCGAGCCGCACCTCGTCCCGGGCGTCGACGCCGTCCTTGACCTCGGACAGCTGCTGTTCGGCCTTCGCTGCTGCCTCGGAGGCCGCGTCGGTGACCCCCTCGGCGGCGGAGGCGACCGCCGACGCGGCCTCGCTGACCGCCCCCGACACGGGGTTGCCGTCGTCGGAGCAGGCCGCCGTGCCCAGCAGGACGGCTCCCGCGAGCAGGCCGGCGGCGGCGCCGCGTACCCGGCGTCCGGTCATGTCGTTGTCTCCCTCGGCTCGCGCGTGGTCGTCGGCCCCAGTCAACGGCAGCGCCCGGCGCCCCGCATCCCGGGAGCGGCGGTCAGTGGTGGCCGAGGGCGATGACGGCGATGTCGTCGGCGAGGTGGTGGGTCCAGTCGCGGACGTCGTCGTCGAGGTGGCGGACCAGGCCGTCCGGGGTGCGGTGGCCGACGTCGGCGAGCCGCTCGGCGAGCGGGTAGAACTCGCCGGTGGAGTTCCGCGCCTCGCTGAGGCCGTCGGTGTGGGTGAGCAGGGTGGCGCCGGGGGCGAGGTCGAGCCGGTGGGCCCGTACGGCTCCGGCCGCGCCGAGCAGGCCGAAGCCGAGCGGCAGCACGGCGGGCACGTCCAGCTCGCGGGTCCGCTCCGGGCCGACCTCCAGCGGGGCCAGGTGGCCGCAGTTCACGATGTGCAGGTCAGGGGAGCCGCCGGAGTGCTGGATGAGGAGCGCGGTGGCGAAGAGCTCGTCGTCGCCGCGGGCGGTGGCGGCCCGCTGGACCTGGCGGTCCAGGCAGGCGGCGACCTCGCCGAGGTCCTCGGTCTCGTGGGCCTGGCTGCGGAAGCAGCCCAGCAGGTCGGTGACGGTCTGGACGGCCTGGAGGCCCTTGCCGCGCACGTCGCCGATGAGCACGCGGGTGCCGTAGGGGGTGTCGAGGGCTTCCAGGAAGTCGCCGCCGATGGCGGTGCCGGCGGTCGCGGGCTGGTACAGGCCGGCGAGCCGGAGGCCGCCCAGCCGGTCCGGGATCGGGTGGAGGACGGCGCACTGGAGCGCGGTGGCGGTCTCCCGGGTCCGGGTCAGCCGCTCGGCCTGTTCCCGGCGCGACCAGGCGACCGCCCCGGCGGTGGCGCCGACGGCGAGGGCGACGATCACGCTCATGGGCTGGCTGGTGTCGGCGTCCACCATCACGTACTGGAGGGCCGAGGCGGCGGCCGCGACGAGGGCGACGACGGGACGGCCGAGGGCGAGCGCGGCGACCGCGACGACGATCGTGCCGACCCAGAGCAGCTCGCGGGCCTCCGTCGGCAGCGGCATGGGGCCGAGTACGGAGGTGTAGGGCAGGGCCTGGGCGGCGGCGGTGCCGACGAGGATCGCGGCGGGCAGCAGGGCGGCGTTCACGCCCAGGTGGGGCCGGGGCACGGCGGCGAGGAAGCGGGCCATCTGCGGGGCGGCGGCCAGCATGGTGCCGAAGCCGATGAGGGTCACGACGGCGATCCCGCCCGCGAGGGCGTGGACGGCGTGGTCGACCAGGGCGTGCAGCAGGGCGAGGCCGAGGGCGGCGAGGGGCAGCCCGAGGGAGGCGCCGGCCAGCGGGGACACGGCCCGGTACCGGACCAGCAGGCAGGCCGCGGCGCCGCCGGCGCCGAAGCCCGAGAGCACCAGGGCGGCGGTGGCGGTGGAGAGGCCGACGGCGGCGACGAGCGCCGGGACGGCCATCGTGAGGACGACCTGGGTGAAGCCCAGGGCGAGGCCGGCGACGAGCGCTCCGGTCCTGACGACGCCGGGCACGTGCTCGGCGCGGGCGCGTTCGGCCTTGCGGCGCAGGACGCGGGCCCGGGCGGTGGCGCAGGCGAGCACGGCCGCGGTGAGCAGGGCGCCGACGCGGAGGTCCTGCCAGCCCCACAGCGGGGCGAGCTGGAGCGCGGCGGCGAGGGTGGCGGCGCACAGGACCAGGGAGACCGTGCGGACGGGGTCGGGCAGCGCCTCGGGGGCGCGCGGCCGCGTCTCGGGCAGCAGCCGGCGGACGAGCACCAGGGCGGTGCCGGCCGCGGCGGCCATGAGGGCGGCGGTGACGCGCCAGCCGGTGAGGGTCGCCGCGTGCGGGGCGAGGTTGACCGCGAGCACGAAGCCGGCGGACATGGCGGCGAGCCAGCCGCCGATGATCCGGCGGATGCGGCCGGGCATGGAGACGGTGGTCAGGAAGGCCAGGCAGGAGACGAAGACGGCGGCCAGGGCGGCGGCCACCAGGATCCGGCCGAGCACGTAGGTGGCGGGGTCGAAGGAGGCGGCGAGGGCGGTGGAGCCGAGGCAGAGCGCCGCGAGGGACGCGGTGAGGGTGGCCCTGCGGCCTTTGAGGTCGCCGGCGCGGCCGGTCGCCGCGAGGACGCCGATGGCCAGGCAGGCCCCGGTGATCTGGGCGACGGCGTTGTGCTCGTCGGTGACGCCGAGGTCGGTGTGGACGAGGGGGGCCACGGCCGCGTTCATGGCGGGCGCGACGACGTACAGGGCGGCGACCAGGGCGAGGACGAGCCCGATCACGCGGGGGGAGACGGCGTGGCCGTTCCCCGGCGCCGGTGCGGCACCCGCCCCGTACGGCGTGGTGGTGCCGGTCATCGACAGGACCTCCTCGTTGGTTCCCCCGTGGACTTCCCCTCACGAGGGTCCCAGCGAGGCGATATGTACTTTTAGGGGCGAAAGGCCCAAAAAGTCATACGTATGCCCCCCCCGCCGCCTACCTCACTCCCCCGCCCGCAGCGCGGGCAGCAGGGTGGTCCTGGCCCACTCCAGGAAGGGGGCCTGATGGCCGCCGCCGATCTGGACGAGGGCGAGGTCGGTGAAGCCGGCACGGCGGTAGGCCGCGGCGGCCTCGACGACGGCGTCCGGGTCGTCGCCGCAGGGGATCGCCTTGGCCACGTCCTCGGGGCCGATGTGCGCGGCGGCCTGGGCGAAGCTGCCCGGCACCGGCAGCTCGGGGTTGACCCGCCAGCCCCCGAGGGACCAGCGGAACTGCTCGTGGGCGCGGGCCACGGCGGCGTCCCGGTCGGTGTCGTAGCAGAGGGCGAGCTGGCCGATCCTGGGCTTGCCGCCGCCGCCGTGCCGGTCGAATGCCTCGGTGAGCTCGCGCTCCGGTTCGACGGCGACGAGGAGGTCGGCGAGGCGGCCGGCGAGCGCGCAGGACCGGGGCCCCGAGGCGGCGATGCCGATCGGGGGCGGCCGGTCGGGCAGGTCCCAGAGCCGGGCGGCGGTGACGTCGAAGTGGCGCCCGCGGCGGGTGACGTACTCGCCGGTGAAGAGGGCCCGGATGATGCCGACGGCCTCCTCCAGGCGGTCCAGCCGGTCGCGGGCGGTGGGCCAGCCGGCGCCGACGATGTGTTCGTTGAGGTTCTCCCCGGAGCCGAGGCCCAGCCGGAAGCGGCCCTCGGAGAGGAGTTGCAGCGTCGCCGCCTTCTGCGCGACGACGGCCGGGTGGTAGCGGAAGGTCGGGCAGGTCACGAAGGTCATGAGGGGGATGCGCGTGGTGGCCTGGGCGGCCGCGCCGAGCACGCTCCAGGCGTACGGGGAGTGTCCTTGCTCGTCGAGCCAGGGGAAGGAGTGGTCGGAGATCACGGAGAAGTCGAAGCCGACGCGTTCGGCCTCGACCACGTGGTCGACCAGCTCACGGGGGCCCGCCTGCTCGGTCATCATCGTGTAGCCGTAGTCGGTCATGCGCGGCGACTTGCCGGACCCGCCCGGTCCTAAACGGCGGGGAGGCCGCCGGGCACGTTCATTCCCGGAGGGGTACGGTCGCCGGGGCTCTGACCGGGCCGACGACCGTGAGCGGTATCCGGACGTTCTCGCAGAAGCGGCGGACGCGGGAGAGCACGCTCAGCGAGGCGGGGCTGGGGTCGGTGGTGGAGAGCTGGACCCGGACGTGCCGGGGGCGGTGCGCGTGGGCCAGGGCCTGGGCCTCCAGGTCGGCGGCGGAACGGCTGGAGAGAGCGAGGTCGCCCGGGAGCGACAGGTGCAGGACGCCCTCTTCGAAGGCGTGGCCGATGAGCATGGCCGCCTCCCTTCCGTCGTACGCCGTCCCACCGCCCGGAGGCGGTGGGACGGACGGTTTCCGTCAAGGCGTTGTGCCGGGCACGCTGGCACCAGGCTGGCAGACGCGGACCGTGTCCGCACCCGCACGGCCCGCAGCCCCCGCGGCCCGGCGGGGGCGGTGAAGCGGCTGGTCGGCGCGGTACGGCCGGGGCGGGCGGGTCAGGGGGACACGGTGGCCCCCGGTCCGGGCCGGCCGCTCGGGGCCTCGTCGAGGAAGCCGCCCGACTGGTGCTGCCAGAGTTTGGCGTACGCCCCTTCCGCGGCGAGCAGTTGGTGGTGGTCGCCCTGTTCGACGATCCGGCCGCGGTCGAGGACCACGAGCCGGTCCATGCCGGCGACGGTGGAGAGCCGGTGGGCCACGACGAGCGCGGTCCTTCCCTCCATGAGCCGCCACAGCGCGTCCTGGACGAGGAGTTCGCTCTCCGAGTCGAGGGCGCTGGTCGCCTCGTCGAGGAGGAGGATCGGCGCGTCGCGCAGGATCGCCCGGGCCAGCGCCACGCGCTGCCGCTGCCCGCCGGAGAGCTTCACCCCGCGCTCCCCGACCAGCGTGTCGAACCCCTCGGGCAGCGCGTCGGCGAACTCGGTGACGTGGGCGGCCTCGGCGGCCTTGCGGATCTCGGCCTCGGTGGCCCCGGGCCGGGCGAAGGCGATGTTCTCCCTGAGGGTGCGGTGGAACATCGCCGGGTCCTGCGGTACGGAGGCGATCAGGCCGCGCAGCTCGGACTGGCGCATCCGGCTGATGTCCTGACCGCCGATCAGGATCCGGCCGCCGTCGACGTCGGTCATGCGCAGCAGCAGCCGGGTCAGGGTGGTCTTGCCGCCGCCGGAGCGGCCGACGAAGCCGACCTTGGTGCCGCCGGGCACGTCCAGGTCGAGGCCACGGAAGAGCGGATCGGCGCCCCGGTGGGCGAAGTGCACGCCCTCGAAGCGAACGTGGCCGGACGGTCCGGCGAGCGGCTCGGGGGCCGGCGGGTCCACGACGCTCGGCGGGTCGAGGAGGAGTTCGGTGAACTGGGCGGCCTCCGTCATGGAGCTTTCGAGCCGGCGGTAGATCTGGTTGAACTCGAACATGATGCGGGTGGCGTTGAAGTAGTACGTGAACGCCACGATGATCGCCTCCACGCCCCGCTCCCCCGCGCCGAGCGTCAGCGCGAGCACCAGGCCCAGCACGTTGGTGAGGACGGAGAGCGGCCCCACGAGGGTGTCGATGCGCAGGTTGCCGTAGTCCCAGGAGCGCAGGGTGATCCGGCGCGACTCGGCGACCCTGGCCCGGTGTTCGGCGGCCTCCCGCTCCTCGGCGGCGAAGGAGCGGACGCTGTCCATGTTGGTGAGCACGTCGGCGACGTGTCCCGAGACGCGGGCGATGGCCCGCTCGCGGTCGGCGACGATGCGCTGGCGGCGGCGGATGAGCGGGAACACGCACGCCCCGGCGAGCGCGATCATCACCAGCAGGCCGGCGACGAGGAGCGGGTCGTACTGCCAGAGGACCACGGAGGCGAAGAGGAGCGGGACGAGGCTGCCCACGACCTGGAAGGTCAGGGTGTCGACGAAGTCCTCGAAGCGGGTGGCGAAGCTGATGACCCGTTTGGTGAGCGAGCCGGCGAAGTTGTCGTGGAAGAACGCCGCGTCCTTGGCGAGGAGTTCGTCCATGCCGACGACGTAGAGGTGCTCGATGCCCCGGGCGTCGGTCCGGTTGAGGCAGTGGTACCCGACCCGCCAGAGCGCCTCGCCGAGGAGCAGGACGCCGGCGAAGGCGAGGGCGTAGGGCAGGACCGAGTCGAGGGTGACGGAGCCGCCGTCGGCGACCCGGCCGACGAGTTTGGCGACCACGAGCGGGGCGAGGTACAGGGCGGCGATGTTGCCGAGCGCCGGCAGCAGCAGCGCGGGCACGGCCACCCGCCGGAGCCGTACCAGCTCTCCTCCGTAATGGCGGAGCGCGAGGCGGACGGAGCCTTTGCCCGGTCCGCCGCCGCGTTGTTCTGACGTTCCCATCACGACCTTCCGTCGTCGTACCGACACGTTGAGTGACGGAGTGTGGCGGAGAGCGGCGGGTCCGGTCCACGGGTTTTCCAGCCGATCCGGGGGCGCGGCGGGCGCGCTTCCCCGGCCCGGCGAGGGCCGGCGCCGTACGCTTCCCCGACCGGGAGCGGGCCGGGACCGTACGCCTCCCCGCCCGGGAGCGGGCCGGGACGTGCGTCTCAGCCGCGCAGCGCGGCGGTGAAGGCGACGAGTTCGCGCGCGACCCGGTCGGGGTCCTCCCAGTACACGACGTGGCCGGCGCCCTCGTGGACGAGGAACCGGGAGTCGGGGATCGCGTCGAGGAGGAGCTGCTGGTCCGAACGGGTGAGCAGCGGGTCGCGGTCGCCCCAGACGACGAGCGTGGGGACGAGGATCCCGGTGAGGGTGGCGGCGAGGTCGGCCTCCAGGAGCCCGCGCAGGGTCGCGCGCCAGACGCGGGCCGGGACCTTCAGGTTCTCGTCGACGAGCGTCTCCAGGAAGCCCGGAGCCACCCGGTCCGCGGCGAACCCCCGGGTGAAGCCGGCGGCGAACGCCCGGTCCACCGGGTCCTCCAGGGCCTCGACGGTCTCCCGCAGCGCGGCGGCGCCGGGCTTGTCGGCGAGCAGGGCGGGGACGCCGAGGAGGACGAGTCCGGCCACCCGGTCGGGCCGCCGGCCGGCGACGATCCGGGCCTGCACGCCGCCGCTCGACCCTCCGACGAGGACGGCCCGCTCGATGCCGAGGTGGTCGAGGAAGGCGACGAGGTCGTCGGCGAAGTCCTCGGGGAGGTACCCGTCCTCGGGCTTGTCGGCGTCGCCGTGCCCCCGCTGGGTCGGCGCGTAGGCGTGCAGCGCGGACGGCAGGGCGCGCAGCGTCGGCTCGAAGGTCCACCAGGAGTCCGCGTAGCCGTGGACGAGGACGAGCGGCGGCCCGCTCCCGGGGCGGCCCGCCTCCGCGTACGGGAGGGTCGGGCGCCCGCCGCCGAGGGCGGCGCGGTGCACGGCGACGGCGGCCATCGGCGTCCTCCTCGGCGCTCGCCTTTGCGAAGCGTGGACTTTCCCAGCGTAGGGAGGCCGTTCCCGGGGCTCAACCGGGAGTACGGCGGAAAGGCGTCCGGCGGGTCGGCGGCCGTTCCGGTGAATTCCGCGCGGTCCGGCCCTGCGTGTTCACATGCCCGTGAGGACCCCGGTGCGCGACCATACGGACGCGTCGCCGTGTCCCTGGAGGGCGGTGGCGGAAAAGAGCGAGAGCACACAGGAAGAAGGCCGTACGTGACCGGCAGCGAGAGCGAGAACCCGGTAATTCCGTCCCCCAGCCCGGAGGAAACCCGGCCCCGGACCAATCAGGACTGGTGGCCGAACCAGCTGGACCTCTCCGTACTCCATCGGAACGATCCGCAGGCCGACCCCCTCGACCCGGGCTTCGACTACGCGAAGGAGTTCGCCGCCCTCGACGTCGAGGAGCTGAAGCGGGACGTCATCGCCCTGATGACGGATTCCCAGGAATGGTGGCCGGCGGACTACGGGCACTACGGTCCGCTTTTCATCCGAATGAGCTGGCACGCGGCCGGCACGTACCGGATCGCCGACGGCAGGGGTGGCGGCGGAAGCGGCGCGCAGCGTTTCGCGCCGCTGAACAGCTGGCCGGACAATGCGAGCCTGGACAAGGCCCGCCGGCTTCTCTGGCCGGTCAAGCAGAAGTACGGGCAGCGGATCTCCTGGGCCGATCTCCTGGTTTTCGCCGGTAACTGCGCGATGGAATCCATGGGTTTCAGGACCTTCGGATTCGGATTCGGCCGCGAGGACATCTGGCAGCCGGAGGAGATCTTCTGGGGACCGGAGGACACCTGGCTCGGCGACGAGCGGTACAGCGGGGACCGGGAGCTGAAGGGACCGCTCGGCGCGGTCCAGATGGGCCTGATCTACGTCAACCCGGAGGGCCCGAACGGGAATCCGGACCCGATGGCCGCCGCCCGCGACATCCGCGAGACCTTCGGCCGGATGGCGATGAACGACGAGGAGACGGTCGCGCTCATCGTCGGCGGCCACACCTTCGGCAAGTGTCACGGGGCCGTGAACCCCGAGTACATCGGCCCGGAGCCGGAGGCGGCGCCGGTCGAGCTCCAGGGCCTCGGCTGGAAGAACACGTACGGCACCGGCTCCGGCGGCGACTCCCTCACCAGCGGTCTGGAGGGAGCCTGGACCAACAACCCCACCACCTGGGACAACGGCTTCCTCGACAACCTCTTCCGGTACGAGTGGGAGCTGACGGCCAGCCCCGCCGGCGCCCAGCAGTGGAAGCCCGTCGACCCGGCCGCCGAGGGCACCGTCCCGGACGCGCACGACCCGTCGAAGCGGCACGCGCCGATGATGCTGACGACCGACCTGGCGCTGCGGACGGACCCGGTGTACGAGCCGATCGCCCGCCGCTACCACGAGAACCCCGAACTGCTGGCGGAAGCGTACGCCAAAGCCTGGTACAAGCTGCTGCACCGTGACATGGGCCCGGTGTCGCGCTACCTCGGCCCGTGGATCCCGGAGCCGCAGCTGTGGCAGGACCCGGTGCCGCCGGTCGACCACGACCTGGTCGGGGACGAGGACATCGCCGCCCTCAAGGAGCGGATCCTCTCCTCCGGGCTGACCGTGCCCCAGCTGGTCACCACCGCCTGGGCGTCGGCGGCGAGCTTCCGCGGCACCGACAAGCGCGGCGGCGCCAACGGCGCGCGGCTCCGGCTCGCCCCGCAGAAGGACTGGGCCGTCAACGACGTTCCCGAGGTGGCCGAGACCCTCCGCACCCTGGAGACGATCCGGGAGGAGTTCGCCTCCGGCCGCAGCGACGGCACCCGGATCTCGCTGGCCGACCTCATCGTGCTGGGCGGCTGCGCGGCGGTCGAGCGGGCTGCCAAGGACGCGGGCCACGAGGTGACCGTGCCGTTCGCCCCCGGGCGGACGGACGCCACGCAGGAGCAGACCGACGTGGAGTCGTTCGCGGTGCTCGAACCGCGCGCCGACGGCTTCCGCAACTACCTGCGCCCCGGCGAGAAGCTGTCGCCGGAGACGCTGCTGCTCGACCGGGCCAGCATGCTCACGCTGACCGCGCCGGAGATGACGGCGCTGATCGGCGGCATGCGGGCGCTCGACACCGGCCACGGCGGGGCCCGCCACGGTGTGTTCACCGACCGTCCGGGCAGCCTGACCACCGACTTCTTCGTCAACCTGCTCGACATGGGGACGGAGTGGAAGGTCTCCGAGGCGGACGAGAACGTGTACGAGGGCCGGAACCGGGCCACCGGCGAGCTGAAGTGGACGGGCACGGCCGTGGACCTGGTCTTCGGCTCCCACGCCCAGCTGCGGGCCCTGGCCGAGGTGTACGCGGCGAAGGACGCGGACGCGAAGTTCGTGCGCGACTTCGTGTCCGCGTGGTCGAAGGTGATGAAGCTGGACCGCTTCGACCTGCGCTGACGGGCCCCGGCCGGGCCCGGACACGGGCCGGCGCCCGGACGGTCGTGCTGCGGCCGTCCGGGCGCCGGAGTCGGGAGGGCGTCAGGTGGAGATCGCGGGGAGCAGCCCGGTGACCGGTGCCGCCTGGTCGGTGAGCTGGTGGAGCTGGTGCAGTTCGTTGATCCGGCTCAGTCCGCCGAGCTGCTCGCCGACACCGGGGTAGCCGGCACGGGCCTCCTGCGGCATACCGGTGGTGGCGAGGGCGTCGAGCTCGGCGATCGGGCTGATCGGCGGTCCGAGCGGTCCCGCGGGGGCGGCGACGGCCTGCGTGGCGGCGCCGCCGAGGCAGGAGAACGCGGCGGCGACCGCGAGGACCGAGGAGATGCGTCGAGGTGAGGTCACACTCTCACAACGGAACGTTCCGCCGGGGGACACGCGCCCCGCCCCGGCGTCCTCCGAACGGGCCACCGACCCCGCCGGCCGCCCCTCCTGGGGCGGAGGACCGCGCTGTAGGGTGGGCGTGCGTACCGAGGCCGACCCGCGTGCGGAGGGCAGTTGACCGAGCTCGTCAAGGGCACCCCCGGACTCGTACGGGCGGTCAACGACCGCGCCGCCCTCCATCTTCTGCTCCGTCAGGGTCCGCTCACCCGCCCCGAGATCAGCCGCCTGACCGGCCTGTCCAAACCCACCGCCTCCCAGGTCCTCGCGCGCCTCGAAGGGGCGGGCCTCGTGGTCGGCAACGGGCTGCGCACCGGGTCTCCGGGCCGCGTCCCGGAGACGTACCGGGTCAATCCGGCGGCGGCCTACGTGACGGCCGTGGACGTGACGCCGGAGTGGATCGCGGTGCGTACCGCCGACATCACCGGCACGGTGCTCGGCGAGGCCGAGGCGCCCGCGCCCGCAGGGGCCGGGCGGGAGGAGCTGATGGCGGCGCTGCGCGCGGCGCTCGCCCGGGTCCCGGCGCCGGAGCCGCCGAAGCGGGTGGTGGTCGGCGTGCAGGGCGCGGTGGACCCGACAACCGGCCGGCTCGGCTACGCCAGCGCGGAGGACATGGCGGCCTGGCTCTTCCCCGACGTGGAGCGGACGCTCGGCGAGGCCCTCGGGCTCCCCGTCCGCATCGAGAACGACGTCAACCTGGCGGCCGTGGCCGAGCGGGCGCACGCGGCCGCCGACTGCCCCGACTTCGTCCTCCTCTGGGCGGACGAGGGCCTGGGCGCCGCGCTCGTCCTCGACGGGCGCCTGCACCGGGGCCACTTCGGCGGCGCGGGCGAGGTCGGCTACCTGCCGTTGCCCGGCGCGGCCACCGCCCGCGAGGCCGGCGACCCGTACGGACACCACGGCTACCAGCAACTGGCGGGCGGCGACGCGGTACGCGACCTGCTGCACGCGCACGGGGTGCCGGGCGCGGACTTCACGGAGACGGTGACGGAGGCGGTACGCCGCGCGGGGCACGGAGCGAGCGGCCCGCCGCCGGCGGACGAGGGGGCCGAGGCGGCCAGGACGGGGCTGGAGCTCGTGGCGGCCAGGCTGGCCTCGGGACTGGCCTCGATCGTCACCGTCGTGGATCCGGGGCTCGTCGTCCTCGCCGGACGGCTCTGCGCGGCGGGCGGCGAGCCGCTGCGCGCGCTCGTCGAGCGCGAGCTGCGGGTCCTGTCCCACTCGCGGGCCCGGATCCGGCTGTCGGCGGTGGCCGGGAACCCGGTGCTCGCCGGCGCGCTCGACCTCGCCCTGACGGCGGCCCGCGACGAGGTCTTCGGCGGGCCGAGGCCGGTCGGCCCGAGCCTCTGAGCCCGGGCCGGCGGGCGCGCCTCAGCGGCCCCGGGAGAACCAGTTCTTGCGGTCCTGCGGAGCCGGGGTCTGCCACGGGTTCGCGGGAGTCTGCCACGGGTTCGCCGGGGTCTGCCACGGGGTCGCCGGGGCCCCGTCGGCGAAGAGCGGGCCGGTGCGCGGCTGGACCCGCTTGAGCCGGGCGCGCCACGGGCCGTCCGCCATCTCGAACTGGACGATGAGCGGGCCCTCGGTGAGCGGGACGGTCTCCCGCCGCTTGCCGATCTCGTTCACGACGTTGTCGTCGTCGGGGAGCGTGGCGTGGTCGTCGTGGCCGGCCAGTTCGAAGACGTTGACGATGAGGTTGTCGTCGCCCCGGTAGTGGATCGCGAGATCGGCGACGCCGCCGGTGTGCAGCAGCACGTCCGGGCCGCGGAACTCCGCCTCCTGCTCGGTCAGCCGCAGGGCCGACGCGAGCGGCGACACCTCCACGCGCCACGGGCCCTCGGCCTCCAGGCGGAAGCGGAGGGTCCCGTGGCCGGGGACGGTGGCGAGGACCCGGCCGAAGTAGTGGTCCTCGGTGCTGTTGACCAGGTTGTCGCCCTCCTTGTTGCGGCGGTCGAGGAGGGTCAGTCCCGTGTATCCGGCGTCCGGGACGTCCAGCTGGACGACGACGGGGCCGGGCGGCAGCCCGTCCACGGTGATCACGTCGTTGTCGCGGCCGGTCTCGACGTACGGGGGGAACACGGGCCCGTACGCCCACACGTCGCCCTGACCGGGCGTCACGGGCGCGACGGGGACGGCGGGGACGCCGTAGCCGGGCGGCGTCGTCGGGGCGGGGGCGGGGGCCGGTAGGGGGGCAGGAGCCGGTACGGGAGCACCTCCCGGCGGTGCGAAGGCGACCGGCGGCGGCGCGAAGCCCGGGGCCGGGGCCGGGGCGGGAGCCGGGGTTGAGGGCGCGGGTGCCGGCGCCGGGGGCGCGAAGGCCGGAGGCGGCGTCTGGGGCGCGGGAGCAGGGGCGGGGGCGGGAGCCTGCGCGGGGGCGGGAACCTGCGCGGGAGCAGGAGCCTGCGCGGGGGCGGCCGCGTTCGGCGGTTCCGCACCGGCGACGTGGACGCCGTGGTCGGTGGCCAGGCCCTCCAGGCCGTTGGCCCAGCCCTGCCCGACGGCCCGGAACTTCCAGCCTCCGGCCCGCCGGTAGAGCTCGGCGAGGACCATCGCGGTCTCCCCCGCCGCGTCCGTCACGTCGTAGCGGGCGACCGGCGTGCCGTCCGGGGCGAACGCCTCGACGCCGAGGCCGGGCACGTCCCGGAGGGCGCCGCGGTCGGTGGAGCCGACGACGAGGACGCGGGCGACGTCCGGCTCGACGGCCGGCAGCGCGATCTCCAGCCAGTCGCCGCCGTCCTCGGCGCGGAGGAGCCGCACGGCACCGTTCGGGTGGGCGGGCTGCCCGTGGAAGACCACGTCGGCGTCGCCCCGCACGAGCCCCCGCTCCGTGAGGAGGAGCGCCATCGCGTCCGTGGCCCGGCCGCGCACGGCGACCCGCAACGGCACCGTCGGCACGAAGCCGTTGCCCCCCTTGATCAGCGTCGTCATCGCGCTCGGACCCTTCCCCTCGTATCCCCACCCGGTCGAACAAGGAAGATCCTCCGCGACGCGCGGCCCCGGGACAAGGGCCGCGGGCACGGGCCGCGCGTGCGCCGCCGGGCGCGGGGCACGCGCGGGGTGTGACACTGGTTCCGTCCGGCGGGCGAGGAGGTGAGGGCGGTGGTCCACGACTCCATCCGGGTCGACGCGCCGCTGCGGCGGGTGTACGACCAGTGGACGCAGTTCGAGGAGTTCCCGCGCTTCATGCACGGGGTGATCGCCGTGGAGCAGACCGACGACCGGCATCTGCACTGGCGGACGGGGATCGCCGGGGTCCGGCGCGAGTTCGACACCGAGATCGTCGACCAGCTGCCGGACGAGCGGATCGCCTGGCGCACCGTGGGCGGTGAGGTGCGCCAGCACGGTGTCGTCACCTTCGAGCCGATCGACGCCACGCACACGCGCGTGCGGCTGGTCATCGAGATGGAGCCCGCCGGGCCCGCCGAGAAGGCCGCCTCGGCGCTGGGCGTCGTGTCCAGCCGGGTCTCCGGCGACCTCCGGCGGTTCAAGGACTTCGTCGAGGACCGGCACGCGGCGACCGGCGCCTGGCGCGGCCGACTGCGGCCCGGCGAGGCGCGGCGCGCCCGGCCCGGCGAGGCGCGGCGCTCTCCGGGGGCGGCGCCGGGTCCCGTACCGCCTCCCTCGCCCCCTCCCCCCGACACCCTCATTTAGTTTGCTCTTCAACTACCTGTCGGGGATGATGTCCGCACGCCCCGCGGCACGCGCGGAGCGACGGTGAAGGAGCGGACAGTGAGCGACGCCGTGGCGGCAACGGCCGGACAGCGGATCTTCCTCGACCGGCAGACCCCCGACGCCTACAAGGCGTACGTCCGGACGGCGCGCACGGTCCGCGCCGCCGCCGACGGCGCCGGCCTCGACCGCACCCTGGTCGAGCTGGTGAATCTGCGGGTCTCCCAGCTCAACGGCTGCGCCTCCTGCCTCGACGTGCACACCCGCGCCGCCCTGGCCGCCGGCGACACCCCCCGCCGCCTCGGGGTGCTCGCCGCCTGGCGGGACACCGAGCTCTTCACCCCGCGCGAGCGGGCCGCCCTCGCCCTCGCCGAGGCCACGACCCACCCCGCCGACGCGGACGCCCAGGAGCGGGCCTACGCCGAGGCCCGCGAGGTACTGGACGACGCCGCCCTCTCGGCGGTGATCTGGGTGGCCATCACCATCAACGCCTTCAACCGGGTGTCGATCCTCAGCAAGCACCCCGTACGCCAGGACTGACGTCGGGCGCGCCGCCCGCGGTGCCGGGCCGCGCCGCAGCCCGGTCGAACAGGCGGACGGTTCCGGAGCGGCGCGGACAGGTAAAGTCTCCAGGTCGCCCGAGCCGCCGCCCGGGGCCCGCCCTCCCCCGTACGACAGGTCCTGCTTCCTTGCCTTCCACCGCCACACCCGCCACATCCGCCCCTTCGCCTGCCCCTGCCCGCTCCCGGTTCCGGTTCCGCGCCTCCGGGCCGGACTGGCTGCGCGATCCTCGGGTGTGGCGTACGGAGGTGCTCGCCGGGCTCGTCGTCGCCCTGGCCCTGATCCCGGAGGCGATCGCCTTCTCGGTGATCGCCGGGGTCGATCCCGCGCTCGGGCTCTTCGCCTCCTTCACCATGGCCGTCACCACGGCGATCGTGGGCGGACGGCGGGCCATGATCTCGGCCGCCACCGGGGCCGTGGCGCTCGTCATCGCGCCGGTCAACCGGGAGCACGGCGTCCAGTTCCTGATCGCCACGGTCATCCTCGCCGGTCTGTTCCAGATCGTGCTGGGGCTGGTGGGGGTGGCGAAGCTGATGCGGTTCGTCCCCCGGCCGGTGCTCGTCGGCTCGGTGAACTCGCTGGCCGCCCTGGTCTTCCTCGCCCAGCTCCCCGAGACACGGAACGTGCCGATGGCCGTGTACGTGCTGATCGCGGCCGGGATCGTGCTGCTGGTGCTGTTCCCGAGGGTGACGACGCTGGTGCCGGCGCCGCTCGTCACGATCACCGTCCTGACCCTGGTGACGGTGGCCGCCGGCATCGCCGTGCCGACGGTCGGCGACCGCGGCGCGCTGCCGTCGGCGCTCCCCCTCCCCGGCCTGCCGGACGTGCCGTTCACCCTCGGCACGCTGGCGACGATCGCCCCGTACGCCTTCGCCGTCGCCCTGGTCGGACTCGTCGAGTCGCTGCTCACGGCGCAGCTCGTCGACGACCTCACGGAGACGCCGTCGAACAAGACCCGGGAGTCGGTCGGGCAGGGCGTAGCGAACGTCGTCACCGGCCTGTTCGGCGGGATGGGCGGCTGCGCCGTCATCGGCCAGACGATGATGAACGTCAAGGTCGCGGGCGCCCGGACCCGGGTCTCCACCTTCCTCGCGGGCGTGTTCCTGCTGGTGCTGTGCGTGGTCCTCGGGCCAGTGGTCTCCCGGATCCCGATGGCCGCGCTGGTGGCGGTGATGGTGATCGTGTCGGTCGCCGCGTTCGACTGGGAGTCCGTCGCACCGCGCACCCTGCGGAGGGCGCCCGTCGGGGAGACCGTCGTCATGCTGGTCACCTTCGGCTGCGTCCTGGTCTCGCACAACCTGGCCCTCGGCGTGATCGTGGGTTCGCTCACCGCCGCGGCGATCCTCGCCCGCAGGGTCTCCCCGCGCAGGACGGCGCCCTCGGAGACATCGGCGACGCCGGTGACCTCGGCGGCCTCGGTGACCCCGGTAACCGGGGTGACCGGGGTGACCTCGGTGACCTCGGTGGCCGAGCAGGACCGGACGACCGCCGGGTAGGGCGGCCGCGCCGGGAACCCGGCGCGGCCAGGAGGAGACGGCCGGGCACCGGGACGACCGACACCAGGACGACCCGGCACCGGAACGGTCCGGCACCGGAACGGCGCGGCCGGGTGCGCCGCCGCCGCCGAGCGGGACCGCTAACGGCCCTCGGTCCGGGGCTCCTCGGACACCCCCCGGACCGAGGGCCGTGACCGGTCCGGGGACAGCGAGCGGTCGGCCACCCGGCGGAGGTGAGTGGCGAAGACCTCGGGCGCGTCCGGGGTCAGGGTGCGCAGGGCGACCAGGGCGGTGATGACGACATCGCAGAGCTCCGCCTCGACGTCGGCCCAACTGTGGCTGGTGCCCTTGCGCGGGTTCTGCCCGGTGGCGCCGATCACCGCCTGCGCCGCCTCCCCGACCTCCTCGGAGAGCTTCAGGACGCGGAGCAGGATCTCCTGACCGGGCGGCAGGTCCTGATGGGCCGTGAGCCAGTCGTGGAGGCGGGTGATGGTGGTCCAGGTGTCGTCGGTCATGGCGGCAGCCTGACAGTCGGGACGGTGCTCCCGCGCCGCCGGCGCTACGCCTGCCGGTCCTGCGGGTACCAGCGGAGCTCGACGGTGTTGCCGTCCGGGTCCTTCACGTAGACGGACTGGGCCGAGCCGCGGGCGCCCCAGCGCGGGACCGGGCCCTCCAGGACGTCGAAGGCGCCGGAGTCGATGACCTCCTGCCAGTCGAGCGGGTCGACGACGAGGCAGATGTGGTCGACGTTGGACTCGCCGCGGGGCCGGGAGAACAGGTCTATGACGGTGCTCTCGTCGATCCGGACGGACGGGAACGACACCTTGCCGGCCCGCCACTCCTCGACACGCTCCGGCGCGAGGCCCAGCGGCCCGGTGTAGAAGGCGAGGGCCCGCTCGACGTCGGTGACGTTGAGGACGAGGTGGTCGAAGGCTTTCACGCGCATGCGGTGTCTCCCGTGGTTCCGTTCGGTGTGCCGGTACGCCGGGGGCGACGGCGGTCGCCGCGTACGGCCGCGCCGCACCCGTCCCCCGGACGGCACCGCGCCTCCGCACGCCGCCACCGGTCCGCACCTCCCCCGTGCAGGTAGTTGCCTATCACGCCGAACCGCCCGCGCCCACCGTTTTTCCCGGTGCCGCGCCGCGGCGACGGCGGGCCCCCTCCTCCCTCACGGTCGCCCGCGCGTCCCTCCGCCACCACACGCCCCAGCGCACCGACCGGTTCGCCTTCGCCCCGCAGCGATCCAGCACCGCCCCATGGCACTCGCACGCTCCACCCCCCGTACGGCCGGCTGACCGGCCGCCTGTCCGAGGCACCGCCTGACCACCACTCCCCCCGGCCCGATCGCTGCCGACGGTTCTCAGCCCGAGACGAGCGCGGGCCCGGGGGCGCAGGGGACCGCAGGCGAGGGCGAGGGCGGTGCGCGGCACGCAGGTGCAGGAGTGGCCCCAGGCGCGGGCTGGGGCGCGGAGCGGAAGCGCAGGCGCTGGCGCTGGCACGGGACGCGGGCGTGAACGTGCGCGCGGGACGCAGGCGCACGGACGGACGTGCGCGCGGGCGGGCACGCGGGCCGGGCGCGGGCGCGGGCGGCCACGCGGAACGGAGGCGCAGGCGCTGGCGCTGGCGCTGGCGCTGACAAGCGACGCGGACGTGGGCGCGGGCGGGCACGCGGCCCGGTGCGAGCGTGGAACAGGCGCAGGATGCGCAACGCGCGTGCTGGGCGCGAGCAGGACAATTGCACGGGATACAGGCGCGGGCACGGGAACGGCACGGAGGCGCGGGCTCAGGAGCGGACACGGACAGGCGCGGGAACGCAGGGACACGGAGCCCAAGCCCGGGAACGGGGGCGGAGCTCGGACGGCTCGGACGCGGGCTCGGGCAAGGGACACGGGTGCGGACAGGTCGGCACGCGGCCCGGCGACGTCCTCGGCGCGGGCGCCGGACACAGGCCCGGCAGGGGACGCGGAACGCAAGCCCGGGGCGGGCACGGGACGCGGGCCCAGGCCCACGCGCGGGAAACGGACGCAGAACGCAGCCCAGGTAGGCGGGCGCGGAACGCGAGCGCGGGCGCGATGCACGGACGCCGACGCGGGACGCGGGAGCGGGACGCGAGCACGGGACGCGAGCACGGGAGGCGGGCACGGGAGGCGGGCACGGGCACAGGCGCGGGCAGGGGCCCAGGCCCAGCCCAGGCACGAAGCGCAGGCCCAGGCGCAGGCCCAGGTGCAAGCAGCCCGCGGCGGCTCGGTGTGCCTCGCCGGCGGGAGGGTCGGGGCGGTACGCCCCCTGGCGCACCCGGCCCGGTTCGTCCGGCGCGCGGCCGGATTCGTGCGCGTCGTGTCCGAAGTCTTGTCAGGTGCTCGCCGTCCCGCCTATCGTCACGCGCCGAAAGCGCTTTCTAGAGAGCGCTTTCCATGTTGCGTTTCTCCAGGGACGGGGCTGACGACGACATACACGTCCGCGACCGCGCGGGCGTCTACGAGAGGGCAGGCGAGCATGGGACGACGATCCCCCTCCACGCGACTCCGGGCGGCTCTGGCCGCCATGGCGGTCGCGGCCGCCACGGGTGCGGTCCTGACCATCCCGGAAGCCTCGGCCGCCGTGGCCGCCGGCGCCACCGGCTACGCGAGCCAGAACGGCGGGACCACCGGCGGCGCGGGCGGGCAGACCGTCCGGGCCACCACCGGCACCGCGATCCACGCGGCCCTCTGCGGACGCGCCTCCAGCAGCACCCCGATCACCATCCAGGTCGAGGGCACGATCAACCACGCCAACACCGCCAAGGTGTCCGGCGAGAGCTGCAACACCGCCGCCGGGGTCATCGAGCTCAAGCAGATCAGCAACGTCACGATCGTCGGCGTCGGCTCGGGCGCCGTCTTCGACCAGCTCGGCATCCACATCCGCGAGTCGAGCAACATCATCATCCAGAACGTCACCGTCCGGAACGTGAAGAAGTCCGGCTCCCCCACCTCCAACGGCGGCGACGCCATCGGCATGGAGAGCGACGTCCGCAACGTCTGGGTGGACCACGTCACCCTGGAGGCGTCCGGCGGCGAGTCCGAGGGCTTCGACGGGCTGTTCGACATGAAGGACAACACGCAGTACGTGACGCTCTCCTACAGCGTGCTGCGCAACTCCGGCCGCGGCGGACTGGTCGGCTCCAGCGAGACGGAGCTCAGCAACGGCTTCATCACCTACCACCACAACCTGTACGAGAACATCGACTCCCGCGCCCCGCTGCTGCGCGGCGGCATCGCCCACATGTACAGCAACCACTACAAGCAGCTGAACGAGTCGGGCATCAACTCCCGCGCCGGCGCCCGCGCCAAGGTGGAGAACAACTACTTCGAGGACTCCAAGGACGTCCTCGGCACCTTCTACACCGACGCGGCCGGCTACTGGCAGGTCGCCGGGAACGTCTTCGACAACGTGACCTGGTCCCCCGCCGGCACCGACTACCGTCCGGCCGGCCCGAACCCGGCCTCCAACACGACCGTGTCCGTCCCGTACGGCTACACCGCCGACAGCGCCTCCTGCGTCCCGGACGTCGTCGCGCGCACGGCCGGCGCGGGCAAGGGCCTGCTCGTCTCCGACGGCTCCTGCACCCCGCAGACGCCGAACCCCACCCCGACCGCCACCACCCCCAACCCGACCCCGACCCCGACCCCGACGACGCCCACCCCGACCGCCACCGCCACCACCGCCCCGCCGTCCGGCACCAACCTGAGCATCGGCGCCGGCGCGGACGGCTCCAGCAAGGCCGCCGGGACCAGCTACGGCAACGTCCGGGACGGCAGCCTGAGCACCTACTGGTCGCCCGCCGGCACCACCGGATCCGTCTCGGTCAAGTGGGGCTCCCCGACGACGATCTCGTCCGTCCGCGTCCGCGAGGCGTCCGGGGGCGGCACCGTCACCGGCTGGCGGCTCCTGAACGCCGACACCGGTGCCGTCCTCGCCACCGGCGGCGCGGCCGGCACGGCGAGCTTCCCGGCGACCTCGCTCTCCAAGGTCACCTTCGAGATCACCGGTGCCACCGGCACACCGCGCGTCGCCGAGTTCGAGACGTACGCGTAACGGTCCCGGCGTCAGAAGTCGACCGGGTCGCGGACGAGGGGGCAGGTCATGCAGTGGCCGCCGCCCCGTCCGCGGCCCAGCTCCGCGCCGACGATGGTGATGACCTCGATGCCCGCCTTCCGCAGCAGCGTGTTGGTCTGGGTGTTGCGGTCGTAGGTGAAGACCACGCCGGGCTCCAGGGCGACGGCGTTGTTGCCGCTGTCCCACTGCTGGCGCTCCGAGGCGTAGACGTCGCCACCGGTCTCGATGACCCGCAGCCCCGGGAGCCCGAGCGCCTTCGCCACGACGTCCGTGAACGGGGTGTCGCCCTCGTCGGTGATCTCCACGCCGGGGGCGCGGTCGGACGGGCGCAGCGAGAAGCTGTGCACGGCGTCCATGATCCTCGGGTAGAGCGTGACGACGTCCCGGTCGGCGAAGGTGAAGACGGTGTCGAGGTGCATGGCGGAGCGCAGCTTGGGCATGCCGGCGACGACGACGTGGCGGGCGGCGCCGTGCTCGAAGAGGCTGCGGGCCACCTGCGTGATGGCCTGCCGTGAGGTGCGCTCGCTCATGCCCATGAGGACGACGCCGTTGCCGACGGGCATGATGTCGCCGCCCTCGAAGGTGGCCTGGCCCCAGTCACGCTCGGGGTCGCCCCACCAGACGGTGGCGTCCTTGAAGTCGGGGTGGTGGGTGTAGATCGCCTTCATGAGGAGGGTCTCGCCGTGGCGGGCGGGCCAGTAGAGCGGGTTGAGGGTGACCCCGCCGTACAGCCAGCAGGTGGTGTCGCGGGTGTAGAGGGTGTTGGGCAGCGGCGGCATCAGGTACTCGCGGGCGCCGACCCCCTCGCGGGCGAGGGCTGCGTAGCCGGAGCGGACCTCGGCGGGGAGGTCGGCGGTGGACAGGCCGCCGATCAGGTGGTCGGCGAGGTCGCGCGGGGCCAGGGAGTCGAGGAAGGCGCGGGTGTCCTCGATGAGCCCGAGGCCGACCTCGTTGGCGATGATCTTGCGGTCGAGGAGCCACGCCTTCGCCTCGGGGAGGGCCATGGTCTCGGTGAGCAGGTTGTGCAGTTCGACGACCTCGACCCCGCGCTGGACCAGTTTGTTGACGAAGTCGGCGTGGTCGCGCTGGGCGTTCTCCACCCACATGACGTCGTCGAAGAGGAGGTCGTCCGAGTTGGTCGGGGTCAGCCGCCGGTGGGCGAGGCCCGGCGAGCAGACGAGGACCTTGTGGAGCCGGCCGACCTCGGAGTGGACGCCGAGGGTGCGGGAGCTCGCGGCGGGCGCGGGGGCTTCGGGGGGCGCGGGGGTCATCGGCTGGCCTTCCTGGCGGTGAGGGCGGTGAGGGCGGTGGTGGCAGTGCCGGCGGTCCTGGCGGTCGGGTGCGCGGGGGTGTTCAGAGCTCGATCCAGCCGGCGGCGAGGGCGATGACGCCGACGACGGCACCGGCCACGGAGACGGCGCAGATGACCGCCTCGCGCGGGGAGAAGAGGCGCCTGCCCTGCTCGCGGCGGGCCTTGACGAAGAGCAGGGTGGCGGGGGCGTACAGGATGAGGGAGACCAGGAGGAACTTGAGCCCGGCCGCGTACAGCAGGAAGGCGGTGTAGAGGGTGGCGACGCAGGCGACGACGAGTTCGCGCCGGGTGCTGTCGCCGGTCACCCGGTTCTCGCGGGGCCGCAGGGCGATCTTGACGGCGAAGGCCGCGGCGAGGAGGAAGGGGATGAGGCTGAGGGCGCTGGTGAGGTCGAGGGCGAAGTTGAAGGCGTCGTCGGAGAAGGCGGTGACGACGAGCACGATCTGGCTCAGCGCGGTCGTCATGAGCAGGGCGGGGACGGGGACGTCGTTCTTCGTGGCGCGGCCGAGGAAGCGGGGCATGTCGTCGTCCTTGGCGGCGACGAAGAGCACCTCGGCGGCCATCAGGGTCCAGGCGAGGTAGGCGCCGAGGACCGAGATGATCAGGCCGACGCTGACGAAGACCTTGCCCCAGGTGCCGACGGCCGCCTCCAGCACGCCCGCCATGGAGGGCTGGCGCAGCTCGGCGATCTCGCTCATCGGCAGGATGCCGTACGACACGATGGTGACCGAGGCGAAGACGGCGAAGACGCTGAGGAAGCCGAGGACGGTGGCGCGGCCGACGTCCTCCCGGCGTTTGGCGTGCCGGGAGTAGACGCTGGCGCCCTCGACCCCGAGGAAGACGAAGACGGTGGCGAGCATGGTGCCGCGGACCTGCTGGAAGAGGGAGCCCGCGTAGTCGGCGCCGCCGAAGTTCTCCGCGAAGACGGAGGGCTTGAGGCAGAACAGCGCCAGGAGGACGAAGACCAGGATGGGCACGACCTTGGCGACGGTGACGATCCGGTTGATCGCCGCCGCCTCCTTCACCCCGCGCCGGACGAGCAGGAAGAAGGCCCAGAGTCCGGCCGAGGAGAGGACGATCGCGAGGGCGGTGTCCCCGTCGCCGAGGGCCGGCGCGATGGCGCCGACCGTCGACATGATGAGGACCCAGTAGGTGACGTTGCCGACGCAGGCGCTCGCCCAGTAGCCGAAGGCGGAGAAGAAGCCCAGGTACTCGCCGAAGCCCGCCTTGGCGTACGCGTACACCCCGGCGTCCAGGTCGGGACGGCGCACGGCGAGCGTCTGGAAGACGAACGCGAGCATGAGCATGCCGGTGCCGGCGACGGCCCAGGCGATCAGCGCGCCCGCGACGCCGGTCTCCTGGGCGAAGCGGCGCGGCAGCGAGAAGACCCCGGCGCCGACCATGGAGCCGACGACCATCGCGGTCAGGGTGAGGAGGCTGAGCTTGACCGCCGGCGGAGTGCCGCCCGAGGCGGTCTCGACACCGGGTTCCGCTGTGCTCATGGGCGTACCTCGCCGGTGCGGGTGCGCCGCGGTGCGCACGGGGAGAAGAACCTCGGGCCGCTCAGACTCTAGTACCGTTCAACCACTTATGCCCGTTTTGTACGATCATGGGGGCCGGCCCTGCGCGCATGCCGTCCCCCGAACGGGGCAGCCGCCGCGTGTACGGGTCCCCGGGATTCCACTCGACCTGCGGCAGGTGGTCACCATGTCCACGGCACGCGACATCATGACTCCGGACGTGACCTGTGTCCGGAGCGACGAGAGCGTGGTCGACGCCGCGCGGAAGATGGTCGAGCTCGACGTCGGCGCGCTGCCGGTCCGCGGGCCCGACGAACGCCTCAGGGGCATGCTCACCGACCGCGACATCGTGGTCCGGGTGGTCGCCGAGGGGCGGGACCCGGCCGCGTGCACCGCCGGTGAGCTGGTCCGGGGCGAGCTGGTGACGGTCGGCGCCGACGACCCGCTGCAGCGGGTCCTGGAGCTGATGGCCGACCGGAGGATCCGCCGGGTGCCGGTGATCGACGGGCATGCGCTGGTCGGGATCATCGCCCAGGCGGACGTGGCCCGCCGGCTCCCGGACAGCACCGTCGGCGATCTGGTCGCGGACGTCTCCCGCCCGCCCGCCTGACCGGCGCCCCGCCGAGCCGAGACCGCCGCACGGCGCACTCCCGTACGGCGGCCAGGTCCCCCCGTACGTCGGTCAGAGGCGGCGCAGGGCGCCCTCCGCGCGCAGGTCGGCGAGGGCCGGATAGCCGTCGACGGCCATGATGAGGTCCGCCTCGGCGAGGAGGGAGCGCAGGACGTGCACGACGCCGTCCTCGCCGCCGGCCGCCAGGCCGTACGCGTACGGGCGGCCGATGCCGACCGCCGTGGCGCCGAGGGCCAGCGCCTTGATCGCGTCCGCGCCGGTGCGGACGCCCGAGTCGAAGAGGACCGGCAGCCCGTCCGCGGCCTCCACGACGCCGGGGAGGGCGTCGAGCGCCGGCAGTCCCCCGTTGGCCTGCCGGCCGCCGTGGTTGGAGCAGTACACGGCGTCCACCCCTCCGTCGCGGGCCCGCCGCACGTCCTCCGGATGGCACAGGCCCTTGAGGATCAGCGGAAGGTCGGTGAGGGAGCGCAGCCACGGCAGGTCGGCCCAGGTGAGCGGGTTGCCGAAGACGCCGACCCATTCGAGGATCGCGGCCCCGGGGTCCTCCTCGGGCGCCTTGGCGAGACGGGCGCGGAAGACCGGGTCGGAGGTGTAGTTGGCGAGGCAGTGCCCGCGCAGCTGCGGGAAGTTGCTCGCGGCGAGGTCGCGGGGGCGCCAGCCGGTCACCCAGGTGTCGAGGGTGACGACGATCCCCTTGAACCCGGCGGCCTCGGCGCGCCGCACCAGGCTCTCCGCGAGGTCCCGGTCGGTGGGGGTGTACAGCTGGAAGAAGCCGGGGGTGTCGCCGAACTCGGCGGCGACCTCCTCCAGCGGATCCACGCTCAGGGTCGAGGCGACCATGGGCACCCCGGTGCGGCGGGCCGCCCGCGCGGTCGCGAGGTCGCCGTGGCCGTCCTGGGCGCAGAGACCGACGAGGCCGACCGGCGCCATGAACAGCGGGGTCGGGAGCCGGAGCCCGAAGAGGTCGACGCCGAGGTCCCGTTCGACCGCCCCGACCATCATCCGGGGCACCAGGCCCCACCGCTCGAAGGCCGCCACGTTGGCCCGCTGGGTGAACTCGTCGCCGGCCCCGCCCGCCACGTACGACAGCACCGACGGCGGCAGCGCCGCGCTCGCGCGGGCCTCCAGTTCGGCGTACGTCATGGGCAGGGCGGGGAGCACACCGCCGAGTCCGGCGAGGTAGATCTCGTTCTGGTAGTCCCCGTACCGCCCGCCGAACGCGCCGCCCATCGTGGCCCCGCCTCTCCTCGCCGTCCCGGCCGGGACCGCCCCGGCCGCCGGTGGCGCCCACGGTGCCAGCCCGCGGGCCCCGGGTCCACGGTCCGGCGTCAGATGGCGCCGGGCACGGACGGGAGGGACGGCGCGGCGCGCGCCGCTCCCGCTTCGCGTGCGGGTCCGATTCCCGGTGCGTGGCCTTCGAGGTGGAGGCACATGCGGAGTTCGTCCTCGGCGACGGCCGTGACCGGCTGCCCCCAGTGCTCGGTGAGGAGGCGCGCCACGTCGACCAGCCGCCGGCGGTCCTCGGGCGTGTGGGCGGGGAAGCGCGCCCGCCCCCGGGCGGAGATCTCGTGGCCCAACTCGGCGAGGAGGACGGCGCGGAAGCGGCGCTCCTCCTCGTCGGTCAGCGGGGAGAGCACCGGCTCGCCGCCCACCGTCCTGACGTTGTACAACTCGCGGGCCTCCGCGGGTTCCTCGCGCACGCCTCTCCTTCCGCCGCCGGTCAGGCAACCGACCCTAGCCGCCCCGAGCCCTGCCGCGACCGGCGCATATTCCCGTGCGCGCGGGAGCGGCCCGGTGGTGGAATCGCCGGATGCGCACGAGTGACGAGCGGACGACGGTGGTGGACCGGGGCAGGTTCACGGACGCGACGACCCCCTGGGACGACGCGGAGTGGCGGCGGGAGGTGCTCGGCTGGGCCGAGGACGTCCTGGCCGGTCACGGGCGGGTCGAGTGCGGGACGCGCGAGGTCCGGGTGCGCCCGTGGTCGGTCCTCGTCCGCTTCCGCACCGGCGCGGGCGAGCGGGACGCGGTGTGGCTCAAGGCCGGCGCGCCGTCCAACGCCTTCGAGGCCGGGCTCTCCCAGGAGCTCGCCGCGTGGGTGCCGGAGCACGTGATGACCCCGCTGGCGGTGGACGCCGGGCGCGGCTGGTCGCTGCTGCCCGACGGCGGGCCGCTCTTCCGGGGCGTCCTCGACGCGGGCGCGGCCGGCCCCGGGGAGTGGGCGACGGCGCTGGGCCGGTACGGCGCGATGCAGCGCCGTGTCGTCCCGTACGCGGACCGGCTCGACGGCCTGGGCGTGCCGGGCGCGCGGACCCGCGAACTGCCGGAGGTCTTCGACGCGCTCGTGGCCGGCAACCCGCTGTTCGACGCCGCCGAGCGGGCGGCGCTGCTGCGGCGGCGGCCCCGGCTCGTCGAGCTGTGCGCCGAACTCGACGCGTATGGGCTGCCCGACTCCCTCGACCACTGCGACCTGCACGACGGGCAGATCCTCGCTCCGGCACCCGGCCGGTTCACCTTCTTCGACTGGGGCGACGCGTGCGTCGGGCACCCCTTCGGCAGCCTGCTGGTCCCGGTCAGGGAGGTCCGGGAGCGGTACGGGCCCGAGCACGTGGCCCCGATGGTGGACGCGTACCTGGAGCACTGGACCGGGCTCGGCCCCTCGGCGGCGGAGCTGCGCCGGGCGGCGGCGCTCGCCGTGCGCCTGGGGGCGCTGGGCCGCGCGGGCTCCTGGTTCCGGCTCTTCCCCGGCACGCCGACCGGCGACAGCGAGGAGGCGAGCGCCTACTGGGTCCGCGAGCTCTTCGCCGCCGCCGACGCGTGGTGACGGCCGCAGGGCGTTGGTGGTGACGCGTCAGGGCCCTGATGGTGACGCTTCAGGACCCTGCTGGTGACGCGTCAGGGGCCCTATACGCCGACGTCCCGGGCGCTCAGGTCCTCCAGGGTCTCCCGCCGGACCAGGAGCCGGGCGGCGCCGTCGCGGACGGCGACGACGGGCGGGCGGCCCACGAGGTTGTACGAGGAGGCCATCGACAGGTGGTACGCCCCGGCCACGGGCACCGCGAGCAGGTCGCCCGGCCGGAGGTCGGCGGGCAGCTCGACGTCCTCGGCGAGGAGGTCGCCCGCCTCGCAGTGGCGCCCGGCCACGGTGGTGGGGACGGCCGGCGCGGTGGAGTGACGCCCGATCAGGCGGGGCGCGTACCGGACCCCGTACAGGGCGGGGCGCGGGTTGTCGCTCATACCGCCGTCGACGGCGGCGAAGCCGCGGCCTCCGCTCGTCTTCACGGCGAGGACCCGGTAGAGGGCGACACCGGCCGGACCGACGACGGCCCGGCCGGGTTCGACGAGGAGCCGGGGGACGGGCAGTCCGGCGGCGGCGCAGCTCTGCGCCAGGGTGGCGCGCAGCCGGCGGGCGAGGGCGGTCGGATCGAGGACCGGGTCGCCGGGCCGGTAGGCGATGCCGTGACCACCGCCGAGGTCGAGCTCCGGCAGGACCACACCGTGGGCGTCCCGGATCCGGGCCATCAGGCCGACGAGTCGGCGCACGGCCGTGAGATAGGGCTTGACCTCGGTGATCTGGGAGCCGAGATGGCAGTGGAGGCCGGTGAGTTCGAGCTGCGGCTGCCCGAGCACCCGGGCCACGGCGTGCTGGGCGTGCCCGTCGCGCAGCGAGAGCCCGAACTTCTGGTCGTCCGCCCCGGTACGGACCTTGGCGTGCCCCCCGGCGGCGACGCCGGGCGTCACCCGGAGCATGACCCTCTGGTGGCCGCGGGGGCCGACGGCGGCGGCGAGCCGGGCGATCTCGGCCGCGCTGTCGATGACGATCCGGCCGACGCGGAGGCGCAGCGCGGTGTCGAGGTCGGCCGGGGACTTGGCGTTGCCGTGCAGGAGGATCCGCTCGGGCGGGAAGCCGACGGTGACGGCGAGTTCGAGTTCGCCGGCGGAGCAGACGTCGAGGCCGAGGCCCTCCTCGTCGACGAGGCGGACGAGTCCGCGGCAGAGGAACGCCTTGGCGGCGTAGTGCACGTCGGCGTCGGCGAACGCGGCGCGGTAGGTGCGGCAGCGGTCGCGGATCTCCGCCTCGTCGAGGACGTAGACGGGGGTGCCGTGGGCCTCCGCGATGTCGGCGAGCGGCACGCCGGCGAGGAGGACCCGGCCGCCGCCCTCCTCGGTGGTGGTCGCGGGCCAGACGGAGAACGCGCGGCAGGCGTCGGCGGATCCGGCCGCGTCGCCGAGCAGGTCGGTGAGGGTCATGCGACGGTTCCCGTCGCGGTCGCGTCCCACCGGCGGGCGCACGGCGCCCCGGGGCGCGTGGCCAGGGGGACGGTGGCGGGGTCCGTCGCGGGGCGCGCCGTGAGGACGGGGTCGACGGTCAGGGTGTGGACGCCGAGGGGGCGGGCGAGGGCGCGCAGCGCCGGCGCGGCGAGCGGGATCCAGGGGTGGGCGGAGCCCAGGGTGGCACGGAGCCGTTCCGGGGTGGTGAAGGCGACGGCCGTGCGGGCGCCGAGGGGCGTGCGGAAGAGACGAGCGGAGACGCCGTGGGCGCCCGTACGCACGGGCACGCACAACCGCCGCCCGGCCACGCCCGGTGCCGGTCCCCGCTCCGGCTCCGGTGCCGGTCCCTGCTCCGGTGCCGGTCCCTGCTCCGGCTCCGGTGCCGGTCCCTGTTCCGGCTCC
Organism: Streptomyces sp. NPDC085460; assembly: GCF_044541975.1. NCBI lineage: Bacteria > Bacillati > Actinomycetota > Actinomycetes > Kitasatosporales > Streptomycetaceae > Streptomyces > Streptomyces sp. NPDC085460. The sequence goes on from NZ_JBITTO010000007.1 coordinate 452,298, forward strand.
GGCTCCGGCTCCGGCTCCGGCTCCGGCTCAGCGCGCTCGGCCTCGGGCCCGGCGGACCGGGGACCGACGGGCCCGGAACCGACGGGCTGGGGACGGTCGGACCCGGTACGGACCGGCTCGGAACCGAGGCGCCCGGGATCGGAGGACTCGGGAACGTAGGACTCGGGATCGTAGGACCGGGGATCGGTGGACTCGGGATCGGGGTACCTGGGATCGGAGGAGTCGGGAACGTAGGACTCGGGATCGGCGGGTTCAGGGGCACACGCGCCCCGGTCGGCGGGTTCTGGGCCGGCGGGTTCTCGGTCCCCGGATTCCTGGTCGGCGGGTTCTCGGTCCCCGGATTCTCGGTCGGCGGTGAGCGGGGTGTGGGGCATGGATCCTCCCGGGCGGTCGGCCCCTGTGGTGGTCCGGCGGGGCGCGTTCCTCGCAGCCTTGCCCGGGGGGACGCCGTTCGCCCCGCCCCCTGACGCGACCCTGACGCCCGGGGCGCCGACTCTGACGTGTTGGTCACGCCGGTGGCGCCCACGTCGGACGACCGCCCGAGACGACGGCCCAAACCGGCCCGTACGACGGGGGCGTCACGGCGGGTCACCCGCCCGAGCCCTTCTGGCACTTCGTGTCTCCCCGTCACCCGCCCGGCCGGGCATCCAACGCCCCCTCTTATACCGCTGGGGGTATGTGATCCCTTTGCCGGCCGGGTTTGTCAGCGCTCTCCCGGCTGGAAGACGGGGATGGCACCCCGTGCCTGGTCGGAGGGGACCGGAACGTCGGCTGGACGGAGGGCCCGGGGAGCTGAAAGCCTCGGCGTTCGAGGACTCGATCACCGGTCCCGTACGTGCGCCGCCGCGAGGGGAGCGTGGCGCGGGCCCGTGATCGTGGCGTCCTCGAAGGCGCGTCCGCCGCACCCGAACGCGCCGGCAACGCGAGGAGGAGGACCACCGATGACCGCCGCCCGGGAAGAACGGCTCCAGCTCGACGCCGCGAGCGTCGACAACGCGAGGACGACGCTGCTCCAGCTCCTCGCACGGGCGGGGGTGTACTCCGGGGACGCCGAGGAGCTGATCGGCCTGGTCGAGGCGGGTGCGCTCGCCGGCGCGCACGAGGCGCTGGCGGGCGCCGGCCGGCAGGCCCCGCCGGGCAGCGAAGAGCCGTACGCCGCGGGCTGGCGCGACGGCTCACGTGCCGTCACCGAGGGGCTCGCGGGCCTCGCCGACCGGGCCCTGGGCGCCGCCGTCGCCGCGGACGCCCCCGGGGACCCGGACGCCCGGCCGCCGGTCGGCCGGATGGAGGTCGAGCGGGCCAAGGTCGCGGTCGTGCCCCTGTACCTCTCCTTCACCGAGGAGTCGGACCTCGACCCCGAGGTCACCGAGCAGGTCCTCGCGGCGTCGCTCAGGACGATGGGCGTTCGGCAGCGGGCCGCCTATCCGGGCCGGCTGACGGCGTTCGCGGCGGAGCACCGGGCCCATCTGGAGCGGCTGTACGCCACGTACGGCCCGGGCAGCGCCATCGCCATCCACGGCCGCTACACCCTGGTCCACTCCCCCACGAGCCTCGCCGTCCTGGAACGGCTCGCCGTCCGCCCCGGCGAGCTGCGGGAGGAGTGGGACGCCGCCGAACTGCCGCCGGCCTGGCTGGACGGGCTCACGCGCGCCTGGGACGCGACGATCTGACCCGTCCCCCGCACCTGGCGCGCTGCTCCCGGCGCCCTGCTCCCGGCGCCCGGTGCGGCGTTCGGCCCACATGCTGATACCGCGCGGGTGCGATCCGTCACAACGGGGCCCGGTGAGGGGTGGGCCTGTGGCGTGGGGGGCGGGTGGCCCGCATAGGGTGTCCGCATGCCCAGAACTTCTCCGGCCCTCGCCCTCGACGCCCTCCTCGACGGCAACCGCCGTTTCGTCTCGGGCACGCCCGAGCACCCCAACCAGGACGCGGCCCGCCGTACCGAGCTCGCGCCCGGCCAGGACCCGTTCGCCGTGATCCTCGGCTGCTCCGACTCCCGGCTCGCGGCCGAGATCATCTTCGACCGGGGGCTCGGCGACCTGTTCGTCGTCCGCACCGCCGGCCACGTCGCCGGACCCGAGGTCCTCGGCAGCGTGGAGTACGGGACGAGCGTCCTCGGCGCCCGGCTGGTCGTCGTCCTCGGCCACGACTCCTGCGGCGCGGTCGCCGCGGCCCGCGCGGCCGTCGAGGAGGGCTTCGCGGCCACCGGTTTCGTGCGCGACGTGGTGGAGCGGGTGACGCCGAGCGTCCTCGCGGCCAGGAACGCCGGCCTGACCTCGGACAGCGACATCATCGACGAGCACATCCGGCACACCGTGGACCTGCTGCTCGAGCGCTCCCGCGTGCTCTCCGACCAGGTCGCGGCGGGCGAGACGGCCGTCGTCGGCCTCGGCTACGAGCTGGCCGGCGGCACCGCCCGCCTGGTGACCACCCGCGGCGCCGTCGTGGAGGAGGGCACCCCGGCGTGACGTCCCGCTTCGACTGCTCCGACCCCGCCGCCCGCGCGGCGGGCCTCGCCGAGGCCACCGCCGCGGTGCGCCGCGGCGAGCTGGTGGTCCTGCCGACGGACACCGTGTACGGGGTCGGGGCGGACGCCTTCGACCCGAAGGCGGTCGCCTCGCTGCTGGCCGCGAAGGGCCGGGGCCGTCACAAGCCCTCCCCCGTCCTGGTCGACTCGGCCGCGGCGCTCGCCGAGCTCACGGACGAACTCCCGGACGCGGCCCGTGCGTTGATCGACGCCTTCTGGCCGGGCGGGCTGACCCTGGTGGTGCGCCACCGCGCGTCCCTGGACTGGGACCTGGGCGAGACCGGCGGCACGGTGGCCGTACGCATGCCGGACCACCCGCTGACCCTGGAACTGCTCGCCGCGACGGGCCCTCTGGCGGTCTCCAGCGCCAACCTGACGGACCAGCCGTCCCCCCAGGACTGCGACGCCGCGCAGGGCATGCTCGGCGACTCCGTCGCCGTGTACCTCGACGGCGGGCGCACGGCCGGGGCGGTCTCGTCGTCCATCGTGGACCTCAGCGGCGACACCCCGCTCCTCGTCCGCGACGGCGTCCTGCCGTTCGCCGAACTCCGCGCCCTCGTCCCGGACCTGATCGTCCGCTGACCCGAGGGGCCGCGCCCCCGGCACCCCGCGAGGGTGCCGGGGGCGCGGTCTTCCGTCAGGCGTCGAGGACGGCGGCGACGGCCTCGATCTCGACGAGCTGGTCGTGGTAGCCGAGCACGGTCACGCCCATGAGGGTGCTGGGCACGTCGTGCGCGCCGAAGGCGTCCCGCACCACCTCCCAGGCGGCCACCAGATCGGCCTGCCGGGTGGAGGCGACGAGCACCCGGGTGCTGATGACGTCCTCGATCCCGGCCCCGGCGTCCTTCAGCGCCGTCCGCAGGTTCTCGACGCAGGCCGCGGCCTGCCCTCGGTAGTCCCCGACGGCGACGGTCGCCCCGTCGGCGTCGAGCGGGCAGGCGCCCGCCAGGAAGATCAGCCGGGCCTCGGCCGGCGCGGTCGCCGCGTACGCGTACTCGGCGACGCCGGACAGGGTGGCGGAACGAATGAGGCTGACGGCACGGGGCACGGGGCGTCCTCTCGGCTACGACGGCGGCCCGGGGCCGCGCCGGCCCCGGGAACACCCCACCCTCTCAGGCTTCCTTTCCGCGCTCGACCGCGTTTCCCACACCCCCGGACACAGCGCCGTACCGCACCGGGTCGGGCCTCGCGGACGCCCGCGGCCCGGTCGGCTCGGAGCGCCCGTCGGGGCCGTTGGGCCCGACGACGGTGACGTCGGGGGACGGGGCGGTGGCGTCTGGAGGCTCGGGCGTGGAGGGGATGGTGCCTGATGGTGAGGGGTCAGCCGGTGGGGGTGGGCCAGTGGGGGTGCAGGGGGTCGATGCGGAAGGGGTGGACGTGGCGGTGGTCCGGGCCCGTGGCGGCGGCCGTGTGGGGGTGGCCGGCGGGGAGTTCGGGGTGGGCGTGCTCCAGTGCGTCGGGGTCGCCGCGCGGCCAGAGGCGGACGGCGGCGAGGGCCGCGGCCAGGGCGACGGCGGTGAGCGCGGCGGCGGAGACGGCGGTGCCCGCGCGGGCGGCGAGCCAGCCGGCGAGCGGGTAGGTGAGCAGCCAGCAGCCGTGGGAGAGGGAGAAGCGGGCGGCGAAGACGGCGGGCAGGTCGGGGTCGGCGGCGGACCGGCGCAGCAGCGTCCCGCCGGGGGTGAGGACCGCCGAGGTGGCGGCGCCGAGGCAGCACCAGAGGGCGAGCAGCCCGGGCCAGGCGGCCCCCGGGTGGGCGTCGCCCCAGCCGGTGGCCAGTCCGGCGGTGATCAGGGCGAGCACGGCCGCGAGGGCGCCGCCGGCGGGGAGCATGACGGCGCGGCCACCCGAACGGCCCAGCAGGCGCGGGAGGAGCAGCGCCACGGTCATCGAGCCCGCGCCGAACGCGGCGAGGGCGAGGGAGACGTCGCCGGGCGGGCGGGCGAGGCCGTCCTGGACGAGGACGACGGTGTCGACGAGGACCAGCGCGCCGGCGGCGGCGACCGCGAGGTCGAGCGCCAGCAGGGCGCGCAGCCGGGGCGTGGCGAGGAAGAGCCGGACGCCGGGGATCCGTCGCTCCGAAGGGCGCCTCCCGGCGTCCTCCGGGAGGCGCAGGGGCAGGACGAGGAGCGCGGAGAGGAGGAAGCCGGCCGCGGTGCCGGTGAACAGCCCGTCGTACGGGACGAGGGTGAGCAGCGCGGCGGCGAGGAGCGGGCTGACCAGGCTCTCCAGGTCGTACGCGAGCCGGGAGAGGGCGAGGGCCCGGGTGTAGTCGCGCTCCGCGGGCAGGACGCGCGGGATCGTCGCCTGGAAGACGGGGGTGAAGACGGCCGAGGCGGCCTGGAGCAGCAGCACGAGGGCGTACACCTGCCAGACCTGGTCCACGAAGGGCAGGGCCAGCGCCGTCAGGAGCCGGACGAGGTCGGCGCCGACGAGCAGGGTCCGGCGCGGCAGCCGCCGGGCCAGCGCCCCGGCGAGCGGTGCCAGACCGACGTACGCCGCCATCTTGAGCGCGAGCGCGGTGCCGAGCACGGCGGTCGCGTGGACGCCGGCGAGGTCGTACGCGAGAAGGGCCAGGGCGACGGTCGCGAGGCCCGTGCCGGTGAGGGCGACGGCCTGGGCGAGGAAGAGGTGCCGGTAGGTGCGGTCGCGCAGGACGGACAGCATGGGGACGCCCCCGGTCGGCGGTCGGATGCGGTCCTCTTCACCCTAGCCGACGCGTGCACATGTGCGCACATGTATGCCCTCGGGGGCTGTCAGTCGTGCCAGGGCTCCCCCGTCACCACGTGGTCCGCCCTGTTCAGGGCCTCGACGACCAGCCGCTTCAGATGCCCGTCCGGCAGCGCGTACACCATCCGCCGCCCGTCCTTCCGCGCCTGCACGAGCCCGCCGAGCCGCAGCTTGGCCAGGTGCTGGCTGACCGCGGGCCGGGCGGCCCCGCACGCCTCCGTCAGCGCGCCGACGTCGGCCTCCCCGCGCGTCAGCACCCACAGCAGCTGGAGCCGGGTGGGGTCGCTGAGCAGCCCGAACACCTCGGCCGCCGCGGCGAGCTCCGGCGCGCCAGGCGTGCGCGGATGGACGGGGGAGACGGGGGACAGCGCCTGTTCACGTACGGGATCCGCCATGCGCCCATCGTAGGGAGGCGGGGCCGGGCCGGACCGCCGGAGGGAGGGGGAGCTGTCCGCGTCTCGGGACGGGTGACCGATCCGTGGACCGCCGTGCACGGGAACACACTCTCGGGTGAGGATGCTCCGGACGGCCGGGACATGGCCGGGAGCGAGGAGAGACGACGATGACCATCGAGTGGCGCTACACCATCCACCCCGGCCTCGGCGTGCTCTCCCTGGCCGGTTTCCTCGGCCAGGAGGCCGTGGGACGGTTCCAGGGGGCCGTCGGCTGGGCGGTCGCGAGGGGCACCGGGCCCGTGGTGCTGGACCTGACCGGGCTGCGCGGCTGGTCCGACGGCGGCCGGCTCGCCGTGTCCGAGGCCGCGTCGCGGCTCGCCGCCGAGGGGCGCGGCCTGGAGCTCGCCGCCGTGCCCGGAGGCGGGGCGGACGGCGGCTTCGGTGACGGGAGGCCCGGCGGCATCGCCGTCCACGGCGACCTCGCCGCCGCGCTCGCCGCCCACCGGGACCGGGGCGTCGAGGAACGCGAATGGCGCAGCGACGCCTGGCCGGGGGACGCCTGAGCGGAGCCGCAAGGGCTACGGCACCCGTGGCGGTGGCCTTACGGACGCCTGAGCGGAGTCGCGCGGGCTACGGCACCTGCGGCGGTGGCCCCACGGCCACCTGAGCGGAGTCGCGAGGGCTTCGATGCCCGTGGCGGCACCCTGCCTGACACGCTGAGCGGGCTTCGACGCCCGGACCCGCCCGATCGCTGCCGCGCGGGCCCGGCGCCCGTGGCCTCGCCGCGCCGCCGAGGCGGGGGGGGCGGCGCGGTGCGTGCGGACGCGGCCGCCCGGGCCTTCCGGCCCGGACGGGCGGGGGGCCGCACGCCGTCGCGCGCGCCGTCAGTCGAGGCAGAACTCGTTGCCCTCGATGTCCCGCATCGCGATGCAGGACTCGTTCTCGCCGTCGGCGTACAGCGTGTAGTCGTGCACCGCGCCGAGCGCGACCAGGCGGGCGCACTCCGCCTCCAGGACGGTCAGCCGCTCCGCTCCGACGAGCCCGGTGCCGGCCCGTACGTCGAGGTGCACGCGGTTCTTGGCGACCTTGCCCTCGGGGACGCGCTGGAAGAACAGCCGGGGCTCGCCGTCCACCGGGTTGATCGAGGCCCAGTCGGCGCCCCTCCGTCCGGGCTCCGTACGGTCGAACTCGTCCCAGGAGGCGAAGCCCTCCGGCGGCGGGGGCGCGTCGTACCCCAGCGCGGAACGCCAGAAGCGGGCGACCCGCTCGGGTTCCGCGCAGTCGAAGGTGATCTGGAGCTGCTTGATGGACGGCATCGGGCCATCGTAGGGCGGGACTTCCGGCACCCCCAGCCATTTTTCGCGCGGCCCGGTCCGCCCCTGTGAAGCCGATCACGGTCGGGGCACCGCAGCGCCTCCGTACGGAATCATGATCCGGATGGACGCTCGCTTCCTCAGCATCCCCGCCCTCACCGAAGTCCCGTCCGCGGCACCGTCCGTGGCGGTCGTCGTGGACGTCATGCGCGCCTACACCGTGGCCGCCTGGGCCTTCGCCCGGGGCGCCGAGAAGATCGTCCTCGCCGCGTCGCGGGCCGAGGCGCTGGCGCTCCGGTCCCGCCACCCGGAGTGGGTGGCGCTCAAGGACGGGCCGCCCGCGCCCGGTTTCGGCCTCGTCAACTCCCCGGGGCTGCTGCGCTCCGCCGACCTCGCCGGGCGGACCGTCGTGCAGAAGACCACGGCGGGGACGGTCGGCGCCTTGGCGGTGAAGGACGCGGAACTCGTGCTGTGCGCCGGGTTCGTCGTCGCGGAGGCGACCGCGCGGGTCCTGCGGGAGCGCGCGGCCGGAACCGTCACGTTCGTGGTCACCGGCGAGGACGGACGGGCCGACGAGGATCTGGCCTGCGCGGAGTACATCGCCGGCCGGACCGTCGAACCCGGCACGGACGCCGCCGCGTTCCTCCGCCGCGCCGCCGCGTCCCGGGCCGCCGCCGAACTGGCGACGGGGATACGCGAGGGCGCCCACCCCGACGACGTCGCCCTCTGCCTGGAGCTCGACCGTTTCCCGTTCGCCATGGTGGCGGCCGTGGAGGACTCGCTGATGGTCCTGCGCCCGCAGCCCGTGCCGCCGGCGGACGGTGGCGGCGCCCCCAGCTGACGTCCGCGGCTCCCGGGCCACCCCCTCGGCCGCGGAATCCGCGGACGGTGGCGCCCCCAGCCGACATCGGAGCGGCTCCCGGACCGCTCCGAAGCCGCGGAATCCGACCCCTCACGACACCCCCTCACGTTCATATTCATGAACAGCCTTCACGTACCCGCATCTTGACGTGTCTTCGACACTCGCCCTAGCGTCGGCGCGAGCAGTCCCAGAAAGCGCTTTCTCCACTGTGTCCGAGCCGCCTCCCCCACCAGGAGACACCGATGCGCACCCCTTCCCTCGCCGTGAGCGTGGGCCTCGTCGCCGGCACCCTCGTCGCGCTGTCCGCCGCCGGCGGCGCCCAGGCCGCGACGGCCCGGTACGAGGCCGAGTCCTCGCCCGCCCTCTGCACCGGAACGATCGACTCCGACTGGACCGGGTTCTCCGGCAGCGGATTCTGCAATGGCACCAACGCCGTGGGCGCCGCGGCGCAGTTCACCGTGGCGGCGCCCGCCGCCGGGACGGCGACGCTCACCGTGCGGTTCGCCAACGGGACGACCACCGCCCGCCCCGCCGACGTCCTCGTCAACGGCACGACCGTGGCGGCGGGGGCGTCCTTCGCGTCCACCGGCACCTGGACCGGCTGGACGTCGAAGACGTTCACCGTGCCGGTCGCGGCCGGAAACAACACCGTCCGGCTGAGCCCGACGACCGCCGCCGGGCTGCCCAACGTCGACCACGTCGAGCTCTCCACCGCCGACACGCCCGCCCCCTCAGGACCGGCGCTCTACGTGTCCCCGACCGGCACCGCGGGCGCCTCCGGCACCCAGGCCGATCCGACGACGCTGGCCTCCGCGATCACCCGGGTCGGCGCCGGCGGCACGATCTACCTGCGCGGCGGCACGTACGCGCACGCGCAGACGGTGACCGTCGCCGCCGGCAACAACGGCACCTCGGCCGCCCGCAAGACGATCGCCGCCTACCCGGGCGAAACGCCGGTCCTCGACTTCTCCGCGATGGCCGAGTCCTCCTCGAACCGGGGGCTCGCCCTGAACGGCGACTTCTGGCACGTGAAGGGCCTGATCGTGCAGCGCGCCGGCGACAACGGCATCTACGTCGGCGGCAGCGACAACGTCATCGAGCGCACGGTCACCCGCTTCAACCGGGACACCGGCCTCCAGCTCGGGCGGATCGCCTCCTCCACCCCGCGCGACCGGTGGCCGGCCCGCAACCTCATGGTGAGCGTCGAGTCCCACGACAACGCCGACACGGCGGGCGAGAACGCCGACGGCTTCGCGGCGAAGCTGACCACCGGGCCGGGCAACGTCTTCCGGTACGCGGTCGCCCACCACAACATCGACGACGGCTGGGACCTCTACACCAAGCCGGACACCGGCCCGATCGACCCGGTGACGGTCGAGTACTCCCTCGCGTACACCAACGGCACCCTCTCCGACGGCACCGTGAACGCCAACGGCGACCGCAACGGCTACAAGCTCGGCGGGGAGTCCATCGCCGTCGACCACGTCGTGCGGCGCAGCATCGCGTACCGCAACGGCAAGCACGGCTTCACCTACAACAGCAACCCCGGCTCGCTGAAGGTCTCCGAGAACATCTCTGTCGACAACGCGCAGCGCAACTTCACCTTCGAGGCGGGCACCTCCGTCTTCCGGGGCAACACCTCCTGCCGGAGCACGGGCGGCGGCACCAACGACAAGCTGGTGGGCGACGCCGACGCCACGAACCAGTTCTGGACGGGCACCAACGGTTCGCGCTGCGCGAACTACGGCGGCGCGCTCGGCTGGTCCTTCGCCTCGAACGGCTCGCTCGCCGTCACCTTCGGGGGCAGGCCCGTCACCTGGTGACCCGCGAACCGCGCGCCCGTACCGGCTCGTTCAGGGACGGGCGCGCAGTTCCCTGCCCAGGGCGTACGCGGCCCGCAGGTCGTCCCCGTCGTAGCCGGCGCGGGCGAGGGCGCGCAGCCCGGGGCCCGCGTTGACGGCGACGGTGTGCCGCAGGACGGAGAAGAGCGGCACGTCGGAGCCGGAGTCGCCGTACGCGACGCAGGAGTCCCGGTCGAGCCCGAAGGAGGAGCGGAGCCGGTCGACGGCGGTCACCTTGTCCTCGGGGACGAGGATCCTCGCGGGGTCGGGAGCGGTCCGGAAGGGCGGTGGCGGGAAGCCCGAGGCCACGACGGCGTCGACGCCGAGGCCCCGGAGCCGGTCGGCGAAGAAGTCCGGCGAGAGGGTGACGACGACGGCCCGGTCGCCCCGGCTCCGGATGTCCGCGAGGACGTCGGCGAGCCCTCCGATCCACGGCGCGCCGTCGAACGCGTCGGCGACGACCTCGGGGGTGAGCGCGCCCCACAGCCCGTGCAGGGCGGCGGCGAAGCCCCGGGTGTCGATGATCCCGGCGGCGAAGTCGGCCTCAAGGGAGCGGAGTTCGTCCAGGCAGCCGAGCCGGGAGGCGATCTCCAGACTGGCCGAGGTGTCCCTCAGCAGGGTGCCGTCCATGTCGAAGACATGCAGCAGCCGTGCGTCCATCGCCGTCTCCTCCGGGGTCCGGGGGTCAGCGTACGTGGGGGGGCGGTCAGCTGCCGAAGCCGAGGCCGAGGCGGTCGAGGGTGCGCAGCCAGAGGTCGCGGCGGCCCTCGTCGCGGTCGGACCGGGCGAGCGAGCGCTGGGTGAGGCCGATGCCGATCGAGCGGGCCGGCTCGGGCGGGAAGGGCAGCGGCTTGCGGCGTACGAGCGCGAGGGAGGTGCGCTCGGTGCGGGCGCCGGCCAGCAGGTCGAGCATCACCTCGGCGCCGAAGCGGGTGGCGCCGACGCCGAGTCCGGTGAAGCCGGCGGTGTACGCGACCTTGCCCCGGTGGCTGGCGTCGAAGAAGACGCAGAAGCGGGTGCTGGTGTCGATGGCGCCGCCCCAGGCGTGGCTGAAGCGGACCCCCTCCAGCTGCGGGAAGGTGCGGAAGAAGGTGCGGGCGAGGGTGGCGAAGGTCTCCGGGCGCCGGTCCCGCTCGGCGCCGACGCCGCGCGAGCGGTCGTACACGACGTCGTAGCCGCCCCACAGGACGCGGTCGTCGGCGGAGATCCGCACGTAGTGGAAGTGGTTCGCCGGGTCGGACCAGCCCTGGCGGTTCTTCCAGCCGAGGGCGGCGAGCCGCTCCGCGCTCAGCGGTTCCGTCATCAGCGCGTAGTCGTAGACGGGGACGGTGTAGGGGCGGTGGCGGCGCAGCAGCGACGGGTAGGCGTTGGTGGCGAGGGCGACGCGGCGGGCGGTGATCCGGCCGTAGGGGGTGCGGACGGCGACGACGGCGCCGTGCTCGTCGAGGGCGAGGCCGGGGGTGTGCTCGTGGACGCGGACGCCGAGGTCGAGGCAGGCGCGCTTGAGGCCCCAGGCGAGGCGGGCGGGGTTGACCATGGCCGTGTCGCTCTTGTTCCACACCCCGCCGAGGAAGGTCGGCGAGTCGATCTCGGCGCGGACGGCGTCGGCGTCGAGGAGGGCGGTGGTGGCGCCGTACCGCTCGGCGGTCTCGGCCTCCTCCGCGAGCCAGGGGACCTGGTGGGGTTCGGTGGCGATGGTGAGGGAGCCGGTCCGCTCCCAGTCGCAGTCGATCCCGTACCGCTCGACGGCGTCCTCGATGGCCTGGAGGTTCTCCCGGCCGAGGCGTTCGAGGGTGGCGATCTCGCCCGGCCAGCGGGCGAGGCCGTTGCCGAGGCCGTGGGTGAGGCTCGACTCGCAGAAGCCGCCGTTGCGGCCGGAGGCGGCGTGGCCGACCTCCTCGCCCTCGATGAGGACGACGTCGGCGGAGGGGTCGCGTTCCTTGGCGAGGAGCGCGGTCCACAGGCCGGCGTAGCCGCCGCCGACGACCAGGAGGTCGCAGGTGGTGCCTCCCACGAGGGCGGGGGTGGCCGGCGGGCGGCGGGGGTCGGCGAGCCAGAACGGGGTCGGAGCGGTGTCCCGCAGCGCTTTCAGGTGGTCCATGGGGGTGTCCTTCGGATCGCGGAGGAGCCCGGTCGCGGGGCTCCTTCCGAGGTGCCGCCCATGAGACCCGGCCGCGCAGGACAAGGTCAATGGTGTTGACGTAAGGATGCCCGTATCGGCTCTGACCTGGACCGATGCCGTTCAGCTCCGCGGGTCCCAGCGGTCCAGGAGCTCTTCCGCGATGCGGCGGGCGCCGGGGTCGTACCGTTCCGAGAGCGTCCGGAAGCTCCGCTCGGCGGCCTCGGCGGGCCAGGCGTCGGGGAGGTGTTCGGCGGGGAGGTACGGGTCGCGGCGGACCAGTTCCAGCCAGTCGGTGTGGAGCAGCAGCTGGCGGCCGAGGTCGTCGCGGGCGTCGGCGGAGGCGGCTCCCCCGTCGTCCCAGCGGGCGGAGAAGGCGCGGTAGCCGGCGGCGATGGCGTCGAGGTCGAAGGCGGTACGGAGCAGGGGGCCGGCCTCGGTCGGCGCGGCGGCCTGGCCGTGGAAGGCCCTGATACGGTCGCCGAGCCCGAGCTCCGCCGCGAGGGGTTCGACGTCGACGCGGCCGGGGGCCGCCCACAGGCCGCTCTGGAGCGGGCCGAAGCCGGCCCAGACGAGCCGGGAGCGCAGGTCGTGCCGCTCCCGGCGCCAGGACTCGGGGAGCGAGAAGCCGACGAGGGTCCAGGTGCCGTCCCAGGCGCGGTTGACCGCGCCGGTGCGCCGGACGCGTTCCTCGCCGTCGGCGAGGACGGCGGCGGCGCGCTCGGTGAGCGAGAAGTACATGCGGCGGCCGCGCCGGTGCCGGTCCAGGAGCCCTCGTCCGACCATGCGGGTCAGCGTGGAGCGGACGGCGTCCTCGCCGACGTCGGCGCGGGCGAGGGCGTCGATGACGCTCGCCGAGGAGAGCGCGGTGCCGGTGCCGAGCACGTGGATGCCGAAAAAGCTCAGCATCAGGGACTGGGGGCGGGGCGCGGCGCCGTGTGCGCCGGATTCGGGCTCGGCTTCGGCGGCGCGCCGCGGGGCGGAGGGGGTCACGGGGACAGCGTAGGCGGGCGGGTCGCCGGGGAGGTCGCTTCCCGAAGAATATTCGGCACTTTGTTGACCGCAGCCGAGAAACTGCCTAACTTGGGCGCCGCCGGTGGGTATGCGAGGCGCCGTTCCCGCGCCCCGCCCCCGGCGTCCCTCGACTCACGGGAAGGACCCCGTTCATGACCCCTCCTCAGCCGAACCCGGTGGATCTCACCGGCAAGGTGGCCGTCGTCACCGGAAGCGGCCGCGGTCTCGGCCTCGCCTACGCCCGCTCGCTCGCCGCCGCCGGCGCCGCCGTCGTGATCAACGACGTGGACGCCGGGGCCGCGACCGCCGCCGTGCGGCAGATCACCGAGGCGGGCGGGCGGGCCGTCGCCGAGGTGGTGCCGGTGGGTACGGCCGAGGCGGCCGACGCGCTCGTCGCCCGGGCCGTGGACAGCTTCGGCCGGATCGACACGATGGTCACCAACGCGGGCGTGCTCCGCGACCGGGTGCTGTGGAAGATGACCGACGACGACTTCGACACCGTCGTCCAGGTGCATCTGCGCGGCACGTTCACCTGCGTCCGCGCCGCCGTGGAGCGCATGCGCGAGCAGGGTGACGGCGGACGGATCGTCGTCGCCGGCTCCCCCGCGGGACAGCGGGGCAACTTCGGCCAGACCAACTACGCCGCCGCCAAGGCCGGCATCGCCGCCATGGTCCGCACCTGGGCGATGGAGCTGGGCCGCGCGGGCATCACCGCCAACGCCGTCGTCCCGGTCGCCGCCACCGCCATGACCAGGACGATCCCGGCCTTCGCCCCGCACGTCGAGGCGCTGGAGCGGGACGGCGTCCCGCTCCCGGACAGCCTGCGCAAGGGCGAGGGCTTCGGCACCCCCGAGGACGTCGCCGGCCTGGTGGCCTTCCTCGCCTCCGACGCCTCGGCCGGCGTCACCGGCCAGTGCATCGGCATCGGCGGCGACAAGCTCGCCCTCTGGTCGCACCCCCAGGAGATCGCGGTGGCGTACGCGGACGGCGGCTGGAGCGCGGACGCGATCGCCGCCGCCTGGCCGGTCTCGGTCGGCCGCGCCCCGGAGACCTACGGCATCCCCGCCCCGGTCCTGTGAGCGCCGCCGTGATGGACCTCGACGCGCTCGTCGCCATCGACATGCACGCCCACGCGGAGGTCTCCGCGAAGGGCGGGGCGTCGCTCTCGGCCGAGCTGGACGCCGCCGCCGGGGCGTACTTCAAGACGGGGCACCGGCACCCCACGCTCCCGGAGATCGCCGCGTACTACCGCGAGCGTGCGATGGCCTGCGTGGTCTTCACCGTGGACGCGGAGTCCGCCACCGGCACCCCGCCGGTGCCGAACGAGGAGATCGCCGAAGCCGCCGCCGAGAACCCGGACGTCATCATCCCGTTCGCCGGCGTCGACCCGTACAAGGGGAAGGCGGCGGTCCGTCAGATCCGGCGCCTGGCCAAGGAGTTCGGGGTCAAGGGGTTCAAGTTCCACCCGAACCTCCAGGCGTTCCACCCCCACGACCGGATGGCCTACCCGCTGTACGAGGCCATCGAGGAGGCGGGCGCGATCGCCGTCTTCCACACCGGGCAGACCGGCATCGGCGCGGGCGCCCCGGGCGGCGGCGGGATCCGGCTCAAGTTCTCGAACCCGATGGACGTGGACGACGTCGCCGCCGACTTCCCCGGCATGCGGATCGTCCTCGCCCACCCGTCCTTCCCCTGGCAGGACGAGGCGCTGGCGGTGGCCACGCACAAGCCGAACGTGTACATCGACCTGTCCGGCTGGTCGCCGAAGTACTTCCCGCCGCAGCTCGTCCACTACGCGAACAGCCTCCTCCAGGACAAGGTCCTCTTCGGCTCCGACTATCCCCTGCTGACCCCGGACCGCTGGCTCGCGGACTTCGCCGGGCTGCCGCTCAAGGACGAGGTCCGGCCGAAGATCCTCAAGGAGAACGCGGCCCGCCTGCTCGGCCTCACGCGGTCCTGAGCCCCCACCACCACCCGAGTCCCACCACCACCCGAGTCCCACCACCCTCCGAGGGAGACGCCATGCGCAACCAGGGCATCGGGTCCTGGCCGGCCCGCCGGAACCGCAGGAGCCCCCGCCGCACCGCCCTCCTCCACGAAGGGCGCGCGACCGACTACGCGACCCTCCACGAGCGCTGCACGCGCCTCGCCCACGCGCTGCGGCGCGCGGGCGTGGAGCGCGGCGACCGGGTCGCCTTCCTGGGCCCGAACCATCCGGCGTACCTGGAGACGCTGTTCGCCGCCGGGATGCTCGGCGCGGTCTTCGTCCCGCTCAACAACCGGCTCGCCGTCGCCGAACTGGCCCACCAGCTGACCGACTCCGGCAGCCGGGTGCTGGTGCACGCCCGGCAGCCCGACGGCAGAGCGGCCGCGCTGGCCTCGGCCGCCGGGCTCGCCACCCTCCTCTCCGTCGAGGGCGAGGGCCCCGGCCAGGGGTACGAGGAGCTGCTCGCCGCCGCGCCGGCGGAGCCGCTCGACGAGGAGGTGGGCCACGACGACGTCTGCCTCATCATGTACACCTCGGGCACCACGGGCCGGTCCAAGGGCGCCGTCCTCACCCACGGCAACGTGATCTGGAACAGCCTCAACGTCGTCGTCGACACGGACGTCACCGGCGACGAGGTCGCCCTCGTCGGGGCGCCGCTCTTCCACACCGCCGCGCTCAACATGAGCTGCCTGCCGACCCTGCTCAAGGGCGGCACGGTGGTCCTGGAGTCCGCCTTCGACCCGGAGCGGGCGCTGCGCCTCATCGAACTGCACCACGTCACCGCGCTGTTCGGCGTACCGACGATGTACGACGCGATGGCCGCCGCCCCCGCCTGGGCGGAGACGGACCTCAGCGGTCTGCGGCTGCTGCTGTGCGGCGGGGCGCCCGTGCCGGGCCGCACGGCACGGGCGTACCTGGAGCGGGGGCTCGCCTTCGTCCAGGGGTACGGGATGACCGAGACCGCTCCCGGCGCGCTGGTCCTGGGCCGCGCCGAGGCGGCGAGCCGCGCGGGTTCGGCGGGCGTGCCGCACTTCTTCACCGACGTGCGGGTGGTGCGCCCGGACGGCACGGAGGCGGCGCCCGGCGAGAAGGGCGAGGTGGTGGTCTCGGGGCCGAACGTGACCCCGGGCTACTGGAACCTCCCGGAGGCGACCGCCGCGGCCTTCCGCGACGGCCGTGACTTCCGCTCAGGCGACGTCGCCACCGTCGACGCCGACGGCTACGTCACGCTCGTCGACCGCCTGAAGGACATGATCATCTCGGGCGGGGAGAACATCTACCCCGCCGAGGTCGAGGACGCTCTGCTCCGGCACCCCGACGTCGCCGAGGCGGCCGTCTTCGGCGTCCCGGACACCCGCTGGGGCGAGGTCGGCCGCGCGGTCGTCGTACCGCGCCCCGGCACCTCGCCCACCGCCGGGGAACTCCTCGGCCACCTGGAGGGCCTGCTGGCCCGCTACAAGCTCCCGCGGAGCGTCGTCCTCGCGCCCGCGCTGCCCCGCAACGCCACCGGAAAGCTGCTGAAGGGGCCCCTCAGGGACCGCTACGGCGACGCTCCCACCCCCTGACCCGGAACCGCCCCCTTGCCCCGGAACCGCCCCCTCGACCCTGCACCGCACCCCTGCCCCTGCCCCTGCCCCTGAACCACCCCCTCTCCTCCCGACTTCCCACCTTCAGGAGACACCCATGTCCCTCACCGTCCACGGCATCGACGAGATCCGCGCCCAGGCCGGCGCCGACCTCGGCCACAGCTCCTGGGTCGAGATCGCCCAGTCCCGGGTGAACACCTTCGCCGACGCCACCGGCGACCACCAGTGGATCCACGTCGACGAGGAGCGGGCCGCCGCGGGCCCGTTCGGCGGCACCATCGCCCACGGCTACCTCACCCTCTCCCTCCTGATCCCCATGTGGAGCGAGCTCCTGCGCGTCGAGGGCGTCTCGATGGCCGTCAACTACGGCCTGAACAAGGTCCGTTTCCCCTCGCCCGTCCGGGTCGGCTCGAAGATCCGCACGCACGGCAGGATCGACACGGTCACGGACGTGCGCGGCGGCGTCGAGGTGGTCGTGGACCTCACGGTGGAGATCGACGGCTCCGAGAAGCCGGCCTGCGTGGCCCAGGCGGTCTACCGCTTCTCCGCCTGACCCCCTGACCTCCTCCGGAGCCGGGTACCGTTCTCCCGGCTCCAGAGGAGGACGGACATGACGGCGGCGAAGCCCGACGAGGTGGTGGGCCCGCTCGACCGGGGGCTCGCCGTGCTGCGGTCCGTGGTCGCGGGACCGGACGGACGCCGGGGTCTCGGCGAGATCGCCCGGGAGACCGGCCTCGCCCGGTCCACGGTCGACCGGGTCGCCACCACCCTCGGCGTCCTCGGCGTGCTGCGCGCCGAGGGACGCGACCTCCTGCTCGCGCCCGGCGCCGCCGAGATCGGCAACGCCTATCTCGACCACTGCCGGCTGCCGGCGCTCCTCGGCCCGCACGCCGCCGCGCTCGCCGAACGCCTCGACGCGCCGGTGTCGCTCGCCGTCCCCGACGGGGACGGCGTCCGCTTCCTCACCCAGGCGACCCGGCGCCGTGCCATGGCGTTCTCCTTCCGCCCGGGTGACCTGCTGCCGGCCGAGTCCTGCGCGCCCGGCGCCCTGTTCGCCGCCACGTGGGACGAGGAGCGGTTCGCCGCGTGGCGCGAGCGGCACGACGGCGCCCACCCGGACGACGCCGGCTTCCCGGCCCGGGTGCGGCGGGCCCGCGAGCGCGGGGCGTCCGTCGACGACCAGCTGATCGAGCCGGGGCTCGTGGCGATCGCCCTCCCCGTACGGGACCCGGCGGGCGCGGTGGTCTGCGCCGTCAGCGTCGCCGGCCACACCCGCCGGCACGACGCCGCGGCCCTGGAGGCCCTGGCCCTGCCGGCGCTCACCCGGACCGCCGCCGCCATGGAGGCGGCGCTCGCGGCCGACACCGGACGCCCGCGGGCCGCCGACGTCCTCCCCGCTGCCGCCCCCGCCACCGACGGCCCCGCCCTGAAGGAGGAGCTGGGCTCCGGCTTCCTCCAGTCGCTGGCCCGGGGCCTGGACGTGCTGCGCGCCTTCGGAGCCGTACGCGGGCCGGCCCGGCTCACCGATCTCGCCCGGCTCACCGGACTGCCCCGGGCGACCGCCCGCCGCTCCCTGCTCACCCTGCGCCACCTGGGGTACGTACGCGAGGAGCCGGCGGGCTTCGTCCTGCTCCCCCGCGTCCTCGAACTCGGCCACGCGCGGCTCTCCGCCCTCACCCTCCCCGAGATCGCCACCCCGCACCTGGTCCGGCTGGTCCGGACCGTGCGCGAGTCCGCGTCGGTCGCGGTGCTCGACGGCGACGACATCCGGTACGTGGCGCGGGTCGCGGGCAGCCGGCTCCTGCACATCGACATCGTCGTCGGCACCCGGCTGCCGGCCTACGCCACCTCCATGGGCCGGGTGCTGCTGGGCGCGCTGCCGGAGGCCGAGCGGGACGCCCGCCTCGCCCGGGTCACCCCGGAGGCCCTGACGCCCCGGACGCTGACCGGGCCCGGGGAGCTGCGGGAGGCGGTGGCGGTGACCGCCGCGCGGGGCTTCGGCTGGGTGGAGGAGGAGCTGGAGGAGGGACTGCGGTCGATCGCCGTTCCGGTGCGCGACGGGTCGGGGCGGGTCGTCGCGGCTCTCAACGTCGCCCTGAACGCGGGCCGTTGCGCGCCGGAGGAGAGCCTCGCGGTGCTCCTGCCGCGGCTGCGGGAGACGGCGGGCCGGATCGGCGCGGACCTCGCGGCGGTCGGCCGCCACGCTCCCGTACCCAGCGCGTGACGGGTCGTCAGGCGGTCGGTACGGCCGCCGCGCCCCCGGACCACCGCCCGGCGGGCGTCAGGCCGTCGGTCGGGCCGCCGCACTCCCGTGCCCGCCGCCCGAAGGGGCGTCAGGCGGAGTCTCCGCCGCCCCTCGCCGGGGGCCCGGCCGCGGCCGGGTGGAGTGCCTCCAGCGCCGTCAGCAGGAGTTCCAGGGCGAACGGGTAGCCGCTCCGGCGCATGTCGGCGGCGAGGAGGGGGTACGTCGCCGCGATGTGCGGATGGGTCTCGGCCGTGAGCCGGCCGTAGACCTCCCCCCAGACCTCGGTGTCCGCCTCGCCCGCCGCCTCCGGCAGCGCGGAGGCGGCCGCGTCCTGGGCCGCGAACGCCAGGGCCTGGTCGACGAAGGCGTGGTAGGCGCGGACCGCCAGGGGGTCGGGGAAGCCGCCCTCCCGCAGGATGCCGAGGATCTTCTCGACCGCCCGCGTCTCGTTCGGCCCGCCCGTCGTGCGGTGCGCCGCGAGGAGGGCCGCCTGGGGCTGGGCGACGTAGGAGCCGTGGATGCGCCGGCCCATCGCGCGCAGGTCGGTCCGCCAGTCGCCGCTCGACTCCCAGCCCTCCTGCGCCCGGCCGATGACTTCGTCGGCGATCGCGATGAGCAGGGCGTCGGTGTTGCGGAAGTAGCGGTAGAGGGCACTCGGGTCGGCGCCGAGGGCGGCGCCCAGCCTGCGTACGGAGAGGGCTTCGGCGCCGTGCTGGGCCACCAGGCGCAGCGCGGTGTCGATGATGAGCCGTTCGGAGAGGACGGCGCCCTGCTTGGTGGGCCGGCGGCGCTGCCGGTTTCCTTCGGGTACGACACGTGCGGACATGGCCGGGACCTTACGTCAACACCATTGACGTGTAAACGGCTCGCGGGCTTCCATGACGCCCGTGACCCGCACGGCGGTGCCCCGCGAGAACCGGACCCGTCCGGACCCGCCCGCCGGAGCCGGCACGACCCCGTACGACCCCGCACGCAAGGGAGCTGGTATGCCCCAGGCCGATCTGGTCTTCACCGGAGGCCCCGTCCTCACCCTGGATCCGGCGCGGAGCCGGGCCACCTCGCTCGCCGTGACCGGCGAGCGGATCACGGCCGTCGGCCACGACGAGGTGCGCGAACTGATCGGCCCCGGCACCGAGGTGGTGGACCTGGCCGGCAAGCTGCTGCTGCCGGGCTTCCAGGACGCCCACGTCCACGCGGTGGGCGGCGGCAGCGAGCTGGCCGAGTGCGACCTCACGGAGAGCGTCGACGTGCCGGAGTACCTGGAGCGGATCCGCGCCTACGCCGAGGCCCACCCCGACCGGGAGTGGATCACCGGCGGCGGCTGGTCGATGGAGAGCTTCGCGGGCGGCATGCCGACCCGCCGGCTGCTCGACTCGGTCGTCGCCGACCGTCCCGTCCTGCTCTCCAACCGCGACCACCACGGCGCCTGGGCCAACACCCGGGCCCTGGAGCTCGCCGGGATCACCGCCGACACCCCGGATCCGGCCGACGGCCGGATCGAGCGGGAGGCCGACGGCACCCCGAGCGGCATGCTCCAGGAGGGCGCGACCGGACTGGTCTCCCGCCTTGTGCCGCCGAGCACGGCGGAGGACCGGCTCGCGGGGCTGCTGCGGGCGCAGCGGCTGCTGCACTCGCTGGGCATCACGGGCTGGCAGGACGCGCTGCTCGGCTCCTTCAACGGCATGTCCGACCCGTCGGACGCGTACCTGACGGCGGCCAAGGACGGTTCGCTCACGGCCCGGGTGACCGGCGCGCTGTGGTGGGACCGGGAGCGCGGCTCCGAGCAGATCCCCGAACTGGTGGCGCGGCGGGCCGAGTTGACGTCGGGACGGTTCCGGGCGACCTCGGTCAAGATCATGCAGGACGGGATCGCGGAGAACTTCACGGCCGCGATGCTGACCCCGTACCTCGACGGCTGCGGCTGTGCCACCGGCAACACCGGGCTCAGCTTCGTCGACCCGGTGGCGCTGCGCGGCCATGTGACCGCACTCGACGCCCTCGGCTTCCAGGTGCACTTCCACGCGCTCGGCGACCGTGCCGTGCGGGAGGCGCTGGACGCGGTCGAGGCGGCGATCGAGGCGAACGGGCGGCGCGGCAACCGCCACCACCTGGCCCACCTCCAGGTGGTCCACCCCGACGATCTGCACCGCTTCGCCGCGCTCGGCGCCATCGCCAACATCCAGCCGCTGTGGGCGGCCCACGAACCGCAGATGGACACGCTGACGATCCCGTTCCTCGGGGCCGAACGGGCGTCCTGGCAGTACCCGTTCGGCTCGCTGCTGCGCTCCGGCGCCACCCTGGCGGCCGGCAGCGACTGGCCGGTCTCCAGCCCGGACCCGCTCGCCGGCATCCACGTCGCCGTGAACCGGCGCGACCCGGAGGCCGGGGACGACCGGGTGTTCTACCCGGAGGAGCGCATCGACCTGCTCTCCGCGCTCACCGCGTACACCGCGGGCACCGCCCATGTGAACGGCCTCGACGACGCGGGCAGCCTCCTCCCCGGCCACCTCGCCGACCTCGTCGTCCTCGACCGGGACGTCCTGGCCGCGCCGGCCGAGGAGATCGCGGAGGCCCGGGTGGAACGCACCTACGTCGGCGGCCGGCTGGTGTACGCGTCCTGAACGGCGCACGGCCGGCGTGTACGCGTCCTGACCGGCGTTACGGCCGGCGTGTACGCGTCCTGACCGGCGTTACGGCTCCGGCCCCGGCGGCCCGACCCCGGGCACGGCGTACGGCTCCGGCCACGTCGTCCCGCACCAGGCCCACGTCGTCCCGCGCCAGGCCCCCACCAGGCCGGCGTCAGGCCCACGCCAGTCCGGCGCCGGGCCCACGCCAGTCCGGCGCCGGGCCGGCGTCAGCCCGGCCGCAGCGACGAGGCGCGGACGTCGAGTCTGACCGGCACGAGCGCGCCGCCGGTCTCCTCGCGGCCCTCCTCCAGGACGGCGACGAGGTGGGCGATCCCCGCCTCGGCGACGGCGTCCGGGCGCAGGCTCAGGGTCGTCACGGGCGGCTCGGTGTGCACGGCGGTCTCGTCCTCGCTGACACAGACGAGGAGCAGGTCGCCGGGGACGCCGTAGCCGTGCCGGCGGGCCGCGTCCAGGACGAGCGGCGGGCTTGCCTCGGCGACCACCAGCAGGGCGTCGGGGCGGTCGGGCCCGCCGAGGGCGGTCTCCACGGCCCGGATCACCGGCCCGTTGCCGGGCTCCGCGGCCCGTACGGTCCGCTCCGGCAGTCCGTGCGCGGCGCACCACGCCCGGTGCGCCGCGTCCACCTCGCGGTGGAAGCGGGTGCTGGAGTCGGGGACGACGAGGACCGGGCGGCGGGCGCCCTGGGCGTGCAGGTGGTCCAGGGCCTGGCCGACGGCCGCGGTCGCGTCCACGTCCACCCAGTGGGCGCCGGGCCGGCCCTCCACGGACCGGTCGCTGAAGACCGGGATGCGGGCGGCCAGCAGGTCCTCGACGATCCGGTCGTCGGCGACGGGGTCCGCGACGACCACGGCGTCGAGGGGCAGCGCCGCCCACTCGCTCTGGAGCGAGCCGGCGGGCAGCAGCACCACCGCGTAGCCGCGCGCGAGCGCGGTCGCGGCGGTGGCCCCGGTGAGGCGGGCGAAGTACGGCGACTCCAGGAAGGTCCACGGGGTGTCGGCCAGCTCGCCGACCACGTAGCCGATCAGCCGGGCCCGTCCCGCGCGCAGCTGGCGCGCGGTGGCGTTGGGCCGGTACCCCATGCGGCGGGCGGTCTCGCGGGCCTTCTCCCGGACCTCGGGGGAGAGCCGGCCGGTGCCGTTCAGGGCCGCCGAGACGGTGGTCTTGGAGAGGCCGGCCTCGCGGGCCACGTCGACGAGGCGGACCCGGGGGGCGGGCGGCACGGCGGCCCGTCCGCCCGCGCCGTCCCGCCCCGGCGCACCCCGCCCCGGTGCCTTCGCGCCCCGCTCCGGGGTCGCTCCGCCGTGCTCTGAAACGTCGGTCATGGGCTGATGCTGTCACCTCCATGACCATTGCAAAACCGTTCCCGCAAAGCTGGCGGGAACTCTTGTGCGGGAACGTTCCCGCATCAATACTCGCTCCATCCCCCCAGCGCCCGTCACGACACCCGTAAAGGGGTGGGTCCGCATGCGCACGCCCAGAATCACCGCACTCGTCTGTACCGCCGCCCTCGCGGCCTCCCTCACCGCCTGCTCCGGCGCCACCCGCCCGCCACAGGGCACCACCGGAGGAGCCGACTTCCAGGTCTCCCCCACCTCGCCGGCCGCCAAGGGCCCGCTCTCCTCCTTCACCTGGTCGCTCTACGCGGAGCCGTACACCCTCGACTACGCCCTCGCGTACGACTACCCGCCGAACACCGTCCTCGCGAACGTCTGCGAGCAGCTGCTGCGGGTCACTCCGGACCTGCGGATCGAGCCCGGTCTCGCGGTGAAGTGGACGCGGCCCGACCCCCGCACCCTCGTCTACACCCTGCGGCCCGGCGTGAAGTTCCACGACGGCACGGTGATGACCGCCGACGACGTCGTCGCCTCCCTGAAGCGGCAGATGGACCCGGCCACCGGCTCCCCGTGGGGCTCCGCCTTCAAGACCGTCGAGTCCATCGAGAAGTCCGGCCCGCTGGAGGTGACGATCAGGCTCGGCAAGGCCGACGCCCTCTTCCACGAACTGCTCGCCGCCTCCCCCGGCACGGTCGTCAGCGCCGCCTCCCTCGCCGAGGAGGGCAAGGACTACGGCACCCCCGCGGGCAAGCTGAACTGCACCGGCCCCTACTCCCTGGAGAAGTGGGCGCAGGGCGACAGCATCACGCTGAAGAAGCACCCGGACTACTGGGACGAGAAGCTCACGCCGAAGTCCGAGGCCGTGCGGTTCACCTTCGTCGAGGACGCCGCCGCCCGCGCCAACGCCTTCCTCTCCGGCACCGCCGACGGCGGCTACATGGTCCCCGCCTCCTCCTTCGCCCAGCTGCGCGGCAGCGGAAAGGGCCGGCTGCTCTTCGGCCCCAACACCGCCGCCGCCAACCTCGCGGTCACCGACTTCAAGGGCACCCTCGGCGACCTCCGGGTCCGCAAGGCGCTGTCGATGGCGCTCGACCGCGCGAACATCGTCAAGGCCGCGGCCGGCGGCGTCGGCGTACCGGCCAAGGCCCCCGCCGCACGCGGTGCCTGGGCGCTCGTCCCGGAGAAGACCGCCTCCCTCTTCGACACCCTGCCCGAGCCGGTGTACGACGTGGCGGCGGCGAAGAAGCTGATTCAGGAGGCCGGCGCCACCGGCCGCAAGGTCACCCTCGCCACCAGCTCGCTCTCCCCCGAGATCAGCGTGGTCGCCAACGCCGTCCAGGCGGCCGGCCGCCAGATCGGCCTGGACGTCGAGCTCCGGCCGGTCGCCCCGGACGCGTACAGCAACCTCTTCGTCGACCCGGCCGCCCGCGACGGCCTCGACCTGGTCATCACCAACGGCTACGACAACACGCCGGACCCGCTGGAGTTCTACCAGTACCTGCGCACCGGCGACTTCGGGAACTACGGCTCCTGGTCCGACGCCGAGTACGACCTGGCCTTCGACCGCGCCAACACCGAGTACGACCCCGCGAAGCGCACCGAACTCACCGCGAAGGTGCAGGAGATCGCGCTCGCCCAGCTGCCCGTCATCCCGGTCTACGAGGCGCCCTACTCGGTCTTCCTCGGCAAGCGCGTCACCGGCGCGCCGACCGGCATCGCCCAGCTCTACTACCCGTGGGCCGCGACGATCGGGGCCGCGCAGTCATGACCCGCTTCCTCGCCGGCCGCCTCCTCGGCCTCGTGGCGGTGCTCTTCGTGACCTCGGTCATCGTCTTCGGCACCGTCCACCTCGCCCCCGGCGACCCGGTCACCTTCCTGCTGCACGGCCGTCCCGCGACGCCCGAGGCCGTGGCGGCGCTGCGGGCCGAGCACCACTTGGACGACCCGCTCGTCGTCCAGTACGGGCGGTGGCTCGGCGGCGTCCTCGGCGGCGACCTCGGGCGCTCCGCCCAGTACCACCAGGACGTCACCGCGCTCCTCGGCTCGCGGCTCCCCGGCACGGCCCTCCTCGTCGGCTACGCGGCCGTCCTGGTCACCGTGGCCGGCGTCGGCGCCGGCGTCCTCGCCGCGCTCCGCCCCGGCGTCCTCGACAAGACCGTGCTCATCGGCACCGGCGTGGCCACCGCCACCCCGTCGTTCGTCACCGCGATCGCGCTCGTCTCGGTCTTCTCGGTGCAGCTCGGCTGGTTCCCCGGGCCGGGCGCCGGGGCCGCCGAGGGCCTGGGGGCCCGGCTCCACCAGCTGACCCTGCCCGCGCTCGCGCTCGCCCTCACCTTCGCGGGCCTGCTGGCCCGGGTCACCCGCTCCGCGATGCTCGACGAGCTGGGCCGCGAGCACGTCGAGGTGGCGCGCGCCCGGGGCGTCGCCGGCCGGACCGTGGTCCGCCGGCACGTGCTGCGGAACGCCCTGGGTCCCGTCGTCACCGTCGGCGGCACCATGCTCGCCGGTCTCCTCATCAGCACCTCCATCGTGGAGACCGCCTTCGACGTGCCCGGACTCGGCTCGCTGCTCGTGCAGTCGGTCACCTCCCAGGACTTCGCGGTCGTCCAGGCGATCACCCTGCTCAGCGTGGCGGCGTTCGTCCTCGTCAACCTCGCCGTCGACCTGCTCGCCCCGCTCATCGACCCCCGTCTCTCCCCCGGGGAAGGCTCCTCATGACCTCCACCCTCACCACGGTGCCGTACCGCAGGCCGGGCCTGCGGAGGCTGCGCCTCCTCGGGCAGGGTCCGCTCTTCACGGTCTCGGTCGCGGTGCTCGCCGCGCTCGTCCTCGTCGCCGTGCTCGCCCCGCTGCTCACCCCGTACGACCCCGAGGCCCTCGACCTGGGCTCGAGCCTCGTCGGCACCTCCGGCGACCACCTCCTCGGCACCGACCAGTCCGGGCGCGACATCCTGTCCCGGCTGATCCAGGGCGCCCGCACCGGTCTCCTCGGCCCGCTCCTGGTCGTCGGCGTCTCCACCCTGCTCGGCACCCTGCTCGGCGTGGTGGCGGCCTGGCGCGGCGGCTGGGCCGACACGCTCCTCTCCCGCGCCATGGACCTGGTCTTCTCCATCCCGGGCCTGATGCTGGCGATCCTCCTGGTCGCCGTCACCGGCCCGGGCATGACGGCCCCCGTGATCGCCATGTCCGTCGCGTACACCCCGTACGTGGGACGGCTGGTGCGCGGCATCGCCCGGCAGGAGAAGGCGCGGCCGTACATCGAGGCGTACGTGGTGCAGGGCTGGTCGGGCTGGACGGTCTGCGTCCGGCACCTGCTGCCCAACATCGCGCCCACCGTCCTCGCGCAGTCCGCGATGAACTTCGGCTACGCCCTGATGGACCTGGCGGCCCTGTCCTTCCTGGGCTTCGGCGTCCAGCCGCCCACCGCCGACTGGGGCGCCATGATCAACGAGGGGCAGGGCGCGGTGCTCCAGGGCGCGATGCTGCCGGCCCTCGCGCCGTCCGTGTGCATCGTGCTCGCCGTGGTCGCCTTCGGCATCGTCGGCGAGGGGCTCGCCGACCGCATCGCCCGACGGGAGAAGTGACCCCCATGAACCACTCGACACCCCCTCCCGTCCTGGAGATCGACGGCCTGGAGCTGCGGCTCCCCGAGGGCCGGGCCGCCCGGCCGATCCTCGACGGCGTCAGCCTGACCGTACGGCCCGGGGAGACCGTCGGCCTGGTCGGCGAGTCCGGCTCCGGCAAGTCCGTCGCCTGCCGCAGCGTCCTCGGCCTGCTCCCCAAGGGCGCCCGCACCGCCGGCTCGGTGCGGGTCAACGGCGCGGACGTCCTCGCCATGGACCGGACGCGGCTCGCCGCGCTGCGGGCCCGCGAGGTCGCCATGGTCTTCCAGGACCCGCGTGCCTCCGTCAACCCGCTGCGCCGCGTCGGCGACTTCCTCACCGAGGGGCTGCGGGCCGCCGGCACCCCCGCCGCCGAGGCCACCGCGCGCGCCGAGGAACTCCTCGCCGCGGTCGGCATCCGCGATCCGCGCGGGGCCCTGCGCCGCCGGCCGCACCAGTTCTCCGGCGGCATGCTCCAGCGGGTCGTCATCGCCGCCGCGCTCGCCGCCGAACCGGCGCTGCTCGTCGCCGACGAACCGACCACCGCCCTCGACGTCACCACCCAGGCCGAGGTCCTCGCGATCCTGGCCCGGCTGCGGGCCGAGCGCGGCACCGGCATGCTCTTCGTCACCCACGACCTGGAGCTGGCCGCCGCGATCTGCGACCGGGTGTACGTCATGTACGCGGGCCGGATCGTGGAGACCCGGTCCACCGGCGAACTGTTCGACCGGCCCCGGCACCCCTACACCGCGGGGCTGCTCGCCTGCACCCCCCGCATCGAGGCCGGTTCGCCCGCGCCGCGCCCGATCCCGGGCCGCCCGGTGTCGCTCGCCGAGGCGCCGCCCGGCTGCGCCTTCGCCGCCCGCTGCGCGCACGCGGTGGCGCGGTGCGCGCGGGAGAAGCCCGAACTGGCACGGTACGGCGAGGGCCATGCCGCGTGCCTCCGCGCCGAGGAAGGGATCGCGCTGTGACGACCGTGGTGGAGAAGGGCCTCGTGGTGGAGGGGCTGCGGAAGCGGTACGGCGACCATCCGGCGGTCGACGGGGTGTCGTTCACCCTGCCGGCGGGCGGTTCGCTGGCGATCGTCGGGGAGTCCGGCAGCGGCAAGACGACCACGGTCCGGATGCTGGTGGGTCTGGAGCGCGCGGACGGCGGCACGGTCCGGCTCGACGGCCGCGACCGCTCCGCCCGCCCCCGGGGCCGCGCGGAGCGCCTGGCGCGGGCCCGCGAGATCCAGATGGTCTTCCAGGACCCGTACCTGTCGCTGGACCCGCGGATCCCGGTGCGCGGCTGTCTGGACGAGGTGCTGCGGCTGCACACCGCGCTGGACCCGGCCGCCCGCGCGGCCCGGGTGGCGGACCTCCTCGACCGCGTCGGGCTCGGCGCCCGTGAGGCGGCGGCGCTGCCGCGGGGGCTCTCCGGCGGCCAGCGCCAGCGGGTCGCGATCGCCCGCGCGCTGGCGGTCGAGCCCCGGGTCCTGGTCCTGGACGAGGCGGTGGCCGCGCTCGACGTGTCGATCCAGGCGCAGATCCTGGACCTGCTGCGGGAGATCCGCCGCGAGGCCGGCATCGGCTACCTCTTCGTCACCCACGACCTGGCGGTGGTCCGGCACGTCGCCGACGACGTCCTGGTCCTCAAGTCGGGCCGGGTCGTGGAGTCCGGCCCCGTGGACCGCGTCCTCGGCACTCCCGAACACCCCTACACCCGCCTCCTGCTGGACTCGGTGCCGCGCCGGGGCTGGGACCCGACGGGGGTGACGGGGGCGGCGTGACGCCTGGGGAGCCGCCGGGAGCGGCCGTCGCCCGCCCCTGGTGCCGCCGGGGGGCGGCACCACGGCGCCCGGGGCCGCCGACTCCTCATTCCGCGTCGGCCACCCGGCGCAACACGGCCCGCGCCGACCGGGCGACGGCCTCGCGCGACGCGTCCGTGCGGTCCAGTGCCTCGAAGCCGTGCCGCCCGTCCGGGACGTCGACGACCTCGACGTCCGCCCCGTGCCGCCCCGCGGCGGCGAGGAACTCGTCCACCGTCGCCGCGAACGCGGGGTGTTCGCGGCCCGCCCGGACGAGGACCACCGGCGGTGCTCCGGCGCCCGCGAGCGCGTCCGCCGGCCGGAAGCGCTTCTCGACGGTCTCCCAGCCGGGCGGGGTGCCGAGGACCGGGTACGAGAGGGCGAGGCACCGCAGCCACGGCGGGGGCGCCGCCAGCCAGTCGGCGGCGAGGAGGCCGCCGCCCGAGAAGATCCAGAGCGCGATCCGGTCCGGGTCGACCCGGGGGTGCGCGCGGAGCGTCTCCACCGCCTCCGCGAGGTCACCGGCGGCGCGGGCGTAGTCGGTCAGGGCGTACAGCCGGTGGTCGACCGTGGCGCCGACGGCGCCGAGCCCGGTCAGGTACCGGGCGTAGCCCCGGTAGAAGGGGGTGTCGCGCGGCGTGGGGGCCCGGTCGGCGTCGACGGGCCCGCCGTGCACGAGGAGGACGGCGGGGCGGCGCCCCGCGGAGTCCGGCGGCGGGTAGACGTCGAGACGGCCGTGCCGCTCGTACGGGTACTCCACCGTGTCCATCAGGAACTCCTGCTCCGCGTAGGAGGGTTGGTCGTCCCCGAGGGTGATGCGCCGGCCCTCCCCCGCCGCCGCGCGCAGGAGGGTGTCGGCGAGTTCGCCCGGGTGGGAGAGCATCGGCCAGTGCCCCGTGGGGAGTTCGTGGAAGACGTAGCCGGGCCCCGCGAGCTTCCGGAAGCGCGGCGGGCCCGTGCGGACCAGCATCTCGACGACGTCGACGCCCGGCCCGTCCGCCGTGCACATCACCGCGCAGGCGGGCACCCGGTCCAGGCCGCCGCCGAGCCGCAGCGGTTCGGTGAGGGTGCGGGCGGGCTGCGGCACGGCCAGCCGGTCCAGCCGGGCGAGGTCGTCGCCGGAGAGGCCGTCGAGGCTCCCCCAGAGGGCCCACTCCTCGCCCCGGGGCGGCGGGAGGGGCGTGGTGTCGTGGCCGAGCCGTTCCCGGACGGTCTCGTCGCGGACGAGCAGCAGGGCCGGGTCGCCGTCCGAGGGGAGCCCGGCGGCGACGTACACGACCCGGGCCACCCGGCCGGGGCGCCGGTCGGCGGCGGCGAGCACCGGGTGGATGCCGTAGCCGTGCCCGACGAGGACGGTCTCCGGGTCGTCGATCCGGTCGAGGAGCGCGAGCAACTCCCGTGTGTGCGTGCCGAGTCCGGCCCCGGGGTCGGTGTCCGGCGTCACCGGGTACGCCTCCGCCCCGGCCTCGCGCAGCCGTTCGGCGACCCCGTCCCACAGCCACCCTCCGGTGAACGCCTCCCCCACCAGAACGAACGCCGTCATCCCGCCTCCTCGTGCGCGTGTCCCACTGCCTCCGCCGCGTTCGCCGCGGCTGCCCGCACGTTAGGAACTCCCCCGGGGGGAGATTCCACCCCCGACCCGGGCGGCTAGGGTCGGCGGGGCGGGAGGTGCGGGATGACCGGGACGGGGATGACGGCGGCGGACGGCGGGACGTGGAGCATCGGCGAGCTGGCCGGGCGGGCCGGGGTGACGGTGAAGACCGTGCGGTACTACTCCGACCGGGGGCTGCTGCCCGAGGCGGGGCGCAGCGGCGGCGGCCACCGGCGGTACGGTCCGGGTGCGCTGGTCCGGCTGCGGGAGATCCGGTCGCTGCGGGCGCTGGGTCTCGGCGTGGCCGAGGTGGCACGGGCGCTGGAGGACGACGGCCGGCTGGCGGAGGTGGTCGCCGGGGAACTGCGGGGCGTGGCGCGGGAGCGCGCCGCGCTGGCGTGGCGGGAGGCGTCGCTGCGGCTCCTCGCGGAGTGCGACGGCGCGGAGCGGGCCGAGCTGCTGCCCCTGCTGGGCGCCTCGGCACTGCCGCCGGACGGGGACGCGCTGGTCCGGTTCTGGCGCCGCTCGCTGCCCGTGCGACTGCCGGCCCCGCTGGTGGCGCGGGTCCTGGACGAGGTGGTGCCGGTGCCGCCGGACGATCCCTCGCCCGGTCAGGTACGGGCCTTCGCCCGGCTGGGCGCCCTGGTGTCGGACCCCCGGCCCGGGCGGGCGCCGGGCCCGCCGCTGCGGGGCGAGCGGTACCGGCCGGCGGTCCTGTACGAGGGTCTCGGTGAGGCGTACGACCTGGCGGGCGCGGAGGTGCGGGCCGGGCGTCCGCCGGCCGGCCGGGGCGCCCTGGACTGCTTCGCCGGGGCGTACGCCGTGGCGCTCGGGGAGCGGGACTCGCCCGCGTTCCGCCGGCGTCTCTCGGAGGTGCTGGCCCGGGAGGAGACGGGGGTGATGGCGCGGTACTGGAAGCTGGTGGTGCCGCTGCTCCCGGCGGACCGTCCGGCCCTCGGCCTGCTGCACCATCATCTGACGGAGGCCCTCGCCGGCATCTGACGGAGGCCCTCGCCGGCTGACGCGCGCGGCGGGGCCGGGTGTTCGGATCGTGGGCGGCCCGCCGTCCGACTGGTGGGCGCGCGGGTGGCGGATCTCCGCCTCTCGCCGGCGTCCACGCAGGTCAGAGCGGTGGATTCGCGTTCTCCTGTGGCGCAATGTTGCGGCAACACCACCGGGGCCGTCCCCCGGTTACGTTCCCTGCCATGCCCGCCGAACGCACCCCCGCCGCCCTTCCGGTCGCCGCCGCCCGCCGTCGCCGGCTGCGCGCGGACCGGGCCCGGCAGCTCGCCGACCTGCTGCGGCACCAGATCCTGACCGGCGCCTTCCCCCGGGGGGTGCTGCCGCTGGAGGACGTGCTCGCGGCCGACCACCACGCCAGCCGGAACACCGTCCGGCAGGCCCTCGACCTGCTGCGGGGCGAGGGCCTGGTGGATCGGCAGCCGGGGGTAGGGACGGTGGTCGTCGGCGAGAAGTACCCGCACGGCCTCGACCGGCTCCAGGGACTCGCCGAGACGCTGCACGAGCACGGCAGGGTCACCAACGAGGTGCGGAACCTGGGACCGGTGCGGGCACCGGGACCGGTGGCGCACCGGCTCGGCCTGCCGGACGGGGCGGATGTGCTCTGCGTCGAGCGGCTGCGCCGGCTGAACGGGCTGCCGCTCTCGCTCGACCTGTCGTACCTGCCGATGGACGTCGGCGGCGGGCTCCTCGGCTGCGACCTGGAGAACACGGACGTGTTCCGGCTCCTGGAGCGGCTGACCGGCGGGCCGCTCGGCCACGCCGACATCACCCTGGAGGCGGTGAACGCCGACGCGCACGCGGCGGCGGTCCTCCAGGCCCCGCGCGGCGCCGCCCTGCTGATGCTGGAGCGGCTCACCCACCTGTCCTGCGGGCGGCCGGTGGACCTGGAGTTCATCCGCTTCCGCGGCGACCGGATCACCATGAGCGGCGTGCTGCGGCGCTCCCTCTGACGCGACCGCCCCCCTCCAACTCCCTTCCCGTCCCCCCCCAGCTCCCTTCCCGTCCCTTCCCTTCCCTTCCCGGAGAACGCCATGCCCCTGGTGCCCCAGCGTGCCGACGTGCCCGTGACGATCGACGAGTCCCTGTGCATCGACGGCTGCACCCTCTGCGTCGACATGTGTCCGCTGGACTCGCTCGCGATCCGCGAGGAGGACGGCAAGGCGTACATGCATGTGGACGAGTGCTGGTACTGCGGCCCGTGCGCCGCCCGCTGCCCCACCGGCGCGGTGACCGTCAACATGCCCTACCTGCTCCGGTGAAAGGCACCGAACTCCCATGAAGACGAAGAGACTCGTACGTCTGCTTTCACCGGCGCTGCTCCTTCCCCTGGTCGCCGCCTGCGGCGGCCCCGCGGGCGCCGGCGAGGAGCCGGGCGGGGCCGTCACGGTGACCGTCGGCTACCAGTCGAAGACCATCAACACGGTGACCGCCGGCACGCTGCTGCGCTCGCTCGGCTACTTCGAGGAGGAGCTGGCGGCGCAGGGCCGGAAGGACGGTGTCCGCTACCGGGTGCGGTGGCAGGACTACGCGACGGGGGCGCCGATCACCGCGCAGATGACCGCCGGGAAAATCGACATCGGGTCGATGGGCGATTTCCCGCTGCTGCTCAACGCGGCCCGGGGCCGGCAGCTGAAGGAGCCCACCCGGCTCGTCTCGGTGACCGGCTACAACCTGCGCGGCGGGCTCAACACCGTGGTCACGGAGCCGGGTTCGGGGCTGCGGTCGCTCGCCGACCTGAAGGGGAAGCGGGTGTCGACGAGCGTCGGCTCCGCCGCCGACGGGACGCTCGTCCGGGCGCTGCGCCGGGCCGGTCTCGACCCGGCGAAGGACGTCTCCAAGCTCAACCAGCAGCCCAGCGTGGGCGCTTCGGCGCTCGCGGGCGGCAGCGTGGACGCCCTGTCGCAGTTCGTGGCCTGGCCGGGACTGCTCGCCTTCCAGGGCAAGGCGCGGGCGTTGTACGACGGGGCGGAGCTGGACCTGCCGACCTTCCACGGGGTCACCGTGCGCGAGGAGTTCGCACGCGAGCAGGCCGGTGTCCTGGACGCGTTCCTGCGGGCGCAGCGGCGGGCCACGGACCGGCTGCGGTCGGCTCCGGTGGCGTCCGCCGAGTCGGTCGCGAAGGAGACGGGGCTGCCGGCCGAGGTGGTGTACCTCTACAACGGCGCCCAGGGCATCGCGACCTTCGACCCGGAGCTGCGGCCGGAGCTGCTGGCCGCGCTGAGGGAGGACGTGCCGGTGCTGCGGGAGGCCGGTCTGGTGGACGACGTCGACGTGGACGCCTTCGTCGACCCGGCGCCGCTGCGGCGGGCGGTCACCGCCCCGGGCTATCCGAGGGCGGCCGCGGCCAAGGCGGAGCTGTGGCTGCGCGGGCACTCCTCGACCCGCGCGTTCGGCTCGGCCGGGGAGCTGCTGAAGGCGGTGGCGGCGGCCGGGCCGGGGACGGTCAGGGCGGCGTACGTGCCGGACGCGGTGACGGGGACGCCGTGGTTCGCGGACCGGGCGGTGTGGGTCGCGGGCGGCGGCGCGTGGCAGGCGTTCGTGACGCGGGCGGCGGCCGAGCGGTGGGTGGCCGCCCATCCCAACGCGCGGGTCGTGCCGTACGCGGAAGCGGTCCGGGCGGCGGGCTCGTGAGCGCGGCGACCCGGGCGGGGCGGCGGCTGGTCCGGGCGGGTTCGCTGGTCGCCGCGCTGGGCCTGTGGCAGCTGCTCACCGCGTACGACGTGAACCTGTGGCTGCGGTTCGAGCAGTTCCCGACGGTCGGCGAGGTGGCCTCGGCGCTGGCCGACCGGGTGGGCACGTCCGCCTACTGGCAGGACCTCGGGCACAGCCTGCGCCGGATCGTGACGGGCTTCCTGCTGGCGGCCGTCCTCGGCGTGGCCGCCGGCACGGCGATCGCCCGCTCGCGGTGGGCGGCCGACCTGCTGGGCCCGCTGGTGGAGGTGGTGCGGCCGATCCCGGCGATCGCCCTGGTGCCGGTGGCGATCCTGCTGCTGCCGACGAACGAGCAGGGGATCGTCTTCATCACCTGCGCGGCGGCGTTCTTCCCGGTGCTGGTCTCCACCCGCCACGCGGTGCGGGCCCTGAGCCCGGTGTGGGAGGAGGCCGTCCGGACGATGGGCGGCGGCCGGGCACGCGTGCTGTGGTCGGTGGTCCTGCCGGGCGCGCTGCCCGGGGTGTTCGGCGGACTCTCCGTCGGCGTCGGTGTGGCGTGGATCTGCGTGATCTCCGCCGAGATGATCTCCGGCGAGTACGGGGTGGGCTACCGGACCTGGCAGGACTACACGGTCGTCGACTATCCGGGCGTCTTCGTCGGCATGGTCACCATCGGCGCCCTGGGCCTGCTGACCTCCACCGCCGTCGAGCTGGCCGGCCGGCGGGTCACGGCCTGGCTGCCCCGCCCGGCGGCCCGGGGCGCGACGCCCAGCCCGGGACGCCGCGCTCCGACCCGGGGCGCGGCACCTCCCGCTGAAGCGCCCTCCGGGCCGGGCACCCCGTCCGGAGCCGCCGCACCCGCCCCCGTACGCGCCGCACCCGCGGACGCCCCCGTACCCGATCCCGCATCCCGTCCCGCGGACGCCCCCGCGCCCGATCCCGTATCCCGTCCCGCCGACGCCCCCGCACCCGCACCCGCACCCGCACCCGATCCCGCAACCCGTCCCGACCCCGGTCCCGTATCCGACCCCGCACCCGATCCCGTGTCCGAGAAGGAGCCGGTTCCATGAGCACGACCGCCCTCGCCCCGCCCGCCCCGCCCGCCGCTCCCCCGCTCGCGGGTGCCGAGCTCACCCTCGACGCGGTACGGCTCGGGCATCCCGACGGAACCGCCCTGGGCGGGAAGCTGAGCCTGCGGGTGGCGCCCGGCGAGGTGCTGGCCGTCGTCGGGCCGTCGGGCTGCGGCAAGACGACGCTGCTGCGCACGCTCGCCGGGCTGCTGGCGCCGGTGGCGGGCCGGGTCGCGCGCGACGGCGAGCCGGTCCGCGGGCCCGGCGCCGACCGGGCGCTCGTCTTCCAGCACGACGCGCTGCTGCCGTGGCGCTCGGTGCGGGCCAACGTCGAACTGCCGCTGGCGATCCGGGGTGTGGACCGCGCCGGGCGCCGGCGGGCCGCCGGGGAGTGGCTGGAGCGGGTGGGTCTCGCCGGTCACGCGGCGAAGTGGCCGCACCAGCTGTCCGGCGGGCAGCGGCAGCGGGTGCAGCTCGCCCGGGCCCTGGCGGGCAGGCCGCGCGCGGTGCTGATGGACGAGCCGTTCGGCGCGCTGGACGCGCACACCAGGACCGGGATGCAGGACCTGCTGGCGGGCATGCTGCGCGGCACCGGCGCGACCGTCGTGTTCGTGACGCACGACGTGGACGAGGCCGTCCACCTGGGCGACCGGATCGCCCTGCTGCCGTCGGGCGAGGTGCTGGACGTGCCGCACCCCCGGGACCGCGCCGCCCGGGACGCCCCGGCCACGCGCGAGCTGCGCCGTCGCGTCCTCGACTCCCTCTGACCCCCCGCCCCTCCCCGCCCCTTCCCGCCCCTCCCTGTTCCCCCTGCCGGAAAGGCCCGTCGTGTCCTCCCCCCTGACCTCCGTCCCCCCGCTCGCCGACGCCCGCTCGTACTCCTGTGACGTGCTCGTCGTCGGCGGCGGCACCGCCGGCACGATGGCGGCGCTGACCGCCGCCGGGCGCGGCGCCGACGTCCTGCTCCTGGAGAAGGCGCACGTCCGGCACTCGGGCGCCCTCGCCATGGGCATGGACGGGGTGAACAACGCGGTGATCCCCGGCCGGGCGGAGCCGGACGACTACGTCGCCGAGATCACCCGCGCCAACGACGGCCTCGTCGATCAGTCGACGGTCCGTCAGACCGCCGTGCGCGGCTACGACATGGTGCGGCGCCTGGAGTCGTACGGGGTGAAGTTCGAGAAGGACGAGCACGGTGAGTACGCGGTCCGGCAGGTGCACCGCTCGGGTTCGTACGTGCTGCCGATGCCCGAGGGCAAGGACGTGAAGAAGGTCCTGTACCGGCAGCTGCGGCGGCGGGAGATGCGGGAGCGGATCCGGATCGAGAACCGGGTGATGCCGGTGCGGGTGCTGACCCACCCGGAGGACGGGCGGGCGGTGGGGATCGCCGGACTGCACACCCGCACCGGGGAGTTCGTGATCGTCCGGGCGGGCGCGGTGATCCTGGCGACCGGCGCCTGCGGCCGCCTCGGGCTGCCCGCCTCCGGGTACCTGTACGGCACCTACGAGAACCCCACCAACGCGGGCGACGGCTACGCGATGGCGTACCACGCGGGCGCCGCCCTCACCGGCATCGAGTGCTTCCAGATCAACCCGCTGATCAAGGACTACAACGGCCCGGCCTGCGCGTACGTGGCCAACCCCTTCGGCGGCTACCAGGTGAACCGGCACGGCGAGCGGTTCGTCGAGTCGGACTACTGGTCGGGGCACATGATGGCCGAGTTCGCGGCCGAACTCGCCTCCGACCGGGCGCCGGTGTACCTCAAGCTGAGCCACCTCCCAGAGGAGACGATCGGCGCGGTCGAGTCGATCCTGCACTCCACGGAGCGCCCCACCCGGGGCACCTTCCACGCGAACCGGGGCCACGACTACCGCACCCACGACATCGAGATGCACATCTCCGAGATCGGCCTGTGCGGCGGGCACTCGGCCTCCGGGGTGCGCGTGGACGCGCAGGCCCGCACCACCGTGCCGCGCCTCTACGCCGCCGGCGACCTGGCGTGCGTGCCGCACAACTACATGATCGGCGCGTTCGTCTACGGCGACCTCGCGGGCGAGGACGCGGCCCGCTACCGGGCGTACGAGGGCGAGCTGGACCGGGCCCAGCTGGAGGCGGCGCACGCGCTGGTCTACCGGCCGCTGCGGAACCCGGACGGGCCGCCGCAGCCCCAGGTCGAGTACAAGCTCCGCCGGTTCGTGAACGACTACGTGGCGCCGCCGAAGTCGGGGGCGCGGCTGTCGCTGGCCGTCGAGGCGTTCGAGCGGATGTCGGCGGAGATCGCGGAGATGGGCGGACGGACGCCGCACGAGCTGATGCGCTGCGCGGAGGTGTCGTTCATCCGGGACTGCGCGGAGATGGCGGCCCGCGCCTCGCTGGCCCGGACCGAGTCGCGCTGGGGGCTGTACCACGAGCGGCTCGACCACCCGGCGCGCGACGACGGGGAGTGGCTGTACCACCTGGACCTGCGCAAGTCTCCTGCCGGGGCGATGGAGTTCACGGCGCGGCCGGTGGAGCCGTACGTGGTGCCGGTGCCGGAGTTCGCGCCGCCGGCGGGTCCGGAGCGTCCGCTGGGCGAGGTGGCGCTCGTGCCGGTGGCGACGGCGGGCCCGCGCGAGGCGCCGCCCACGACGCCGGCGGCCGGGGAGGCCGCGCCGAGGCCGGAACCGCGTGCCGTGACCGGTCCGCACCCGCGCCTGCTGCGGCTGCTCGCCGTGGCTGACGACGCCCCCGAACTCGAGGCGCTGCTCCCCTATCTGACGGACGGTGAGCCCGAGGTGCGGGCGGCGGCCGTCGCGGCCCTCGCGGAGACCGTGCCCGCCGGGACGGGTCCGGCGCTGGCGGCCCGGCTGCGGGACGAGGACGCGTCGGTGCGGTCGGCGGCCGTCGGCGCCCTGCGCGAACTGGCGGAAGTCCTGGACGCGGACGCGGAGTTGGGCGAGGGACTGCGGGCCGCGCTGGAGACGTCCGACCCGGCGGTGCGGGCGGTGGCGGTCGAGGTGCTGCGGGCCCGGCGTCTCGGCGGGGCCGGGGTGTACGCGGCGGCGCTGGCCGACGCGGCGCCGGAGGTGCGGCTCCAGGCGGTACGGGCCCTGGTGTCGGTGGACGCGGTCGCCGCGCTGGCCGGCGCCGCGGCCGACCCGGCCCGTGAGGTGCGGGTCGCGGTGGCCCGGGGTCTCGCGGCGGTGTCCGTGCCGGAGGCCGGGCCGCTGGTCCCGCTCCTCGACGACGCCGACCCGCTGGTGCGGGGCGCGGCCTTCGGGGCGCTGGCGGCGGCCGGCTGCCCGCCGCCGCTGGCGGAGCGGGCGGTGGCCGCCCTGGACGATCCGGCGTGGCAGGTGCGGGCGGGCGCGGCGGCGGCGCTGCGGGCGGCGGCGGCCGGGCGGGCGGTCCCGGCGCTGGCGAAGGCGCTCGCGGACCGGAACGCGGACGTGCGCAAGGCGGCCGTGCTGGCGCTGCTCGGGCACGTCCCGGCGCCGGAGGCGCGCGCCGCGCTCGCGACCGTGGCGGCCGACCCGGACGCCGATGTGCGGGCGTACGCGGCCCGGGGGCTCGCGCCGGCGTCCTGAGCGCGCCGCCGGCCGGGTGAAGCGGGGTGTGCCGGGCCGCCCGCCGGGGAAGGCGCGCGGGGTGGCGTCCGGCCGGCGGACGCTCGGTCAAGGAGGTGGTCCGGTGACGGAGCCGACGACGGCGCGGGCGCTGGGCGCGCCGTGCTGGCTGAGTCTGGCGACGCGGGATCTGGGCGCGGCTGAGCGGTTCTACAGCGCCGTGCTGGGCTGGACGTTCCGGCCGGGCAAGCTGGAGGCGGGATCGGCGTACGCGGTGGGAGAGCGGGACGGGGTGCCGGTCGCGGGGATCGCCGCGCTGGCGGCGGAGCTGGCCGTGCCGGTGGCGTGGACGGTGTTCTTCGCGGTGGAGGACGCCGACGCGGCGGTGGCCCGGATCCGGGAGCGGGGCGGCACGGTGGGCGTGGGCCCGGTGGCGTATCCGCCGCAGGGCCGGGTGGCGCTGGCCACGGACCGGGACGGGGCCGCGTTCGCGGTGTGGGAGGGGCGGCTGGTGTCGCGCTGGCACGTGGGTGAGCGGGGCGCGCCCGCGTGGGTGGAGCTGCACACCCGGGACGCCTTCGACGCGGCCGTGTTCTACGGCGGGGTGCTGCGCTGGGCGGAGGACCTGCCGGGCGCCTGCGAGACCTCGTACGAGGAGGACCGGGTGGTGCTGCGCAGGGACGGGGTGCCGGTGGCGCGGCTCGACAGCGGCCCGGTGGAGGCCGCCTCGCCCCGGCCCCAGCTGCGTCCCCGCTGGCTGGTGAGGTTCCGGGTGCCGGATCTGACGGCCGCGGTGGCGGCGGTGACGGAGCACGGCGGCGTGGTGGTGCCGGGCGGCGAGTGGGGCGGGGCCCGGGAGCCCGGCGCGGCCGGGGAAGGGCGGCGGATGGTGGTGCGGGACCCGGACGGCGCGCTGTTCACGCTGGAGGCGGACGGGGAGGGTTGACGCGGTGAAGCGGTACGCGGGGCGGGCGGGCCCTCCTCCCGTACCGCTCCGGGTCAGGCGGCGCGCGCGGTCCGCGGCGCGGGGCTCGTGGCCGGGGAGCCGGCCGCGGGGGTGTGCCGGGCGGGGATGAGGGCCGCGACGAGCGAGGCGAGGAGGGCGACGCCGGCGCCGATGAGCATGGCGGCCCGGAAGCCGTTCTCGGAGGGCAGGGTGTGGCCGCCGAGGGTCGTGGTCATCTGGGCGAGGACGACGCCGATGACGGCGGCGGAGACCGAGGTGCCGATGGACCGCATCAGGGTGTTGAAGCTGTTGGCGGAGGCGGTCTCCCCGGCCGGGACGGAGCCCATGATGAGCGCGGGCATGGCGCCGTAGGCGAGGCCGACGCCGGTGTTGCAGACGAGGGTGACGACGAGCAGGCCCCAGGTGGAGCCCATGAGGGCGAGCGAGGAGGCGTAGCCGGCGGAGATGACGAGGGCGCCGACGGAGAGGGTGACCTTGGGGCCGCGGGCGGCGGACAGCTTGGCGCCGAGCGGGGCGAGCAGCATCATCGCGAGGCCGGCGGGGGCCATCCAGAGGCCCATCGCCATCATCGACTGGCCGAGGCCGTAGCCGGTCGCCTCGGGGAGCTGGAGGAGCTGCGGGACGACGAGCGACTGGGCGTACATCGAGAAGCCGACGAGCACCGAGGCGAGGTTGGTCAGCAGGACGACCGGGCGGGCGGTGACCCGCAGGTCGACGAGCGGGTCTCGGGTGCGCAGCTCCCAGAAGCCCCAGGCGAGGAGGGTGACGGCGGCGGCGGCGAAGAGGCCGAGGGTGGTGCCGCTGCCCCAGCCCCAGGCGGCGCCCTTGGAGACGGCGAGGAGGAGGGCGACGAGGCCGGCGCCGAGGCCGAGGGCGCCGGGCACGTCGAAGCGGCCGGGGGCGGGGTTGCGGCGGCCTGCGGGGACGCGCCGCCAGATCAGGGCGGCGACGAGGGCGCTGAGGGCGGCGGCCACCCAGAAGAGGACGCGCCAGCTGGCGTGCTCGGCGACGGCCGCGGAGAACGGCAGGCCGAGGGCGCCGCCGACGCCCATCGATGCGCTCATCAGGGCGATGGAACCGCCGAGCTTCTCGGGCGGCAGGACGTCGCGGAGCAGGCTGATGCCGACGGGGACGACGCCCATGCCGAGGCCCTGGAGACCGCGGCCGACGATCATCGGGACGACGGAGTCGGCGAGGGCGCAGACGACGGAGCCGGCGATCAGCGGGACGGTCGAGGCGAGCAGCACGGTCCGCTTGCCGAGGGTGTCGCCGAGCCGGCCGGCGACGGGCGTGGCGACGGCGGCGGCGAGCAGGGTCGCGGTGATCACCCACGAGGCGTCGGAGGCGTCGGCGTGGAGGAGCCGCGGCAGATCGCCGATGAGCGGCACCACGAGGGTCTGCATGAGTGCCGCCACGATGCCGGCGAAGGCGAGGACGCCGACGACGCCTCCGGGGCGTGCGTCGGTCTGGGCGCGGTCCACGGGTCTCTCCTGGGTTCACGGAAGTAAGGCACATACGGGCTTGTGCATCATGCACATCGATTGCATGATGCACAAGTTGTGCTGGATGCACACCACGGAGCAGCGGGAGAGAATGCCCCCATGGACCAGCCCGACCAGCCCGAGGACACGCCTGTGGAGAGGCCCGAGAAGCCCGCGGACGAGCCCGCGAACGAGCCCGCGAAGACGGCCGAGCCGGAAAAGCCGGGCGAGCCGGACGTGGCCGCCGACCGCGTCGAGTTCGAGACGATGCTGCTCAGCCGCCACTCCCACCTCCACACTCCGCGCACCCGGGCCGGTGGCGCCGGCGGCCTCGACCGGAGCGCGTACGTGCTCCTCACCCGGATCCGGATGCACGGCCCCATGTCCATCGGGCAGCTCACCGACGCCTTCGGGCTCGACGCCTCCACCCTCAACCGGCAGACCGCGGCGATGCTGCGGGCCGGGGTCGTGGAGCGCATCCCCGATCCGGACGGCGGCATCGCCCGCAAGTTCCGGATCACCGAGGAGGGCGAGCGGCGCCTGGAGGCGGACCGCTCCTTCAACATCCGCGGCCTGCGGCGGATCATGGAGCACTGGTCACCCGAGGACGCGGCCGCCTTCGCGGACCTCCTGGAGCGCTTCAACCGGGACATCGAACGCCTGGAGGGCCGCCCCTGGCCCCGGGCGTGACCCGGCCCGGCCCCGCGGCCCCGCCTCACCCGTCCGGCGCGGCGGGCTCGCCGCCCCCGGCCGCTCCGGCCAGGCTCGTCGGCAGGGACGCCCACGAGACGAGGTGCCGCCGATGCCCGCCGCCGCCCGTGCACGCCGTGGCGCGCCCCTCGCCCTGACCGCCGTCCTGCTCGCGGGCTGCGCGGCGCACCCGGCGGCGCCCTCCCCCACCCCGTCGGCCACCCGGGGCACGGGCCGGCTCGTCGTCTCGTACGAGGCCGCCCGCACCCCCGAGGAGGACGCCGCGCGCGCCTTCCTCCGCAAGCGCCGCGTCCTGGAGGACGCCGCCGCCTACGCGGACGCCCGGATCGCCCTCCCCCGCGACGTACCGCTGCGCGCCGCGAGCTGCCCGGCGCCCAACCCGTACTGGGACCGGGAGACCGGGCGGATCACCTACTGCTACGGCTTCGTGCCCGACGCGCGGCGGGTCTTCGCCGGCCTCGACTCCGGCGGCGCCCCGGCGCGGAGCGCCGCCGTCGACGAGGACGTCGTCGGCCTCTCGAACGGCGTCCTCTTCCACGAGCTCGGGCACGCCCTCGTCGACCTGTACGACCTGCCGGTCACCGGCCGCGAGGAGGACGCGGTCGACCAGCTCGCCGTCCTCCTCCTCGCCTCGGGAGACGAGACCCACACCGACTACGCGATCTCCACCATCAACGCCTGGGGCGCGCTGTGGCAGGCGGCCGAGGGCGGCGACCCGGGGGTGGCCGCGTACTCCGACATCCACTCCCTGGACGGACAGCGGTTCTTCAACTGGGCCTGCTGGCTGTACGGCTCCGATCCCGGGCGTTTCGCGGACGCCGTGGACGCGGAGGGCAACCCGGACGGCGTGCTGCCCCGCGACCGCGCCGCGCTCTGTCCGGCGGAGTTCCGGCGCATCGACTCCTCGTGGCGGACCCTGCTCGGCCCGTACCTCGAGCAGCCCTGAATCCCACGATGCGAACCGCTTCGACGCGGACCCTTTACGCGCGCGCCGCACGGGGGTAACTTCCCGCCGACGCAAGAACTTTCCGCAACTTTCCGCACGCGCTTCCAAAGGGGCCGATCCCCGGCGTACCCCGGCCCCTTTCCCCGGCGCGCCCTCGTCTGGAGTCCGCATGACCCCCACCCGCATACGGCCGCGGCGGCGCGCACTCGCGCTGCTCGGTGTCGCCGCCGGTCTCACCGGCCTGGTCGCGGCGCCGCCCGGCGCGCCTCCGGCCGCCGCCGCTCCGCTCGCCGCCGCCCCGGCGGCGGCCGTCGCCGAGACCACGGCGACGGTCCACTACTGGACGAAGACCAGGAACTGGTCGGCCTACAACCTGCATTACGCCCCCGACGGCGGCTCCTGGACCACCGTCCCCGGCACGGCGATGGAGCCGGCCTGTACGGACTGGGTGAAGAAGACCGTCAGCCTCGGCACCGCCGCCGGCCTCCAGGCGACGTTCAACAACGGCGCCGGCACCTGGGACAACAACGGCGGCCGCAACTACGCCCTGGGCACCGGGAACATCACCGTGAAGGACGGGGTCGTCGCCCACTCCGACCCGTGTGCCGACACCCCGCCGCCCGCCGCGCGGAAGGCGACGGTGTACTACTCCTCGGCCTCCCTCGGCTGGTCGACGGTGAACGTCCACTACCAGCCGGCCGGCGGCGCGTGGACGGCCGTGCCCGGCCTCGGCATGACGGCGGCCTGCACCGGCTGGTGGAAGCGGGAGCTCGACCTCGGCACCGCCACGTCCCTCAAGGCCGCGTTCAACAACGGCAACGGCGTGTGGGACAACAACGGCGGCTCCGACTACACCATCGGCACCGGCACCTCGACCGTCCGGGACCGGGTGGTGACCGCGAACGCGACCGACCCCTGTGCCGCGACCCCGCCCGACACCCAGGCGCCCACCGCCCCGGCCCGGGTCACCGCGAGCGCCGACGGGGTCTCCGTCCTGCTCTCCTGGGACGCCGCCACCGATGACCGGGGCGTGACGAAGTACCAGGTCACGCGGGTCGGCGGCACCGGCGGCACGGTGGTGACGGACGTCGGCTCGACGGTCTTCTCGGACACCGGCCTGGCCGAACGGACCGCGTACACGTACACGGTGAGGGCCGTGGACGCCGCCGGGAACGTCTCGCCCGCCTCCGCCCCGGCCACCGCCACCACCGGGGACGAGCCGGCCGCCCCGGCGAACGGCAAGCCGCTCGGCACCGACCCGCGCAAGGACCCGATCTACTTCGTCCTCACCGCCCGCTTCCACGACGGCGACCCCACCAACAACCGGGGCGGCAGCCAGCACGTGAAGTCGGGCAACGCGGCCCACGACGACCCCATGTTCCGGGGCGACTTCAAGGGCCTCATCCAGAAGCTCGACTACATCAAGGGCCTCGGCTTCTCCG
This sequence comes from Streptomyces sp. NPDC085460, assembly GCF_044541975.1. NCBI lineage: Bacteria > Bacillati > Actinomycetota > Actinomycetes > Kitasatosporales > Streptomycetaceae > Streptomyces > Streptomyces sp. NPDC085460. Next base: position 495,716 of record NZ_JBITTO010000007.1, read on the forward strand.
CCGTCTGGGTCACGCCGGTGGTCCTCAACCGCTCGGACTACGACCACCACGGCTACCACGGCTACGACTTCTACAAGGTCGACCCACGCCTGGAGTCGGCCGGCGCCTCCTACCAGGACCTGATCGACGCCGCCCACGCCAAGGGCATGAAGATCTACCAGGACGTCGTCTACAACCACTCCTCCCGCTGGGGCGCCAAGGGCCTGTTCACCCCGACCGTGTACGGCGTCCGGGACTCCCAGTGGAGCTGGTACTACGACGAGAAGCAGCCCGGCTTCGAATACGACGGCCTGACCGTCGACGCCAAGTCCGGCAAGTCGTACTACAACGGCGACCTGTGGTCGACCGCCGAGCCCACCGGCAACACCTGCGTCAACTGGGGCAAGCCGACCGGCGGGAAGAGCCCGGAGGGGTACACGCTCTACAACTGCCAGTGGCCGAGCCCGACTTCCGGCATGTTCCCGAAGGCGCTCTTCCACCAGTGCTGGATCGGCAACTGGGAGGGCGAGGACTCCCGTTCCTGCTGGCTGCACGAGGACCTGGCGGACCTGAACACGGAGAACCCGACCGTCCAGAACTACCTGATCGGCGCCTCCAACAAGTACATCGACATGGGCGTCGACGGCTTCCGCGTCGACACCGCCGTGCACATCCCGCGCACCACCTGGAACCGCCGCTTCCTCCCCGCCATCCAGGAGCGGGTCACCCAGCGCCACGGCGCCGAGGCGGCGAAGAACTTCTTCGTCTTCGGCGAGGTCGCCGCCTTCGTCAACGACAAGTGGAACCGCGGCTCGGTGAACCACTCGGCGCAGTTCTTCACCTGGAAGGAGCGCAAGGAGTACGACGCCGACGACACCAAGGCGGCGCTGGAGATGTACGACTACGAGCAGCAGCAGGGCACCGGCAACCAGCCGACCTCGACCAACGCCTTCCTGAACGGCAACAGCTACCACGCACCCGACCACAGCCGCTTCTCCGGCATGAACGTCATCGACATGCGAATGCACATGAACTTCGGTGACGCCTACAACGCCTTCTCCAACGGCAAGGACTCGGACGACAGTTACAACGACGCCACGTACAACGTCGTCTACGTCGACAGCCACGACTACGGGCCGAACAAGTCCAGCGAGCGATACACCGGCGGCACCGACGCCTGGGCCGAGAACATGTCCCTGATGTGGACCTTCCGCGGCATCCCGACGCTGTACTACGGCTCCGAGATCGAGTTCCAGAAGGGCCAGAAGATCGACTGCGGGCCGACCTGCCCGCTGGCGACCACGGGCCGCGCCTACTACGGCGCGCACCTCGCCGGCACCGTCACCGCCTCCGGCTTCTCCCAGGTCTCCGAGGCGAGCGGCCAGGTCGCGACCACCCTCCAGCAGCCCCTGGTCAAGCACCTCCAGCGGCTCAACGAGATCCGCCGGGCGATCCCCGCGCTCCAGATGGGCCAGTACTCCACGGAGGGCATCTCGGGCGGCATGGCGTTCAAGCGCCGCTACACCAGCGGCTCCACCGACAGCTTCGCGCTCGTCACGGTCTCGGGCGGAGCCACGTACAACGGCATCCCGAACGGCACCTACACCGACGCCGTCACCGGTGACGTCAAGGTCGTCTCCCACGGCACGCTCTCGGTCGGCGCGCCCGGCAAGGGCAACCTGCGGGTGTACGTCCTGAACGGGCCCGGGAAGATCGGGGCGGCCGGCCCCTACCTGAAGTAGCCGCACGGCCGTGACGCGAAGGGGCGGGGGAAGGAAACCCGCCCCTTTCGCCATGTTCAAGTCAAGATTTTGTCACATGAACGGGCTTGTCGGACTGAAGTCTTCCTTCCGCCCCGCCCGTCTGGGATCTTGCGTCCACCCCACACATCACAGGGCCCGGCCGGCGCCACCCGCGCCACCGGGTCATCGGAGGACGCATTGTTTTCCCACATATCCGGCCGGATGAGACTCGCGGCCATCGCCCTCGGCACGACGCTGGCGATCGCGGGCCCGGTCTCGCTCGCCCAGGCCGCCCCGCTCGACAACGAGCCGCTCGCGGCCTTCACCGCGAACGCCAGGACCACGCAGCAGGCGCCCGCCGCCTGGGCGGCAGGCACCCGCGCCTACCTGGTCATCACCACTCCCGGTGACACCACCGCGGTCCGCGGCGCCGTGGCCGCCAACGGCGGTTCGGTCTTCTCCTCCTTCGACGCCATCGGCGTGATCGTCGCCCACTCGACCTCCGCCTCCTTCGCCACCACCATGCGTGGCGTCACCGGCGTGCAGAAGGTCGGCGCGACCCGCACCTCGGACGTCCCGGCCGACGCGTACAACCCGGCCCTCCCGTCCAGCCCTTCGCAGTCGGCGGCTCCCTCCACCGAGCCCGTCCGCTCGGACATGACCCAGATCAAGGCCGACCAGGCGTGGGCCGTCAACCCCGGCTCCGCCTCGGTCAAGGTCGGCATCCTGGACACCGGCGTCGACGACCAGCACCAGGACCTCGCGCCCAACTTCAACGCCGCCGACTCGGTCTCCTGCGCCTACGGCAAGGCCGACACCCGCGCCGGCGCCTGGCGCGACATCGACCAGCACGGCACCCACGTCGCCGGCACGGTCGCCGCCGCCAAGAACGGCAAGGGCGCGATCGGCGTCGCCCCGGGCGTGAAGATCTCCTCGGTGCGGATCGCCGAGCCCGGCAGCACGCTCTTCTTCGCGGAGAACACCATCTGCGGCCTCGTGTGGGCCGGTGACCGCGGCTTCAAGGTCACCAACAACAGCTACTACACGGACCCGTGGCAGTTCAACTGCCCGAACAACCTCGACCAGGCGGCCATCCTGGAGGGCGTGGGCCGCGCCCAGGCGTACGCCGAGGGCAAGGGCTCGCTCCAGGTCGCCGCGGCCGGCAACTCCAACGTGGACCTGGCGAACAAGACCACCGACTCGTCGAGCCCCAACGACTCGACGCCGGTGACCCGGACCATCACCAACGACTGCCTCGACATCCCGGCCGAGCTGCCGGGCGTCGTCACGGTCGCGGCCAACGGCACCAATGGCAGCTCCAAGGCGTCCTTCTCCAACTTCGGCCGTGACGTCATCGAGGTCTCGGCCCCCGGCGAGTCCGTCTACAGCACGGTCCCCGGCGGCAAGTACTCCTCGCTGAGCGGCACCTCGATGGCCGCCCCGCACGTGGCGGGCGTCGCCGCCCTGCTGGCCAGCGCCAACCCGGCGTACACCCCGGCGGACATCCGCGCCAAGCTCGGCGAGCACGCCACCGACCTGGCCTGCCCCTCGGACTCCCGGTGCACCGGCACCACGGCGAAGAACGGATTCTTCGGCGAGGGCCGCGTGGACGCGCTCAAGGCCGTCGGCGGCTCGACCCCGCCGCCCGGCAAGTACTTCGAGAACCTGAGCGACGTCACGATCTCCGACAACGCCACCGTCGAGAGCCCGATCACCGTCAGCGGCGTCACCGGCAACGCGCCGGCCGCCCTCACGGTGGGCATCGACATCAAGCACACCTACATCGGTGACCTCAAGGTCGACCTGGTCGCCCCCGACGGCTCCGTCTACAACCTCCACAACCGGTCCGGCAGCGGCACCGACAACATCGCCCGGACGTACACCGTCAACGCCTCCTCCGAGGTGGCCAACGGCGTCTGGAAGCTCCGCGTGAACGACAACGCGAACGCGGACACCGGGAAGATCGACGCCTGGAACCTGACCTTCTGATTCCCGCGATCCCCCGAGGGGGCCGGAGCGCCTGCGCTCCGGCCCCCTTTCGCGTGTCTTGGTTCGCGTGCCCCCTTTCGCGTGCCCGGTTCCGCGTGCCCCGGCGAGAAAGTCCGCACCGGGGGGTAGCCCGCGCCAGGCCCTTGCTATACGTTCCGTCTAACAAGCTTGCTAGACACCGCGTCTAACAAGCGAGTGAACGACCACGACGAGCCGACCGACCGCGTGACCCAAGGAGCCGCACCGATGGCCAGCAGCACCGTTCGCCCGGACCACCACGACCCCGACGACGTCGCCGAGCGGCTGCTCCGGTCGGCCGCCAAGCTCAGCTACGACCCCAACGCCGAGGTCGACTGGGACACCCCGCTCGACAAGGACTTCCACGGGCAGAGCCCCGAGTGGAACAGCCTCTACGGCACCGCCTACTGGAACGAGCTGACCGAGGAGCAGCGCAAGGAGCTGACCCGCCAGGAGTCCGCCTCCGTCGCCTCCACCGGCATCTGGTTCGAGATGATCCTCCAGCAGCTGGTCCTGCGGGACATCTACCGCATGGACCACACCGACCCCCGCTTCCAGTGGGCGCTCACCGAGATCGCCGACGAGTGCCGCCACTCGATCATGTTCGCCCGCGGCTCCCAGAAGCTCGGCGCCCCCGCCTACCGGCCCAAGCGCGCCGTCATGGAGCTCGGCCGGGTCATGAAGACCGTCGGCTTCGGCGAGGCCGCCTACGCCGGCATCCTCGTCGCCGAGGAGGTCCTCGACGTCATGCAGCGCGACTGGATGCGCGACGAGCGGGTGGTCCCCTTCGTGCGGACCATCAACAACATCCACGTCGTCGAGGAGTCCCGGCACATGAAGTTCGCCCGGGACGAGACCCGCCGCCACCTCGCCCGCGCGAGCCGCGCCCGCCGCCACTTCCAGGCGCTGATCGTCGCCATCGCCGCGTACTACATCATCACCAGCCTGGTGAACCCCGAGGTGTACGTGCGGGCCGGCCTCGACCCCGAGCGCGCCCGCCGCGAGGCCGCCGCCAACGAGCACTACAAGGCGCGGCTCCGGGCCAGCTGCTCCGGCCTCATGGAGTTCCTCGGCGACGTCGGCATGCTGACCCGCCCCGCGCAGCACTTCTACCAGCGCGCCCACCTCCTCTGACCCCGACGAGCCGAGCCGAGCCGCCGCCATGACCTACGCCATCACCCAGACCTGCTGCTCCGACGCCACCTGCGTCGCCGTCTGCCCGGTCAACTGCATCCACCCGACCCCCGACGAGCCGGACTTCGGCACCACCGAGATGCTCTACGTCGACCCGAAGAGCTGCATCGACTGCGGGGCCTGCGCCGACGCCTGCCCGGTCGACGCGATCTTCCCGGTCGACCGGCTCACCGGGCCGCTGAAGAAGTACGAGGCGATCAACGCCGCCCACTACGAGGGCCGCGAGCCCGCCCCCGTCCTCGCCTCCCCCACCTTCCACGCCTGGGGCGCGCCGTCCTTCGACCGCTCGCTGCCCTCCGACTTCGCCCCGATCCGGGTCGCCGTCGTCGGCACCGGCCCGGCCGGCATGTACGCCGCCGAGGACCTGCTGCTGCACACCAACGCCGAGGTCACCCTCATCGACCGGCTCCCGGTCGCCGGCGGGCTCGTCCGCTACGGCGTCGCCCCCGACCACCCGGGCACCAAGGGCGCCGGCGACACCCTCGCCCGCTTCCACACCCACCCCCGGGCCACCGTCCGGCTCGGCGTGGACATCGGCGGGGACGTCACCCCCGAGGAGCTGGCCGCCCACCACGACGCCGTCGTGTACGCGGTCGGCGCCCCGTCCGACCGCCGCCTCGGCATCCCCGGCGAGGACCTGCCCGGCAGCCTCTCCGCCACCTCCCTCGTCTCCTGGTACAACGCCCACCCGGAGACCCCGGCCGACGCGGTCTCCCTGGGCACGGCCGAGCGGGCCGTGGTCGTCGGCAACGGCAACGTGGCCCTGGACGTGGCCCGGATCCTGGTCTCCGACCCCGCCGCCCTCGCCGGCACCGACATCGCCGACCACGCCCTCGCGGCCCTGCGCGGCGCGCGGATGCGCGAGGTGGTGCTGCTCGGCCGGCGCGGTCCCGAGGACGCGGCGTACACCGCCTCCGAGCTCCTCGCCCTCGCCGAACTGCCCGGCGTCGAGCTCGTCGTCGACACCCACGACCCGCGGACCGCCGAGGCGATCGACGCGGCGACGGCCGGCGGCAAGGCGGGCCTGCTTCGGGGCGTGGCGCGCGAGACGGTGGACTGGACGCGCGGCCCCGACGCCGGCCGCCGCCGCGTCGTGCTCCGCTTCCACTCGGCGCCCGAGGAGGCCATCGGCCCCGACGCGGTCCGCGCGGTCCGCGCGGGAGGCCCCGAAGGGCCCGCCGAGATCCCCGCCGGGCTCCTCGTGCGAGCGATCGGCTACCGGGGCGTCCCCCTCGCGGGACTGCCCTTCGACGAGGCCACCGGCACCGTCCCGCACACCGCCGGACGGGTGGACGGCATGACCGGCACGTACGTCGTCGGCTGGATCAAGCGCGGCCCCTCCGGAGGCATCGGCGCCAACCGCTCCTGCGCCGCCGAGACCGTCGGCAGCCTCCTCGCCGACGCCGTCGAGGGCCGCCTGCCGAAGCCGACCGGCTCCGCGAAGGCGTTCGCGCGGCTCGCCCGCGCCCGCAGCGGCCGGGTCGTGGACGCCCGCGGGCTCGCCGCCATCGACCGGGCGGAACGGGCCAGGGGCGCGGCGACCGGCCGGCCACGGGTCAAGCTCGCGACGGTCCCCGAGCTGGTGGCGGCGGCCCGCCGCGGCCGGCTGCGCGGACCAGTGGGCTGACCGGAGGCATACGGGGCGGGAGCGGGGGCACCCGCCCCTTATGACCGCCGAAGAAACGGTCCGGCACGACGACGGACGCGGCGAGAGCCGCGAGGAGCGGGCCGACCGACGCTGGAACGAGCTCCTCCAGGAGCTGCGGGTGGCCCAGACCGGCACCCAGATACTGTTCGGCTTCCTCGTCGCGGTCGTCTTCCAGCCGCGCTTCACGGAGCTGGGCACGACGGACAGGATCATCTACGTGGTCACGTTCTGTCTGGGAGCGGCGACCACCGGTGCGCTCGTCGCGCCGGTCGCGGTCCACCGGCTGATGGCCGGGCGCCGGCTCAAACCGGAGACGGTGAACTGGGCGGCGCGCCTGACGCTGGTCGGCATGGTGCTGCTCTACCTGACGATCATGTCGACGTTCCTGCTGATCATGCGCATGGTGCTGGACAACGGCATCGCCATGTGGCTGCTCATCGGCATGGCGGCATGGGTGGGACTCTGCTGGTTCGTGGTGCCGATCGTCGCCCGGCTCCAGGGCAACAACGGCGGCGACGGCGACGGGAAGGGCAAGGGGCGGGACGGCTACGGCCCCTGGCCGCACTGAGGACACCGAGGGCGCGTACGGCGCTGAGGGTCCGGCCCGGGACGGCGGGCCGGCGCACGCCGCGGATCAGGCCGCGACGGGCAGCGGACGGCGCAGCACGATCGCGTTCAGCCCGACGGAGAACGGCGCGATGTCCGTCAGACCGAGGCCGAGCACCCGCTCCTTCGGCAGCTCGACGGTGACGTCCACACAGAACGCGAGCGCGTGCAGCACCTCGCCCGAACCCTCGTCCTGGAGCGCGAAGAAGAGGTCCCGGTAGTAACGGGTGCGCTCCTCGGACTCCTCGTAGAACGAGAGCCCCGCCTGCTCCGCCGCGTCACCGAGGCCGGTGAACGCGGCGACGAGCTCCCGCTCCACCGTCTCCCAGAAGCCCGCCTCCGCGCACGCGGCCGGCAGGGCCTGGCGGACGGCCTCCTTCAGCGACAGCACCATGACGAGCAGCGGCGCGTGCTCCTTGAGGCCCCAGCCGCGCACCATGCGGACGACGGTGCAGTCCGGCACGGCGGCGGCCGCCCGGTGGATGGCCTCGAAATCGAAGTTGACGGTGGCGGGGGCGATCGCCTCCTGGAAGACCCGGTCGATCGACCGGGCCTCGTCGAGGTGGGCGGGCGCCACCTCGATCACGGTCCTGAAACTGCCTGCCAAGGCATCCTCCTGTGCTCGGCGCCCACCGCGGCGGGCGCGTGATCATCAGGAGGAGTATGCCGAGGGGTCCGCTCAGCGCCCTCGGCGGGGCTTCCCGCCGCGCCCCGCGGCGCCGCCCTTGCCCCGTGCGGGCTTCGCCGGCCGCTGCGGCCTGCCCCCCGCGGCCTTCTTCGCGGGCTTCGGCGCCGGCTTGGCGGTCTTCTGGCCCTTCAGCTCCTCGGCCCGCCGGCCACGGGTGCTGTTGACGGTCCGCCCCCGGACGATCCCGATGAACTCCTCGACCAGGTCGGGAGCCTCCTCGGCCTTCGGCCAGGAGAGCGCCACCCGCGACTGGGGGACCCCGGTGATCGTGCGGTACGTGAGGTCCTTGCGGTGGTGCAGCCGGGCCAGCGACTGCGGCACGACGAGCACCCCGACGCCCGCGGCGACCAGCTCGATCGCGTCGGCGGTGGTCTCCGGCCGCTGGAACGCCGGCCGGCCGGGCGGCGCCTCCCAGTCGAGGGTGTCGTCCAGCGGGTGCAGCACCAGCTCCTCCGCCAGATCCGCCGGGCTCAGCTCCTCGGCCGCAGCGAACAGGTGGTCCTTCGGCACGACCACCACGGTGGTCTCCTCGTACAGCGGGATCGCGGCCAGGTCCTCGCCGTCGACCGGCAGCCGCAGCAACGCGGCGTCCGCGGCCCCCTCACGCAGCGTCCCGAAGGACTCGCCGGGCGCGACCTGCACCAGCGTGAGCGGCACGTCCGGCAGCCGCTGCTCCCAGATCCGCACCCACTTCGAGGGCGTCACACCGGGCACGAAGGCCAGCCGGAAGGTCGTGGGGGAGGAAGAGGAGTCGCTCACCCCGCAAGATTACCCGCCGGTCCGTCCCGTCCGTCCCCTCCGCGCGGGTCCGCGCAGGTCGGCGGGCGGCCGTGGTCGGAGGACGCCCGTGTGCTCGATACCCTGGACACCATGACGCAGCACCAGAACTCCCAGACGATGAAGCCCGCGACCGCGGCGAAGAAGCTGGGTGTGTACCTCGACGCCACCCCCGCCGACTTCCAGGAAGGCGTCGTCTCCCGCGCCGAGCTGAACCAGCTCCAGGCCGACCCTCCGGCCTGGCTCCAGGAGCTGCGCCAGAACGGCCCGCACCCGCGCCCCGTCGTCGCCGCCAAGCTCGGCATCTCCATCTCCGGTCTCGCCCGCGGCGGGATCACCGAGGCGCTCACCACCGAGCAGATCGAGGCGCTCAAGGCCGAGGCCCCGGAGTGGCTGGTCAAGGAGCGCGCCACCCAGTCCGAGGTCCGCAAGGAGAACGTGCGCATCAAGGAGCGCAACGCCCAGCGCGCGGCCGACCAGGCCACCCGCGAGCAGAACGCCTGACGGACCGGGACACCGACGGACCCGGTCGCCGTCGCCCGGTGTGGCGCGGCGCCGGGCGCGGGAGGCATCCCCGCATGAACGAGGTATCCGAACCGCCCGTCATCGCCGCCGTCGACGGCTCCGAGCACAGTCTGCGCGCCCTCTCCTGGGCGCTGGGCGCCGCCGAGTCCCTGGGCGCTCCCCTGGTCGTGGCGCACGTCCGCTCCGAGGCGCTCCAGCTGGGCGCCGCCCGCATCGCCTCGCTCGGCACCGAGCCGAAGCTGCCGGACACCGTCCTGGAGGCGGTCCGGACGGTCGTCGAGGAGCGCGGGCACACGGTGCCGGTGCGGTACGCCTCCCTGGACGGCGTGGTCACCGAGGTGCTGCCGGAGAGGGCCCGCGGCGCCCGCCTCCTGGTCACCGGCTCCCGGGGCCACGGCGGCTTCGCCACCCTCCTGCTCGGCTCCACCGGCCGCACGCTCGCCGCCCGCTCCCCCTGCCCGCTCGTCGTGGTCCCGCACGAGGCCCGCACCGCGTCCCTGGACAGCGCCCCCGAGGCCGGCCGGATCCTGCTGGGGCTGCACCCCGAGGAGACCCCGGACGAGGTGGTCGCCTTCGCCTTCGAGACGGCCGGGCTCCGCGGCGTACCGCTGGAGGCGCTCACCGCGCTGCGGCTCCCGCCCACCCCCGCCGCGCTGGTCGCCGCCCCCTCCCCCGCCCTCCAGGTGCCCCCGCCGCTCCCCCTCGCCGAGGACACGGAGAACCTCCTCGCCGAGGCCCGGCGCGAGCAGGAGGCACGGCTGCGCCCCTTCGCCGACCGCCGCCCGGACGTGAAGCTGGTGCGCACGGTGGCACCGGGGGACGCGGCCGGCCTGCTCGTGGACGCCTCCGCCGACGCGGCCCTGCTCGTCGTGGGCCGGCACCACCGGCACCGGATCGCGGAGCTCCTGGTGGGCTCGGTGGCCCACGCGGTCCTCCACCACGCCGCCTGCCCGGTGGCGGTGGTCCCGCCGGCCGCCGCGACGTGACCCCGCTGTCGGACCCGGCTGGTAGACAGAACGCATGACGTCCGACGCGTACGCCTCCCCTCCCTCCGCCGACCCGGCCGCCGCCGCCCGCAACACCCGGCCGCCGACCCCGAGCGCCGCGCTGGGCGCCGGGATCGTGGTGCTCGACGCCCGGGGCCGGGTCCTGCTCGGTCTGGACCGCTCGGGCGTGTGGGAGCTGCCGGGCGGCGGGATCGAGCCGGGCGAGTCGATCGAGGAGGCCGCGGCCCGCGAGCTGGCCGAGGAGACCACCCTGGTGACCGGCGCGGCCGACGTGGAGGTACTCGGCCTGCTCCTCGACACGGTCACCTCGCCGACCGTGACGCGGATGACGGCGGCCACGGTCGTCCGCGCCTTCACGGGCGCCCCCGCGGTCGCCGAGCCGGAGAAGATCGAGCGCTGGGAGTGGACCTCCCCCGACGCGCTGCCGCCGGCTCTCTTCCTGCCGTCCGCGCAGGTCCTCTCCGTGTGGCGGCCGGACCTCCGCCTGCCCGAGGCGCCCTTCCACCGCTACACCCTCGGACGGCCTCCGCACCACACGGAGACCGCGCGTCACCGCGCGGGACGGCCGGGTCGTGACTAGCGTGGGCGGCGTCCACCAAACGACATAGAACGCCACGAATCGGAAGCGAGAGTCACGTCATGGCCGTACGATCCGAGGGCACCCCGGCATGGACCGACGCGATGTTCACCGACGCCGAGGGAGCCAAGACGTTTTACGCCGATGTGCTGGGCTGGACCTTCGGCGAGGAAGCGACGGAGTTCGGCAACTACACCCAGGCGTACAAGAACGGGAAGGCGGTCGCCGCCGTCGTCCCGCCGATGCCCGGCGGTGACACCCCGCCGCAGTCCGCCTGGTGTCTCTACTTCGCCTCGGACGACGTCGCCGCCACCGCGGAGAAGATCAAGGCCGCGGGCGGCACGGTGCTGATGGAACCGATGAAGGTCGGCGACTTCGGCTCGATGTGCCTGGCCCAGGACCCGGCGGGCGTGGTCTTCGGCCTCTGGCAGGCCGGGGTCCACCAGGGCTTCGAGCTCGAAGGGGAGTCCGGCTCGTTCGTCTGGGCCGAGGTCTTCACCCGCGAGCCCGAGAAGTCCGACGCCTTCTTCACGAGCGTCTTCGGCTACAACGCGAAGAAGATGGCCGACGAGACGATGGACTTCAAGGTCTTCGACCTCGGCGGCGACCCGCTCCTCGGCCGCATGCGGATGGCCCCGGACGACTTCCCGCCGGAGGTCCCGTCGTACATCCAGATCTACTTCGCCGTCGACAACTGCGACCTGGCGGTCACCGCCGCCGAACGCCTCGGCGGCCGGAAGGTCTTCGGCCCGATGGACAGCCCCTTCGGCCGCTTCGCCGCCCTTCTCGATCCGCAGGGCGCCGCGTTCGCGGTCATCGACGTCCGGACCACCGTCGGCGAGATGCCGCCGATGGACTGACCCCCGAGTACGGGGGTACGGCACCGGCGCGGCGCCCGGCCGAGGGCACCGCGCCGGTCCTCCGCGTCCGCGCTCAGACGGTGTCGCGGACGGCGACGATCCCGTTGAAGACGCCGACGTACGCGGTGCCGTCGGGCCCGAGGGTGATGGGCGCCCAGTTGTTGTCGTAGGCGAGCCCGGTGCCGGTGAACCGCGAGAACACCCGCGCCCCGGTCCGGAAGTCGACGGCGGTGAGGTACCAGGCGTCGACCCCGAGCGCGTGGGGGCGCTTCTCGTAGAAGTACAGCAGCCCGTTGGCCGTGGACAGCTTGGGCACGGTGGACGGCGACCGCACGTCGCTCTCCCAGACGACGTCGCAGCCGCTGCCGTCGGCCCGTACGTCGATCCGGGTCGCCCCGCCGACGACGCTGCGCCCGAACCCGAGCGACGAGGGGTTCTCGTACCCGTAGTTGTTCTCCACGACGAGGCTGTCGCCCCAGCTGATCAGCGAGTTGTCGGTGGTGGAGGCGCCGGTGCGGAAGACGGGCACCTTGCAGACCAGTCGCTGCCCGGCGGGTACGTCCGCCGCCCGCCGGTAGACGAGCACGTTCATCCGGTCGTCGGCGTTGTCGGTGATGGCGACGTACTCGTCCCGCCGCCCGAAGAGGTCGGGTGTGGTCCCCGATCCCTGGTTCACCGATCCCGGCTTGGTCCCGGTCCCCCGGTCGTACGCCTCCCGCCAGACGACCCGCGGGGTCCCGTCGGCGCCGGCGCGGAAGCTGTACAGCGCGTGGTCGGTGACGATGGAGACGCCGTCCTCGGCCACGGAGAACGAGTTCTGGATCTCCTCCCCTTCCAGCCGTGTCACCCGCAGCGTTCCGCTGTCCGGGTCGACGGTCCCGACCCGCCCGAGCCGGGTGACCCACCAGATCCGTCCGTCCCAGTCCGGCATGACGGAGGTGACGGGGTCGCAGACGCCGCTGGGGAAGAGGTTGGTCCAGCTGACGCAGTCGTGCGGTACGAGCGGGGTGAGGTCCCAGTCGTCCTCGACCTCGAACTCCCACCGCCCGTCGGCCTTTTGCGCGTGGGAGATCCGCAGGACGTGCTGGCGGGAGTCGGCGAGGACGACTCGGTCGCGGTCGTCGAGGTAGAAGTAGGCGCCGCCCGAGGTGTCCTTGAAGATCTTCTCGAAGTCGAGCCGGGTGATGGCTTCCACGGTGGAGGACCGCTGCGGCAGCTTGTACTCGGCCAGTGTGTCGAGGCTCCGCGGGTCGAGCAGTTTCAGCAGGAACCCGCCGAAGGTCCCGCAGACGGTGATCAGCCGCCCGCCGGCGTCGAAGGTGGCGGTCGCGCACTCTCCTCCGACCGGCGCGATCTTCTCGCTGGTCACTTCGGGTTCCCGCCCCAGCGGCCCCGGGTGGGGGTGTGTCCCGCTGCCCGCCGCGTCGGCGTGCATGCCGCTGCGCCCGTTGGGGGCGAGGTGGGGATGCTGGGCGGGCCCGGTTCCCGGCAGTGGACTGGCGGTGCCGGGGGCGCCCAGGTAGTGCTCGACGAGCCGGTGCCCCAGAGCGAGGGGGATCTCCTCGGCCTGGGCCACGGGCGCGGAGCCGACGAGTAAGACCGCGGCGAGGGCGGCGGCCACGGCGGCCGCGCGTCCTCGGCGTGGGCGTGTGCGTGAGGTCAAGGCAGCTCCCACGGGTGGGTTCGACAGTCGCGCCGGCCGCCGACGCTAGGCGGGTCCCCCGGAGAAGGGAAGCGAAGCTCCCCACGTTTCACATGAACGCAAAAATGCCTCAACCCCCGGACATGGTCCGGGGGTTGAGGCTAATGATTGTTCGGCGGCGTCCTACTCTCCCACAGGGTCCCCCCTGCAGTACCATCGGCGCTGAAAGGCTTAGCTTCCGGGTTCGGAATGTAACCG